>CAKZZD010000017.1 GCA_937886715.1 uncultured Bacteroidales bacterium | reverse complement strand
GAAGCGGAACAATGAGCGCGAGCGAAGGGCGAAACACCCGACCCGCGAAGCGGGGGAGCGCTCCGAACCAAAAATCCATTCATGTATTTTTGGATTCGCACGAGAATTTTCTGACGAAACCTCTCTCTTTCCTTTTTCCACGCATCCATGCGTGGCATTCTTTAATCAAGTTGGCACGAAACTTGCTAGATACTTAGCGTAGAATTTACTTTTTGGGAGACTTGCTATGAAATACGATGACGAAACAATCACTGCGTACATGAAGGATTTGCTCCTGCCTTTTCATCTCCGCCCGCACAGGCGAAGGCCTCGACCGCCTCAGACAGGCCCTTGTCGACACCCTCGGCGTCGCTTCCCGCTCCGACATCCTCCTCTCCAATGTCCGCCATCGCGACGCCCTCCTCCGCATGCGTTCCGCCCTCTCCGCCGCCCACGACGAACTCCTCGGCCACATACCCGCCGATCTCGTGGCCATCGACCTCCGCGATGCACTCTACCACCTCGGCACCATCACCGGACAGGTCACCTCCGACGACATCCTCGACTCCATCTTCTCGCGCTTCTGCATCGGCAAATAATCCCTTCGCCTCATCACATGGACTTTCAGCTGAAATCAGACTTCGCCCCTATGGGCGACCAACCCGAGGCCATCCGCCAACTGGTGGAAGGCATCCGTTCTGGCCAGCGGGCTCAAGTGCTGCAAGGCGTCACCGGCAGCGGAAAAACATTCACCGTAGCCAACGTCATCGCCGAGCTGCAGCGTCCCACCCTCGTCCTCAGCCACAACAAGACCCTCGCCGCCCAGCTCTACGGCGAATTCAAACAGTTCTTCCCGAACAACGCCGTCGAATATTTCGTCAGCTACTACGACTACTACCAGCCCGAAGCCTACATCCCCGCCACCAACACATATATAGAAAAAGACCTCGCCATCAACGACGAACTGGACAAGTTGCGCCTCCGCGCCAGCAGCGTCCTGCTCAGCGGCCGACGCGACGTCATCGTCGTCTCCAGCGTCAGCTGCATCTACGGCATCGGCAACCCCGACGAGTTCAAGCGCGGCACCGTCACCATACACATCGGCGACCACATCCGGCGCGACGACCTCCTCCTCCGCCTCCTCGATGGACAATATGTACGCAACGAAATCGAATTCATCAACGGCCGCTTCCGCGTCAAAGGCGACACCGTCGACATCTACCCCTCCTTCGCCGATTTCTGCTATCGCATCTCCTTCTGGGACGACGAGGTCGAATCGCTCTCCAGCTTCGACCCTGTCAGCGGCCATGTCCTCGAACGCTTCAACGAGGTGGTCATCTATCCCGCCACCAACTTCCTGACGTCAAAGGACAATATGGCATCCGCCATCCTCCAGATACAGCACGACATGTACGAGCGACGCGACTATCTCCGCAGCATCGACAAGAACCTCGAAGCCAAACGCCTTGAAGAACGTGTCAACTACGACCTCGAGATGATTCAGGAACTGGGCTACTGTTCCGGTATCGAAAACTACTCCCGCTACTTCGACGGTCGCGCGCCCGGCAGCCGGCCTTTCTGCCTTCTCGACTATTTCCCCGACGATTTCCTGCTCGTGATCGACGAGAGCCACGTCACCGTGCCCCAAATCGGTGCCATGTATGGCGGCGACCGCAGCCGCAAAACATCGCTCGTCGAATACGGCTTCCGACTGCCTTCTGCTCTCGACAACCGTCCCCTCACCTACGACGAATTCTACCAGCTCACCGGCCAGACCATCTACATCAGCGCCACCCCCGCCGACTACGAGCTCTCCGAAGCCGAAGGCGTGGTCGTCGAACAGGTGATCCGGCCCACCGGCCTGCTCGATCCCGTCGTCGAGGTACGCCCGGCAGTCAGCCAAGTCGACGACCTCCTCGACGAAATTGAACGTGTCGTCGGCAAAGGCGAACGGGTGCTCGTGACCACACTCACCAAGCGCATGGCCGAGGAACTGACCTCCTACCTGATCAACCTCGGCATACGCAGCAAATACATCCACTCCGACGTCGACACCTTGGAACGCGTCGAAATCATGCGCGACCTTCGCATGGGCGTCTTCGACGTGCTCGTCGGCGTCAACCTGCTTCGCGAAGGCCTCGACCTGCCCGAGGTTTCGCTCGTCGCCATCCTCGATGCCGACAAAGAGGGTTTTCTTCGCTCCGACCGTGCACTCATCCAAACCATTGGCCGCGCCGCCCGCAACGTCCACAGCCGCGCCATTCTCTACGGCGACCATGTCACAGGCTCCATGCAACGCGCCATCGACATCACCAACCGCCATCGCGACAAGCAAATCAAATACAATATGGAACACGGCATCGTGCCGCGCCAAATCGTGAAGTCCACCGATGCCATCATCGGCACCACCAGCGTCATCGAGCGTGCCGCCGAACTGTCCGACAACTATCAGCCTCCCCTTCACTCCGCCTCACCCAAGGCTGCCGAAGACGACAACGAACCCGACACACCCCAGCCCCCTGCCAACAAGGATCGACAGCGCTGGATGGCCATGACGAAAGACCAGCTGCGAAAGGAAATACGCGAACGCCAACGCAAAATGCAACTTGCAGCCAAGGAACTCGACTTCATGGCGGCCGCCACTTTCCGCGACGAGATCAAAGAGCTCCAGTCGCTCCTCGACTCCGCCCGCTAGCCGCCCTTTTCATGCGGCAGCCTCCTCAAAAAGAAAGGGATTATCGACGCTCCGGAGCCACGCCTCTCGACAGCAAGGCCCTCACAGCCAGCTCATAGCCCTGCAGGCCCAATCCGCAGATCACCCCCACACAGGCCTCGCTCAGAAGCGAATGCCTGCGGTATTCTTCGCGCGCAAAAATGTTGCTGATATGCACCTCCACAGCCGGCGCAGGCACCGCCTTCAGGGCATCGTGGATGGCCACCGACGTGTGGCTGTAGCCTCCGGCATTGACAATCAGGCCGTCGGCGGCAAAGCCCACCTCCTGTATGCGGTCCACTATCTCGCCCTCGATATTGCTTTGCCAATATCCCAGCGCCACGTCGGGAAACATCGCCCGCAACTCGGCCATCATCATCTCCATCGTCTTCGATCCGTACACCTCAGGCTCGCGCAGGCCCGTGAGGTTCAGATTCGGCCCATTGATAATCTCTATTCGCTTCATTTTGTGCCTTATGTGCCAACCATGGCAGCTTGTTCCAAAACGCAAAAATACAAAAATTCCCGCACACCGCACCGCCCGGCGCCATTTTTTTACAATCCGAAGCCGCGCGGCTTTTTCCATCGATGCTAAAAAAAATTTGCACGGTCAAAATATCTTCCGTAAATTTGCACATTGTTTCCGAACCGAATGAATTATTAACGAAAACCATCATATTATGACAATTAAAGATCTCGAACCCAAAGAATTGTGGAGCAATTTCCACGCCCTCACCCAGTGCCCGCGTCCCTCTAAACACGAAGAGGTTGTCCGCGAATTCCTTGTCAACTGGGCCAAGAAGAACAAGATCGAATGCCGCGTCGATGGCGTCGGCAACGTGATCCTCAGCAAACCTGCCACCAAAGGCATGGAAAAGGTCAGCCCCGTCGTCCTGCAGGCCCACATGGACATGGTGCCCCAGGCCCGCGCCGGCAAAGTCTTCAATTTTGAGAAAGATCCCATCCAGACCAAGATCGTCGACGACTGGGTCTATGCTTGCGACACCACCCTTGGCGCCGACGACGGCATGGGCGTCGCCGCCATTATGGCCGTCTTCACCTCCAAAGAGGTGAAACACGGCCCCCTCGAGGCCCTCATCACCACCGACGAAGAAACCGGCATGACCGGCGCTTTCGGCCTCAAGAAGGGCGAACTGCACGGCGACTATCTGCTCAACCTCGACTCCGAAACCGAGGGCGAACTCTATGTCGGTTGCGCCGGCGGCCTTGACGCCTCCCTCAGCATCCCCTACACCACCGAGCGTGCTCCCAAAGACATGGTGGCCTATCGCCTCACCATCGGCGGCCTCAAGGGCGGTCATAGCGGCATGGAAATCAACACCGGCCGCGCCAACGCCAACAAGCTCCTCTTCCGCCATCTCCGCTGGGTGGCCGAGTGCGGCATCCGCATCATCAGCATCGAGGGCGGCAACATGCGCAACGCCATCCCCCGCGACGCCGAAGCCGTCATCGCCATGCCCAAGGCCCACGAGGAGTGCATCCTCAAAGAGTTCGACAAAGTGGCCGGCTGGGTGAAGAAAGAACTCGCCGCCGTCGAGCCTGACTTCTTCGCCAAATACGAGCGCGTCCGCATGAACCCCACCGTCATCTCCGAACAGGACACCCAGAAAATCATCAACCTCATGATGGTTGCCCCCAACGGCGTCATCCGCATGAGCCGCGACATGGAAGGCCTCGTCGAAACCTCCCTCAACCTGGCCATCGTGAAGACCACCGCCAGCAAGAAATTCATGGTCCACGCCCTGCTCCGCTCCAGCGTCGACACCGCCAAGGATGCCCTCGGCGAGCGCCTCGTCTGCCTCGCTGAAATGTGCGGCGGCAAATGCACCCTCAGCGGCGCATACCCCGGCTGGAAACCCAATATGGACAGCCAGCTGCTCAAAACCATGAAGCAGACCTACAAAAAGCTCTACAAGAAAGAACCCGCCATCGTGGCCATCCACGCCGGCCTTGAATGCGGCCTGCTCGGCGGCAAATATCCCGACATGGAGATGATCTCCTTCGGCCCCACCCTGCAGAGCCCGCACAGCCCCGACGAGCGCTGCTACATTCCCAGCACGAAGAAGTTCTACGACTTCCTCGTGGCATCGCTCGCCGCCATGCCGGAGAAGAAATAATTCCTCCTGGCATCCAAACGCACACTCTCAGCAAGGCCCCCTTCACCGGAGGCCTTGCTTCTTTTTTTGAAATAGGCGAAAAGTAGAAAAAATTAAATGGCTATGCGATTGAAAACCTCTTTCCCTGCCGTCTGGTAGGGGCGCAGCCATGCGATAAAGCCCATCGGATTGGCTCAATCATCTCTCATTGTGCACTTTGCAACAATCATCAACGATAAAACACGTCACATTTCCGCCCCAAAAAGAGCCCTATTTTTCCGCCTTTGCAACATGCGGTAAATCAACCACTTCACCCGCCCCCCTCCAACCCCTCTCCAACCCCTCTCCAACCCGTCCTTCCCCACCACTGCGTTCACCGCCCTGTTACCTCCTATATAACAACCTGTTACCTTCTTCCTGCCTTCTTCCCACCTTCTTTCCGCCACCTTCAGCACACAACATCCCCTCATCAGCAGGTCATTGTGCGGATGTCAACTGTCGTTTTCCTGCAGCGAATAGGGATTGTGGCGGCGGACGCTCTGATGGTCGAGCTCGTCGAGGATCATGTTGATGGCCTTCGACAGCTGCCGGGTGGCGGCGGCGCTCTTTTTGTCGTCGGGGATGTGGTCGGGATTGAAGCGGTTGACGGGGATAAAGTCGTCGTGCAGCGCCTTCATCAACCGGTAGCGTTCGATGCCCAGGAGATCGGTGTCGGCAGGCGGGACGGGAATCTCGGTGAAGTCGCTCTCGATTTCGTCCATTTTGTCAGCGGCCAAAGTGCCTTTGATGATGAGCAGTTTGTGGCCGATGCCCCATGAGCGGAACCCCGTGGCCTGTGCCGGACGTTCGACCAGGTAGTAGTGAAGCAACAGCACCGGATCGTAGTAGGAATACAGCGGCCACTCGACGCCGTCGACGGTGATGTTTTCCTCCCGGGCAAGGGATATGGGATAGAGATGGTTCAAGTCGTCGGCAAAAGAATAGGTGGGTGCTGCCGACAGAAAGAAAAGGTAGGCAAAGCCGTCAAATTCATCCTCAGGACCAAGATCCAGAACGTATTCGTTTTTCTTCATGCTTCAAAGGGGTTGACGGGATTGGTGAAATCGGGACGGTAGCAATGCTGCGACGACATCTCTTGCAGCCATCCGCGACTGAAACCCAAGCGGTTGCAATGGTCAACCACAGTTTTGTATTCGTCGTCGGTCAATGTTCGGTCGAGCGGTGCCGGCAGCGCTATGCCGTCGGGCGGGAAATACTGCGCCATCAGCGAGAGGTGGATGTTCGACGGCAGATGGTCGGCAATCCAGTCGAGACAGGCCAGCGAGTTGTCGACATGGCCCGGCAGCACCAGGTGGCGTATAATCATGCCGCGGAAGGCGACGCCGTTGTCGGTGAGCAATCCGGAACCCACCTGGCGATACATCTCGGCGATGGCCTGCGTGGCCACCTGCGGATAGTCGGCGGCATGGCTGCAGACCTCGGCCAGGTACGGGTCCATGTATTTGAAATCGGGCAGGTAGATATCCACTATCCCTTCAAGGCTGCGCAGGGCGTCGAGGTCCTCGTAGCCACTGCTGTTGTAGACAACGGCAGGATGGAAACCGCGACGGTGGATAGCCTCAACCAGGGGCGCCACATAGTCCACATAGTGGGCGGCGGTGACCAGCCCCACCAGGCCGCTGCTCTGCGGAAGCAGCTCCGCCACACGGTCGGCAACGGCATCCACACTGCGGTAGTGCACCAGCGTGTCGTCGACATCATGGCCGGCGATGGCGGCATTCTGGCAATAGATGCACTGCAGGCTGCAATGGGAGAAGAAAACATTGACGATGCTGGAAGGTGCCGACCCCGCGGAAGCGCCCGTCAGCACAGGTTCCTCGCCACGGTGCAGACACACGGCCGACACCTGCAGCTCGGCAGGAGCGCCGCAGAAGCCCCTTTGGCGGGATCGGTCGACAGCGCAATGGCGCGGACAGGAAAGGCAAGCCATAGGTCAATCCCAGCTGCAGACAGCATAGTAGCGGTAACCCGCCTGGATGATCATATCGTCGCAGTTGCCGCCAGCGATGGCGTCCACCTCGTCGGCAGAAAAGGTGTGCGAGGCACCGTCGTAGCGCACGCAGGTGCACGTCTTGTGGCAGGCGCCAAGCGACGCCAGAGCCGCCAATGCGATGAGGGTGAGGAGTATCTTTCTCATTTGTGTATGAAGCTTTTTAAACGGTTGACGACAGGTGCCACTAGGGTGCGCTCGCGCCAGAGCACCACACCCACATAGACTGCCAACAGGAGCGTGTTGACCACAAGGCGGAGTGACGTGTTGGCAATGGGCAGGTAATGCATCAGCGCGAAGAGCGCCAGCGCGAGAAGGAAATAGAAGGCGATCTCGGCCACAGGATAGGGCACCGGATTCTTCCGCTGGCCGATGAAATAGCTGAGGAGGACGCAGACTCCGTAGCCCGCCAGGCCGCCCCAGGCACAGGCCATATAGCCGATGCGGGGCACAAAGGCGATGTTCACCGCCACCAGCACGATGCAGCCGATCGTGCTCATCACGGCGCCCCACCAGGTCTGCCCGGTCAATTTGTACCAGAACGACAGGTTGAAATAGATGCCCATCAGGATCTCCGCCATCATCACGATGGGAACGGCCTGGAGCGCCGAGCGATAGTCGGGCCCGACAAAATACTTGAAGAGGTCGATATATGCCATCACGGCCAGAAAAGCCAGCAGGGTGAACATGATGAAATACTTGGTGGCCAGCGCCTGGGTCTCTTTGCTGTGTTTGTCGCGCTGGCCTCCGAAAACGAAGGGCTCGTAGGCATAGCGGAATGCCTGGGTGATAAGGGCCATCAGCATGGCAATCTTGACGCAGGCCCCGTAGATGCCCAGCTGCACACGGCCCTCGTCGCCGGGCAGCAGCCATGGAAGGAGTATCTTGTCGGCCACCTGGTTGAAGATGCCCACAATGCCGAACAGCAGCAGGGGCCACGCATAGCGGAGCATCTGCTTGAGGAGTGCGGGGTCGAACGACGAGATGTGGTAGTCGCGCAACTCGCGCCAGAAGCCGAAGGTGACGATGGCGGTGCAGAAGAGGTTGATGAAGAAAATGTAGGCCACCTGGTGCGACTCGTCATACCATCCCATCCAGGAGAGATGGCTCCAGCGCGGCGCCGCCAAGAAGACGAAGAGCGTCAGCGCCACCGTAAGCAGGATAAATGCCATCTTGAGGGCGAAGAATTTCCATGCATGGCCCTCCTGCCGCAGGCGGGCGAAGAGGATGGCCTGGAACGCGTCGAGCGCCACCACAATGGCCATCACCTGAAGGTATTCGGGATGGTCGGCATAGCCCATAGCGGCGCTGATGGGTCCTATGAACGACATGACGAGCACCACAAACAGCGCCGCCACCGAGCCCACCGCCGTCAGCGCCGTGCTGAACACGCGCCGGCGGTCGACACCCTCACGGTTGGAATAATAGAAAAAAGTGGTCTCCATGCCGAAAGTCAGAATCACCAGCAACAGCGCCGTGTAGGCATAGACGTTGGTCACCACGCCATAGCCGCCGGAGGCCGCACTCATGTGGTAGGTGTAGACCGGCACCAGCAGATAGTTCAAAAACCTGCCCACGATGCTGCTCAGCCCGTAGACCATCGAATCCGACAAAAGTTTCTTCAAATCAGCCATACCCCATTAACGGAAAAAGGAAATCCCTAGTATGCCGCCACGGGATAAAAAAAAACTGCCTGCCCCACAACGGGCACGGCTGATGTACGACTGTTGTACGAACATTTTTCGTACAACAGTCGTACAACAGATGTGCACCGAGTGGACAAGAATCGGAGCCGGAAGGCGGGAGGATAGCCGCATTGGCGAATCGCTAAGGGTGGCCGGTTGGATTTTTTTTGAGGGGTTGCACAATAACAAGGGGAAGCGGCCGTTATAAGACTTGGGTAAACCGCTCAATACCCCGGGGGCCGCGATGGTTGTGTGAAGTTTTTTTTCTTTTCATAGTTTCATTTTTTTAGCTTCTCCGACTGGGCCCCCATTCTTTTTTTTCAAATCCGGCGACAAGATTTCGGCATCAACAAAAAAAATGCCGGCAGCTAAGCTGTCGGCAAGAAGGTTGGCGGCGCATGAAACATGCGCCAAAGCCTGACAATCAGTAGAGGAAATTGTTGTAGGGATAGCGTATGGAGTGGATGCGGGCAACCTCGTGGTAGAGCAGGTCACGCAGGGCGTCGACATTCTGCTTGTCGGCGGCGGAAATGAAGACGGCGTTGCCCGATTTCGACATCCAGCTGTCGCGGAGCATGTCGAGGCTCCAGTTGGCACGGGGGACGGGGGTGAGGTCGTCGGCCTCTTTTTCGACGTAGGTGTAGGCGTCGATCTTGTTGAAGACGAGGATGGTGGGCTTGTCGAGGGCACCGATTTCGTCGAGGGTGCGGTTGACGGCGGCAATCTGCTCCTCGTGGTCGGGGTTGGAGATGTCGACGACATGGAGCAGGAGGTCGGCTTCGACCACCTCGTCAAGGGTCGACTTGAAACTTTCGACGAGCTGGGTGGGCAGTTTGCGGATGAATCCGACGGTGTCGGTGAGGAGGAACGGAAGGTTGCCGATGACGACCTTACGGACGGTGGTGTCGAGGGTGGCGAAGAGCTTGTTTTCGGCAAAGACGTCGCTCTTGGCGAGGAGGTTCATCAGGGTGGACTTGCCGACATTGGTGTAGCCGACGAGGGCGACGCGGACGAGGCTCTCGCGGTTTTTGCGCTGGAGGGCCTTCTGGGTGTCGATTTTGTCGAGCTGCTGGCGCAGCAGGGATATCTTCTCCTTGATCAGCCGTCGGTCGGTTTCGATCTGAGTCTCGCCAGGGCCACGCATGCCGATGCCTCCGCGCTGGCGCTCGAGGTGGGTCCAGAGGCGGGTGAGCCGCGGAAGCATATATTGCAGCTGTGCCAGTTCCACCTGCGTTTTTGCGGTGGAGGTGCGGGCACGACGGGCAAAGATGTCGAGGATGAGCGTGGTGCGGTCGAGGATGCGGCAGTTGAGCTCACGCTCGAGGTTGCGCAGCTGGGCAGGGGAAAGTTCGTCGTCGACAACGATGAAATCGGCCTCGAGGGCCTGCTTGTATTCGCGGATCTCCTCGAGCTTGCCACTGCCGACATAGGTGCGGGTGTCGGGACGCTCGAGGCGCTGGACAACCTTCTTGAGGGCGACACCGCCGGCCGTTTCGAGAAGGAACTGAAGTTCGTTGAGATACTCGTCGGTGCGTTCGACCGATTGTCCGGAGGGGCACACGGCGACGAGGATGGCCTTTTCGGGCACCTCCTCGGTGGAGAATGTGTTGCGCTCTTGGGGCGTGGGGCGGCGGACTTCTTCGCCGATGCTATTCCTGAATTTGCCCTGCTTGTTTGGATTCCAGTTGCTCATTGAGAAGTTGTTCAAGGGGTTGTACGGCGGCTTGCCACGAGAAGTGCTGCTGCACAAACTGGTGGGCGGCATCGTCAATCCGATGGCGGAGCTGCTCAGACTGCAGCAGGGAGACGATATGGTCGGCCATCTGCCGAGGGCTGTCGGCCACCAGCAGATGCTCGCCTGCAGTGGCGCGGAGCGGGGTGGCTGCCAGGGTGGTGCTGACGCACGGAAGATGCATCGCCATTGCCTCGAGCAATTTGTTCTGGAGGCCGGAGCCAATGCGCATGGGAGCCACGAAGACCTCGGACGAGGCGTAGGCCGTGCGGATGTCGGGCAGCCGGCCGCTGACATGGACATGGCTGGATTCGAGCACCCTGACCGCGGGCTTGGGGTCGGCTCCCGCCAGAAGAAGCGTTGCAGATGGCATCTGCTTCCAAACGAGAGGCATGATCTCCTGCGCCAGGAAGCGTGCGGCGTCGATGTTGGGCGGATAGGCCATGTTGCCGCAGAAGACAACAGAATAGTGCTGCGACGGTGGAACATCCACATTCCCTGGCGAGAAGCGGTCAAAGTCGACGCCGTTAGGCACGATAATGATCTCGCCGTTTTTCTTGTGGGGAATGGCCTCGCTGTCGACCTCGCTGATGATGGTGAGGCCGTCGAAGATGCTGAACGAGTTGTACTCCGACGAACGGAGCATTTTGAACTCGTAGTGCAGGATATAGCGCCAGAAGCCGCGCGAGCGCTCCATGCGCCGCTCGGTGTTCATCGAAAGGGCGTCCTGAAAGTCCATCACTTTGGGCCGCGAGGAGCGTGCGACGAGCGGCATGGTGCGCACCATCTGGTTGTAGATGACGTCGGGCTGCACCTCAGCCTCGAAGTCCTTGAAGCGCCGACGGGCCCGCTTATTGTCCCAGTAGCCCATCTGGAGCGACTTGGAGAAGAACCAGTTGCGAAGGATATTCTTGTAGCAGACCAGAAGATTGAGGCGCACGATGCGGATATCGCGGCAGAAGGGACGCAGAGCCTCAATCTGCGACGGCTGCGGGGCGGAATGAGTGAGGCAGAAAAGATAGATATCGTGTCGCTTGGACAACTCGCGAATCTGATAATAGGCACGCAACTTGTCGCCCTTGTCGAGGGGGAAAGGTATGCGGGGCAGCACCACAAGAATCTTCATTGCATGAAAGCTTTACAGGTTAATTCAGTTCAAGGGTCAGGGTTTGGGACGGAGCACGACATAAGGCACGAGGCATTCTTCCATGGAGATGCCGCCGTGCTGGAAGGTGGAGGTGTAGTACTGGACGTACTGGTTGTAGTTGTTGGGGTAGGCGAAGAAATCGTTCTCGCGGCAGAAGATATAGGGCGAGGTGACGTGGCGGCGCGGAAGGAAGATGCGCGAGGGATCCTTCACCTCAAACACATCTTTGGCATTATAGTCGAGCAACCGGCCCTGCTTGTAGCGGAGGTTGACGCTGATATCACGGTCGCCTTTGACACGGACAGGTCGATCGATGCGCACCGAGCCGTGGTCGGTGGTGATGACGACATTGACATCGCGCGTGGCGAGGTCCTTGAGGATTTCGATGAGGGGCGAATGCTGCAGCCACGAGAGCGTGAGCGAACGGTAGGCCTGCTCGTTCTCGGCCAGCTCGCGCACAATGTCGCTTTCGGTGCGGGCGTGAGAGAGCATGTCGATGAAGTTGTAGATGATCACGTTGAGGCGGTTGTGCATCATCTCAGGTATGCGGTCGACAAGCTTCTTGCCGAACTGCGCATTGAGCACCTTGGAGTAGGAATGCTTGATGTTGAACCCATGACGGCGGAGGTTCTCGTCGAGGAGCTCGTTCTCGTACTGGTTCTTCCATCCCTCCTCGTCCTCGTTGACCCAATACTGCGGATACTTGCGCTCAATCTCAGAGGGCATGAGCCCGGCAAACATGGCGTTGCGGGCAAACTGCGTGGTGGTAGGGAGGATGGTGAAATAGATGTCGTCGCGCTCGGTGCGGAAATACTGCTCGATGGTAGGCTGGACAAACTTCCACTGGTCGTAGCGGAAATTGTCGATGACGATGAGGAACGTCGGCCGCTCGTCCTTGAGCAACGGGAACAGGCGCTCCTTGAGTACGGTGGGCGACAGCGTGGGCTTGTCGGCAGCGCCGGAAAGCCAGTCGACGTAGTTGTCCTGATAGTAGCGGCAGAACTGCTGGTTGGCGTCGCGCTTCTGCGACATGAATATGTCGTGGATATTGTCGTCCTGGGTCTTCGACAGTTCAAGCTCCCAGTAGACCAGACGGCGGTACATCTCAATCCACTCCTCCCAATCCATCCGGGAAGAGAGCTGCATGCCGATTTCGCGGAACTGCTGCTGATAGTTCATCGTGGAATGCTCGCTCTGCAGGCGGCGCATCTCGGTGTGCTTCTTCACGGTGAGGAGAATCTGGTTGGGATTGACGGGCTTGATGAGATAGTCGCTGATTTTGCCGCCAAGGGCATCCTCCATGATGTGTTCCTCCTCGCTTTTGGTGATCATCACCACAGGCAACTGCGGCCAGCGCTCCTTGATGAGCGACAGCGTGTCGATGCCGGACAGGCCGGGCATCTGCTCGTCGAGGAAGACAAGGTCGGGCACATGCGCCTCAATCTCGTCGAGGGCATCGCGCCCCGACATGACGGGAATCACGGAATAGCCTTTCTCTTGCAGAAACAGGATGTGGGGCTTGAGAAGATCAATCTCGTCATCGGCCCAAAGAATTGTGATATTCATCGGTTGCGTTTTTTGTTCAGTCTTTGTCAAAGGTCCACTTCGGCACGGAATTCGGGTATCGAGACATGCTTCCAGCCCACCTCGCGGAGGGTCTCGGCAAAGTGCTCCTGTGTTTCGGCCTCGCCGTGCACAAGGAAGATGTTTTTCACCTTGCGTTTCTCCTGGCAGCCGATATAGTTGATCATCTCCGAATAGTCGGCATGTCCAGACAACGAATCGATGCGGCGCAGCTCGGCTCTCACCTTGTGGCGCTGGCCGAAGATGCTCACCTCCTCGTCGCCCCGCATGATGCGTGCGCCGAGCGTCGACGGCTCGCAATAGCCCACACACAGGATCGTCGTGGCGGGATTCTCGATATGATTGGCGATGTGGTGCTTCACGCGGCCGGCCTCCATCATGCCCGATGCCGAGATGATGACGCACGGCTTGTGGCGCACGTTGAGCTGTTTCGACTCTTCAACGGTGTGTATATAATGCAGGCGCTCGAAGCCGAACGGGTCGGGATCGGTCTTGCAATAGTCCACGATGCCCTCGTTGAAGCACTCTGTGTGCAGCCGCATGATGTTGGTGGCCGACAGGCTCAGGGGGCTGTCGACAAACACGTCGATGTCGGGCAGCAGCTTGGCATGCTCCAGCCGGTCGAGGGCATAGATGATCTCCTGCGCACGACCAATGGCGAAGCTGGGAATGATCAGCTTGCCTTTCTTTTTCATGCAGGTGTCAAGCACGGCCATCAGCAACTCCTGCTCGGCCGTTTCGAGGCTCTCGTGCAGACGGTCGCCATAGGTGCTCTCCATAATCAGATAGTCCACCTGCGGGAACGGTTCCGGATCCTTCAATATCTGCTTGTCGTAGCGGCCGATGTCGCCCGTGAAGCCCAGCCGGATGGTCTTGCGACCCTCACGAATCTCCAGATAGACGCAGGCCGAACCGAGGATGTGTCCGGCATCGAAAAACTCCACCGTCACCTCGCCCTCGATGTTGAACTTTTTGTGATAGGGCACGCTGACGAAACAGCTCATGCAGGCCTGGGCGTCCTGCTCGTCGTAGATCGGCTCCACCGGATCCAGCCCCTGTGCCTTGCGCTTCTTGTTGAAGGTCATCGTGTCCTGCTCCTGGATGCGTCCGGCGTCGGCCAGCATGATGGCGCAGAGGTCTCGGGTGGCCGGCGTGCACACCACCGTGCCGCGGAAACCCTGCTTGTAGATGAACGGTATCAGTCCGCTGTGGTCGATATGCGCATGCGAAAGGATCAGATAGTCGATCTCCGCCGGGTCGAAACCCAGGTCGCGGTTCATCGCGTCGGTCTCGAGGCCCTTACCTTGATACATGCCGCAGTCGAGCAGTATCTTCACCCCATGCTTCGTCGTGATCAGATGTTTACTTCCCGTCACCTCGCGGGTGGCTCCCATAAATTGCAGTTTCATATATCTGTTATTTCAATATTCAAATATCTCAATATTCAAAAATTCACTCATTTACCTCGCCGCCACCACCTTCTTGGCTGTCGACTCGTCCACCTGCACCAGGTAGACACCGCCGGCAGGCAGCTGCACGTGGGTGCGGTCGCTCTGCGTGGATGTCGAGAACATCAGACGCCCGGCAGCGTCGTACACATTGAGGCGGCTGCCTCTGGGGCAACTCACGCTCACCGTCAGGCCGTTCACCTCCACCTGCCAGTCCGCCTCCGCCGACTGCACATCGGCCATGTCGAACAGCACCGTCAGCGTCATGTCGCCCGTCAGCGTCACCCGACGCGGATTCTCCTCCGCACCGTCGGCCCAACCCGCAAAGCGGTGGCCCTCAAGCGGCAACGCACACACCTCCACCTCGCTGCCCACAGGCAGCACAGCGCTGCCCACACCGATGCCGAAGGTCTCGTCGGCCGACAGCACACTCAGGCGGGCCATCGTGGCCACCACGCTGTCTGTCAGCCACACCGTGTCGTGCCGCATCGCGAACAACATCGCCCGGTAGGCCGCATCGCCCTCCACAAGCACCACCCTCGGGTTGGCCTCCACACCGTCGTCCCAACAGGCAAAAAAGCAGCCCTCGGCAGGCACAGCCGTCAGCTGCACACCGATGCCGGCCGCATAGGTGCCGCTGCCGGTGGCATAGCCGCACAGGGCATCGTTCACGCTCACCGTCAGAGTTCCTTCGCACACCGGATTCACCATCTGACCGAAGCCGTTCCATGGCGATGCAGCCGCATAGGCGCTCTCCGCACCGCACGGCACCTCCAGCACGCAGCTGTCGATGGGCGTCATGTCGAACACAAGCGCCCCCAGATAGGGCGGCTGCTGGCAGCGCATCACAAGCCGTCTCAGCGAGGAGCACTCCTTCAGGGCTCCGCCCCACAGCGTGTCCAGCGTCGACGGCAGCGTCACAGTGGCCAGCTGCGAACAGGTGGCAAAGGCCGACGCGCCGATCCGGGTCACCCCTTCGGGCACCGTCAGGCTCGACAGACCGTTGCAGCCATACAGCGCATGGTGCCCGATCGACACCACGGCATACCGCTCGCCACCCCACTCCACCGTGTCGGGCACCGTCAGGGCTCCCATCGGCTTCGTGAACGACGTCCAGCCGTAGGCCGGCAGCGACGTCTCGTGCGGAAACACCAGCTCGGCGCCACCGTCCACCACGTTGTAATAGAGCGTCTGTCCTGTAGGCGCAGCTGCGCTGAAGTGGTAGGCCCATGCGGCACCGCTCCACAGCACTATCAGACATGTCAGCACCATTCTTTTCATACCTCTTCATAACGCGCACGGCACCTCTTTATTGTCCCCTCCCGCACAAATATTCTTTCGTCCCGTTCCATCCCCACCCCTACCCTCCGCGCCCCATGAACGACTGTTGCACGACTGTTGTACGACTGTTGTACGAACATTTTTCGTACAACAGTCGTACAACAAGCACACCAGAAACGCACATCGGAAGTGGCGGCCAAAGGCGGATTTTCTCCAAAATGCTTTATTTATAATATGTGGATATGTTTTTTTTCGTATCTTTGCATTTTCAAAACCAAACTCAACGTTGTATTAACTGTATAGGAATCACATCTATACCCTAAGAAGAGACATCGCATAATGGATAAGAAATCGATCATCGGCATTGGGCTTATCATGGCCATTTTTGTGGGATACATGTTCTGGGTGGCCCCGTCGAAAGAAGAAATCGCCGAACGCCAACGCATTTACGACAGCACGATGCAGGCCTACAACGACTCGGTGCGCGTGGCCGACTCGCTGGCCGCAGAAAAGGCCCGCCTCGACTCGCTGGCCGCCGCCGGCGACACCACAGCAGCCCTGCACCACGCCGCTGCCGACATGGGCGCGTTCAACGCCGCCACCCGCGGCCATATCCGCCCCGTGACGGTGACCAACAACCGCATGAGCGTGGAAATCAACACCCTGGGCGCCATGGTGAACCGCGTGGTACTGGCCGACTATTTGACCTACGACAGCAATGAGCTGGTGCTCATCACCCCGGGCGACGACAACATGAACCTGGTGTTCTCGACCGAAGACAACCGCGTGGTCAACACCAAGGATCTCGTATATGCGCCTTACGTCAACGGCAAGCCGCTGGCCGACAGCGCCCTGACGGTGGCCGACGACGATTCGCTCCAGCTCTCGTTCCGCGCCGAACTCGACAGCTCGGACAGCTATCTTGAATTCCTCTACACCTTCCACGGCGACAGCTACGAGGTGGACTTCGACATCCGCTTCTCCGGACTGGCCGACGTGGTGCGCAACACCCCCTACATGGACTTCCAGTGGCACAACCGCATGGTGCGACAGGAAAAGGTGAACACCGGCAGCCGCGGCAAAGGCAACCGCAACGGCGACCGCGAACGTTTCTACAGCGACATCTACTACAAGACCCCGAAAACCAAGAAGGTGGACAACCTGCGCATGGGCCAGGACAAGTCGAAACAGGTGAAAACCAACCTCGAATGGGTGGCCTTCAAGCAGCAATACTTTGCCGCCATCATGACGGCTGAGGTCGGCACACCGTTCGAGAACGCCGACCTCTCGGTGAACACCGACCGCAATGTGTCCGAGACCAACTATCTGACCGACATGCAGGCCGTGATCGGGCTGCCCTACGACGAGGCCAACGGAGTTATCCATGCTGGCTTTTACTTCGGCCCCACCAAGTTCCGCGACCTGCGCGCCATGCACCGCAGCTACGAGCGCATGCTGCCCCTGGGATGGTGGCACATCTCGAAAACCATCAGCCGCGTGCTGATCATCCCCACATTCAACTTCCTAGAGCGCTTCAACTGGAGCTACGGCATCATCATCATCGTTTTCACCCTGCTGCTGCGACTGATCCTACTGCCGCTGATGTACAAGAGCTATGAGGGCACCGCCATCATGCGCGCCCTGAAGCCCGAGATGGATGCGCTGAACAAGAAGTTCCCCAACCAGGAACAGGCCATGCAGAAACAGCAGGCCGCAATGGCATTGCAGAAACGCGCCGGCTACAGCCCCATGGCGGGATGCTTGCCGGCACTGATCCAAATGCCCATCCTGACGGCCATGTTCATGTTCTTCCCCATCGCCATCGAACTGCGACAGAAACCCTTCCTGTGGTGTAAGGACCTGTCGACCTACGACTCGATACTCGACTTCGGATTCAACATCCCGCTCTATGGCGACCACGTGTCGCTCTTCTGCCTGCTGATGTTCGGCATGCAATTCTTCTACACTTGGTACACCATGCGCGGCAACAGCGCACAAAACAGCATGCCCGGCATGAAATTCATGATGTACTTTATGCCCTTCATGATGCTCTTCATCTTCAACAGCCAAAGCGCAGGACTGAACCTCTACTACTTCACTTCGCTCTGCTTCACCATGGCTGTGATGATTCTCGCCCGCAAACTCACCACCCGCAAGAAGGTGGAAGCCCGCATGGCTGCCTACGACAAGAAGCATGCCGCCGACAAAGGCAAGGCCCCCAAGAAGAGCAACTTCCAGAAGCGCCTGGAGGAGATGCAGAAGATGGCCGAGCAGATGCAGAAAGAACAGAACAGGAAACGATAATTATACAATATAAAACTTTCGCACCATGGTCGTAACTCTCGTAACCATATTCATTCTGGGCTACGCCTGCATAGCCCTCGAGCACCCGCTCAAAATCAACAAGACGGCCACTGCCCTTCTGCTGGGCTGCCTCACTTGGGCCATCTTCAACATGTTCAACATCGCCAATCCGGAGATTCTCAGCCTGCACGGCGGCATGGAAGGCTACCGCTCGTTTGTCAGTTCCAGCCTGGTGGAGAACCTTGGCGAAACCGCCGAGATCGTCTTCTTCCTGCTCGGGGCAATGACCATCGTCACCCTGATCGAAGACTATCAGGGCTTCACCGTCATCACCGACAAGATCACCACCACCAACAAGAAGAAGCTGCTCTGGGTCGTCTCTATCCTCACCTTCTTCCTGTCGGCCCTGCTCGACAATATGACCACCGCCATCGTCATGGTGGCGCTGCTGCGCAAACTCATCGCCGACCAGAAAGAACGCTGGCTCTATGCCGGCATGGTGATCCTCGCCGCCAACGCCGGCGGCGCCTGGAGTCCCATCGGCGACGTCACCACCATCATGCTCTGGATCGGCGGCCAGGTGACCACCGTCAACATCATGGTGAAGACGCTCCTCGCCTCGCTGGTCTGCATGGTGGTGCCCGTGTTCATCATCGGCGCCACGCTCAAGGGCGACATTGTGCGTCCCGACAGCGAGGAGAGCGGCGTGCATGTGGAGCCCTGGATGCGCCGCCTGGTGCTCATCATGGGTGTCTGCGGCCTCATCTTTGTGCCCATCTTCAAAACCATCACACATCTGCCGCCCTACCTCGGTATGCTGCTCAGCCTCTCCGTGCTGTGGATCACCACCGAAATCCTGAGCCGCAAACATTCAAAAGAGGGCCACAAGCTGCCGACAGCCGCATCCACTCTGGAGCATGTCGACGTGCCCACGATCCTCTTCTTCCTCGGCATCCTGATGGCTGTCAGCTGCCTCAAGGTGGCCGGCATCCTGGCCAGCGTGGCAGGCGGTCTCAACAACGCCTTCGGCACAGAGGCTCCCGGATTCTTCTTCATCGACCTCATCATCGGCGTGCTCTCGTCGGTGGTCGACAATGTGCCGCTGGTGGCCGCCACTATGGGCATGTATCCCCTTGGCGACGGTGCCATCTTCGGTGTCAACCACCCCTTCTGGGAGTTCCTGGCCTACTGTGCCGGTACGGGCGGCAGCCTGCTCATCATCGGTTCGGCCGCCGGTGTGGCCGTGATGGGTATGGAAAAAATCGACTTCATCTGGTATCTTAAGAAAATCACCCTGCTCGCACTGGCAGGCTATGTGGCAGGTGCCATAGTGTTCATCGCCATGGATGTCACGATTTTTGAACAGGTGGAATGGCTTCGCAACTTGGCATAGCATGGCATAGTTTTCTCCGTCGTCCCTGGTGGAGAAAGGTGGCCGACATCCTGCTGGTGGTATTTGCTGCGGCCGGTGCCGCCATCATCGGGGCATGGGCCCTCTACCAGCTCGGCGTCACCAACAACGGTGGCCGCGTCGACGCCAACAACCGCTCGCTGGCGGCCGTGTCGGAAATCGACCGCAACGCTGCGGCCACCCAGGACGAGATCGATGCACAATGGGCCCTGCAGTACGGCCGCATGTCAGCCCTCGCCAGGTTCTACCCCTACAACGCCCACCTCATCCTCCGTGCGGCGCAACACAGCAACAATCCTGCCGTGGTCGACCGCATGATCACCGCTGCCGGCATGTATATGGACGACGATAGCGAATGGGAAGCCCTGTCGGACCGCATCTCCGACATCATCAACGCCACACCGCAGCGCCAGCGCGGCAACATCATCCCCTGGATGGAACGTCCCGAATGGCTGGCCCTCAAGGAAGCCATCTGCAGCGACAGTGCCCTCATCAACGAGGCTGGACGCCTCACCGGCGTCGAGCCCCGCCTGATTGTAGGATGCCTCATCGGCGAACAGATGCGCCTGATGAACTCCGACCGCGAAAACATCAAGAAATTCCTCGGTCCCGTGAAGATGCTGGGCGTGCAGTCGCAGTTCAGCTACGGTGTCAACGGCATCAAGGACAAGACCGCTATCGCCGTCGAGGAGCACCTGAAAGACCCCACGTCGGAGTTCTACATGGGCCACGCCTACGAGCACCTGCTCGACTTCACCACCGACGACCACACGGCCGAGCGCTACAATCGCCTCGTCGACTATAAGAACCACCTCTATTCGTATATCTACACCGCCTGCATCCTGCACCAGACCATGCTCCAGTGGCGCAGGGCCGGATACGACATCAGCGACCGGCCGGAAGTGCTCTTCACCCTGTTCAACCTCGGCTTCAAGCGGTCGAAACCCCACCCCAACCCGGAGGCCGGCGGCAGCAGCATCCGCATCGGCGACCGCAAATACACTTTCAGCGCGCTGGGCTTCGACTTCTACTACAGCGGCGAAATGGCCGACATCTTCCCCTTCCACGCCCGCTGCTTCCACGATGCCGATGAGGCCCTCTCGCCCGACGACATCGCACGCATCCAAAGCAACATGAGCGACTGCGACAGGCCCGAACGCGGACTGGAATACCGGCGCGACTCGGTGCAGCACAACCTGCCCGACGACGGCTTCACCACGCCCCCGCCTCCACCCGACCCCTTCGGCATCAACCCCGAGGCCGTGGTCCCCGTTTCGCACACCGCACAATGATTTAATATCCAATTATTATAAACATGAAGAAGAACTCACCCTCCGGCACCTCGCCACTCCGACGATTCTCCACACCCGCAGTCTGGCTCACCTTTCTGGCGGCTTTTCTGCTCATCGTCCCCACCGCCTGCGAAGAAGAAAGAGGTGTGCTCTTCCCCGACTCGTGGTCGGGCAGCATCAGCACATCGTTCTACGAAGGACAACAGCCCAAATCGGTCACCGCATCATACTACATCAAGTTCGACAACATCACCTCCGGCACCATGCACCGCAACGTGCTGGTCCACTACGGCGGGATGGCCAACTATGAATACACTATCAGCGGCGACGCCGACATCACCTACGCCCTCATCGGCGACGCTGGCTGGATCAAAGCCGCGTTCCCCAACGAGTACACCGGCGGGCACGACACCGTTTACCACACCTTCACCTATGACGAAGGCGAAGACGCTATCACGCTCCACTTCGACTCGGTGACCCTCAAGGCATGGAACTTCGACGAGTTGACATTATACAGAAATTGATTATCAATATTTTAAATTATCAACCAACAAAAAACATCATTATGAAAAAAAACATTTTTGCCTTCGTGGCTGCGGCTTTCCTTATGATTTTCATGGGTTCCTGCAGCAAGCAGGTCGATCTTGCCGGTACCAAATGGCAATGCAAAATCGACAAAACCATCACTTATCAGGGGATTCCTGTTGATGTGGACGCCGAATTTAACCTGCATTTTGTCGATGCCAAAAACGGTTCTCTAGAAGCCAATCTCAGCATCACTGCGATGGGTCAGACCCAGTCTGATAACTCGTCTAGCGACTTCACATACACCTTCGACGGCGAAGAGGACGGCGCCCTCATCGACGAAGAAGGCAACAAAATGGAATTTGAATACTACAGCAAAGACAAGACCATCCACGTCGATTTCGACTCGCCCGAGATGGAAAGTCTTTTGGGCATCAGCGAACTTGTCTTCCAAAAACAGTAAAAAGGCAGCAATAGCTGAATACACCAAGAGGCCGGATGCAGGGTTGCATCCGGCCTCATTTTTTTCTCTTACTTCTTCAATTATTTCTGCTCACAGCATTTTTATTGTATTGATTCCGTCACGACGCTGCGACATGTCCGTCCAGTAGGGCCATTCGCAACCTAGGAATCATGACGAACAACACCGGCCTATTTTGTCTTCCATGCACGGAAAGTGCAGGCGAAGTGTGGGTCGCCGTTGTGCTTGATGCTGAAGGCCAATCCCGCGTCGGCGGCCACATTGGACATCTCCTCCATGCGGCGCTGGCATTTATTGACGCCGCCCAGGCCGTGGGTGCACTGCATGTAGCAGCCCTTGTGCCCAGCCTGGTGGTGCAGCTCGAAGCTGCCGAAGCCCAACTCCTTGGCGCGCTGTTCCAGGCGGTCGAAGGCGCGATCGGCCGAGCATCCGTGCGAGACGAAGACGGTGTCGATCAGGGTTATTCCCACGTCCGTCTGGTCCTCTTCGGCCTCGGCGCAGAGGGAGTCTATCTCCGCCTCGAAGTCATCCCACTCGTCTTCCCAATCACCCAAGTCGGCGTTCAGCAGCTGCACGAAGACCACATGTAGCACCAGCTCGCGCACCTCAGCCATGTCGAGCAGACGGGTGGAGAGGAGCGCCGGGTCGTCGCAGACGAAGGTGCAGTGCGCAATCGGAGTGTCCCAGAAGCGGACGTCGAACTCGACGCCGTCGGTGGTCACGCGCGTCCAGCCCAGCCGGATGTTGAGCACCCACTTGGGAACGCCCCGCAATCGGAGACACCAGACGCTGTCGTTCAACGCCTCCAGGCTGACGCCGTCGTCGGCGAGCGACTGGGAGGAGGCGTGGTCGATGTGGAGCGTGTCGTCGCTGCCGTCGTAGACGCGGGTGAAGAAGTGCAGGCTGTCGCGCCAGCCGTAGGTGACCAGCTGTCGCTCGGTGGTGTTGGAGATGAGGGCGAAGTCGTAGCCCTCGGCCTCGCGGGCACTCTCCACCTCGCTGGCCGTCACGCCGCCCTGGAAGCCGTCCAGCACCGGCGTTTCGCGGTGCCGGCAGCCCGTAGCCATCAGGGTCGCCACCATAACAATGATAAAGAGTCTTGTTTTCATATCACATCATCTAAGGTTAGTTCGTCTATACTGATACCCAGAAGTTTCATCTTCTGACGGATGAGCGGCAAGTCCTCCTCGAGGAACTCGCGCCGCTGGTGGGAGAGGATGCGCTCACGGGCATCGGCACTGACGAAGTAGCCCACGCCGCGGCGCTGATAGATGATTTCTTCCTGCTGCAGGTAGTCGAAGGTGCGCACCACCGTATTGGGGTTGACGCCCATCTGGGTAGCCACGTCGCGCACCGACGGCATGCGGTCGTCGGCCACCAGTTGGCCCTGCAGCACCTGCTCCATCAGCCAGTCGGCTATCTGCAGGTATATCGGTTTCTGTTTTCTGAAATCCATAGTTGTTTCCTCCTTATTTCAGTTCGCGGATGCTCAGGTGGACGTCGACACCGTCGGCTTCGACCTTGCAGCGTCCGTCGCCAACAATGGTCTTCTCGCCTTCCTTGCGCGAAGGCAGGTCGCTCGAGAGGAAAGGCTTTACGCCCGACATCCCGATGGTCAGGCCCGCCGTTTCGGGCACCACATGGAGCGCAAGCAGGCTTTGGACGCCGTCAATGTCAATCTCGTCAGGCAGGGTGTTGGGGTAGTCGGCATTGACGCTGACCTTCACGCCATCCACCGTCAACTTGCGGCTCGCCACATTCTCGATAATCACGCCGGTCTCTACGCCGTCGATGTCGATATCGTCGAGCACTGTGCTGCGCGGCACCTTGACAACAAGGTGCTTGCGAATATTCTTCAAATCGCCGTAGCGGTACTTGCCATGACCGCAGTATTGTATCTCAAGTTCGCCCTCCTCATCGACATAGTAGCGCATACGCAGCGAGTCGGTCAGCGGGAGGAAGCCCTCCTGAATCTCCTCATGGATGCGTACCGCAGAGTCGTCGGTGTAGAGTATTTCCATGTCGCCGAAGAGCCAGTCGACGCTGATGCCGCTAATCGGCTGCTGCAACGTAGCGTCACCGACGCTGAAGCGCTCGGGGTGGTCGTACTCAATCTTAAGCTTTGTATTTTCGCCGCAGGCGGCCAGCAGCATGGTGGCCATAACGGCTATAATTGCTATACGTTTCATAACTCTTAACTTTTAATTCTTAACTCTTAACTTTCAATACGCCATGCGGTTCAGGCGGCGCCAGCTGAGCCAGCCGAAGAGGGCCGTCATCAGCACGTCGAAGCCCAGGGCCAGTCCAAAGATCCAGTTGACCATCTGCTCGCCGCTCATGCGGTCGGGCAGTTGCATGAACCAGTCCATGAAGCTGCTGTCGGAGAAGACGGCCACCATCACCGGCACCAGCACAATGCTGAGCACGAAGTTGATGACATACAGCCAGAGGATGGTCTGCAGCACCTTGTGCTTCTTGAAGATGGTGCTGGTGAAGAGGAACATCAGCACGGTGGAGATGTAGCCTATCCAGCAGGCCACCTGCCACATCCAACCGAAGTGCAGGAAGGCCTCGGCCCCCTCCTCGGCGGCAGCATACTCGCTCAGGGTCGACATGTCGAAGGTGAAGGGGAAGCCCATCTCGCCCTGCCAAATCCACTCCTGCCACGGGCCAAAGGGGACGGCGGTGAGGAACACATCGAGCACCAGGCTGCCCAGATAGACGGCCAGCGGGCACACGATGAGCGAGAAGAGCAGCGCCGAGCAGAACTTCTCCGCCTTCGAGGCGGGGAGCATGGCGTAGTAGATGCCCTCGTTGCGCAGGTTCCAGGTGCGGTACATGCGCGAGGGGGCCATGATGGCGGCGATATAGGCCACAGTCTCTATCATGATGAGGCGCAGGTCGGCCGGCATGTGGGCGTCGCGGCCGCCGAAGACATACATCATCAGCCACGCGGCAAACGGCAGGGCAGCCAGGATAATCATTGTGGTGCCGAACATCGGCCACATATTGCGAAAGTCTTTCGCTACGACTTTACAGAAACGGTTCCAATCCATATTGTTTACGATTTACAGTTTACAATTTAATACGTCATACGATCCATCCGGCGGCGGCTGAGCCAGGCCAGGAAGAGGGTTGCGGCAGCCTCGACAGCAATCACGACCCAGTAGCCTTGCGGCCTGTTGTCGAAATAGAGGGGGAAAAACACCAACCCTCCGATCATCAAGAGGAACAGCAGCACCTGAAGGATGCCGCGGAGGGTGTTGTTGGCCACCGTATTGGCCCATATCATGCCGAACAGCGCCACGAGGAAGGTAAACAGGGTGCCCAGCACCATCGGCAGGTCGAGGAACCGAAGCGTCTCCGACTGCCAGAAGTACTTCGTGTAGCCCGGCAGGTGCACCGCCGTCAGCAGCACGTCCTCCGCCAGGCCGATGGCCATCAGCACCACGACGGTCAGCACCATCAGCGTGGCAATCGAGGCGTGCTTCTCGGCCTTGGTGGCGGGCAGCATAGCGAAGTAGATGCCGCGCTTCTTCTTGCCCACGTTGGGGTAGACCTGCGTGGGAATCATCAGCGCCCACCAGGTCACCATGCCCACCATCAGTGCCAGTCGGTATAAGGTGCCGTGGGTATATTCATTGCCCAGCAGTTGCTGGCTCAGCACCATCAGTGGCGCAAAGGCCAGTGCCATCCATAGGCCCGTATAGAGAGTCTCTCGCGGGCAACTGCGCACATCGTGCCGCACCAGCCGCCCGAAACGCTTTATGTCGAATGTCTGACTCATGCGAACAGTTCTTTAATCTTCTCCTTGTTACGCAGCACGGCGTTGAAGAGGGCCTCAATGTTGAGCTGGCTCTCCTCGCCACTCTGATTGGGCACCACATTCATGTAGCCGCCCGGCATCAGCTCGCTGTAGAGGGCGTCGGGGCGCTCCTCGCCGCCGTACTCGAAGCAGAGCTTCTCGGTAATCTTCTGCACCGAGGCGTCGAGCAGCACGGCGTTGTGGCTGAGGATGACGATGGGGTCGATGAGGTTCTCCACATCCTTCACCTGATGGGTGGAGATGATGATGGTCTTGCCCTCGTCGGCAATCTTGCTCAGGATGGAGCGGAACTGGGCCTTGCTGGGAATGTCGAGGCCGTTGGTGGGCTCGTCGAGCAGCACATAGTCGGTGCCCAGCGACAGGCTGGCGGCAATGAGGCTCTTCTTCTGCTGGCCGAAGCTCATCTCACGGAACTTGCGGTCGGGCTCCACCTCCAGCTCCTGCATCAGGTGGAGGAAGGTGCCCTGCGAGAATGTGGGATAGAAGGGGCTGAGCTCGTCGACATACTTCTGCGGCGTGGCGTTGTCGGGCAGCGTCACCTCGTCGGGCAGGAAGACTATGCGCTGCAGCATCGCCGGCAGGCGGTCATGGCTGGTCATTCCGTCCACCGTGCAGCTACCGCTCACAGGCCGCTGCAGGCCGCAGATGATCTTGAGCAACGTGGTCTTGCCTACGCCGTTTTCACCCAGCAGACCGTAGATGGCGCCTTGCGGGAAACTCAGGTTGATATTGTTGAAGACCGGAGTCTTCTTGTAGCTGAAGTCAAGATTCTTAATCTCTATCATATTATTTGTCTTTTTACGGTTTACTTATACTTCACTGCCGTGCCATACACCAGCACCTCAGCGGCCTGCTGCATAATGGCGCTGGTGGTGTAGCGCACGCCGATGATGGCGTCGGCGCCCATACGCACCGCCTGGTCCACCATGCGCTGCGTGGCCTGCTCGCGAGCCTTCTCCATCATGTTGGTGTAGCCTCGCAGCTCGCCACCCACGATGCCTTTCAGCCCTTGGCCAAAATCGGTGAACATGTTCTTGCTCTGGATGGTGCTGCCGGTGACCACTCCAAGCTCCTCATAATTGCATCCCTGCAGGGATTCTACTGTTACGATTTTCATATTCGTGATATATTTAATGATAAATGATTTTTGTTTCAATCCATCACATCTGCGGAGTGTTGCCCGTGTCGGTGGCACCCTGGCGGGCCTTGCTCTCGAGTTCCATTTTGCCGATGCGCCATGTGAGTCCGAGGCTGACAAAGCGGCTGTCATAGCGCTGGCTGCCGGTGGTCTGATACTGCGGAGCCGTAGTGTTGGAGCCCCACTCGGCCATGCCGAAGATGTCGTTGACATTGAAGTAGACGCTCAGCTGGCGGTCGAGGAAGTCGGCCGAACAGCCGAGGTCGACGCCCTTGTTGGCCACGGTGAGGCTGTACAGGCCAAGGCGCGGACTGCTATAGTGGGCGTTGGCAAACACCTCCAGGCGCTTCCACAGCTTGGCCCACAGGTTGACGCGGGCGCTCCAGCTCCATTTATTGTCACTGAAATCCTGATAGTTGTAGGCATAGTTGAACACCGAAGCGTTGAGCCGCACGTTGAAGAACCCCGTGGGGCGATAGGTGACGTTGGCCTCGATACCCTCAGTGTGGCTCGAGCCGATGTTCTCCGGACGGGTGTAGTTGACCAGCATCGTGGCGGGGAAATAGGCCGGGGCATAGCCGGCATAGGTCATCGTGCCGATCTCATTGGTGTTGGCGCGATAGTAGGCATTGAGGCTCAACATGCCGAAGCCCATGATGTATTTGCTCCATGCCGCCTCGAGGTTGTGTGTGTAGGTGACCAGCAGGTTGGGATTGCCGATTTCATAGCTGTAGTCGCTGTAGCGCACAAAGGGGGCGAGCTGCGACATGCCGGGGTCGGCGTCGCGAAGCGTATAACTGATGCTGTAGCTGGTGAAGGTCTTGGTCTGATAGCTCAGATGGATGCTGGGCACCCAGGAGGAGAACGAGGTGTCGACCGTCGTGCTGCCCATGCCGTCGAGATAGCTCCACGTGCCGCGACTCCACTCCTTCTCGGCGCGCAGGCCCACCTTGGCGGTGAAGCCGCCCCAGCGTTTCTGCAGGGTGACGTAGCCCTGCAGTCCCGTGTTGTGCTCCAGTCCCTCGGTGGTGCGCAGGGCCACAGCCTGGTAGCCGCCGGCAGCCAGGGTGTCGAGGCTCAGATACTGGGTGCTGCCGCCCAAATCCGCCTCCACGCCGGCCTCCAGTTCAAACTGGTTGCCCAGCGGGTGGGTGTAGTTCAGTTCCATGCTGCCGCTGGGGCTGGCAGTGCGTTTGCCGGTGCGGCGCATCAGGCTGTCGCGCATCGGGTCGGCATAGGCAAAGGTCTCGGTGCCGATGCCATGCTCGTTCCAGGTGTAGCCGTTGAGGCTGTAGGAAAGCTTGCGGCCTGTGGTGTCGAAACGATGCTCGAGCCAGGCGCCCATGTATCCGCCCCAGCCGAAGCCGTCGGGATTCTCAAGGGTGTAGCTGTAGCCCAGGTCGCGCATCGTGGGCAGATACTCGCGATAGACCAGATTGCTCGTCGTGCTGTTGTCGCCCCAGTAGGGATAGACGCCCATCCATGTGGCCAGGTGCGTCTTGTCGGAGATGTTCCAGTTGAGGTTCAGACCGCTGTAGCCGCCGTAGTTCTTCGCGCGGGTCTCGTTCTGGTAGCTCTGGAAGCGGCTGGTATCGCCGCTGGGGGCGAGCAGCGTCGAGGTGCCGTCGGAATACATATTGTGCACGGCGTAGTTGGCGTTGAGATAGATGTTCATGTCGAACTTCTCGTTGGCATAGACATACGACACCCACGGCGAAATACTCGGCATGGTGTTGGCGCGCACGCCCAGGCAGAGCAGTTCGTTGCGCGTCACCTTCTGGTTGGTAACGATGTTGATCACACCGCCGCTGGTGCTGTAGCGGGCCGAGGGATTGGTGATCACCTCAATGCGCTCGATGGCGTTGGCCGGCATCTGCTTGATGTATTGCTTCAAGGCCTCCTCGTTCATGTGCGAGGGGCGGTCGTTGACCCAAATCTCCACGCTCGACACGCCGCGCAGCGTGATGTTGCCCTCGGCGTCCACCTCCACGCCCGGAGCGTTCTGCAGGGCGTCGCTGGCGGTGCCGGTCTGGATGGAGGGATCCTCCTTGGTGTTGTAGAGATTCTTCTCGCCGTCCATGGCGTAGAGGGGCTTCTCGGCCGTCACCTGCACCTCCTGCAGCGTGGTGCCTTGGATCAGTTCGATCTTCAGATCGCGGATGTCGCTCGTCACGCTAAGGTTGGCATAATATGTGTGGTAGCCCACAAACGAGGCCTGCAGCAGATAGTCGCCAGTATCCACATCGTGGATGTCGAACCGTCCATTTTCATCCGTGGTGGCACCGCGCATGAACACCGTGTCGACAGGCCGCATCAGGGCCACATTGACAAACGGCATCTCATCGCCTTCGGCACTCGTCACTGTGCCCTTCACGTGTCTCACTTGCGCCATCGAAGTGGCCGATATCGCCAAAATGGCGACCATAAAAAGGAAGCTTGCTTTTCTCATATTGTTGTTTTTCAATTAATTATTCATTTATATTACTACCGTACTAGTTAACTAGTACACTGCAAAGGTAAGACAATTTTTAACTCTGGCAAAATTTTTTTCAAAAAAAAGTGATTTTTTTTCAGCAACGGCATCAGAGCGCAGGCAAAAAAAGGAACCGGCCCATGCACAACTGCTCCCCATGCCGCCGGCAGCACCTTTTGGACGACTGTTGTACGAACATTTTTCGTACAACAGTCGCACAACAAGTGTACATCACTCGCCGACCCCACGGCCGGCCAGACATGGGCCAAGGGGGCGGATTTGGAAAAGAAATACAACCGCAGGACAATAAAAACGGCACAATAGAGTTATATATATCATATTTATTACGCGTCGCGCAGACGCGGACGTCATCACAAACCGAAAAAACAACCAACACAATACCCTCTTATGGAACAAGGCAACCATCCGGAACAGCCGGGCACCTTCGGAAACAACTACGACCACCAGGCCAGCACGCGCTTCTTCCGCCGCTGGTGGAAAGTGCTGCTCATCGTCTTCGTGGCAGCCGCCATCGTCTCGCTCGTCGTGGCGATGCTCATCAAGCCCCTCTACAAGTCGTCGGCTGTGATATTCCCCACCAACAGCAACCGCATGTCGAAAGCCATCATGGACTACCACTACAGCCTCGACTTCATGGACTACGGCATCGAACGCGACTGCGAATATGCCATCCAGATCCTGTCGTCGAAGCGCATGCAGAAGGCCGTGTGCGACCACTTCAACCTGGCCGAGCACTATGCCATACCGGCCGACCAGGCCCACTTTCAGTACAAACTCGACAAGCAATACAAGAGCAACATCAGCGTGAAGCGCACCGACTTCCTGGGCGTGGAGATCGGCGTGCTGGACCAGGATCCGCAGTGGGCTGCCGACATCGCCAACTACATCGCGGCGATGTACGACACGCTTTGCCACGACATCCACCACGACCGTGCTGAGAGCGCCGCGGCGGTGATGACGAGCGTGTGCAACGAGATGGAGAGCGACATCGACTCGCTCAGCCAGACCGCCGCCGGCTCGAAATGGCGCAGCGACCTGGTGACCGAGAAGTGCCGCGAACTGGCCGACCTGCAGACTCGCGCCACGCAGACCACCGTGGACAAAGACCTGGAGGTGAGCTACAAATACATCGTCGACCAAGCCACACCGGCCGACAAGAAGGCCTACCCGAAACGGCTGCTCATCGTGCTGGCCGGTAGCCTCGGTGCCGTCGTGGTGACAATTTTCGGACTGCTCATTTTTGCCAAGCGCGAAGAGGAAGAGGCATGAAGGCTTGGCTCCGCAAGAACAAAGGTCTGCTGCTGGCGTTGTCGCTGACGCTGGCTTTTGTTGTTGCGGAATCGCTGGTGTTCTACTATAAAGGGAGCTTCGCGCTGACGATCATACCGCTGGCGCTGCTGGTGGTGTGGCTGTTCGTGACCCGCTTCGAGACCGGCATGCTGAGCATCGCGCTGCTGACACCCTTTGCCGTCAACATGACCCTGATGCCGGGCATGGAGCTGTCGATGCCGGTCGAGCCGATGATGATTCTCTTCACCCTGATCTTCTTCTTCAGGGTGCTGGTGGCGCACAACTACGACCTGCGGCTGCTGCGCCATCCCGTCAGCCTGCTGCTGATGGCGTCGGTGGCATGGATGTTCATCACCTCGTGCACGTCGCAACTGCCGTGGGTGTCGTTCAAATACACGCTGGCGCGCATCTGGTTTGTGGTGCCGTTCTTCTTTGCCAACGCACAAATATTCAGCAACCGCCGACGCATACACGAATTCTTCTGGGCCTACGCCATCGGGCTGGGGGTGGTAATCCTGATAGCCACCGCCAAAACGCTGGGCAACTTCAGCGACCTGCAGACGCTGCATCGCGTGATGAAGCCCTTCTTCAACGACCACACGGCCTACGGTTGCGTCATCGCGCTGTTCCTGCCAGCGGCCTTCTACTTCATCTTCTCCGAGGGTCACACGGGCTGGCGGCGCGTGCTGACGCTGCTGCTGTTCGCCCTGTTGTGCGTCGGGCTGTTCTTCTCCTATTGCCGTGCCGCATGGCTGAGCGTGCTGGGCGCCATCGGCGTCTACGTGCTAATCCGCCTGGGAATGAAGGTGCACTGGATGGTGCTGCTGTTCGGCATCGGCGTGGGGGCCTTCTTCATGTATCAGAGCGAAGTGCTCTACCAGCTCGGCAAAAACAAACAGGATTCGTCCTACGACCTGGCCGGGCAGGTGAAATCCATATCCAACATCTCGACCGACGCCAGCAACCTCGAGCGCCTCAACCGATGGGCATCGGCCATGCGGCTGTGGAAAGAGCATCCGGTGTTGGGGTGCGGTCCCGGCACCTACCAGTTTCTCTACGGCAGCCACCAGCGCAGCTACCAGCTGTCGACCATCAGCACCAACGCCGGCGACCTGGGCAACGCCCACAGCGAATACATCGGCCCGATGACCGAGCAGGGCCTGCCGGGCCTGCTGCTCGTGGCGGCGCTGTTTCTCACCACCTTCGCCACCGGCGTGCGACTGTACCGCACGGCGAAAGACCCCGAAGTGGGACGCATGGCGCTGGCCTTCACGCTGAGCCTGCTGACCTACTACATCCACGGAGTGTTCAACAATTTCCTCGACACCGACAAGCTGTCGGTACCCTTCTGGGCATTCACTGCCGTCATCGTATCGCTCGACATCTATTGCGAAAAGAAGGAGATCAGGCATTGAAGCGCACCCTGCTCATCGTATGTCTGGTCGTGTGGGCCGCTGTAGGCAGCGCCCAACAGCCCTCCTCGAGGCACAGCTGCTGGGACATCGACATCCCATACACACCCTCGCGACACATCCCCTACTCCACACGGGTGCCCGACCAGAAAGCCGACTCGGGAGCGATGCTCGTGGAATACGGCATGCAGTTTCTCGGCACCCCCTACCGCTACGGCGGCAAAACGCCGAAGGGCTTCGATTGCGCAGGCTACGCGCGCTATCTGTATCTTCATTTCGGCCACACGCTGCCGCCCTACAGCGGCGGACAATACGGGGTGGGGCGCCGCATCAACGACACACGCCAGTTGCGAGTGGGCGACCTCGTGTTCTTCGGCGGCCGCAAGGCAACGCGCTCGGTGGGGCATACAGGCATCGTGGTCGATGCCGACGGGTCGGGAGGATTCCGATTCATCCACTCGGCCGTCAACGGCGGAGTGATCATCTCGCATTCCAGCGAGCCCTACTACAAAGAAAGATACATCGGAGCTTGCCGCATCTTCTAGCGGCGCTTACTCGTCGCTGGTGTCGCTGATGAAACGGCGGTAAGCACTGAAGGTGTTGGCCCGCGACAGGAATCCCAAATAATTGTTTTCATCGTCGACCACCACCAGGTTGTAGCGTTCGCCGACGCGGAATTTGTCCACCACATCAGCCAGGCTGTCGCTGCTGCGCACAAGGTCGCCTTCCGACAGGGGGTGCATCAGGTCCTCGACACGGCATGTGTCATATAGCTCTGTCTTGAAGATGATTGTGCGCACATCGTCGAGCACAATCACGCCTAGGAACTTGTCGTCATAGCTGAGCACCGGAAACAGGTTGCGGCGCGAATTCTGGATAGCATCCACCACATCGCGCAGATGGTCGCCTTCGCGTACAATGACGAAATTGGTCTCGATGAGGCTGTCCATATCAAGCAAATGCCAGGCCGAGGCATCCTTGTCGTGCGTCAGCAAGTTGCCCTGCTCAGCCAGTTTGCGCGCATAAATGGAATGCTTCTCAAAGGGGCTGACGCAGAGATAGGTCACCGCCGACGCCGTCAGCAGCGGCACCAGCAGCCCATAGCCGCCCGTGATGTCGGCAATGAGGAATGTGGCCATAAACGGGGCATGCATCACACCCGTCATCACCGCCGCCATCCCGACAAGGGCGAAATTGGCCGTGTCCTGCACGGGCAGACCCAGCTGGTTGAGCAACATGGCCACAAAATAGCCCGACAGGCCGCCCAATATGAGCGACGGACCGAACGTGCCGCCCACGCCACCGGCACCGATGGTGGTGGCCGTGGCCACAGCCTTGAGCAATATCAGCACAAACAGCAACGCCAACGTGGCCCATGCGCTGCCTTGCCACGAATGGTAGACCGTATTGGTGAAGAGACTCGACGAATCGCCGTTGAGCAGGCGCGTCAGCATCGAATAGCCCTCGCCGAACAACGGCGGGAAAAGATAGATCAGCGCTCCCAGCAGCAAGCCTCCGGTGAGAATGCGCACATAGGGCTTGCGTATCGCACGGAAGAGGCCTTCCACCCAATCGGTGGTGCGGAGAAAATAAAGCGACGTAAAGGCGCAGAACACGCCGAGGATGATATAATACGGCAACTGCGAAAGCGCGAACGGACTGTTGACGGTGAAACTGAACTGCACACCGGTGCCCATCAAGAAGTAGGCCACCGTGGCCGCCGTCAGCGACGACAGCAGCAACGGCAACGCCGTGGTCGCCGTCAGGTCGAACAGAAACACCTCGACCACAAACAAAATGGCCGCAAACGGAGCCTTGAATATGCCGGCGATGGCACCGGCCGCTCCGCAACCCAGCAGCAGTCGCACACTCTTCGGGCTCAGCCGCAGCCACCGTCCCACATTCGAGCCGATGGCCGAACCCGTCGACGCTATCGGCGCCTCAAGTCCCACACTGCCGCCGAAAGCCACCGTCAGCGTCGAGGCAATGAGCGACGTGTACATATTCTTCGCAGGCAGCTCCGAATGGTTGCGGCTGATGGCCAGCAGCACCGACGGCAGCCCGTGGCCGATGTCGCCCTTGACGGCATAGCGCACGAACAGCACAGTGAGCACAATACCGATCAGGGGCAGCACTATCACCACCAGATTGCCGCTGACAGGCCACAGCGACCCGAAACGCTGCACCATCTGGCCCGCATAGTGCACCAGCGTTTTCAGCGCCACCGCCGCCAATCCCGACAGCAAACCCACCACCACCGACAATATGACCAGCAGCACAGGCTCGCTCAGATGATGCAGACGCCACTTATATATGGACTTATATAACCCCATCGGAGGCAAAAAAATCGATTATTTTGAGGTGCAAAGATACGAAATTATTTCAATCCGCGTTCATTATCATGAAAAAACCGACAAAAATAATCCACGCCATGAAAAAGAAAAACCTGATACTTGCCGCCGCTGCCGCCGTCGCCTTCTCCTCCTGCGTCTCGCTCAGCGAGATGGAAGCCCTCGAAGCACGCTACGAGCAGACCTCGCGCCAATACAATCTCACCCAGCAGGAACTGGTGGAACTGAAAGAAGAAAATGCCGCACTCTCGCGACAGAACCAGGCCCTCAACAGCGACATGAGTGACCTCGCCCTCGGCAAGGTGCGCTCCGACGCCAAAATCGACAGCCTCACTCGACGCATCGAACAGATGCGCCACCACTACGACACCACCATGGAAAACTATATGCAAGAGGTGGCCGGCAAAAGCCGCGACCTTACGCGCGCACAAAACCTCCTCACCGCACGCACCAAGGAGCTCAACGACAAAGAGCGCGAACTGCAGCAGCAGCAGACCCTGCTCCAGGAACAGCAGGAAACCTTCAACCTGCAGCGCAGCGAGCTGATTGCCAAGCAGCAACAGCTTGAGAAAGAGGAAGCCGCCGCCAAGGCCAAACTGGAGGCCAAGCAACGCGAACTCGAAGCCGTGCGCAACTCCGTGACACGTGCCCTGGTGGGCTTCGCCGACAAAGGCCTGGCCGTCGAGACACGCGACGGAAAAGTCTACATCTCGATGGAAAACAAACTGATGTTCCCCTCCGCAAGCTGGACCGTCTCGAAAGAGGGCGCCAACGCCATCAAGCAACTCGCCAAAGTGCTCGAACAGGACACCTCACTCAACATCATGGTCGAGGGCCACACCGACAATGACGCCTACCGCGGATCAACCGCCGTCAAAGACAATTGGGACCTCAGCGTGATGCGCGCCACCGCCATCGTCAAACTGCTGCTCCAGAACGGCCCCGGCATCAACCCCGCACGCATCGAAGCCTGCGGCCACGGCGAATTTGCCCCCAAAGTGGCCAACGACAGTCCCGCCAACAAAGCCATCAACCGCCGCACCGAAATCATCATCACACCCAACCTCGACCAGCTGCTCAAGGAAATGGGCAGCTGATCCACCCACATCCAAACACAACATCCTGCGGCCCAAGGCGTTATGCGCCTTGGGCCGCAACATTTCCGCCGTCCCGTCCAACCCGTTGATTCTCTGCGCCTTTCCCAAGCCCCTCCAACCCCTCTCCAACTCCTCTCCAACCCGCACCACCATCCACCCTCCTGCCTCCCCCCGACAACACCGCCTTCTGGACGACCGTTGCATGCTTGTTGTACGACTGTTGTCCGAAAAATGTTCGGACAACAGTCGTACAACAGTCACACACCTTACGGACAGGAGAGGAAACGGCCATGACACGGGAAGCACCCGGTTTTGGAAATCCAAAAGCGAAAAAACACTTTTGATATCTGAAAAAAATCGTATCTTTGCTTGATTGCCCCATGTGTGCATGGAGCGGCAACCGTTTTATTGACAGACAAATAGGAGATATAATAAATAATAATATTATGGCAAAAAACTACAGGAGTGCATTAGCAATGGCACTTTTTGTGTGCCTCTTGCCGCTGGGAGCCAGCGCACAAAGGTCGATACCGATACCGATGCCGACCGTCAATCCGGATTCGCTGATAAAGCATGTGACAGAACTGTCGTCGGAGGCCTACGAAGGCCGTCTTGCCGGCACTCGCGGCTACGACCGCGCGGCCCGCTACTGCGAACAGGTGCTGCGCAGCTACGGCGTGCAGGGCTACGCCACACGGCCGGAGAAGAGCCGGTCGTGGCGCGAAGAGTTCGAGCTGGAAAGCAACGAGATTGAGAACTGCAAGTTCAACATCTACATTCCCGGCAGCAAGGACCGCCGCTCGTTCACCCTGGGCAACGAATTCTGCTGCGCCGGCATGACCGGCCGCGGATATGTCGATGCCGAGATGGTGTTCTGCGGCTACGGCATCGACGTGAACCAGTACAACGAATACGACCACGTCGACGTGCAGGGCAAGATAGTGGTGCTACTGACAGGGCTGCCCGTCAGCAGCAATGTGCCGCAGAGCGTTCAGGAACAGTACGCCACGCTGCGCGACAAGGCGCGCACGGCCGAGCGCCACGGGGCCCTCGGCGTGCTGGCCGTCAACATCAGCCCGAGCTGCCTGCCCTATGAGCCCCAAGGCCGCGTGTACTGCGGCGAGATGCCCCACATGAAGACCTTCCCCATCCTGCACCTGACGATGGACTGCGGCCGTGAGATATTCGCCGCCGAGGGTGCCAACCTGGACAGCGCCGTGGCCCGCATCGAGCGTCTGCACAAGCCTCAGTCGTTCGAGATGCGACGCCATGCCGAGATCGACGTCAACGCCATCTATCGCGGCGATGCCGTGACCTCCAACGTGGTGGGCATACTGCCCGGCCGCGACAAGCGCATGGCCGACGAGATCATCGTGGTCGGAGCCAGCCTCGACGGCGTGGGCATGCAGGGCGAGACCTGCCTGTTCCCGGGTGCCGACATCAACGCCTCGGGCGTGGCGGCGGTGCTGGAAACGGCACGCGTGCTGTCGATGCCCGGATTCCACCCGAAGCGTAGCATTGTGTTTGTGCTCTTCAGCGGCAGCGAGCAGCAGTATCTGGGGTCGAGAGAATTCATCGCGCAGTTCCCGCGCCTGCGCCGCGTCGAAGCCTTCATCAACGCACAGAACCTGGGCTACGGCGACAGCGTGGTGGTGTTGGGCGACAACAAATATCCGGTGCTGGCCCAGATTGCCTATGGCCGCGACTCGCTGTCGGGGCTGCACAGCATCCTGCGCACCGAAGAGAAGACCAATGTCAGGGGCGACGCCCGCGCATTCGACGCGATGGACATCCCTTCGCTGGTGTTCACCACCCACAACGGCATGCACCACAACCGCGTGTCGAGCGACGTGTGGGAGAACATCGACCGCCGCATCCTGACCATCAGCTCTCAGCTGATAGCCGAAACGGTGATGGAACTGGGCGAAGGCATCTACCAGGGCCGCAGCCCCCAAAGCAAAATACACAAATAAACAAACGCACGACTACGGACTATCCGACATATAACGCTCATCATGTGGACATTGTACAAAAAAGAGCTCTCTAATTTCTTCTCCTCGCTGATAGGATACTTGACCATAGCGGTGTTTCTGGTGCTGACCGGACTGATGCTGTGGGTACTGAAGTCCGACTTCAACATCATGGACTACGGATATGCGGGCATGGACGGTCTGTTCCTGATTGGCCCGTTCCTGTATCTGTTTCTGATTCCGGCCATCACGATGCGCACCTTCGCCGAAGAGCGGCGTGGCGGCACTATCGAGATGCTGATGACACGGCCGCTGAGCGACTGGACGATTGTGTGGGCCAAGTTTTTGGCTGCATGGATGCTGGTGCTCATCTCGCTGCTGCCGACGCTGGTGTGCTACTTCAGCGTGGTGACGCTGGGCGACCCCGTGGGCAACATCGACATGGGCAGCGTGGTGGGATCGTATATCGGCCTGCTGATGCTGGGTGGCGCCTTTGTGGCCATCGGCCTGTTCTGCAGCTCGCTGACGAACAACCAGATCATCGCCTTCATCCTGGCCGCCGTGCTGTGTGCAGCGGCCTATCTGGGATTCGAGTCGGTGTACAACATGGGGCTGTTCGGCAGCGGCGACCTCTTCATCAAGCGCCTCGGCATGATGGACCACTACGAGTCGATCAGCCGCGGTGTGATCGACACGCGCGACGTGCTGTACTTCATCAGCGTCATAGCACTGTTCCTGATGGCCACACGCATGGTGCTGCAAAGCCGCAAATGGAGCGGATGGAAGAACCGCAAAAACCTGAAACGCAGCCACTGGCTGGAGATGGGCGCGATGGTGCTGATTGTGGTGTTTGCCAACATCATCGGCCACTACTTCTTCGCCCGCTTGGACCTGACGTCGGAGAAACGCTACACCTTGTCGAAGTCGACAAAACAGATGCTCAAGGGTGTTGACGAGCCGGTGCTGTTCCGCGTGTACCTCGAGGGCGAGTTTCCGGCCGATTTCAAGCGGCTGCAGAACGAGACGAAAGAGATGCTCAACCAGTTCAGGGCCTACAACCACAACATAGAGTACGAATTCGTCAACCCGAACAATTTCGACAACCGCGAGGAGCAGCAGGTGTTTTACCAGAAACTGGCCTCGAAGGGCATACAGCCCACACAGATACAGGTGAACGGCGAGAACGGCGTCACCACGCAGATATTGATACCTGCCGCCGACGTGTTCTACCGCGGCCGCGAGACATCGGTGCAGCTGCTGCAGAGCCAGAAATATGTGGACGAGGCCGACCTGCTGAACAATTCGATACAGAACCTGGAGTACACTTTGTCGAGCGCCATCCGCGGGCTGAGCCGCGGCATGAAGCAGTCGATAGGTTTCCTGCAGGGTCACGGCGAGCTGTCGGGCGGCGTGCTGTACGACATACAACGGTCGCTACAGGAGTTCTACAGCCTGGACTACGTCACCATCGACGGCAAGATACAGGCGCTGACAGCCCACCGGCAGAGCGGCGAGGATTCGAGCTACAGTTTCTATAACCTATACGACCTGCTGATCATAGCCAAACCCACCAAACCCTTCAGCGAGCAGGACCTGTACATTCTGGACCAATACATCATGTATGGCGGCAAGGTGCTGTGGCTGGTCGATGCATTGGATGCCGACCTGGACAGCCTTGCCTCGCGCGGCCAGGCGATAGCCACACGTTTCCCGCTGGGACTCGACGAAATGCTTTTCAACTATGGTGTGCGCCTGAACCCCGACATTGTGATGGACATCCGTTGCCGGCCGATCCCGATCCAAGTGGGCATGGTGGGCGAGAAACCCCAGTTCAAATTCTGCCCGTGGTACTACTTCCCCGAAATAGTGCCACTGTCGGAGCACCCCATTGTGCGCAACCTGGACCTCATCAAGACCGACTTTGCCGGCAGCATTGACCTGATCGACAACGATATCAAGAAGACCGTGCTGCTGTCGACATCGGAATTCACGCGCATCAAGAATGCACCCGCCATCATCGACCTGGCCGACGCCCAGGTGGAGCCCGACCAGCGGTTGTTCAACCGCAGCCGCCTGCCGATAGCGGTGCTGCTTGAGGGCGAATTCCTCTCGACGTGGCGCAACCGCCTTACGCCGCAGTTTGTGGCCATGGAGGAGATGGGCTACCGTGAACAAAGCGCCCCCAACAAGATGATTGTCATCTCTGACGGTGACATGATCAAGAACCGCTACAATCCGGAAGACGGAGCCACATTCCCCCTGGGATATGACTACTACACGCAGACTTTCTACGCCAACAAAGACTTCATCCTCAACGCCGTCAACTATCTTGTCGGCGACGATGGCCTGATGGCGTCGCGGTCGAGAAACATCAAACTGCGAAAACTCGACGTCATGAAAGTGCGTGAGGACCGCTCCACCTACCAAATCATCAACGTGGTGCTGCCGCTGGTGCTGCTTGCTGCCGCCGGCGGTGTCATCACCCTTGTCAGAAGAAAAAAATACCGTAAATGAAAAAACGCAACACTATCATCATCATTACCGTCCTGGCCGTGGGACTTGTCGCGCTTATCGTGGCGCTCCGCGGTTCGCGCAAAGCCACCTTTGACCAGGACTACCACATCAGCGACATATCGACGGTGACCCGCCTGTTCCTTGCCGACAAGCAGGACCATCAGGTGCTGCTCACGCGCAACGAAGACTCGACATGGCTGGTCAACGAGAAATATCCGGCCAACCAATCAATGGTTGAGTTGCTGCTAGAGACACTCAACACGATGCGCATCCGCCAACAGGTGAACCGCAACGCCATACCGAACATCAGCAAGGACATCGCCGCCCACGGAGTGAAGGTGGAAGTGTACCAGCGCAAGCCCTTCATCAACTGGTTTGGCGGACGCCTTCAGCTGTTTCCTCGTGAAAAATGCACCCGAACCTACTATGTGGGCCGTGAGACGCAGGACATGATGGCCAGCTACATGTTCCGCGAAGGCGACAAGGTTCCCTACATCATCCATATCCCCGGCTTCCGCGGCTTTCTGACCCCGCGTTTCGTGGCCGTGCCGACCAAATGGCGCAGTCACAGCATCGTGGACCTGAACGTACATGAGATCGAACGTGTCGAGCTGCAGATTCCGACGATGCCCGAAGAGAGCTTTGCCATCGTGCGCGACGGCGAGGGCTTTGCCATGGAGATGCTGGCGCCGCACCGCCGTGTCGACGGATTCGACACCGCCAGGGTAGCCCAAATGCTGTCGGCGTTCACTTTCCTCAACTTCGACGAATTTGCCGACATCGTGCCCAACAGCCATGCCGACAGTTGCATCACCGGCGACCCACGCACAATTCTGCGCATCACCGACACGGCCGGTGTCACCCGCGAGATGAAGACCTATATCAAGTACACCAATCCCGAGGACCTGGTGAACATGCCCGACCCAGAGATGTATGAAGCATTCGACCTGAACCGTCTGTATGCCATTCTCGACAACAGCGACACGGTGCTGATCCAATATTTTGTATTCGACAATATCCTCCAACCGGCCAGCTACTTCCTTGGCCACGACAAGATGCTGATTGCCAGATGAAGCCACTCATCCTCATCACCAACGATGACGGGGTTGCCGCCAAAGGCCTCCGCGTGCTCGACGAAATTGCACTCAAATTCGCCGACGTGATCGTGATGGCCCCGGAATACAACGCATCAGGGGCAAGCCACAGCATCACTAGCACAAGGCCGCTCAGAGTGAGAGAAGTGAAAAACTCCGACGGCCTGAAAGTGTATGCCTGCGACGGCACACCTGCCGACTGCGTCAAGCTGGCTGTGGAACATTTCTGCCCCCGGCAGCCCGACCTGGTGCTGTCGGGCATCAACCATGGCAGCAACAGTTCGATCAACGTGCTGTACAGCGGCACAATGGCCGCAGCCATCGAAGCGTCGGCACTCGGCATGACCGGCGTGGGAATATCGCTGCTGAACCATAATCCAGAAGCCGACTTCTCCGGATGCGTTCTGCATGTGGAAAAAATCATCGGGCAATTGCTGGCCCATCCTATCCCACAAGGCATCGCGCTGAACATCAACATTCCCAGACTGGATGCCGACAACATCAAAGGCATCCATATTTGCCACGCTGCACAGGCCAGGTGGACCGACAGCTTTGAACGGCGCACCGACCCACAGGGACGCCCCTACTGGTGGCTTACCGGCAAGTTTGAACGCATCGACAACGACCCAGAGAGCGACGAGAACCGTCTGGCCGACGGCTACATATCCATCGTGCCAATCCTCCCGGACTTTACACACTATCCCTCCATCGACAAACTGCGGTGGCTTGAACAATAATCATCATGGAACAGACCGACACTTCGAACGACATCACGACAACCCCACAACGGCAGCGTTCCGCCTTGGTCCGCTTTTTCACCACCGACCGCTCCATCGTCGGCTTTATTGTAGTCCTCGGCAGTGAACTAGGGTTCGCCCTTGTCCTCGCCTTGGTGCTTCTCATCATCGGCATCCATCCTGCCGATCATATACGGTGGTTCGCCGGAATGTTTATTCCCCCCGTGCTTGCATTGCGGCACTATGCACACAAGAAAGCGCTGCTGAAGGTGACACGTGCTATTATCATAGGTCTCTTTATCACATTCATAGCCTTTATGATTTATCTCTTCAAGTCGCACACCATAGTCCTCAGATGAAATACTACATCATAGCCGGAGAAGCCTCGGGCGACATGTACGGGGCGATGTTGATCAAGGCCATACGCAACCATGATCCGGAAGCGCAATTCCGTTTCTGGGGCGGCGACCACATGGCCGAAGAGGCTGGCACTCCCGTGCGGCACATACGCGATCTGGCCATCATGGGATTCGTGGAAGTGGTGAAACACCTCCCCACCGTACTCGGCAACATACAATTCTGCCACCAGGACATGCTGCAATACCAACCCGACATTATGGTTGGCATCGACTATCCGGGCTTTAACCTGAAAGCCGAAGCCTGGGCTCATGCGCACGGCATACGCGCCATCCATTACATCTCACCCAACCTCTGGGCCTGGAAGAAAGGTCGCATCAACGATATGCGCAAATCACTCGACAGACTCTGTTACATACTCCCCTTCGAGCAGGAATTTTTCAGCCGCAACCACATGCCGCAGGCCACCTATGTGGGTCACCCTCTCCTCGACGCCATCGAGCACACCCACATTCAAACCATCCCTTCCGAGCGGCCCATCATAGCCCTCCTGCCCGGCAGCCGCAAACAAGAGCTGCACAACAGCCTGCCCGCCATGGTGGCACTGGCCAAGAACCATCCTGAATACCACTTCATCGTTGCCGGCATGAGCCTGCTGGGCGAAAACATATACCGCCAGCACATCCTGGCGGCACACAACATAAGCGTCGTCTACAACCAGACCTACTCGCTACTGGCCTCGGCCTATGCCGCCGTCGTATGCTCTGGCACCGCCACCCTCGAGACAGCCCTCTTCGACGTCCCCCAGGTGGTCTGCTACCGTGCCAACCCCATCTCTATCGCCATCGCACGCGCCTTGGTGGGAAATCGCATCCGATACATCTCGCTCGTCAACCTCATCGCCAACCACACCGTGGTCACCGAACTCCTGCAGCAGGACTTCTCCCTGACGCGCCTTGAAGAAGAATTCGCACGCATCACCACCGACACGGCAAACCGCCAACGGATACAGCAGCAATACGGAGACATTCGTCACATCCTTGGGCACGGCGGCGCCAGCGAAGCCACCGCAAAAATAATCACCGAAACCGCACGGCAATGAAACGACTGATACTCATCATCCTATTCATCCTTGCCGCAGTATCCGCCCATGCTGACCGCGTCCGTGTAAGGCTATACACCAACACCACCATCAACACCCTCAACGTTTCCTTCGACCTAGGATACTACAACCTCTACGCCGACGGCAACCTGCTGCTCGAAGACATGGTGGGAGAAGGACGGTCGGTGCTCATCCGCGCCGAAGACAAGATGATCCATGTCAGCGTCAACGACGACGACTATGGGCGTTTTAAAAGCATACGGCTCGAAGCCACCGACACCGCCTGCATCCTCTGTCTCAACCCGGAAGGCACAAAACAGCGCACCTATGAAGGCAACCTGGATGTAAAACTTCAAAAAAGCGGCAGCTTGCTGATCATCAACGACGTGGAATTCGAAACCTACATCGCAGGTGTGGTACAAAGCGAAATCTACGGCAACAAAACCGACATATTCAGGCTGCAGGCCATCATATCCCGCACATGGGCACTTCGCAACATCAAAAAGCATCAGAACGAAGACTACAACTTCTGCGACCACGTGCACTGCCAGGCCTACCTCAACCGCTGCATACGCCCCGACATCATGATGGGAGCTATCCAGAGCAGCGGCGAAACCCTCGTCGACCAATCCGGCAAACTGATCGAAACCCCCTTCCATTCCAACTCCGGCGGCCAAACAGCCAACTCGGAAGACGTGTGGCGCACCGCCCTACCCTACCTCCGCAGCGTCGAAGACACCTTCTCCTACCATATGCGTCAAAGCGAATGGACCAAAACCATCAGCCTCGACAAATGGCTCAACTACTTCGCCCGCACCCATAAAGTCGACATCAAGGATCCCGCCAAACTCGACACACTGCTCCACTTCCGGCAAGACCACCGCATGGTGCGCATGATGGGCATCCCGCTGACCCGCATACGAGTCGACTTCAACATGAAGTCCACCTTCTTCTCCGTCAGCGTCGACAGCGCCGCCCGGCAAGTCATCATCCACGGTCGCGGCTACGGCCACGGCGTCGGGCTGAGCCAAGAAGGCGCCATCCGCATGGTCGGCCTAGGCATTGCCTACGACAGCATTCTCCGCCACTACTACACCGGAGCCGTCATCCATCATGACCCGAACGCCAACCGTAACTACGTGGAAAGATACGTCACCCAGATTGCCCGCATCATCGAGGAAGACAAGAACAAAAAGACCCAGGTGCGCTCCAAAAAGGACGACTGGCTAGGCCGCCTCTTCCGACTGCGCGACCGCGAAGAGCGCGAGGAAGTGTACGACGAAAGCAAACAGGACAACGAAAAAGACTGGAAATACGAATGGTAACCAAAACGAACAACAAAACAACAAATACAACGAGCATGAAAAAAGCGCTATTCTTTTTTGCCTGCATCCTGCTCTTCTCCGGAGCACAAACACAGGCACAAGTCACATGGCACACCCCTGAAGAAGCCTCACAAGCCACCATCGGCAACCGCCTGTTCTTCTTCGATTTCTACACCAACTGGTGCGGATACTGCAAAAAGATGGATCGCGAAACCTTCAAGGACCCCACCGTCGCCGCCATCCTCAACAAATACTACTATCCCGTGAAATTGAATGCTGAAGGCAACTTCACTCACGAATGGAAAGGCCGCGCCTACAACCTCACCCAAAGCGGGCGAAGCAAAATCCACGAATTCGCTCTCGCCACCCTCGGCAAGCAGATCGGCTTCCCCACCTTCGTCCTCTTCAAGGCCGACCGCACACCCATTCAGGCCATTCCGGGCTACCATGCCGCAAAAGAATTCACCATCATCCTATGGTACTTTGCCTCAGGCGACTGCGACAAATACCCATACGAACGCTACTCCCAGATCTTCGACAAGGAGATCCGTCCCCAAATGAACAAGCAGCTCGGCCTTGCCGACAGCAAATAAAGACCAACACCTCAACGCCATGGGCCTTTTCAGCAAAAAAAACAAAACAGAAGAACGCCAGACTCTCGACCAAGGACTGGCCAAGACCAAAGAAAACTTCTTCCAGCGGCTGACCAGAAGCATCGTCGGCAAATCCACCGTCGACGACTCCGTGCTCGACAGCCTTGAGGAAACGCTCATCACCAGCGACGTGGGCGTCGAAACCACCCTCAAAGTCATCAACCACCTTCAGGAACGCATCAAACGCGACAAATACATCTCGACATCCGAGCTCAACTCCATCCTCAAAGCCGAGATAGCCCAACTGCTGCGGCAGCCACAGAACGACCTTCCCGCCGACTTCAGTTCACCGCTGCCCAAAAAGCCCTACGTCATCCTTGTGGTCGGCGTCAACGGCGTGGGCAAAACCACCACCATTGCCAAACTCGCCTACCGCTACAAACAGGCCGGCAAGCAGGTGATGCTCGGTGCCGCCGACACCTTCCGCGCCGCCGCCGTAGAACAGCTCACCCTCTGGGCAGAGCGCGTCGGGGTGCCCATCGTGCAACAAGGCATGAACGCCGACCCCGCCGCTGTGGCCTACGACACCCTCCAGTCCGCCATAGCCAAAGGCACCGACGTCGTCATCATCGACACCGCCGGACGCCTGCACAACAAGGTTGGTCTGATGAACGAACTCACCAAAATCAAAAAGGTGATGAACAAACTCGACCTCAACGCCCCCCACGAAGTGCTTCTGGTGCTCGACGCATCCACCGGCCAAAACGCCATCGAACAGGCCCGCCAGTTCACCGGTGCCACCGACGTCAACGCCCTGGCTCTCACCAAACTCGACGGCACAGCCAAAGGCGGTGTCATCATCGGCATCAGCGACCAATTCCACATACCCGTCCGCTACATCGGCCTCGGCGAAAAAATGACCGACCTGCAAATCTTCGACCCCGAACAGTTCGTGGAATCACTGTTCGAATAAGCCTCCAGTGACTATAGTATATTTACTATAGGTACTATATAATAATTAAGACCGTGAAAGTCAACATCATCACTCTCGGCTGCTCGAAAAACACCGTCGACAGCGAACACCTCGCCGGACGGCTCACCGCAGCCGGGCACACCGTCACGTTCGACAGCCCGAACAACAATGCCGACGCCATCATCGTCAACACCTGCGGATTCATCGGCGACGCAAAAGAGGAAAGCATCAACACCCTTTTGCAGAAAATCGGCATCAAGACCCACGGCCGCAAAGCCCGCCGCCTCATCGCGTGCGGATGCCTGGTGGAACGCTACCGCGAAGAGCTGCGCTCCGAAATGCCCGAAGTGGATGCCTGGTACGGCGTGCACGAATGGGACGACATCGTCGCCAGCCTCAACGCCGAAAACACCGACACCGCCGCACGCCGCATCTCCACCCCGTCGCACTACGCCTACCTGAAAATATCCGAAGGCTGCAACCGCCAATGCTCCTACTGCGCCATACCGCTCATCCGCGGAGCACACCACTCCCGCCCGATAGAGGAACTTATCAGCGAAGCCCGCAAACTGGTCGCCGGCGGCGTGAAAGAACTGATCGTCATCGCACAGGACACCACCTATTATGGGCTCGATATCTACCACCGCCGCGCCCTCGGCGAACTGCTCGAGCGACTGGCCAACGAAAGCGGCGCCGAATGGATACGCCTCCACTACACCTACCCCACCTCCTTCCCCGAAGACGCCATCGACACCATACGCCGCCACGACAACATCTGCAACTACATCGACATTCCCCTGCAGCACATCAACAGCCGGCTGCTCAAATCCATGCAGCGCGGCATCGACCGAGAAGGCACCCTCCGCCTGCTCGACATGTTCCGGGCCAAACTCCCCGACGTGGCCATCCGCACCACCCTCATCGTAGGCTACCCCGGCGAGACGGAAAAAGAATTCGAAGAACTGAAAGAATTTGTCCGCCAAGCCCGCTTCGACCGCATGGGATGCTTCGCCTATTCGCCTGAAGAAGGCACTCCGGCCGAAACACTCGGCGACCCCGTGCCCGACAACGAGAAACAACGGCGTGTCGACGAACTGATGGCCCTGCAGGAACAGATTTCGCTCGAAAAAAACCTTGCCAGGGTAGGGCGTACCTACCGCGTCATCGTCGACCGTCACGAAGGCGACTTCATCGTCGGCCGCACCGAATTCGACAGTCCCGAGGTGGACGACGAAGTCATCATCCGACGGCCATCCAAAGATGTTCCCTCTCCGGGATCATTCATCCAAGTGCGCATCACACAGGCCCTTGAAAACGACCTGCTCGGCGAAATAGTGGAATAGCCGGGCAACTTCCTGACAACCAGTACCCAACTCCCTACCAACTCCTACCCATCTCCTACTGCGGTAGGAGTTGGGTAGGAGTTGGTAGGGAGAAGATACGGAGGGACAAGGGGTTAGGGAAGACGTTTTTCATGACAGACGGCGAAGTTGGGATGAATAGTTTTTGACGGTTGTAAGAAACAAAATTATGCAAAAAGAAAAAAAGATTTTGGCGGATTAAAATTATTTTGTATTTTTGCAAACTCAATGAGAGTGTAGAAATGGGTACGGATAGCGATACTACGATACGGTTTAGTGGCTTAAAACCAGGTAGATACACATACCATTACAGCCTCGACCGCAGCTTCTTCGAGGGCTTCGAAAACGAAGAAATCAAGGATGCAAACGTAGAAATCGACGTGATGATGGAGCGGATGGAACGGATGTTGATGTTCCATTTTGCGATCAAAGGGGAAGTGACTGTTCCGTGCGACCGATGCCTCGACCCTATCACGCTTCCCATTGAGGGAGAAGAGACCGCCAGTGTGCGTTTCAGCGACACGGAAGTGAGCGAGGACGAGAATGTGGCGGTGCTTCCCGAGAGTGCAATCGAGGTTGACGTGGCACAGTGGTTGTATGAGTTTGTGGCGGTGAGGATACCGATGCAGCACGTCCACGAGGACCCGTCAGAATGCAATCCCGAAGTGGGCCGCTACTTGGAAGAAAGCGGCAAAGAAGCCGACGCCGGCGACGACAATATCGATCCAAGGTGGGAGGCGCTGAGAAATTTGAAATAATAAATTAAAACAGTAATAATATGCCACATCCAAAACACAGATTCTCGCAGACCAGAACGGCCAAGAGAAGAACGCACGACAGCCTGGAGAAAGCACAACTTACCACCTGCAGCAATTGCGGTGCCCAGGTAATGTACCACCATGTATGCCCCGAGTGCGGCTACTACAGAGGAAAACTCGCCATCGAAAAGAACGCCGGCGAATAAACCCCGAGGTGGACACAAAGAATGCAAGGAGGTTTTCCCAACAGAAAGCCTCCTTGTTTTTTTTGTGCCATGTGGGACATTTTTCGTACTTTTGCAAGCCGAAAAAGAGATAGAGAAGTGAACATACTGACGGGGATATATGCGGAGAGCGATCTTGTCAACCGCCTGTGCGAGAAGCTGGTGAAACGCCAGTCGCGCATTCATGTGAGCGGTTTGACGGGGTCGTTGGCGGCGATTGTGGCTGCCGCTGTCGAGGAGCGGATGCCGACGGTGAGCCAGCTGCTGATTGCGTCGAGCAAAGAAGAGGCCTACTATCTGGCCAACGATCTGGAGACCCTGCTGCCTGCCGAAGAAGGCGGTGCGGCAAGGGTGATGCTGTTTCCGACGAGCTACAGGAAGAGCTACAGCTACGATCCTGAACAGACCGAGAACGCCAATGTGCTGATGCGTTCGGAGGTGGTGAAGGCGCTGGGCAACGGCCACCCGATGGTGGTGGTGAGCTACGCCGAAGCGCTGAGCGAGAAGGTGGTGTCGAGCCGCACCTTTATCCGCAACACCATACGGCTGACGCGCGGCAGCAAGAAAGACATGTGGGAGCTGGTGGACGAGCTGCAGAATCTGGGGTTCGAGCGCGAGGATTTCGTGGTGGAGCCGGGCCAGTACGCCGTGCGCGGCGGCATCGTCGACGTGTATTCGTTTGCCGACGACAACCCGTTCCGCATTGAATTCTTCGACGACGAAATCGACTCGCTGCGCACCTATGATGCTGTGAGCCAGCTGTCAGTGAAGCAGATGGACAGGATTGACATCGTGCCCGACTTCAGGCAGTTGCAGGGCGACGGCACCGAGCGGGTGGAGAAAAAGGTGTCGCTGCTGGAGTACTTCGGCAGCGACGACATCATGTGGAGCCAGAGCCTGATGATGGTGAGCGAACAGATTGACCGTCTGATGGACGACACACGGCGTGCCTACGAGGCGCGCATGGCCGACAAGGATCACCCCATTGCGGGCACGCTGCCCCCTCCCGAGGAGATGAGCAGCCCGGCGAACGAATTCCTGCGCCTGCTGCTGCAGTCGAAAATCGTGGAATACGGCAACAGTCACTATTTCACGCAAGCCGAGCGCATCGAGACGAAGAGCGAGGCGCAGCCGGTGCTGAACAAGCAATTCGACCTGCTGATCAGCAATCTGGAGCAATATGCCGAGAAGGGCTACCGGCTGATGATCACCGTCAGCAACGAACAGCAGGAGCGGCGCGTGAGGAAGATTCTGGACGAGATACCGCACGAGACGAAGTTCGAGGTGCAGATTGTCGATTTCCAGATCACGCACGGATTCGTCGACCACACGATGAAATTCCTCTGCTACACCGACCACGAGATATTCGAACGTTACCACAAATACACCGTACACGACCTGCGGTCGACACATGAGGCACTGACGCTGAAAGAGTTGTTCGAGCTGAAACCGGGCGACTATGTGACCCATATCGACTACGGGGTGGGGCGCTTCAGCGGGCTGGAGAAGGTGACCACCAACGGGCGTTCGCAGGAGCTGATACGATTGATATACAAAGGCAACGACGTGCTGTATATCAGCATACACGGGCTGCACAAGATCAGCCGCTATGTGGGTCGCGAAGGCGAAACGCCGCAGATGAACCGGCTGGGCAGCAAGACGTGGCAGGTGCTCAAACAGCGCACCAAGAAGCAGGTGAAGGACATAGCCAAGGACCTCATTGCGCTGTATGCCAAACGCAAAGCCAGCCGCGGATACGCGTACAGCGCCGACACTTCGCTGCAGGAACAGCTTGAAGCTTCGTTCATCTATGAAGACACACCGGACCAGTACAAGGCTACGGTGGCTGTGAAACACGACATGGAGGAAGCGGCGCCGATGGACCGGCTGGTATGCGGCGACGTGGGTTTCGGCAAGACCGAGGTGGCTATCCGTGCGGCCTTCAAGGCATGCTGCGACTCGAAGCAGGTGGCCGTGCTGGTGCCCAACACGATACTGGCCTTCCAGCACTACAACACTTTCAGCGAACGGCTGAAAGGCATGCCGGTGAGGGTGGACTATCTGAACCGGTTCCGCACCACGAAAGAGAAAAACCAAATTTACAAAGACGTGGAGAGCGGAAAAATAGACATTCTTATCGGCACCCATGCCATCACCAACAAGAACCTAAAGTTCAAGGATTTGGGATTGCTGATCATTGATGAGGAGCAGAAGTTCGGCGTGAGCGTGAAAGAGAAGCTGAAGCAGATGAAGGTGGGTGTGGACTGCTTGACGCTGACCGCCACGCCCATACCGCGCACCTTGCAGTTTTCGCTGATGGGCGCACGCGATCTGAGCGTCATCCAGACACCGCCGCCCAACCGTCAACCGATCGAGACCGAGCTGTCGGACTTCAGCGAAGAGCTGATACGCGACGCCATCAACTACGAAATGAGCCGCGGCGGACAGACATTTTTCATCAGCAACCGTGTGGAGAACCTACCGGAGATGGCAGGACTGGTGCAACGCCTGGTGCCCGACGCGCGTGTGGCGATGGCGCACGGGCAGATGGACGGCAAGGCAGCCGAAGAGACCCTGATGCAGTTTTTGGAAGGGGAAATCGATGTGCTGGTGGCCACGTCGATTGTGGAAAACGGCCTCGATATCCCGAATGCCAACACCATGATCATCAACAACGCACAGCAGTTCGGCCTGAGCGACCTGCACCAGATGCGCGGACGCGTGGGACGAAGCAACCGCAAGGCATTCTGCTACCTGCTGATACCGTCGTATCTCAGCCTTACACCCGATGCCCAGAAGAGGCTGAAAGCCATTGAGGAATTCTCCAACATCGGCAGCGGATTCAATATCGCCATGAGGGATCTTGACATCCGCGGCGCAGGCAACATACTCGGTGCCGAACAGAGCGGCTTCATCAGCGAGATAGGCTACGACATGTACCACAAGATACTGAATGAGGCCATTGAAGAGCTTCGCATTGAGATGGGCACGGAAGCCAGCAACAACGGCGAAGAGGCGACCTACGTAAGGGAATGCACGATAGAGACCGACCTGGAAGTGCTGCTGCCTGACGACTATGTGAGCAACATCAGCGAACGCCTGCTGCTCTACCGCGAGCTGAACGACCTCGTCACCGAGGAGGAGCTTGCCGCCTACCGCCAACGGCTGACCGACCGCTTCGGACCCGTGCCGCCGGCTACCGAAGAACTGATCCGCACCATCACCCTGAGACGGATGGCCAAGGACTTCGGCATTGAGAAAATCATCCTCAAAGGCGAACGCATGAGTTGCCATTTGGTGGGCAACCAGCAGAGTCCGTTCTACCAATCGGAAAACTTCAGCCGACTAATCCGCTTTGCACAATCCCATCCGCGGACAGCCCACCTGAAAGAGACCGCCGACAAACTGATCCTGGTGTGTGACCACGTGACCACTATCGGGGCAGCACTCGCCATCGTGGAGGAATTGTCGAAAAAAACGGCATGAGGAAACAAAAATTCCGGCAATTGACAAAAAAAACGTATCTTTGCAGTCTCTAAAGCCGGCCAATCTGGCATCCAAAATGGACAGAATACAGAAATTCAAACAGATAAGATAATGAAAAAAGCACTTTTAATTTTCGGCGCCATAGCAATTTGCGCCACTAGTTTCGCCCAAGACAAAGCGAAAGAGCAGAAAGAGGACGAGGGATACAAGTTTGACACCGTCAAAGTGATTCCCGTCACCTCCGTGAAAGACCAGAACAACGCCGGCACGTGCTGGAGCTACAGCGGCATCGCCTTCCTCGAGGCCGAATTGCTCCGCATGGGCAAGGGCGAGTACGACCTGAGCGAGATGTACGTGGTGGAGAAGACCTACAACGACCGTGCCGCGGCTGCAGTCCGTACACACGGTGATGTCAGTTTCAGCCAGGGCGGCGCCTTCAACGACGTGATCTACTGCCTCAAACACTATGGCATGGTGCCCGACGAGGTGATGCCTGCCGGCAAAATGTACGGCGACACCCTGAGCAACCACACCGAGCTTAGCGCCCTGACCGACGCGATGGTGGAGGCCGTTGCCAAAGGCAAACTGAAGAAACTGCAAAGCAGCCCCGAAGGCCAGCCGCTGTGGCAGAAAGCCATCGCTGCCGTGCACGCTACCTATCTGGGCGAAATTCCCGAGAACTTCACCTACAAGGGTGTGACCTACACCCCGAAGAGCTTCGGCGAGAGTTTGGGATTGAACCCCGACGATTATGTGAGCATCACCAGTTATACGCATCACCCCTTCTACGAGCAATTTGTGCTCGAAATCCAGGACAACTGGCGTTGGGGACAGAGCTACAACCTGCCCATCGATGAGATGATGGAGGTGTTTGACTATGCCATCGACCATGGCTACACAATTGCATGGGGCAGTGACGTCAGCGAGCAGGGTTTCCGCTACACCCGAAAGGGCTTCGCCGTGCTGCCCGCCACCGACGGCAAAGCTGCTGCCAAGGTCGGATCCGACCAGGCCAAATGGAGCGGCATGAGCGCTGCCGACATTGCTGATGAGGCTGCCAAGCACCCCACTCCGCAGCGTTGGGTGACCCAGGAGGAGCGCCAGCAGGCCTACGACAACTGGGAGACCACGGACGACCACGGCATGCTGATCTTCGGCAAAGCCAAAGACCAGATGGGCAACGAATACTACATGGTGAAGAACAGCTGGGGTAAATACAACGGAGAATTCGGCGGCAACTTCTTCTGCAGCAAGGCTTTTGTCCGCTACAAAACCATGAACATCGTCGTCCACAAAGACGCCATCCCGAAGAACATCAAGAAGAAACTCGGCATCAAATAACAATTCGGGACATTCTGATTGACAAGAACTACAAGGGTTCCGATGGCCTAGTCATCGGAACCTTTTTTCAACAATAAAAACCGACCACGATGAGAAAAATAGCCATTGCCTTCATCATGCTTATGGCGGCCACATCGGCCACTGCCCAAACCACAACGGCCAACGTCCACGACCCCAAGCCGCTGATGGCCACCAGCGACATCCACCACAGGCAAACCGACCAGCTGAAGATGCAGACCTTCTACCTCGACAACGGGCTGAAGGTGATTATGGCCGAGGACCATTCGGAGCCTAAGATTTTCGGTGCTGTCATCGTCCATGCTGGAAGCAAGAACGAAGACACCGCCGCGACGGGTGTGGCCCACTACTTTGAGCATATCATGTTCAAGGGCACCGACCGAATCGGCACCGTCGACTGGGCATCGGAAAAGGTTCTCCTGGACAGCATCAGCGAGGCTTACGACCGCCTGCATGCCACTGCCGACGAAACACAACGCCAAGCCATACAGATGGAGATCAACCGGCTGAATGTGGCGGCATCAAAATACGCCATCGCCAACGAGACTGATGCCATCCTGCAGAAGATGGGATGCACCGGCCTCAATGCCGGCACGAGCTATGACTACACCGTCTACTACAACACTCTGCCCAGCAACCAGCTGGAGAACTGGATGGACGTGTACGTCGAACGATTCCGCAACCCCGTGTATCGCCTGTTTCAAACCGAACTTGAAGCCGTCTATGAAGAGAAAAACATCTCCGACAACGAACAGATGTATACATTCATTCGTACGCTGTTCAAAGAGGCCTTTGGCGAGCATCCCTACAGCCGCGACATCATCGGCTATGGCCATCACCTGAAGAATCCTCAGCCCAGCCAGATGAAGGTGTTCTACGACCGCTACTACGTGGCCAGCAATATGACCCTTCTTCTTGTCGGCGATCTTGACATCAGCACCGCGCGCAAAATGGCCGCCGAAAAATTCGGTGTATGGCCAAAGGGCGAGAAGGCCGTGCAGCCGAAATACAATATGCCGAAATTCGACCGGCAGATTGTCAAAAAGGTGAAACAGACTCCTCTGAAGATGGGTGTCATGATATTCCCAGGCGTGAACAGCGGCCACCCTGACGAGTTGCCGCTTGCGGTGCTCAGCAACATCATTTCTGGTGGCAACGGCAGTATGGATGTGTTGTCGTCCGAAGGACGGCTGCTTGCCGCGACTCTGATGCCTCTCACACTCGGCGACGCTGGCGTCAACGCCATCCTCTATCTCCCTAAACTCATCGGACAGAAGCATGTCGCCGCAGAAAAACTCGTGTGGCAATGCCTCGATTCGGTTAAACAGGGACTGTTCAGCGACGCTCTGCTTGAAAGCATCAAGATGAATGTGCTCCGCTCGCGCAAAGAACAGCTGGAGAGCATTTTCGGTATCGCCAGCTTGCTTGAAAGCCTCGAGCTGGAAGGCAGCAACTATAATGAATGGATCCGCGACAACGATCGGCTTCAACGCATGACCCGCGAAGAAATCATGGATGTGGCCCGACGCTATTTCGACCGTGACCACTGCACCATCATACGCTCTTCGATGGGGTTCCCGAAGAAGGAAGGGGCCGTCAAGCCCAACTGGGAGCACCTCGAAGCCCATAACCAGGGGGCCAAGAGCGAGTTTGCACGCATGATTGAAGAACGCACGGTCGGCGAAATCGTCCCCCAAGTGATCGACTTCGACAAGGATGTCCACATCGCTGAAATTGTCCCTGGCTGCAAGATGTATTCCTCCCGCAACCCGAAAAACGACATCTTCACCATCAATATCTTCTATCACTATGGCACCTTCGACAACCGCGACCTCGATTTGGCTATGGAGTATTTCAGCCAGCTGGGTGCCGACAGCCTGACACTCCAACAGTTCAACATCGAATTGCAGCGCTTGGGTGGCAGCTTCTCCTTCACCTCGAGCAACGACCACAGCGGCCTCAGCATATCGGGTTTCGAAAACAACCTCGAGGCCATTCTCGATCTGGTGGTCCGCAAACTGAACAAACCCCGCCATGACGAGCAGCAGATCAAAAATATGGTCGAAGCGATGAAGGCTTTGAAAAAAGAATACAAAAAAGACCCCGGCACATGGAGCGATGCACTTGCAGAATACGTCTACTATGGCGACAGCTCGACCTACCTCAACCATGCCACCATCAAAGAACTCAAGAAGATGAATGGCTCGCAACTCATCACCATGCTCCAGCCCGTCTTTGGCCGCGACAGCCGCGTGGTCCATGTCGGCAACACCGATCCCTCGCGCGTAGCGTCGTTCCTGCTCAGCCACAACTTGGTGCGTCGCGACGTGGAGGTACTCTCCGAAAAGCGCATCAGGAAGCCCCATACTTACAACGAGAACAGGGTCTTCTACTGCACCAATCCCGATTTCGTCAAAAGCGACATCTACTTCAAAGTGGAAAGCACCGACTTCAATATCAACGACCGCGCCACATGCTCCATGTTCAACGAATACATGGGTGGCGGCATGAACTCGGTCTTCTTCCAGGAAATCCGCGAGTTCCGCGCTCTGGGGTACAGCACCTACGGCTATTTCAGCTACGACCAGCTCAAGCGCGTTCCTCCCTATATGCGCGCCTTCCTCGGCACACAATGCGACAAAACCAACGATGGCATCGAGGCCATGTCGGATCTGATCCGCACCTTCCCCGAACGTGAGGACAAATTCATCCCTGCGCGCGACTACCTTATCTCCGTACGCAATTCCGACTACATCGGCTTCCGCCTCATCCCCTATCATGTCGCATCGTGGATAGAGGGCGAGAAAGTGGACCACGACCCACGAGCCGAAATCACCAACCGCATCCGCACCATGACCTACGACGAGTTGCGGCAATTCCATGCCACATATGTCGCCGGTCGGCCCATGCTGATTCTCTTGTCGGGCAATGCCAAGAAGTTCAACCTTCTAGATCTTTCTGCTTACGGCAAAGTGCAGCAGGTAAAATACAGCGACATGTTCAAGTTCTGACCACGCCGCACACAATGAAAGGGGGCCGGCGAGCTTTGCTCGCCGGCCCCCTTTCATATATCCATGCAATGCCTTATTTCAGACGCTCGCGCAAATAGCCTTTCAGCTGCTCCACCGACACTCGTTCCTGCTGCATCGTGTCGCGGTGACGAACCGTCACGGCGTTGTCGTTCAGCGTGTCGCTGTCGACGGTCACGCAGTACGGCGTACCGATGGCATCCTGGCGACGATAGCGACGACCGATGGCATCCTTCTCGTCGTATTGCACCATCCAGTCTTCCTTCAGCATGTCCACCACCTCGCGCGCCTTCTCTGGCATACCATCCTTCTTCACCAGCGGCAAAACTGCCACCTTGTAGGGAGCCAGACGGGCAGGCAAGCTCAGCACCACACGTGTGGAGCCATCCTCAAGCGGTTCTTCTTTCAGCGCATAACTGAACACCGCCAAGAAAGTGCGGTCGACGCCTATCGATGTCTCGATCACATAGGGCGTGTAGCTCTCATTCAACTCGCTGTCGAAATACTGCAGCTTCTTGCCACTGAACTCCGAATGGCGACTCAAGTCGAAGTCCGTACGCGAATGTATACCCTCCAACTCCTTGAAACCGAACGGGAAGCGGAACTCGATATCGGTAGCGGCATTGGCATAGTGGGCCAGCTTCTCATGGTCGTGATAGCGATAGTTCTCTTCCGGAATACCCATGGCAAGATGCCATTTCAAGCGTTCCTCTTTCCAATAGCGGAACCACTCCAGCTCCGTTCCGGGACGAACAAAGAACTGCATCTCCATCTGTTCAAACTCACGCATTCGGAAGATGAACTGGCGTGCCACAATCTCGTTGCGGAAGGCCTTGCCAATTTGGGCAATGCCAAAAGGCACCTTCATGCGGCCGCTCTTCTGCACATTCAGGAAATTCACGAAAATGCCCTGTGCCGTTTCGGGACGAAGATACAGCGTGTCGCTGTCGTCGATCACCGAACCCATCTTGGTGGCGAACATCAGGTTGAACTGCCTCACATCGGTCCAATTGCGCGTACCGCTGATGGGACACACAATGCCCAAATCCAAAATCAACTGCTTCAGCCCATCCAGATCGTTGGCATTCATGCACTCGGCATAGCGCCCGCGGATCTCGTCAATCTGCTTCTGATGCTCCAGCACCCTCGCATTCGTGGTCACAAACTGCTCGCGGTCGAAAGCCTCGCCGAAGCGTTTTTGAGCCTTGGCACATTCCTTTTCTATCTTTTCCTCGATCTTGGCAATATGGTCCTCAATCAGCACATCGGCACGATAGCGTTTCTTCGAGTCCTTGTTGTCAATCAGCGGGTCGTTAAATGCGTCCACATGGCCCGATGCCTTCCAAATCTTCGGATGCATGAAAATGGCCGAATCCAGACCCACGATATTCTCGTGCATCTGCACCATCGACTTCCACCAATATTGTTTGATATTGTTCTTCAGTTCCACGCCCAGTTGGCCGTAGTCGTACACGGCCGCCAGTCCGTCGTAGATTTCGCTGCTGGGAAATATAAAGCCATATTCTTTGGCGTGGGACACCACTTTCTTGAAAAAATCGTCTTGATTTGCCATACTTTACTTCTTTGATATTGATATTTTATAACGCCACATCGTTTTTTTTATTGTCCTCACCTGTTTTTTTTAGCCCTTGTAGACTCAACATCAGAATGCGGCGACGAAAAAAAATTGCATTAATGAAAAAAAATGTATTTTTGCATTTTAAATCCGTACCCCATATGAGACCATTCAGACTCTTGATAATGTTGGCTTCCGCCGTCGCCATGTACGCCTGCGGCACCGACGAGATCATCACCATCGACCCCTCTTCCGACGCCGACGACACCACCTCGGTCATCGACTGCGACTACACCATCGGCATCGCCTTTTCATCCACCGGCACGGCCTCGGTGTCAGGCTATTCCGACGATTTCGACGTCACCGTCGCCGGCAACAGCGTCACCATCGTCAACAACGGCCTTGACGAGGTGCGCTACGAACTCAGCGGCACCACCTCCGACGGCAAGCTCAAGATCTACAGCGCACGTCCCCAAGTGGTGGTTCTCAACAGCGTCAGCATCACCAACACCGACGGCGCCGCCATCAACATCCAAGGGCCCGCCGCCACCCCGTCGAAAGCCAAGAAGACCTACGTCGAAATCTGCGGCAACAACATCCTCGCTGACGGCGGCAGCTACTCCGCCACACCCTCCAACGAGGACGAGAAAGGGACTCTCTTCAGCGAAGGCGACCTCATCTTCAGCGGCAGCGGCACCCTTGAAGTGCATGCCTCCGGCAAATCGGGCATCATCAGCGACGACGACATCCGCTTCACCGCCGGTCCCTCCATCACCGTCACCTCCTCGGCCGGCCATGGCATCAAAGGGCAGGAAAGCGTCGCCATCGAAGGCGGCACCCTCAGCATCACCGTCTCGGCCGACCGCAAAAAAGGCATCAACAGCGAAGGCGACATCACCATCGCCGGTGGAGCCACAACCATTGCCGTCACCGGCAACACCACCGTGGAAAGCGGCGACACCGCCACCACCGCCGGCATCAAGGCCGACAGCAACTTCGCCATCACCGCCGGCACCCTGACCATCACCAACAGCGGCCGCGGTGGCCGCGGCATAGCCGTCGACGGCAACTGCACCTTCGCTGGCGGCACCGTCGACGTGCGTGTCACCGGGGCCAACTTCGGCTCCAGCAGCAGCGGATGGGGCAACCATACCGACCGCAGCAAGGGTGCCAAAGCCATCAAATGCAAAGGCAACATGCTCATCAGCGGCGGCGACATCTACGCCACCGCCTCCAAACACGAAGCCATCGAGGCCAAAGGCACCCTCCAGGTCACCGGAGGCGAAGTCTATGCCTACTCGGCCTCCGACGACGCCCTCAATTCGGCCAGCCACATGTATATCGACGGCGGATACGTCTACGCCCATTCAGCAGGCAACGACGGCATCGACGCCAACGGCAACTGCTACATCCGCGGCGGCGTGGTCTACGCCATCGGCAAATCCTCGCCCGAGGTGGCCATTGACGCCAACACCGAAGGCGGCTACAAACTCTATGTCGAAGGCGGCACCCTCATCGCCATCGGCGGCCTGGAACGCGGCTCCACCCTCACCCAAAGCTGCTACCAGTCCTCGTCGTGGACACGCAACACATGGTATGCCCTCACCGTTAGCGACAAAACCTACGCCTTCCTGACCCCCTCCAGCGGCGGTTCTTCCATCGTGCTTTCAGGTGCTTCCACCCCCACCCTCAAGTCGGGCATCACCGTCAGCGGCGGCACCAGCCGCATACATGGCGTCATGGTCGAGGACGGCACCGTCAGCGGCGGCAACAGCGTCAACTTGTCCACCTACAACGGCAACAGCGGCGGCGGTGGCCATTGGTAGAAATAGCCCCCACAACCATAATATTCCCAAATATGAAACGTCACATCATCATCGCGGCTCTGCTTCTGCTGGCCCTCCCCATGTCGGCGCAGACCGCCGTCGACCTGGAACCTGAATTCGGCGCCCGCATATCCCTCAGCGGCGACAAGAAAATCGTCCGCGGGCTGCACATCTCCCTCGAGGAGGAGGTGCGCTTCGACGACAATTTCACCGACCTCAACCGGCTGCAGACCACCCTCGGCCTGTCCTACAAGATCCACCCCAACGTGAAACTCGGCCTGGGCTATGCCCTCATAGCACCCTACAAATCCAGTGCCCAGGAATTCAAGTCGCTGCGCCACCGCCTGATGGCCGACGCCACAGGCACGCTGCACCTCGGCGTATGGCGCATCTCGCTCAAGGAGCGCCTGCAACTGACACACCGCACCGGCGACTTCAACGTCTACCAGAACCCCACCAACCTGCTGAACCTCAAGAGCCGGCTCACCGTCAAATACAAAGGTTTCCGCCGCGTCGAGCCCTTCGCCTATGCCGAATTGCGCCATGTGCTCAACGCCCCCGTGATCGAGGCCTACTACGACGGCAGTTCCTACCTCACCTCCACCGGCCTCGACGAGGGCGAGCCCGGATGGTTCCTCAGCGGCTTCAACGGTGCCTATCTCAACCGCTTGCGCATCTCCTTGGGCACCGACATCCGTCTCGATCGCAATTCCACACTGACGCTCTATCTTCTGGCCGACCGCATCAGCGACAAGGTGGTCGACGCCAACGCCGAAGGCACCAAACTCAAATCCTACACCCGCGAAAATGGCTTCGTGGGGTGGGTCGGTGCCAGCTATGAATATTCGTTCTGAAAGGCTTAGGCCTTGATCCGGTTTTCCAACGCCATCACGGCATTATAGGCCACCAGTCCGCTGGCCAGCTCGATGCTGCGCTCGTCCACGATCAGGTTCGGACGGTGCAGGTTGCTGAAGGGCGTGCCCGGCTCGTGGATGCCGATGCGGAAATAGCATGCCGGAATCTTCTGCGCGAAGAAGGCGAAGTCCTCGGCCGTCATGCGCAGGTCGAGCCACTCCACATGCTCCTCGCCGACAAAGTCGCACGCATTGTCGTGCACCTGCTGCGTACAGGCGTCGTCGTTGACCACATAGGGATAGCCATAGTCGATAAACAGGTCGCACTCGCCACCCATAGCCTCGGCCACACCGCAGCTAATGCGGCGTATTTTCTCGTGCGCCTCCAGGCGCCACTTCTCGTCGAAGGTGCGTATGATGCCCTCCATCTTCACCTCGTCGGGGATGATATTGGTGCGTCCCTGACCGATGATCTTGCCGAAACTCAACACCGTGGGCATCATCGGCGGCGCGTTGCGCGACACGATCTGCTGCAGCGACACCACAATGTGGCTGGCAATGACGATCGGGTCGATGCTCAGGTGCGGCGTGGCACCGTGGCCGCCGCGGCCGCGCACGGTCCAGTACAGCTCGTCGGTCGACGCCATATATTTCCCCTTCTTCATGCCCACACGGCCATAGTCCATCTCCGGCAGGCAGTGGAAGGAATAGATCTCATTGGGCTTCACCTCGGCAAACAGCCCGTCGTCCATCATCATGCGGGCACCGCCGGGATACTTTTCCTCGCTGGGCTCGAAAATGAACATGATGCTGCCGCGAAGGCGGTCGCGCAAACGGCACAGGATACTGGCGGCGCCGAGCAGCGACGACGTGTGCATGTCGTGACCGCAGGCGTGCATCACACCCTCGTTCTCGGAGGCAAAGGGCAAACCCGTGCACTCGGTCAGCGGCAGGGCGTCATAGTCGGCACGCAGGGCCACACAATAGCTGTCGGGCTCCACGCCACCGCGCAACATGGCCATCACACCCGTGCGCCCGATACCGGTGCGGGGCTTCAAGCCCATGGCGGCAAGCCGCTCGGCCACAAACGCCATCGTGCCGTATTCCTCCTGGCTCAATTCGGGGTGACGGTGCAACCAACGGCGCCACTCGATCACCTCGGCATTCTGCGCGGCGGCCATCGCCTTGATCTCTCCTAACAATGCTTGTTTATCCATACCGTTCTGACTATTAACATGTTCATGCGCGGGACTCTGCCCGACACGGCTTGCAAAGATACGAATGTTTTCCGAAAAAGGAGGCATCTGTTTTTCACCGGCTACATAACAACATGTTTTCCAACATATTGGATACTGCTCCACGTGCGCGGATTTCCTCATTAGGGCCTCCGCCTCATGGCCGACGGTTGCACGGTTGATGTACGACTGTTGGACAGGGGATGGAGGGGTCATGAAAACGGTGGCGTGGAGACATGGCGGCACGAATGGGAAAGCCGTTTTTTGCGTATTCCGTTTTTATGACTATATTTGCAAAAGAGAAAACCGACAACAGATTTATGGAACTCACTATACTATTGTGTTTTATCGCCTACACCGCATTGCTGTTCGCGGTGATGTGGCTGACGGGGCGCCGCCAGAAGGCCAACAATGACGCCTTCTTTCGCGGCAACCGCCGGTCGCCCTGGTTTGTGGTGGCCTACGGCATGATCGGGGCCTCGCTCAGCGGCGTCACCTTCATGTCGGTGCCGGGCGGGGTGTATGGCGGCGGATGGACCTACATGCCGCTGGTGTTCGGCTATGTGCTGGGCTACGCTGTCATCGCGCTGGTGCTGCTGCCGCTCTACTACAGGCTCAACCTGACCTCGATCTACACCTACCTCGACCAGCGCTTCGGCAAGGCCAGCGAGAAAACCGGCGCCATGTTCTTCATCGTGTCGCGCCTGTTGGGGTCGGCCCTGCGGATGTATCTGGTGGTGTTTGTGCTCTATGAATTCGTGTTCAGCGCCTGGGGCGTGCCGTTCTGGGTGCCGGCGGTGGTGTTCATCGCCATCATCCTGCTCTACACCTTCCGCGGGGGCATCAAGACGGTGGTGTGGACCGACACGCTGCAGACCACCTTCCTGCTGCTGGCGGCGGTGGCCACGGTCATCGCCATCCTCAACAGGCTCGACATGGGCCTGGGCGAACTGCTGCGCGCCTCGTCGGGGCAGGGCTACACGCGCATTTTCGAAACCGACCCGACGGCTCCAAAATACTATTGGAAACAGATTCTCAGCGGCATGTTCATCACCATCACCATGACCGGGTTGGACCAGGACATGATGCAGAAAAACCTCACCTGCAAGAGTCTGCGCGACGCACAGAAGAATGTGATGACGAGCAGCATGCTCTTCATTGTGGTCAACATCCTGTTCCTCTGCCTGGGGTCAGCGCTGCTGGCCTATGCATCCGCAACGGGCTTCGAGCTGCCCACCAATGCCGACGGCAATGTGGTGCCGGACAAGATATTCCCCTCCATAGCCTTCAGCCTCAACACGTTCACGGCAGTGGTGTTTGTGCTGGGCATGGTGGCAGCTGGCTATTCCAGTGCCGACGGCACCCTGACAGCCCTCACCACCACCTTCTGCTACGACTTTCTGGGCTTCGGCAAGGGCGACAAGACGGCCGGCGACGAGCGACGCCAGCTGCACATCCGCCGCTGGGTGCATGTGGGGTTCGCGCTGCTCTACCTGCTGGTGATCGTCGCCTTCCGCCCGTTCCACACCCAGTCGCTGATCGACACGCTGTTCGACATCGCGGGGTTCACCTACGGGCCGCTGCTCGGCCTCTACTGCTTCGGACTGTTCACCCGCCGCAAGGTGACCGACTGGGCGGTGCCGCTGATTGCCATCGCCTCGCCGATATTGTGCTACATATTGAAAATCAACGCACCGGTATGGTTCAACGGCTACCATTTCGGCTTCGAGCTGCTACTTATCAACGGCGCCATCACTTTCCTGCTGTTGCTGCTGGCCAAACCGCGCAAAAACCCCACTAGCCCCCAAGCATGAATTTCTACACCACCATATTGGGATCGGGTGCCGCCCTGCCCACCGGCATGCGGCATTGCAGCGCCCAAGTAGTGAATATCAATGGTTTCAAGCTGCTGATCGACTGCGCTGAAGGCACCCAGGACCGCATCCGCTATTGCCATCTGAAGCTGCAGTCGATAGGCACTATCCTGATTTCGCACCTGCATGGCGACCACTTTTTCGGCCTGCCGGGGCTGCTCAGCACGATGCACCTGTGCGGGCGCACCGAGGGGGTGACCGTGGTGGCTCCGAAAGGGGCGCGCGAGGTGATAGCGACCACCTTCGAACTGACCGGCAACCACGTGGGCTACCCCCTGGAATTCATCGAGATGGACTTCGCCGAGGGCATACAGCGCGTGTTCGCCAACCACCGCTGCACCGTCGACGCCTTTCCCATTGTGCATTCGGTGCCCACCTATGGGTTCCGCATCACGGAGGTGCCGCGCGGCAACAATGAGCCGCGATGCTATGCCTATTGCTGCGACACGGCCTACACCGAGGCGATACTGCCCCACATCGCCGATGCCGACCTGCTGTGTCTGGAATGCACCTTCGACAACATGCTGGCCGACCTGGCCGAGCAGCGGCAGCACCTGACGGCAGGGCAAGCCGGACGGCTGGCCGCTATGGCAGGCGCAGGCGAGCTGCTGCTGACGCATCTGAGCGCCCGCTATCGCGATGCATCGGTGCTGCTGCAACAGGCTTCGGAGATGTTCCCAAATGCCCGCATCGCCGAGGACGGACAGGTTGTAGAGGTGCACCGGAAGGGTCCCGCCAGAGATGCGCAAAGCGCTGATACAGAAACAGACAAAGGATAAAAACAAAAAAACTTTTGTCAGAATAAAAAAAGTGTGTAATTTTGCACCCCGAAATCGAGAAACGGAAAGATGCCGGAGTGGTCGATCGGGGCGGTCTCGAAAACCGTTGACCCCCTTGCGGGGTCCCAGGGTTCGAATCCCTGTCTTTCCGCCAGGAAAAGCGCTGTGGACGATTCAGTCTGCAGCGCCTTTTTTCTAAAAATGGCAACAAGCTGCAGTCTAAACGGAGGCGATTCGGCAAAGACAGTTTTTTCGGTTCAGGCTGCAAGTTATGTTCCGACAGCGACACTAAAGAAATATAATACCTTATAAATACAATACCGTCATTTTATTATGTCAACGAGAAGAAACACTTTGAGAAAAGCCATCCTGCTGATGGCATTGGTCATTACTGCTGCCAACTATTGTGAAGCCCAGCCCGGAGGTCCCGGAGGAGGTCCCGGAGGAGGTCCCGGAGGAGGTCCCGGAGGCCGCCCGCCGATGGGCCGTCCCGGCGGCAGCCGCGACTGGAGCCGTATGGGCGACGACCAGAACGCCAGCACGGTGAAACAGAAAAAGAAAGTGAAAGAGGGCGACACCTTCAAGGTGGTGGGATCGCTGCGCGACTCGGTCAGCGGCGAGTTTTTGGCTTTTGTCAATGTGGCTGTGCTCGAGGCCGGCGACTCGTCGTTTGTGAAGGGTGCCGCCACCAACCTCGACGGCCTGTTCGAGGTGACAGATGTGCCGGCAGGCGACTATCTGCTGCGCATTTCGGCCATCGGCTACCAGAACCGCCTTGTGCCATTCAAGGTGGAGAACAACACGGCGCTGGGCACGCTGCGAGTGAAGCCGGGCGCCACCACCCTTGACGAAGTGAAGATCACTGCCGAGAAGCCTCTCTATGCCATGGAGGGCGAGAAGATGATCTACAACGTGAGCGAGGATCCCTCGATACAGACCGGCACCACCGAGGATGCCCTGCAGAATGCACCCGGCGTGGAGGTGGACGTAGAGGGCAACGTGACGCTCCGCGGCGTGTCGAGCGTAGAGATATGGATCAACGACAAGCCGTCGAAACTGACGGAAGAAAACCTGAAGACCTACCTGCAGACGCTGCCCGCCAATGCGCTGGCCCGAATCGAGGCCATCACCAACCCGTCGGCAAAATATGCCACCGATGCCGAAGCGGTGATCAACATCGTCACCTCGGCACATATCAAGAGCAACCAGTTTGTGTCGTTCGGTGTCAACGGCTCCAACCAGCCGTTTATCAGCCCATGGGTGAGCTACATGTGGGCCAAGGAGAAGCTGAGCATCAACCTCTTTGCCAGCGGCCGCTACAGCTTCCGCGACAACAGCACAGAGGGCTGGTCGATGCGCCGCCAGGATGCCGCCACCGAGGGCGAATACGACACCACGATGTATCAGACCGACACGTCGCGCAGCAGCAACCGCATGCTTAGCGGCAACGTGTTCATGAGCGTCAACTACGAAATCGACTCGATGCAGGAGATCTCGTTCGACGGAGGCGGTTTCTACAACAACAACCGCTCGCTGTCCGAACGCAACACGATGCAGCAGTTCTACCTTCCCGTCGACAGCCTGCTGCAATACGGCATCTACGATTCCACAAGGTCCAATTCGATATTCGGCCATTTGGGTGCCGACTGGACGAAGAAATTCGACAACGAAGGTCACAACCTGCGTGTGGGTGTCAACTCGCGCCTGTCGCACAACGCCAGCAATGAGTGGTACAACCGCGACTATATCACCTATCACGACCTCGACGAGAACCGCTACCTGCTGACCAACAGCATCAGCTACGGCGGCAGCTTTGACGCTCGCTACAACCGCCCCTATTCCAAAGACGGGGAACTCAGCTACGGCCTGCGCGCCGACTATGAGGCGATGAACAACGACTATCGCCGCTACAACGACAGCCTCGGCACCGTGGTCGACACGCTGCGCACCTACCACTTCAACGGCAGCGACGCCAATGTCAGCGCCGACGTCAACTGGACCCACCGCTGGGGCGGCTTCACCCTGAGCAGCGGATTGGGCTATGGATTGGGACACACCTATTATAACTATTCCGACAACCCGATGGCCGACCAGGACAGCTACTTCACCCACTCGTTCCGTCCGTCGGTCCACCTGACCTACCGCACCGAAGACATGCACAATTTCAAGCTGAACTATTCGATGCGCATGTCGCACCCCGGCGAGGAGCAGCTCAGCAGCTTCCGCCGCTACGGCGACGACAGCTATTCCACCGGCAACACCGACGGCCTGAAGCCCAGCTATACACACAGCCTTGAGGCTGGATGGCAGAAATTCTTCGAGCGCTTCGGCAATGTAGGCATTGAAGGCTACGGCCGCTTGAGCACCAACGAGATCAGCTCGCTGACCGATGCGGAATACGACGAATGGCTTGACCGTATCGTCAGCTACTCCATTCCATACAACATGGGTACCTCGTGGCGCTATGGAGCGTCGCTCAATATGACCTACCGCCCCACCGGATTCTTCAACGTGCGCCTCTATGCCAACGTCTATGACTATGGATACCGTATGGAATATATGCGCGAAGGCGAGTTGAAGACCGACCAGCGCGACAAAGTGTCGTGGAACGTGCGCCTCAATGCATGGGCCAAAGTGTTCAACCAGTATCAGGTGCACCTCTCGGCCAACTACACCTCACCCACCCTCGGCCTGATGAGCGAGCGCAAAGCACGCTACAGCCTCAATATGGGCGTGCGCAGCGACTTCTTCAAGCGTCGCCTGTCGGTGTTCGTCAACGTGCAGGATATCTTCAACTGGGGCGGCCGCTATGGCTCAGGCTCCGACAACACCAACCCCTACTACCTCAGTTCGTCGACAAACAAGATGCTGAACAGCCGCTACATCAGCGCCGGCATCACCCTCCGTTTTGGAAAAATGGAGCTTGAACGCGAGGCAAAAGACGGTTCGAGCGAGACTGGAGACAGCTTGTAACACAATAAAATTCAATCAGTACAAAATTTTTTGAGAAAAAATTTTGCCAATAACAAAAAAGTGTGTACTTTTGCACCCGCTTTCGAGAGAGGAAGTTGAGTTTGTCCTATGGTGTAACGGTAGCACATCTGACTCTGGATCAGCTTGTCTTGGTTCGAATCCAGGTAGGACAACAAAGAGCATCGGTTTCCCGATGCTCTTTTTGTTTCCTTCGGATTAAGGCTTGCGACGCGTTTCTATTGGTTTACGAGTCATCCCTCGGCAAAGGCGTAATCAGAGCTTTTCATTTGATTCAGGCTCAATGGTGCGGATGGGACGTGCAGGATTGCCGGCGACGACGGTATAGGGGGGGAACATCGCGGGTGACAACACTTCCGGCGCCCACCACGCTGTTGTGGCCGATACTGACACCGGGAAGAACTTGTACTCCTGCACCTATCTATACGTTGTCGCCCACGGTGATGGGAAAGGCCCACTCCTGTCCGGTGTTGCGTCGTTGAGCATCAATAGGATGCTGAGCTGTGAGGAATCCGCACCCTGGACCCACGAATACGTGATTGCCGAATTGCACTTTGGCGCCATCTAGGATAGTGAGGTTGTAGTTGGCGAAAAAGTCGTCACCTACCTCTATGTTGTATCCGTAGTCGCACCACAGCGGCGGCATGATACAGCACCGCTCACCGACGTGACCGAGCAGGCGTTGAAGCACCGCCTGCCGGCCGACAAAGTCGGCCGGCGAAAGATTGTTGTACTGATGGCACAACTCTTTGGCTTGCAGAAGCTCGGATTTCAGTTCAGGGTCGATAGCGGGGTTATACAACTCACCTCGCTGCTGTTTCTCTTTCTCGGTCATAACAGATGGATTTTTATTGAATGCAGAACGGCTCGCTGGTGCGGAGCGAGAAGTGCCAATATCTGTGTGAGATGAGGGCCAAAAGTGATGGCGCCGATTCTCCAGATGTCGGCATCAACGTCACGGCCAAGGTTGCACGTTTGGAGAAGCCGTTTTTCGTGGCAATAATCTTTAATGAAAAAGCTTATCGTTTCCATGCGCCAAGAACCTCACCAATATAAATGGTGTGGATTCCAGCTTCAAATTCATTGTACCAACGTTTTGGTGTGCTGTTGCGGAAATCCTTATCCGTCTGATGCCATGCTGTCATAGTTTCGCATTCGATGACCGATTTGGCTTCCGCGTAGTAGGGTGTGCCGTGCTTGGTGTAGGCCACATGGAGACCGAGGGCAGCGGCTTTATCGCCATCGCGGCCGCTATACTTGCCCAGATACTGCCACACATTGGGGTCATCAAACTCCATAATGGTGAAGCGCGGATAGCGCTCCATGAACTCGTAGGTGTAGCGCGCAGGTGCCACATATACAGTTACGCATGGACGATTGTGTCCAAGGTAGTTGCCAATGCCTCCCCAGCCGATGGTCATGGCATTGCACTCGGTGGTGTCGCCACAACAGAGGATGAGGTTTCGGGTAAAATAGGTGAAACCGTTGGCATCAAAGTCTTTCTGAACGTCAAAAGCTTTCAGGTCAGCATTCATAATGGTGTTGTTTTCCTTGATTTGATCCCGGCCACCGCAGCCGGCCAATAAGGTCAACATCAATGCGGAGGCCAATAATGAATGTACTGTTTTTTTCATATTTGTAAAAGCATTATTCGGTATTGCATCTGTTATCTTTCCTTCGCTGGAGAACAGCCCGTGACACAAAATCCATCTGAACATTCCTACGTTTAAAATGCAATAAATATAACCGCGACAATTTGAACGATGAGTATCAGCGGCACTCCATATCGGAACTTTTTGTGCTGTGTCTTGTGGTGCCACACCTTTATGCCGATCCATGCCCCTATGCTGCCACCCAGTGCCACCAACAGTAGCAGAGCCGCCTCGGAGATGCGCCACTGCTTGTGTTTGGCCTTCCACTTGTCGATGCCGTACACGAAGAATGTCACCACATTGATGGCGGCAAGATATATGAGTGTTATGGTCGCGTAGCTAGGCACGTGTCACTTTCTGGCAGACGGATTGTTTACGATTTCGGTCAATTGGTCACACCCGGAGAAAGCGTTGTTTGCGATTTCCGCCAGATTGTCGTTGCATATGACACGCCGCAGGCGCTTACAGTCTTTGAAGGCGGCAAACGGGATATACCTCGTTTTCTCCGGCAGCACCACCTCCTCAACACCGCAGCGAGCGAAGGCATACGCAAAGATGGTTTCAAGGCTGGCAGGCAGGTCAATATGCCGCAGATTAGCGCAACCGTCGAAGACATAGCTTCCTATATAGTACACGGCATCGGGGAATTTAACGGAGACTATTTCCGTATGTCCACAGAACACGTTGTCGAAGACCATCGTCACTGGCTTGCCCGCCTGTTCGTGCGGAATGACAACCTCGGCCTCGTCGCCATTATATCCGTCAAGGGCAAAGGAATCCGATTCGGGAATGTATGTATAGTAGAAGTTTTGCATTTTTATTCTTTCATCTTGCAGGCCGTCAATGCTTTATTCAATTTCTCACACCTTGTTAGTGTCCACCATGAATCCCTCCCCCATCGGTTTAGTTCCTTCAGGAAGTCTATCAACACATGGGCGGTGAGGTTCTCCGCACTGCATGTGCAGAAGCGCTCATCGGAGCCAAAGTGGATAATGATGAGCTCCAGAAGGCTCCGCTCCGTATTTCTGTGTCCCTGCATCATGGCGAGGACTTCATGTCCGTGCGTCATATCTTTATTTCTTTTTCTTCATCTAATTCATCAACATCATCTAGCAACAAAGAACTCGCTCTTTTTCGGCTCCGCAAAAGCTTGCTCAATCATGGCCACATGGGAGAGATAATCAGGGTCGGTGAAGGCGATGGCTCCCGTGGGGCATATCCGGCGGCAGGCCTGGCACTTGATACAGATGCCCTCAAACGAGGGGATGTTGTCATCGACACGGATGCTTCCCATCGGACAGACATGCCGACACCTGCCGCAGCGTGTGCAGATGTCTGTATCGCATGTCGGCTTGGCCTTGAGGAAGCCCGCAGGGGCGTTATTGATCTTAAGCGGAGTGTAGTATTTCTCTGGATGTGCCTCGCCAGGAACCGTAAGGTCGGAAATGTTCTTTCCCTGCAAGACGGCGAGAGACCTCCCAGCCATCAGCACTGCAAAGTCATCCAGATTGGTTAGGTCTTGTTTGTTTGGCCGTCCGGCTCCGAGGGTGTCACTGAAAGCGTGTCGCGTCACCACGGCGGCAGCTCCGACGGGTTTCATGCCGCCATCCCGCATCAGACCCAGCAGCTCGGCCAAGGCATTGTCATAGGCACGGTTTCCGAAGGTCACAAGGGCAATAGAGGGGTTTCCTCTTCCATGAAGAGCCTGACACACATAGTCGCGGGTCTTGTTAGGGATGCGACCGGCATAGACGGGCGTTGCCCAGACAATGACATCTTCATCGTCGAACTGAGGCAAATCCTCGCGCTCTTCCGGCAGGGTGTAGGAGTGGTACTCGACCTCCGAGCGCAGCAACATGCCCAACGGCACAACGAAGTCGTGCAACACATGTAGCGTGCCACCCGTAGGGCTGAAATAATATGCCTTTATCTTCATGGGACACAATTATGTTCGTCATTTTCCTTGCTTTAATTCTGCCACCAGACTGTCACCAATGTTGTTCCCCATCTGGCGGCAGACGTCCTGGCTCCAACGCTGCGCCATCTCTATCCTTGACGCATAGTCATTGCAACCCAGCATCTTGGCATAGATATAACCGGCGTTGAAGTTGTCGCCTGCTCCCACAGTGCTGACGGTCTCCACAGGGTGCACAGCATAGGTTTCGCAACCTCCTGGCGTGTATACCCGTATCGGACGCGCTCCATCGGTCAGTATCAGCTTGTCACAGAATTGGCTCACACGTTTATAGATAGCATCTGTGTCAGCCAATCCGAACAAATAGCCGAAGTCCTCGACAGAGCCACGCACCACATCGGAGAGTGTCATATTCTCCTCGACATTGGACAGCACCTGTGGCAGGTCTGCGATATGGTTCTTGCGGAAGTTGACATCGTAGTAGAGCCAGGCACCGGCATTATGGGCGGAACGCAGTAATCCACCCACCACAGGGCGAATGGCCGGATTGATGGCGAAGAAGGAGCCGAACAGCACCGCGTCGTCCTGGGTAATCTCCGGCAACTTGCCATCAAGCGAAACGAAGGCATGGTCCTTGTAGAAGACATACTGCGCGTCGTTGTTCCCGTCGAGGAAAGCCAGCGAGATGTGCGACTTCACATTCTCATGGCGGCAGACGAACTCCGACGTGACTCCATTATCCTGCAGGAAACGGCAGATGATGTCACCCACATGGTCACCGCCGGCCTCCGTCACCATTGCACACGGCACACCGGCACGTCCGAGCGAGACGATGCTGTTGAAGGTTGATCCTCCCGGGACGGCCTTCAGCGGCTGGTCGTCCTTGAAAAGGATGTCAAGCACCGTCTCTCCTATGCCTATTACACGAGCGGGGCGCATCTTATTTCAGTTTCAGGCCATCCTTGAAAGCCTCTCCGACACGGGCGCCGACCTTATAGTAGCCATGCGTGTAGGGGTCGAAGGCGATGGCTTCGAGTTTCTCGATGTCCAGTTTTCCGTCTTTCATCTTGTCGGCTTCAACAGAGGTCTGGAGCACCTTGCCGATGACACCAAGGCCGGTATCGTCGCTCTGGTATTCAATGAACTCGCACTCGATGGCGATTGGGAGCTCGTTGATGACAGGGGCATCGACCACCTGCGACTTCACGGCAGTGAGACCGCTCTTGGCGAACTTGTCCTTCTCCGTCTTGCCGGAGATCACTCCGAACCAGTCGGCTTCCACCACATGGGCGGCATCGGCGATATGCACCACGAAGCCTTTGCGGCGCTTGATGTTATCCACCGTGCGGTGGGTCTCGGTCAGGTTGAGGGCCACGCGGCCACGATCAAGCATAGTTCCCCATGCAGCATTCATCACGTCCACCGATCCGTCATCATTGTAGGTAGCCACCAGCAGCACGGGCATCGGGAATATGGATTCTGTCTGTTTAATCGGTTGTTTCATGTTATAATAATGTTTGTATGTTCAATGAAATAAAGCCACTTATATGCTGTCATTTTCTTACATATTGGTCCTCGCCGCCAGGCAGTTCGACGGGGAGATAACGCTCTACCGTCATGTGCAAGTCGTATTTTTCACGCAGGGCGGCAATGGTTTTCATCATGGGAGAGGAATGGTGGCGGTCGATGGCCAACTGGTCTTCCCAACTGTCTATGAGCAATGCGGTTTCAGGATCATCCATCGAAACAAAATACTCATAGCGAAGGTTCCCCTCCTCTGCCCTGATGGCATCGACGGTGCCGCTGGAAGTCATCTCCTTGGCAAAGCGCAAAGCGCTTCCGTCCTTTCCAGAATATCGGATATTCATTGTAATGGGCATATCTTTTTCTTGTTTGTTATTGTCATTGCAACCTGCCAGCAGGCAGGCAGCCAATATTGGCATTATCAGTTTCTTCATGCTATATTCCTTATTAAGGGTTGTACGTAGTCATTATATCTTTGTGCCGTCGGGATCAACAGTATTCTGGCTTTCCGTTATTATGAGTAGCTCTTCCTTATCAACACCAGGCGCACCAGCCACACGGCGAAGAATGCATCGGAGAGTATCTTGTAGACAGGAGGCATCTGCACGAACCACGATACCACCCACACGATGATGTCGATGTCGAAGAGGATGTTCCAGATGCGTTCGCGGTCGTGAAAAACATACTCGACATCGACGCTGCCGGAGATTTCGATTTGTTTCGTCGATGATACCGACATGTCGATGCTCTTTCCGCTTTTGCCTAACGGCACACGGCTTCCGAACTGCACCTTGAGGTCATAGGTGCCGCGAGGGGCGTCGAGCAGAAGACAGTCATCCTGGCCCACCATACCGGCATAGAAGCCGTCGAGGAATACCACGTGCGGAAGCCTCGGCTCATACCAATGCCTTATATGTCGGATGGTCAGCATAATGATAAGTCTTTACTTATTCGTAGTCAATTCTTTCTATCTTGAATATCACAGGCCGTGTGCCATCGGAGCAGCAGGCAATCATCTCGTTCTCATTCCTCATCCACCCCTTCATGATGGAGCCTCCCTGCAAGCCAGTGTAGATATACCGTGAAATGGCATCCCACAACTCGGAACAGAACGGCAGCATGGGGCCACCGGCTACCGTGGCGGGATCGGCATCGGTATGTACAAGGGTATTGAAACCGCAGTGCCAGAAGTCGTCGCGCTCCCCATCGCGGTAGAACTCGAAGACATCTCCCACATTGTAGCATGGGCAGGCTCCAGAACATGGGTCGGCGCAATAGCGCTGTTGCAGTTCTGGAAACAGTTTCTTGTCTATCACGGTCAGTCTTACTTTGTGTTTCATAATTCGTTATCTTTTTTCGGGTCATACGACAGCGCATCCGGCGGCCATACCGATGCACGGTGGCCTGTGTCGAGGGAGCGTATCTCCGCCATATCGGAATCGCTGAGCTCAAAGTCGAAAAGGGCGATATTCTCCCTCATGCGCTCGCGGTGCGTGGTCTTGGGAATGATGATGATGCCGTTCTGGACAAGGAACCGCAGCGCCACCTGGGCGGCAGTCTTGCCGTAACGCGCTCCTATCTTGGCAAGGACTGGGTTGGTGGCTACCCCGTGCTTGCCTTCTGCCAAAGGGCTCCAGGCTTCGAGAGCCACGTTGCAGGGCTTGAGGTACTCCACCAGCTTCCGCTGCTGATACAGCACGCTGCATTCGCACTGGTTGACCACGGGCATCACTTTTGCGTTGTCAGCTATCAGCGGGAAGGTGTTTGGGTAGAAGTTCGACACACCGATGGCACGGAAGAGCCCCTGCATGTTGAGGCCCTCCAGCGTGCGCCACATGACAGTGGGGTCACCCACTGGCCAGTGCAGCAGCATCAGATCCACGTATTCGATACCGAGCCTGTGAATCGACTTCTCCACGGCGCGCATCGTCTCCTTCTCCGAAAAGCACGGATCGCATATCTTGGTGGTGATGAAAACGTCCTCGCGGGGGATGCCCGTGGCACGCACCGCAGCTCCCACACCCTCCTCATTGCGATACATAGCGGCCGTGTCGATGCTACGATAGCCTTCCTCAATGGCTTCCTCCACCACACACTGCGTGTCGCGACTGGGGATGTCGTAGACTCCGAGTCCGACCATCGGCATGGAGATGCCGTTGTTAAGAACTTTACTGGGTATGCTATACGTCATCGCTTTATCTTTGGTTTTGGTCTGACCGTTTTTTTAAGGTTCAACGACAAATGTATGTCCGCCATCGGATGCGTTCACTACTGGATTGGCGGCCGACGCGGATTCCAGTAACGATACTGCAAAGATAGCAAACATTTTGCGTCTGTGCAAGATTTATTTTCAGCGTCGCCGAATATGCCGTCAGAATGAATTGTGATTCAAGAATGTCGGATCCTGTCCCGCCGTCTCGCCAGCCAGTTTGAACATACCACTCGCATCCAGCCCCATCATCTGTTTTACGCAAATTGTCTTTCGATACCGCTGCAGCACATAGGGCGCAGCGTGGGGCACGGCAAAAAAGAGATGCGGCCCCGAAGCATCTGCTCCGGGGCCGCATCTCTTGATGGCAATGACACAAAATCCGCTAAAAAACGGATGACAGAGTGTCATCCACTACTCTTCTGGTGCGAACATCGGATCCCATGCCGGGAGCATGATGGGTTGTTGATTCATCATAGCACGGATGTTGGCGGGAATGTATTTCTCTTCGAGAACCACACGGAACATATACTCGTTGAACCAGTCGTTGGTCATAATCAGGTTGCCCTGCCAACCATAGTTGGGGCCCCAGCTGTTCTCCACCATCCACTTCACTGGGTTGCCGTCCTTGTCGAGGTCGACAGCGCATAGGGTCATGGCATGGCTCGAGCCGCTGGCAAAAGTAGCCACGCGCTGCTTCTTGTCCATGCCGAAGGTGGTGCCCATGAGGCTCTCGTAGTCGTAGTTGTTCATGTCCATCAGACCGTTGTCGCGGTTGAGGAACTTGCCCACGTCGCAGCTGAAATACATCATCGTGCTGTCCTTGATGCTGGCGATGCACATAGGGGAGATGTCCTCCATCGGCAGATTGAGGTAGCGCCAGTTCTGACCGTCATAGACATGGCGGTCATACTGAATCTCGTACACCTTATAGTATTCGCGCGTGGGATCGTTCATCACCATGTAGTATTTGGAGAAGTCGGTTTTGGCAAATTTCTCGTAGAACTCTTTGGGGGTGTACTCCTTGGTCTCGACAATCTCGCCCTTGGCATCCTTCTGCTGCCAGGTGAACTTGGCGGGCGGCTCGCCCATGGTGAGGGCCAGCATGCGGTAGATGGTTGCGAGCATCTCGGTCTTCGTCTGCTGCAACTTTTGCGGGGTCATGCCTTTTTGTGCGGCCATTTCGCGCAGCTGGAGGCCATCCTCGCGGAGTTTGAGGGCGATGAGGTTGCTAATGCTCGAGGTGTTGTTGGTGTTGTAGGTCTCGGGCATCACGTCGGCAGGCACCAGGCCGTACTTGTCGATCAGGTTGACCACGCCGGTGAACTGGCCACCGTCGCCAATGGGATTCTTGAAGAGCCACCGCACCTCCTGGTCGTCGATAGGCTTCTTGTAGGTGTCGATCATGGCCTGCAGGAAGAGGTTGCTCTTCTCCAGCTGGTCGTAGAAGAAGAGGTAGGCCTGCGAGAACTGGAAGTCGGCTGGCAATCCATGCTTGCGGATAGCCTGGTTGCGAAGCACGTTCATGCCGGTGAACATCCAGCAGCGGCCGCTCGACTTCTGGTCGGTGACGGCCTTGCTGATGACTCGGTTCGAGAAGTGCGAGTCGAACTTGGTGGCGTTCTCGTAGTTCATGGCCAGCTTGGCGGGACTGTTGTTAACCAGGATGTTGCGCAGGGCCTTGTCGGAGGCTGTGCCGCCGAAGCCCTGTTTCATCTGCTGCATCATCTCGGTGGTGATACCGCCGTTGTATTGCGGCTCGGCCGTTTTCTTCTTCTGAGCCATTGCGCCACCCGAAACAAGCATGGCGGCAAGGGCTAATGCGATGTACTTTTCTTTCATGTCTATATTATTGTGTTTTTGTTTATTGCATGTCCACTTGGCTTTGCCCCCTCATCCGTTCTTGGTGCATCCTCATGCAAGAGGCTTTGACTCTCAATGCGAACGGAGGCTTGTGTCCTTCTGGACTCACCGTTTTGAATTGCAAAGGTACAAATAATTTCTGACATATTGGAAAAAAGTAGTACTTTTGCAGCCAAAACCGACAAAAACAAGATGATAAAAAACGCAAGATTTATTGCATACATCCTCGGGGCAATCTTGCTTTTCGGAGCCTGCGGCAAACCTGACCCCGAGCCGCAACCAGTGCCCGAACCCGTGGATGACAACATCTATCAGTTCAAGGTGCTCGACGGCCAGGGCGACAGCGTGTCGCTGTCGACATACGAAGGGCAGGTACTGCTGGTGGTGAACACCGCCACGCAATGCGGCTACACGCCGCAATATACCGACCTGGAGCGCATCTACCAGGCCTACCGCGAGCAGGGCTTCGTCATCCTCGACTTCCCATGCAACCAGTTCGGCGGACAAGCTCCCGGCAGCTATGACGACATCCACGACTTCTGCACCGCCAATTATGACATCAGTTTCCCGCAGTTCGCCAAAATCAACGTGAACGGCCCGAACGCCTCGCCGCTGTATGTGTGGCTCAAGGAGAAAAAGCCCGGCAACATCCAGTGGAACTTCACCAAGTTCCTCATCGACCGCGAGGGCAACGTGGTGGCCCGCTTCGAGCCCAACGCCAACATGACCGCCATGGAGAACCAAATCAAAGCTCAACTGTAGCCTGACTGCGGCTGAACGTCAACATCGATATTCAACAACAAACATACCATCGAATGAAACACATCAAAATCATGGCGCTTGCCACCGCGCTGATCCTCTTCGGCGCCTGCAAGCAGAAGACAGAAGCTCCCGTCGAGCTTGCCAACAGCGACAATATCTACCAGTTCAGCGTCGTCGACTGCGTCGACAGCAACGTGAACCTCAGCGACTACCAGGGCAAGGTGCTGCTGGTGGTGAACACCGCCACCCAATGCGGATTCACTCCCCAATACACCGAGCTTCAGCAGCTGTACGACCGCTATCATGCCAAGGGATTCGATATTCTCGACTTCCCCTGCAACCAGTTTGGCGCACAAGCCCCGGGCAGCAATGAAGAAATCCACTCCTTCTGCACCGGCAACTACAACATCACCTTCCCCCAGATGGCCAAAATCAACGTGAACGGCGACAGCGCCGACGCCCTCTTCGTGTGGCTCAAGTCGAAGGCTCCTTTCGGCGGCTTCGACACCACCGACCGCATCGGCGCCTACCTCGACCAGATGTTCCGCGCCGAAGACAGCCTCTACGACCAGAGCGCCGACATCAAGTGGAACTTCACCAAGTTCCTCATCGACCGCGAGGGCAACGTGGTGGCCCGCTTCGAGCCCACAGCCAAGGCAGCCGACATCGAGGCAGCCATCGTGGCCTTGCTCTGAGGCAACGCCAAGGCGCACACAATAATTACGCGCCGTAGTGCGTTACCGCAAAAAACAATCATTTCGAAAACCAGAAGACAATGAGCAAAATAGCAGTGGCAGGCACCGGATATGTGGGGCTCTCGCTATCCGTGCTGCTGGCACAACACAACGACGTGACGGCCGTCGACATCGTGCCCGAGCGCGTCGACATGGTCAACAACCGCCTTTCGCCCATCCAGGACGACTACATCGAACAATACCTGGCCGAAAAGCCGCTGAGCTTGAAAGCCACACTGGATTGGCGCACAGGCTATGCCGATGCCGAATTCATCGTCATCGCCGCACCCACCAACTACGACTCGACGCGCAACTTTTTCGACACCTCGGCCGTCGAGGATGTCATCAGCAAGGTGATGGAGGTGAACCCCACCGGCACCATGGTGATCAAAAGCACCATCCCCGTTGGCTACACCGAAGCCATACGCCAGAAAACCGGCAGCCAGAACATCATCTTTGCCCCCGAGTTTCTCCGCGAAAGCAAAGCCCTCTACGACAACCTCTACCCTAGCCGCATCATCGTGGGCTACCACCAGGGCGACAGCCGCCTCGAGGAACGCGCCCACCGCTTTGCCGAACTGGTGAAGGAAGGCGCCATCCGGCAGGACACCCCCATCCTCTTCATGGGCAGCACCGAGGCCGAGGCCGTGAAACTGTTCGCCAACACATACCTGGCCCTCCGCGTCAGCTACTTCAACGAGCTCGACACCTACGCCGAAATGAAGGGCCTCGACACCCGCCAGATCATCAACGGCGTGTGCCTCGACCCCCGCATCGGCACCCACTACAACAACCCGTCGTTCGGCTACGGCGGCTACTGCCTGCCCAAAGACACCAAGCAGCTGCTGGCCAACTATGCCGATGTGCCCGAAGAGCTCATCCGCGCCATCGTGGAAAGCAACCGCACCCGCAAAGACTTCATCGCCAACCAGGTGCTCAACAAGGCCGGATACTACACGTACTACGGCGACAACAACGACTGGGCACAGCAGAAGGAGCACGAATGCATCATCGGCGTCTACCGCCTGACCATGAAGAGCGGCAGCGACAACTTCCGCCAAAGCAGCATCCAGGGCGTGATGAAACGCATCAAGGCCAAAGGCGCCAAGGTGATCATCTATGAGCCCACGCTCGACGACGGCACCACCTTCTTCGGCAGCCTCGTGGTGAACAACCTCGACCGCTTCAAGAAAGAGAGCCAGGCCATCCTCGCCAACCGCTACGACGACTGCCTGGACGACGTGGCCGAAAAGGTCTACACCCGCGACTTATTCAAACGCGACTAAACCATTCATACAAATATGATACACAACATTATACCCATGCTACAAGCCACCACGGCACAGGGCAACGGATCAGCCCTGATGTGGGTGGTGTTCATCGTGCTGGCCATCCTGTCGGCCGTCGTCAGCAAACAGGTGCAGCGCAAGTTCAAAAAATACTCCGAGATCCGCATGAACCAGTCGATGACCGGCCGCGAAGTGGCCGAGCGGATGCTGCGCGACAACGATGTGGTGGGCGTGACCGTCAGAATGGTACAGGGCACGCTGACCGACCACTACAACCCCACCGACAAGACACTCAACCTGAGCCCCGACGTCTACAACGGCACCAGCGTGGCGGCAGCGGCAGTGGCGGCACACGAATGCGGCCATGCGGTGCAGCACGCCACCGCCTACCATTGGCTCACGCTGCGATCGAAGCTGGTGCCCGTGGTGAACTTCTCCAACAAATGGGTCTCGTGGGTGCTGCTGGCAGGCCTGCTGCTGGTGAAGGTATTTCCCCAACTGCTGCTGGCCGGCATCGTCATCTTCGGCCTCTCCACCCTGTTCTCGCTGGTGACGCTGCCCGTAGAAATCGATGCCTCGCGCCGCGCACTGAACTGGATCCAGGCCAAAGACATCACCACGCCCGACACCCACCGGTATGCCGTCAGCGCCCTGCGCTCGGCAGCCTACACCTACATCATGGCCGCGCTCACCTCATTGGCCACCCTGCTCTACTACGTGATGATATACATGAACAACAGCCGCCGCTGACACGGCTGCCGGCCGCGTCCCGAAGCCCCTTCAGGCCCACCCGCCACCGCGACCGCTCCATGCACCTCTGTTGCACGACTGTTGTCCGAACTTTTTTCGGACAACAGTCGGACAACAAACATCCATCAATCGGCCAAAGGAGGCGACGGGGGAAAAAGGCCATCGGGACCCCGAAAAAGCAGCGGACAGAACCCACAAAACAAAATATTTTTTACAAAAGAACACACATATCCGGAAAAATGTGTAATTTTGCAGTTTGAAATATTGTACACAGAAGACACATAGAACAATGATAAATATAACATTACCAGACGGTTCCGTACACCAGTTTGAAGCTGGTGTCACCCCTCTTGATGTAGCAAAAAGCATCAGCGAAGGGTTGGCGCGCAATGTGCTTGCCGCCAAAGTGAACGACAAAGTGATGGAACTTTACCGTCCTATCAACGAGGACGCCACCGTGCAGCTGCTCACCTGGAACGATGAGGAGGGCAAGTCGACATTCTGGCACACCTCCGCCCACCTGCTGGCCACCGCCCTGCAGGAGCTCTACCCCGGCATCAAGTTCGGCATCGGCCCCTCGATCGAGAACGGCTTCTACTACGACATCGACTTCGGCACCTATCAGGTGTCGAGCGACGATTTCGCCAAGATCGAGAAGAAGATGCAGGAGCTGGTCAGCGCCAAGACGCCCATCCGCCGCCGCGAGGTGAGCAAGGCCGAGGCCCTGAAAGAGTTTGAAGGCCGTGGCGAGAACTACAAAGTGGAGCTGATCAACGACCTCGAGGACGGCACTATCTCGTTCTATGAAAGCGGCTCGTTCACCGACCTCTGCCGCGGCCCCCACCTGGTGGACTTCAGCCCCATCAAGGCTGTGAAACTCATCAGTCTGGCCGGTGCCTACTGGCGCGGCGACGAGCACCGCCCGCAGCTGACGCGCGTCTATGCCATCAGCTTCCCCAAGAAAAAAGAGCTCGACGAATACCTCGCCATGCTCGAAGAGGCCAAGAAACGCGACCACCGCAAGATCGGCAAGGAAATGAGCCTGTTCATGTTCAACGACATGGTGGGCAAGGGCCTCCCGATCTGGCTGCCGAAAGGCACCGACCTGCGTCTGCGTCTGCAGGACTTCCTCAGCAAAATCCAGAAGCGCTACGGCTACAAGCAGGTGATGACGCCCCACATCGGCGGCAAGCAACTCTATGTGACCAGCGGCCACTGGGACCACTACGGCGAAGATTCGTTCCGCCCGATCACCACCCCCGAAGAGGGCGAGGAATACCTGCTCAAGCCGATGAACTGCCCCCACCACTGCATGATCTACAAAAACGAGCCGATATCCTACAAGGAACTGCCGTTGCGCATCGCCGAGTTCGGCACAGTGTACCGCTACGAGCAGAGCGGCGAGCTCCACGGCCTCACGCGCGTGCGTTCCTTTACTCAGGACGACGCCCACATCTTCTGCCGCCCCGACCAGGTGAAGGACGAGTTCATCAAGGTGATGGAGATCATCGAAATCATCTTCAAGGCTCTCAGCTTCGACAACTTCGAGGCACAGATCTCACTCCGTGACCCCAACAACACAACCAAATACGTCGGCAGCGACGAGAACTGGGCGAAAGCCGAGCAGGCCATCGTCGAAGCCTGCCAGGAGAAAGGCCTGACAGCAAAAGTGGAATACGGCGAAGCGGCATTCTACGGACCGAAGCTCGACTTCATGGTGAAAGATGCCATCGGACGCCGTTGGCAGCTGGGCACCATCCAGGTCGACTACAACCTGCCCGAGCGCTTCGGTCTGGAATACACCGGCAGCGACGGCCAGAAACACCGCCCTGTGATGATCCACCGTGCCCCCTTCGGCTCGATGGAGCGCTTCTGCGCCGTGCTGATCGAGCACACCGGCGGCAAATTCCCGCTGTGGCTCACGCCCGACCAGTTCATCATCCTGCCCGTCAGCGAGAAATACATCGATCAGGCCAGCCAGATGAAAGCCCGCCTGGAAGAGCTCAACCTGCGCGGCACCATCGACGAGAGAAGCGAGAAGATCGGCCGCAAGATCCGCGACGCCGAATTGGCCAAGGTGCCCTTCATGCTCATCCTGGGCGAGAAAGAGGTGGCCGACGGCACCATCAGCGTGCGAAGACAAGGCGCCGGCGACCTCGGCACGATGACGCCCGAGGCCTTTGCCAAGGTGATTGATGACGAGATTTCCGCCGTGATGCATTAAGGAAAGAATATCAATTAACATAGGAGAACCAAGCCATAGCAACACCTTACAAACCAAACAATCCCGCAGCGAACACGCGGGGACGGGGCCCGGTGAAGAAAGAACCGGAGCATCTGATCAACGAACGCATTGACGTGCCGATGGTGCGCGTAGTGGGCGACGGGATGGAACCCGTGATCCTGAACACGCGCGAGGCGCTTCGCAAAGCCTACGACCAAGGCCTCGACCTGGTGATGATTTCGCCCACGGCCAACCCGCCGGTGTGCAAGATCATCGAATACCAGAAGTTCCTCTACGAGCAGAAAAAGCGCGAGAAAGAACGGAAAGCCAACTCAAGCAAGATCGTCATCAAGGAGATCCGCTTGAGCCCGCAGACCGACGACCACGACTTTGAGTTCAAACTCAACCATGCCATCCGTTTCCTGAAAGAGGGCAACAAGGTGAAAGTCGACGTTTTCTTCCGCGGACGTTCGATAGTGTACAAGGAGCAGGGTGAAGCCCAGCTGCTGAAATTTGCCGAAGCATTGCTCGAATACGGCAAACCAGAGCAGCTGCCGCGGCTGGAAGGCAAGCGCATGCTGATGATCATCGCGCCCAAAAAGAGCTGAAATCCAAGTATATCCAAATATAGTCTAATCTTAAAAAAACAGTAAAGTAATGCCACGAATGAAAACCAAAGCCGCTGCCAAGAAGCGTTTTACCTTCACCGGCACCGGCAAGATCAAAAGAAAGCATGCTTACCACAGTCACATCCTGACCAAAAAGGAGACTACCCAAAAGCGCAACCTCGACCACACGACTCTCGTGAGCCGCGACGACGAGAAGCGCGTGAAACGTATGCTTTTAGCGTAAGGGACACCGCAGCCAGGCCGACGCCCGGCATGCAAGTCCGAAACAGGAGTTATTAACCATTGTTTACAGCACCAAAGAGCAGCCCGGGTGCTGCCGCTTAAACGAAAAACAAATTAATTATGCCAAGATCAGTAAACGCTGTTGCTTCAAGAGCACGCAGAAAGAAAATCCTCAATCGCACCAAAGGTTATTGGGGCAGAGGTAAAAACGTATGGACCGTTGCCAAGAACAAATGGGAAAAAGGTCAGACCTACGCCTACCGCGACAGAAAGAACAAGAAGCGCGAATTCCGCTCGCTGTGGATTAACCGTATCAACGCCGGTTGCCGCATGAATGGTATCTCGTACTCCGTTTTTATGGGCGAACTGCACAAAAACAATATCGAACTCAACCGCAAGGTGCTTGCCGACCTCGCCATGAACCATCCCGAGGCCTTCACCGCTGTTGTCAAGATGGTAAAGTAAATAGTCAAACCTCTAAAATGTTTTATTTGTCATGGGAAAAAACGAATTAATGCAATACGTAGACAACTTGGTCGAACGCAAAGAATTCCCCGAGTTCAAGGCTGGCGATACCATCACTGTCCATTATAAAATCAAAGAAGGTAACAAAGAGAGAATCCAGAACTTCCAGGGCGTTGTGCTGCAGCGCAGTGGAAGCGGAGCCACTGAGACCTTTACTGTCCGCAAGATTGCCAACGGCGTCGGAGTGGAACGTATCTTCCCCTTTGCCAGCCCGTTCATCGAGCAGATCGACATCAACAAGCGCGGTGCCGTGCGTCGCGCCCGTATCTTCTATCTGCGCAATCTGACCGGTAAGAAAGCCCGTATCAAGGAGAAGAGACGCTAGTCGACAACTCCGAGGAGATATATTTGGATCCGCGGCCGCCAGTTTTCTGGCGGCCGCGCTTTTTGCAGGAGGGATGCCGGTGCGGCAGGGAAGTATGTTTACGAGCGGCGGGGACGGCTATTAGAAAAAAAAGACACATGAGTGCAACAATCGAGATATCAAAAACGTCTATATGAACGAAAAAGAGGGATCAAAAAAAATGTATTATTATTAAAAAAATAGTATATTTGTAGTTGGACTATAGTGACCAAAATACGCATATTTTTTTGACAAACAGCAATATACATTATATTATGAACGCAAGAAAACTCATCATCGCGGCGATTGTGCCGATCATGGCCCTGATGACGTGCAACGTGCAGGCACAGGATGACGACTGGACACAGGCTACGGCTTGCCCGGGATGGAACAACCCATCCAATTTCTTGATGTATCAAGGACAAGTGGGCACACGAACAGACAATGTGATCCCGAATGCCCTGACTGCGGCAACCGGCATGAACTTTTCATCGTCGACGCTGTTATCGGGCACACAGCTGGCCAATGAGACCTACAGCGGATCGACCGTGGTGAGCAGCGTTCCGAACCCGAACAACCAGTTCCGTATCATGTCGACGACTGACCAGGTGAGCGGTTATCCCGTGAACCGCGACCCGGCGACGCTGAACCACCTGCCTTTTGTGCCCACGCAGTTCAACACGACTGACCAAGACATCAACACGGCTCTGACGAAGAGTATCCGTGTGGGTGACGCCTGCGGCGGCGGAAAGGCGGCAGGATTGTACTACACGGTCACCCCCACCCCACAGAACGGATTGTTTGTGATCTATTACGCATGCGTTGTGCAGAAACCGTATTCCACGTCGGTGCATGGCACACAGGCCGACCCGTCTTTTGTGATCCGTGTGATGAAAAAGAACGCCTCGAACCAGTGGGTGCAGATCAGCGACACGCTGGCCTACTATGTAACATCTACACCTGCTCCCGGGCATGGCGCGACGGTGGAGTCGGGCGGCTCGTACGGCACGATGATTCCGCAGTCGAGTTTCGATTCCGTGGGCTGGCACGAGGTGAATTTCAGCGGCACATATATCTACTATAAAGACTGGGCGAAGGTGGTGATCAACCTTTCGAGCTATCTGTACCAGCAGCTTCGCATCGAGGTGCTGAACGGCGACTGCGCCTACAGCGCCCACTTCGCCTATTCTTATGTGGCTGGCGAGTGCCGGCCGATGACGATTGTGTCGTCGGGCTGTCCCCCAGGCATGTCGACCGACGTGACCACCCTGTCGGCGCCGCGCGGCATGCTGCAATACGAATGGGGAGCTTCGCAATGGGGAGCTTCGAACCCTGTGACACGTCTAGACCCGGGCGGAGAAGACTCGTACTTCACGTTCCGCACCCTGGCCACAGGCACCGAGGCACAGGGGTTGTGGCAATACCACGTGCAGGCGGGCGATTTCCGTGTGAACTACCGTCCCAATGCAGCACATACGCCGATAATGCTGACCGACTCGGTGGGCAACTACCAGACGTTCCGCTGCAACATGATGTCGGCCATCGACCCGTCGAAACCTTTCTGGAGCCCGTTGTATGTCAACGTGCAGAACACCAAGCCCACGATGGAAATCGACAGCCTGTCGATGTGCGACGGCACCATCGTGCTGAACAACCGGAGCTATGTGCCGGGCGACCCGACACGCGTGATCGACAGCACTACGGTGTGGACCTGCTACAACAATGCCGACGGCACGGGAGCGGCCGACACCACATTCACAGGGCAAAGCGGTGTGTATGTGACCCACAACACCAACGTGCGCAGCATCCTTGTGCGCACCAACACCATCGATGAAGGGTGCTATTCAGAAGCTATCTATAACGTCAAACCCATACAGAATCCGCGTGCCGGAATGACCATCTCGAACCGCGTGCTCTGCGACGCCGACGAGACGCGCCTTGCCGACACCACGCGCGATGTGACGCTGCGGAAATGGTACTTTCTGAACTCGGCCGACTCGACCGGCACGGTCGTGGACTCGGTGATCGACCGCAACAACGAATACCAGATCATCAACCGTGGATTCACGCATGCCGTGGAGCCCATCAAGCTGGTCGACTTCAATGGCTTGTACTACGTCAACCCCTACTTGACGACCGATACGATCTGGTGCTCCGACACAGCGTACGACACGGTGGCCGTGTTCCTGCATCCCGAACTTGAGGTGACCGGCGACACCATCGTGTGCCAAGGCAGCCAGACGGATGCCACGGTGCGCGCTGTGGGAGTGGACAGTTGCACATACGAATGGTCACGCACCTACGGCACCATCACCGGTGGCCTGCCCGCAGGCGACCATCTGGCAGTAGAGCCCTACGCCGACACGTCCGTGTACTATGTGAAGGTGACCAGCCCGCAGGGATGTGTGGCATGGGACAGTGTACATGCCTACCTGGTGAAACCGAAACTGAGCGTGTTCCCCACCTCAGCACGCATCTGTCCCACCGACACGGCGATTATCACCGGATTCAATGCCGACCATTTCACCTGGACCGCACAGCCTGAGGACCCGACGCTGGCCGGGCAAGACTCGCTGGCCGAGATCCACGTCAGCCCCGATGTGACCACCGTCTACACCATGGTGGGCCACGGTGCCAACAACTGCGACGCCAGTCCCCTGACTCAGACCATCACCGTGTATCCCCTGCCGGTGTCGAAAGTTGGCCTGTCGCCGAGTGCGGTTGACAGCGACAACCCCACACTTACACTCCGCGACGAATCGCAGTACAGCGTGGCCTCGTCGTGGCTGTTCAACAACAGCGAGCGTGTCGACGGCAAGCAGGTGGTGCACACCTTCGAAGAGGCTCTCGGCAAAGACTCGGTGTATGTGCTGCTGACATCCTTCAACGAGCTGAACTGCCCCACCGACTACTACTTCTCGATACCGGTGTACCTCTACACAGCCTGGTTCCCGAATGCCATCACGCCTACTTCGAACGACGTCAACTCGAAGTTCAAGCTCTTCGCACTGGCCGAATACGAATATTTCCACATAGGCATCTACAACCGCAGCGGCATGCTGGTGTATGAGTCCGACGACCCGAACTTCGAATGGGACGGCACGTCGAATGGCCAGCCCTGCCCGCAGGGAGCCTACGTCTATGTGTGCAACTACCGCAAACCCGGAGTCAACGAACTTCGCAACATGCATGGCACCGTCACCATCATCAGATAAGAAACGGTCGCTGCTTGAACACTACTGGGGGCATACCTCATTCCGTCCGCTGCAGGAGCAGATCATCGATTCTGTACTAAGCGGACACGACACCACAGCATTGCTGCCAACCGGTGGAGGCAAGTCTGTCTGCTACCAGCTTCCGGCCCTGATGATGGAGGGCATGTGCCTGGTGATCTCGCCGCTGATAGCCCTGATGAAAGACCAGGTGCAGCAGCTGGGCGACCTACACATCAAAGCGGCATGCATCGTTTCCGGCATGAGTTCCCACGCGGTGGATGTGGTACTCAACAACTGTCATTTCGGGAAAATCAAGATTCTGTACGTCTCGCCCGAAAGGCTGCAGCAACGCTCATTCATCGAGCACCTGCGGCAGATGAAGATATCACTCATCGCTGTGGATGAAGCCCACTGCGTCTCGCAATGGGGCTACGACTTCCGCCCACCCTATCTCCACATCGCCGACATCCGGCAGTACCACCCCACCGCGCCTTTGATAGCCCTCACCGCCACCGCCACGCCGGAGGTGCTCGACGACATTGTCCGCCAGTTGAAGATGACACACGTGCAGCGGTTCCAGTCGAGCTTCTATCGTGAAAATCTGGACTACAGCGTCGTCTATGACGAAAACCGCACGGCCCGCATCCTGCGCATTGTGCGCCAAACCGAGGGCACTGGCATCATATACACCCGCAGCCGTCGTGCCACACGAGAGCTGTCCGACATGCTGAATGCCAACAATGTCTCCGCCACCTTCTATCATGCAGGGCTCGATGCCGCCGACCGCGACAACCGTCAGCGCCTATGGATGCAGGGGCAACGCCGCGTGATGGTGGCCACCAATGCCTTCGGCATGGGCATCGACAAACCCGATGTGCGGTTTGTCATACACTACGACATACCCAACTCAATCGAAGCCTATTTCCAAGAGGCAGGGCGTGCCGGTCGCGACGGGCTGCCGGCCCACTGCTATCTGTTCGCCTCGCCATCCGCCATCAACATCCTCCGGCAGAACCACATGTCGGAATTTCCCTCACTCAAATACATCCGCAACGTCTACCGCGCCCTCTGCAACCACTATCAGATTCCCACAGGCTCGGGCCTCAACACACAGGCCGACTTCGCCATCGAAACTATATGCAGCAACTACAACCTCAAGCCGGTGGAATTCTACAATGCATGTCGCTTTCTTGAGCGCGAGGGCCTCATCTCCATTCCGGAACGCGACGAAACGTCGTCCACGCTGAGCGTCATCGCCAAACGTGACGAGCTCTACCGATTCCAGGTGGACCATCTGCGGCTAGGCAACCTGCTGTTTGAAATCCTGCGCATGTATCCGGGCATCTCGTCGGTCAACGTCGCCATCAACGAACGGAAAATCGCCTCGCGCTGCCTGTCCGACACCGCAAACATCATCCAGATGCTCAACCAGCTGCATGCCATGCACATCGTCGAATATAAGCCCTGCCCGAAAGCACCGCAGATCATATTCACCTCGCCACGCATCGACGAACATTCCATCCACCTCAACGAGCAAAACTACGACGTGCTGAAACAAAAAGCTTCAGAACGCCTCAACGCCATGATCGGCTACATACAAAACAACGGCGTGTGCCGCAGCCGACAACTGCTGGCATATTTCGGGCAAACCGACCTCCAGGCCGACTGCGGCATGTGCGACGTCTGCACCAGGCAAGATGCCACGAGCGACGGCCTCGAGCAGGCAATCCTTGCCCTGCTGACGAAAAACCGATTGAACATCCGAAACCTTTGCGAACTGCTCAAGGTCAAGGACTACTCCATGGTGGAAGAAACCGTAAGCAGGATGATCGACCGCGGCGAACTCTACCTCGACGAAAATCTCTTCATCAACGTCTCGTAGAGCCTTGCCACAGGCAGCCCCATCACATTATAATAGCACCCTTCGATTCTCTCGATGCCCACCATTCCGATCCACTCCTGGATGCCATAGGAGCCGGCCTTGTCATAGGGACGGTAGTGGTCGACATAATAGGCTATTTCGTCGTCACCGAGCGAGCGGAAATGCACATCGGTGGCCTCGGTGAACGACACCATATGGTCGGCCGAACGCAGACACACCCCGGTATAGACCGTGTGCTTCCTCCCCGACAGGTCATGCAACATGGCCATTGCCTCGCCTCGCGTGCCGGGCTTGCCCATAGCCACACCATCGTGCACTACCACCGTGTCGGCCGTCACCAGCACATCGCCGTCCGACATCTGCGTCACGTCGTAGGCCATCGATTTCTTTCGGGCCAACAACTCAGCCTTTGCCGACGCATCCACATCGGCATCCAAATGCTCGTCGACATCGACATCAACAAAAGCAACCGGAACATCCATTGCCGCCAGCAGCTGGCGACGGCGGGGCGACTTCGATGCCAGCAACAGTCTCATTTCACTTCCTTGCCGGCCTTGAACTTGGCCTTGTAGACCTCGCGGCCGTTGTCGTACCACACCCACTTGCCATCCTTCTCGCCGTCGACAAACTGGCCCTTTTCCACAGGACCGCCAGCCTCGTTGAAGCGCTCAAACTTCCCGTTCAGCACACCATTGCTGAAATTCTGGCGTAGCTCGACATTGCCGTTGGGATAATAGCGGACCTCCTCGCCGTCCTTCTCGTCGTCGGCATAGTGTATCACATAGCGCACCGAACCGTCGTCGTACAAGCCGCGCCACTCGCCGTCCTTGCGTCCCTCGGTGAATGTGCCGTAGTAGTCCACCTTGCCATCCTCATACCAGGAAGTCCATTCGCCGTCCTCAAGGTCGTTCAGATAGTTGCCCTCGTGCAGCTTCTTGCCGCTCTCGTACCAGGTGGTCCAAAGACCCTGACGTTTGCCTGCGCGATAGTTGCCGGCACGCCATTTTTCGCCCGTCTCATAGTAATATGTCCAGAGGCCGATTTCCTTGCCGGCAGCATACGAACCGCGAATACCCACCTTGCCGTTGGTGCGCCAATAGAATGTCCATTCGCCGTCCTGCTCGCCGTTCACCAGCCGGCCTTCCATATCCTTCTTGCCGTCGGCCAGCCACCAAGTGGCCTCGCCCTGCAGCTCGTTGTCCTTGTACACTCCACGGAAGCGCAACTTGCCGTTCTCGTGCCATTGGCGCGACTCGCCCTCGCGGCTGCCGTTCACATACACCAGCTCCTCTTCCTGCTGGCCGTTGGCGTACCACGACTTGTAGGTGCCGTTACGTTTTCCGTTTTCCACATTCACCTCGCTCTTCAAGTCGCCGTTGCGATACCAGCTGCGCGTGACGCCCGTCTCGTAGCACTCTTCGGCCATGCGGCTGCCGTCCTCATAATACAGCGTCCACGTGCCCGTCTTTTTGCCGTTCTTGTAGGTGCCCTCCTGCGACATCTGTCCGGTGGGGTACCACCACGTCCACTTGCCCGTGCGCAGTTCGTTGTCGGTCATCATTCCTTCCACCGACACCTGCGTACTGTTGCTGTACGTCTTCTGATAGCGCGTCTGCGCCGACACACATGCCGGCAACAACAATCCGGCCATAACGAGGATGCTGATTCTCTTCATACTATAGTGGGTTTTACTCGCTGTAAACAAATACAATCTTCAGGGGCTTGTCCGAATTCGGACCGTTCAATATAGTGCGGGCTGCCGAATTGCGGCGCGAATTGAGCACCAGCATCGTGCCCTTGTCGCCGTCGGCGCGAAGCATTCCCTGCAGGTGCTGCGTCACGCGCAAGCGGTAGGCATTCTTGTCACTGTAGTACTGCCCGTCGAATCCGGCATACATGTAGGCATCGATGATATCGTTGATATAGCGCTCCACATTACCCGTGTCCTTGACGAAAGCCATGATGCGGTCGGGACGTGTGGCGCCGTCGTTATTCGTGGCCGCCACCGGCAGCAGCATCTCGGCATGGTGGATAGCCGCCTCGGGATGCTCACGGTGGAAACGTTTCACGGCGCTGTCGAACGACACCCACACATTGTAGCCGCCCAGCGGCTCAAGGCACATGCGATCCATGGCCCCCACCGAATCGCGCCCACCAAACTCGGTGCCGCTGTAGTCGTGGCCATAATGCATAAAATGGGCCGCCACGTTGCCGATATCAAACTGGTACTCGCTCTCGGCGGTGTCAATATCGCCAAAATGATAGTAGGCCGAGAGGCGTGTGTTCATCGCCGACATGTCGACCGACACCACACCCTGGTCGGCATCGTCAAGGATGCGGATGCGCAGACCCTTCACCGCCTCGGCAAAATCGGCCGCCTCAGCCGAGATGCCGATCACATCGCGGAAGTCGTCGTCAAGCCGCAGCCGTATCAGCGTGTCGCTGCTGCGGACAGTCACCACGTCGTCGAAAAAGGCCTTGCGCGTCATGTCGACCGCAATCGAGTCGAAGCCATAGTACACCGTGTCAGCCAGCACAGGCTCGGCCAGCGTACGCACCTCGAAATGGAAGCGATAGTCGCGTGTGGAGTCGGGATACAGCGCGTCACGCACAAAATAGAGCACCACCGAGTCGATCACGATACCCGACCCGGGAGCAAAATTGATCGAATTCGAAGCCGCAGGCAGGGCCACCTGCGTGTAGAGCGTCGACGTCACGGCACCGAACACCGCGTCGCGGTAGTTGCCGATGGCGCAATAGGAATAGCCCGACGTGCGCAACGAATCGTCGCGCTCGCCATACGCCCAGTCGGCATACAGCGTGTCAATCTTTCCGTCGTACACCGTCATCGGGTCGACAAGGTTCAGTCCAATTTCCGATTCGTCCTCAGTACATGCGGCCGGCAGTACGGCCATTAGGGCAGCTGCAATAGTAAAGGCCAGCGTGTGGAAATACCTTTTCATGTCTGGTGTCAATTCTCGATTTTTCCGATAATTGTGTCGTAAAACTTATTGATGCGGGCAAAGAACTCGTTGCGGTCCTCGATATAGTCGAGCACATTGCGCTTCGCCTCCTTGGCAAAGGCCACCAGCTCGGGGTTCACATTCGGCGAACCGATGATCACGCCCTGCGAATAGGTGATGGCCGCCTTCATCAGGCCCATGTAGTCGTCGTGCCCGTAAAGGCGCAGGTCCTTGGCCGTCGCGTTGTCGTTCTTCATCTTGCGTTCCAGCTCGCCGCCCACATGGCCCTGGAAGTCGTCGTCGGTGAGCGTCACCACGAGCTTCGTGCCATTGAAGAAAGCATTCTCCTTGTTGATGCGGCGCAGATAGAACGGAATCATCGACGAGAACCACCCCGTGAAATTGATCAGGTGCGGCTGCCAGGCCAGCTTGCGCACAGCCTCAAGCGTGCCGCGTCCGAAGAACAGCAGCCGCTCGTCGGTGTCGCCGGCCAGACGGCCTGCATCGTCGAGGGCATCCTCGCGGTTGGCGAAGTACTCCTCATTGTCAATAAAATACACCTGCATGCGGGCTGTCGGTATCGACCCCACCTTGATTATCAGCTGATGATCGCAATTGTTCACTATCAGGTTCATTCCCGACAAACGAATCACCTCGTGCAACTGATGCTTGCGTTCGTTGACGGAATGGAATTTGGGCATGAACACTCTGATCTCACGGCCCATCTCCTGCGTTTTTGCCGGCAAATAGCGTCCGAGCATTCCTCTTTCCGATTCTCCTGAGAACGGCACAATCTCCTGATTGACAAATAAAATCCTACCTTTTGACATTTTAATATACTATATACCTTTGAATATGCAAAATTAGAAAAAAAATCCGACATGGCAAAATTTAATTTCATCCGCCCCCAAAAACCGTCCTCCACAGCATCCGTACCCGCCTCAAAAACCGTCACGCGAACCTTCCTTGCACGCCTCATCCCCACCCTCCCAAACCGCACATTCTCAATACCTTCTCCTTACCATCTCCTACCCAACTCCTACCACGGTAGGAGTTGGTAAGGTGTTGATAGGTGGAAGACAAGCAGTTAGGCCGTTTCGGACAGCGTCGGGAGTGGGCACATAATATTTCGCGCCGTTTTCCGTTATGGAGATAAAACAATGTCGACAATGATGAAAAAATATTGCCTCCTGGTGATATTGGCGGCGGTGCTGGGCACCTCGTGCCACCGCAGCGTCACCGTCACCAACCTCAACATCATTCCCGAGCCGGTGTTCCAGGTGCAGAAAGAGGGATCCTACACCCTGAAGGACAACCCCGCCATCAGTATGGTCAATCTGGGACAGAACTCGTCCACGGCGCGCTACATCATGAAGTCGCTGCGCCATGCGCACTTGCGTCCGACGCTTGTGTCGTCCACCGAGAACAACGACATCGAGCTGATACTCAACGACACCGTCAATTCGGAGCTGGGCGACGAGGGCTACCTGCTGGAGGTGCGCTCAACGGGCATCCGCATGTCGGCCAACACCGAGACGGGCCTGTTCTACGCCTATCAGACATTCATCCAGATGCTGCCCACCGATGTGGTGAAAACGTCGTACCACGCGATCACCCTGCCGGAATGCACCATTCTGGACTATCCGCGCTTCAGCTGGCGCGGCGCCCACCTTGACGTGTGCCGCCATTTCTTCCCCATCAAGTTCGTGAAGAAATACATCGACGTGATGGCGATGTACAAGCTGAACAAATTCCATTTCCACCTGACCGACGACCACGGCTGGCGCCTGCCGAGCGAGAAATATCCGCGGCTGAACACCGTGGGGTCGTGGCGCGTGGACCGCGACGACCAGCCCTGGGGCCAGGCCGAGCCGGCGCAGGAGGGCGAACGGACCACCTATGGCGGCTTCTACAGCCGCGAGGAGCTGGTCGACCTGGTGCAATATGCCGCCAACCGGGGCATCGAGATCATTCCCGAGATCGAGATGCCGGGCCACACCTGCGCGCTGCTGGCATCCTATCCGCAGCTGTCGTGCGACGGCCAGCCCTGCGAGATTCCCATCGGCCCCTACTGGCCGCCCAAGGACATCGTCTGCGCCGGCAACGACTCAACGCTGATCGTGTTCAAGGACCTCCTCGACGAGATGCTGGAGATATTCCCTTCAAAATATATCCACATCGGCGGCGACGAGGCGGTGTGGGACAAATGGAAGCAATGTCCACGCTGCCAGCGCCGTATACGCACCGAGCACCTGCGCGACGAGGCGGAGCTGCAGGGGTGGTTCATGCGGCAGATCGAAGACCACCTGGCGTCGCGCGGACGCACCGTCATCGGCTGGGACGAAGTGGACGACGGCAGCCTGAGCAGCAACGCCGTGGTGATGGCATGGCGCGGTGTGCAGAACGGCATGACGGCAGCCCGCGACGGCAGCAAGGTGATCATGTGCCCCACCAGCCATTGCTATCTCGACTACTACCAGGCCGACAGCCGCTACCAGCCGGCTTCTATCGGCGGGCTGATCACCCTGTCGAAGGCCTACGAATTCGACCCTGTGCCGATGGGCACCAACAGCCATATCGCCGCCAATATCCTGGGCGGCCAGTGCAACTTGTGGACCGAATACATCAACACTCCCTCACATGCCGAATACATGCTGCTGCCGCGCATGCTGGCCATCAGCGAGAAACTGTGGAGCCAGCAGGAGGCCACCGACTGGAACCACTTCCGACGCAAGGTGGAGGACCACAAGAACCGCCTGAGCGCCAAGGGATACAACTACTGCGAGGGGTCGTTCACTCCGCAATTCAAGGTGCGCAAAATCGACGACCACACCATGAACGTGGCCATTGAGACGGAGGTGCCCAACACCTACATCTTCTACACCACCGACATGTCGACGCCCACGCGGCAGAGCGCCATCTATCTGGGACCCATCAACCTGGAGCGCGGCACGCACATCAAGATACTGCCAGTGTATAACGACATCGAGCGCGACTCGATCTACGAATACGTCATCAAATGAACATACGCCGACTGCTGACCACATCCGACCCCAATGCCGTGGAAGAGCTGTATGCCGAGGCTTCGCGCATACGCGATGAGGTGTATGGCCGGAGAGTGTTCATGAGGGGTCTGATCGAGATCAGCAACCATTGCAAGAACAACTGCCTGTACTGCGGCATCCGGCGCGATGCGCCACGACTGACGCGTTACAGGCTGACCAAAGAACAGATTCTGGAATGTTGCCGCACAGGGCATGCCTTGGGCTTCCGCACCTTTGTGCTGCAGGGCGGCGAGGACGGATGGTTCACCGACGAGGTGATGTGCGACATTGTGGCCGCTATCCGCAAGGCCCATCCCGACTGCGCCATCACCCTGTCGCTTGGAGAGCGCGGCCGCGACAGTTTCCGCCGCTTGCGCGAGGCGGGTGCCGACCGCTACCTGCTGCGCCACGAGACGGCCGATGCCGACCACTACGCGCACCTCCACCCCAAGGAGATGAGTTTCGAACACCGCATGCAGTGCCTGCATGACCTGCGCGAATTGGGCTACCAGGTGGGCTGCGGCTTCATGGTGGGGTCGCCCGGACAGACGCTCGACACGCTGCAGAAAGACCTCGACTTCATCCGCGACTTCCGGCCCGAGATGGTGGGCATCGGGCCGTTCATCCCGGCTTCGGGCACACCGTTCGAGGAGTCGCCGGCGGGCAGTGTGGAGGCCACGCTGCGGTTGCTGGCCATCATCCGCATCATCCATCCCCATGTGCTGCTGCCGGCCACCTCGGCCCTGGGCACCATGCATCCCACCGGACGCGAACGGGCCATCGCCGCCGGGGCCAACGTGGTGATGCCCAACCTATCGCCGCAGGACACCCGCGCGCTGTACAGCATCTACAACAACAAGCTGGCCACCGGCAGCGAGGCGGCCGAAAGCGCCAACGACATCCGCGCCCGCATGAAGGCCATCGGCTTTGAGGTGCCGACCGACAGGGGCGACTTTGCAGGGTGACTTTTTCAGATATTTTTGACATTATTACGGCGTGCGGACAATAAAACTTGTTAATTGTCGTTAAAGGGGAATAATACGTAACCCGTAAACAAAAGATAAAAACATGATAGCAAAAGAATTACTCAACCCCAGAAGCATCGTCGTGTGCGGTGCATCGTCAGACATCCATAAGCCGGGCGGCAAGTCGCTCAAGAACCTGTTGGAGAGCCCGTTCAAAGGGCAGATATATACTGTCAACCCCAAAGAGACCGAAGTGCAGGGCGTGAAATGCTACGCCAAAGTCGAGGACCTTCCGCAGGTGGACTGCGCCATTCTCTGCATTGCTGCCAAGTTCTGCGCACAGACCGTCGACGTGCTGGCCAAGGAGAAGGGCTGCAAGGGCTTCATCATTGTCAGCGCCGGTTTCTCGGAGGAGAACGCCGAGGGTGCCGCCATCGAGAAACACATCGTGGACACCATCAACTCGGTGGGAGGCTCGCTCATCGGCCCCAACTGCACCGGCTTCCTCAACGTGAACTATGCGGGATGCTTCGACACACCGATTCCCCCGCTGGACCCCAAGGGTGTGGACTTCATCACCGGCAGCGGTGCCACGGCTGTGTTCATCAAAGAATACGGCATGAGCAACGGACTGAAATTCAACAGCGTGTGGGCAGTCGGAAACAGCGCCCAGCTGGGTATTGAGGACGTGCTGGAACATCTGGACGAGACCTTCGATCCCGAGAAGTCGAGCCACGTCATCATGCTTTATATGGAGAAAATCGGCGACCCGCAGCGCCTGCTGAAACATAGCCGCAGCCTGATCAACAAGGGCTGCCACATTGCCGCCATCAAGAGCGGTGGATCGGCCGCCGGCAGCCGTGCCGCCTCGTCGCACACGGGCGCTTTGGCCACCAATGATGCAGCTGTCGACGCCCTGTTCCGCAAAGCCGGCATCGTGCGTTGCCAGAACCGCCAGGAGCTGACCACCGTTTGCGCCGTTTTCATGCACCCCGAAATCAAGGGCAAGCGCTGCGCCGTGATCACCCACGCCGGCGGCCCCGCTGTGATGCTGACCGACGTGCTCAGCAACGGCGGCATGGAAGTGCCCTCGCTCAAAGAGCACCCCGCCAGCCCCGCCCTGCTTGAGAAACTCTTTGCCGGTAGCTCGGTGGGCAACCCCATCGACTTCCTCGCTACCGGCACCGCCGAACAGTTGGGCTACATCATCGACACGGTGGAGAACGAATACACCGACATCGACTTCTCGGTGGTCATCTTTGGCTCGCCGGGACTGTTCAGCAACAAGGAGGTCTATGACCTGCTCGACGAGAAGATGAAGACCTGCAAGAAGCCCATCTTCCCCGTGTTGCCGTCGATCATCAACGTCAAGGACGAAATCAACGATTTCATCGCCAAGGGACGTATCAACTTCCCTGAGGAGTGCGTGCTCGGCAACGCCATCTGCAAGGTGTACCACACACCGAAACCGCAGCCTGAACATGTGGAGCTGCCGCAGATCGACGTGGCCCGCATCCGCAAGACCATCGACCGTTGCAAGGACGGATACATGGAGATTGCCGACTACAACGAGCTGCTCGACGCCGCCGGCATCAGCCGCAAGAAGAGCGTCGAGGTGTCGAAGAAAGAAGACGCCCTGGCCTTTGCCAAAGAGGTGGGTTGTTCGAAAGACGTGCCGCTGGTGATGAAGGTTGTCGGCCCGTTGCATAAGAGCGACGTGGGCGGTGTCACGCTGGGTGTGAAAGACCTCGACACCGTGGCCAAGGAGTTCGACCGCCTGATTGTGATTCCCGAGACCTACGCCGTGGAGATGTACCCGATGCTCGACGGCACGGACGTGTATATCGGAGCTATCCGCGACGACAAATTCGGCCATCAGATCTTCTTCGGCTTGGGCGGCATCTTCATCGAGGTGCTGAAAGACGTGCAGAGCGCCCTGGCGCCCATCACGGCTGCTGAGGCCAAAGAGATGCTCACCCACCTGCGTGGCTACAAGATCCTGCAGGGAGTGCGCGGCCAGGAGCCTGTCAACATCGACCTCTATGCCGAGCAGGTGGCCCGCGTCAGCGCCCTGGTGCAGGCGGCTCCCGAGATTGCTGAGATGGACCTCAACCCGCTGCTGGGCAACCCGCGCTACGTCACTGCCGTCGACGCCCGCATCCGTTTGGAGAAATAAACACACAAATAACACATCAAGTTTAACCAAAAAATCAATTATCATGAAAAAAATCATCGCACTTTGCTCGTTGGCTGTCGCCCTGCTTTTCGCCGGCAACGCTAAAGCCCAGCTTGGCATCAACGTGGGTTATGCTCCCGAGAACTTCGTCGTGGGCGACAATTCGACAGCCTACACTGGTCTCTTTGCAGGAGTGAACTACAACTACAACCTGAGCGGCGACATCAACCTGTCGCTCGGCGCACAGTTCCGCATGAACAACCGCAGCACCGAGACCACAATCCTCGATGTCAAAGCCACTCAGACCGACCAGCAGTACCTCATCGACATTCCCCTGCTGTTCAACTACGGTTTCCGTCTGAGCAACGCCGTGAAGCTGTCGGTGTTTGCTGGTCCCACCTTCACTTATGCCCTGAGCGGCAAAACCACCTACAAAGTCTCCGGTGGTTCTTCGTCGCACACCTTTGACCCCGTAAACTGGTATGGTGACGACAGCAACATGAACCAGTTCAACGTCAGCGGCACCATCGGCGGCGCCATCACCTTCAACAGCATCCGCGTGTTTGCAGGCTACAACTACGGCCTGATGGACCTCGACAAGTCCGACAATGGCACACTCAAGACCAACGGCCTCTTTGTTGGCCTCGGCCTGAACCTCTAATCAGAGATTTCAATTCACAGAATCAACGATTTCCTGTCCGCTCCACTCCGGTGGGGCGGACTTCTTTTTTTATTCTCATAAATCGTTGACTGACAGCCGTCTAACGAAATATATCGACATTCTCTTTCGCCATTCGGGAAAAAGTTGTATTTTTGCAGTGTCAAATCTTAAAACACGAACCATTATGGAAGAGCAAAACATTCAACTCCAGGAAGAAGTGAAACAGTATGTGTCCAGTACCGGCCGCTGGTACAAGTTTTTCGGCATTCTCGGCATCATCGGAATCGTGCTGATGGTGATGGGAGCCATCATCATGTTCGTGGCCGGCGACGCCCTGTCCAGCGCCGACGTAATGGAGATGGCCGGAATGCCGGAGGGGATGGCTCAGATGGGCGGTGCCTCCATGGGCATTGTCTACCTGATTTGCTCCCTGTTGTACGTGCCCATGGTGGTGTATATGCTGCGAGGCGCCCAAGCGGCCGAATCGGCTGTGGCGTTGAACAGCAACGAGGCGGCAGCACGTTTTCTCCGCAACACCAAGAGCTATTGGAAATTCTACGGCATCCTCTGCATCGTGATGATCTGCCTCATGATCATGATATTCATTGTGGCCATCATCGCTGGTGCCGCATCGGTGCTATAAACCCAACCTTCAGAACCCTGTCATGAAAAAAAGCTTATTATTTTTAGCCATTGCCGGCATGGCCGTTTCCTTTGCGTCGGCCCAGCACAACGCCCTGCCGCGCTATCCTGGAAGCAACACCCTCACCCTGTTCGACTCTACAGGCGTGTACATGGAAGAGTCGGGGCTGAGCCATATACTCACCCACAAGCGCATACGCCCCATCTCGCTGGCGGGATGTGCCGGTCTGAGCACATACAAAATCGACTATGATCCCCTGTCGGCCTACTGCGAAATCGAGCGCGTGCTGGTTCACCGCGCAAGCACCGGCACCACCGACACCCTGGTGTGGCCCGGACGCAAAGGCAACAAGGAAGTCTACGACTACGTCGCCCCCGCCCGCATGATTTATTGGGGCGCCAGCCAAAAGATGGTGGAGGTGGGCCATCTGGACCAGCTCGACGAACTGGAAGTGTGGACCTACAAGAAAGGCTACACCTACGCCCTGCTGGCCGACAACACCGGCAGCCTCAACGCCACCTTTGCCGGCATGCCTGAGGACGACGCCCGGTATATTCCTCCCATGAAGGGCCATTTCTACGACATCGTCCCCTTCTGGAGCGACCAGCCGGTGCTGCACAAAGTGTATCAGGTCAACATCCTCGACAGCAAGCACCTGCGCTACCACGTCTACAACGGCGAGCTCACCGTGCGCCAGGAAGCCGCCGACGAGGAAGGCCGCACGCTGTACACCTTCAGCAAAGACGACATCATGCCCCTCAAGCGCGAACCCCGCGCCTGGGCCAACAACGACATCCAGTGCAAGCTGCTGCTTTCCACCAGCCCCGACTGGCAGGCCAAAAGCCGCTGGTTCTTCGGCGTCAACGAGGACTACGGCAGCTTCGTGCCCACCCCCGCCATGCAGAAGAAGGTAGACGAACTGGTGCGCAACGCCAAAGACGAGCTCGACTCGATCAGCATTCTCACCCACTGGGTGGCCGACAACATCCGCTATGCCGGCATCTCGATGGGTGAAGGCGAAGGATTCACCCTGCACAACGCCGAGATGAACTTCACCGACCGATGCGGCGTTTGCAAAGACAAAGCCTCGACGCTGATCGGCATGTTGCGTGCCGCTGGTTTCAAAGCCTACGCCGCCATGACCATGGCCGGCGAGCGCATCGACCGCATCCCTGCCGACCAGTTCAACCATTCGGTGTGCGCCGTGCAGCTGCGCGACGGCTCGTTCCGCATGCTAGACCCCACATGGGTACCCAACGTGCGTGAACTGTGGAGCAGCGCCGAACAACAGCAGGGCTACCTGATCGGCACCGCCGAGGGCTGCGACCTGATGGAAACGCCCATCTCGCCCGCCGAAGACCACTACATCCGCATCGACGGCACCAGCAACATCGCCTCCGACGGCACCCTCACCGGCATCATCAGCATCACCGCCGAGGGCCAAAGCGACGCTGCCGTGCGCGGTATCTTCAGCGCCCGCCAGAGCGAATGGCGCCGCAACCTCGAGCTGGAGCTGCTCAAAATCGCCCCCAACGCCGAAATCCTCGACATCCAATACACCGATCCCGACCGCTACCTCGAGCAGCCCGTCAAGATCACCTACAGCTACCGCATCCCCAACTATGCCGTGGTCAGCAAGGACGTCATCGAATTCATCCCCCTCACGGCACGCAACTTCTTCAGCCGCGCCATGGGCCACCTCTACTTCGACTTCAGCCAGGCCGAGCGCACACAGCCGTTCAGCGACCGATGCTCGCGCATGGTGCAGATCCACGAGTCGATCACCCTGCCCTTCGCGCCCACGCGTTTCCACTATCCCATGGTGGACGGCATCGCCGACCCCGCCGCCAGCTTCGGCTGTGGATTCCAAATGCAGGGCAACACGCTGACCTTCGGCGAACAAGCCATCTTCAGCAAACGCCGCTACGAAGCCGCCGACTGGATGCCCTTCCGCGCCTCGGCAATGGCACAACTCAAACTGGCTGAAACGCCCGTCATCCTGACCAAATAAGCAGACATACCATGAAAAAAATATTGATTATAGCCATTGCGGCGCTCGCCTTCAGCACCGCCGGAGCACAAAACCCCGATGCCGTGTACAAACTGTTGCGCTACGACTGGACTGTCAACGCCGACGGCACGAGCGACTACCACTACCGCCACGAAGTGCAGATCCTGCGCAACCGCGCCCTCACCGCCTATGCCGACAAGGGTGAGACATTCGTCACCTACAACCCCGACCTGGAAGCCCTCACCATCAACGAGGTGTACACCATCCAGCACGACGGCACCCGCGTCGACATGCCCCAGAACGCCTTTATCTACCAGCTGCCCTCGCAATGCGCCGACTGCGGCCGCTTCAACCACATCCGCGAACTGGCCATGGTGCACACCGGCATGGAAATAGGCTGCACCATTGTGGTCGACTACACCATCCACCGCCGCTACGACCTTGTCAGCGTCACGCTGCCGCTGATGAAAGAATGCCCCGTGGAGCACCTGGAGGTGAACGTCACCGTGCCCGAAGGCCACGACCTGAACGTCACACTCAGCAACCCCAAGGTGGTGGACGTCACCCCCAACGAGAGCCGCACCCAAAACAGCTACCGCCTGAGCATGGACAACCTGCCGCAGACATTCTCCGACAGCTATCTGCCTGCCCCGGCACAGCTCTACCCCATCCTGCATTTCTACAACGGCGTGCCTGAATTCACCCCCGCCTTCAACCGCGACGGCCTTGCCGCTGCCGGCGATGTGGCAGGCATGGTGATGCAGAGCGGCGACGCTCGCAAAAACATAGCCTCGATCCGCGACTTTGTGGTCGACAACATCCACCTCAACGACTTGCCCCCAGCCATGCTGGGCTACACCCACACCACCGCCGCACAGGTGTGGCAGAGCGGCTGCGGCACACCCACCGACAAGGCTGTGCTGCTCGCCGCCATGCTCAACGAGATGGGATTCAATGCCCAGGTGTCCGGCGACGATGCCGAGCATGTCAGCGTGCTGATCGACACCCTCGAATACCGCCTCAGCGTGCGCCACAAAGGTCCTGCCGAAATCTACGGCGAAGCCAAGGACGAGGTGAACAAACTCGATCAGAAGGCCACCCTCGACCCGGAATTCGACACACTAGAAGACGGCTTCTTCCACTTGCTCCTGCAAAAAGTGCCCGGCTCGCCTGCCGTCGACATCCGCAACCTTTCCCTGGCGCGCAGTGCCCCCCTGCAGAGCACGGCATGCAACCTGCAGAGCGACATCACCTACACCCTGCCCAAAGGCATGAAGATGGTGGGCGACGCCATCGAGCACAGCCTCAACCACAACGGCATAGGCCACGTGTCGGTCCAGGTGAAGCAGAGCGGCAAGAAGCTGCGCGTGGTGCGCCGGCTGGTGCTCGACAAGAGTGTGATTCCGGCCAGCGAATATGCCCGCTACCGCCAGCTGCTGGCCATCTGGCAGGGCACCGACAAGATACTGATGCAGAACAAATAGCCGCCGCCTACAACGGCACTATGAGCCGGTGGCGGCCGCTTTGGCGGCCGCCCCAGGCTTTTTTTTGCACAATGGCACCACGCCCCCTCCCCACCCTGTCCGACTGTAGTACGTCTGTTGTACGACTGTTGTACGAAAAAAGTTCGTACAACAGACATCCATCAGACATCCATCAGACATCCATCAGACATGCAACGGCAGTGGGGAAACGGTGCCTGCGGCAGTCCGATCCTATTTTTCAATTTGCCGGGGTCGCCGACATAATAAAACGGCAAAATCAGCGTTATGATAATTTAAGACATTAACAAACGACCATCGTCAAAAGAGACAACAAAGGATGGATAGAGTAAAAGAATTGGAAACCAAACCGATAGGTTCGCTGCTGCTCACCTATGCGCTGCCTGCCGTGATCACGCAGGTGGTGGCGTCGATATACAACATCGTGGACCGCGTGTTTCTGGGCCAGTATGTGGGGGCCCTTGCCATTGCCGGACTGGCCATCACGATGCCGATCATGAACATCATCCATGCGCTGGGCTCGCTGGTGGGCGTGGGCGCCTCGTCGCGAATGAGCATTGTGCTCGGGCGCAAAGACGTGCGCTGGGCCGAGAAGATATTGGGCAACAGCATGCTGCTCACCTTTTTCTTCGGCTTCCTGTTCGTCACCGGGGGCTACCTGTTCATGGACCGCATACTGGAGCTGTTCGGAGCCTCGCCCGACACGATAAGCTATGCCCGCGAATATATGCAGATTGTGCTGCCGGGCATGTTTTTCACCACGATCACGTTCAACCTGACGGGTCTGATCCGCGCTTCGGGCTATCCCACCAAGAGCATGTGGATCATGGCCGGCGGCGCGGTGCTGAACATTTTCCTCGATGCGCTATTCATCAGCGTGTTCGGCTGGGGCATCGGTGGAGCGGCATGGGCCACCACCCTGTCGATGTTCACCACGGCGGTGATTGCCGTGGTGCATTTCCTGCAGCCGTCGTCGTTCATTCGCTTCAAACGCCACGCCTGGGCGCCCAAACTGTATATCTTCCGCAACGTGCTGCTGATCGGCATGAGCCCGTTCCTGATGAACTTTGCCGCCTCGTTTGTGGTGGCGCTGCTCAACCGCCAGCTGATCCGCTACGGCGGCGACCTTGCGGTGGGAGCCTACGGCATTGTCAACACCTTCGGCGCCTTCATGGTGATGTTCATCCTGGGTCTGTGCCAGGGCATGCAGCCCATCGCCGGCTACAACTACGGCGCCGGACACAGCGACAGGCTGAAGCACGTGTTCACGCTGACGATGCGCGTGTCGCTGATTGTAGGCACGATAGGCACCCTGCTGGCGATATTCATCCCGCGCCTGATATTGCGTGCTTTCACCGACAGCGACGAGCTGCTTGACCTGGGCGTGCCGGCGATGCGCTACCTGAACGTGATGATGCCGCTGATAGCCTTCACGATCACCAACTCGCAGTTCTTCCAGTCGATAGACAAGCCCTGGATCGCCATCACCACCAGCCTGTCGCGCCAGGTGCTGTTCCTGATACCGCTGATGTTCATTGTGCCGATGATCTATGTGAACAATGGCGGCGACGGCCTGACCGGCGTGTGGCTGACCTGCACGATATGCGACGTGCTGGGTGCGGTGCTGGCGGCAGTGCTGCTGAGCACACAGCTGAAGGTGTTCCGACCGGGCTATGTGGCCCTCGTACGCAAGCCGCGCAAAGAGGCCGGACCCAAAACGGACGAAGAGACAAGCGTGACTGAAAAATGAGGATCAAGGAGAACGTATCGCTGAAAGGCTACAACACCTTCGGCATCGATGTACGCGCAAGCAGGATGGTGGAGGTGGAATCGGTGGGCGACTGCCTCGGTGAGGCCGGCCGCATCCTGCGGGAAGACAAGTGCCTTGTGCTCGGCAGCGGAAGCGATGTGGTGTTCACGGCCGACTATGACGGCACGGTGGTGAGGGTGACGATGGACGGGCTGGCCGAGGAAGGGGATTGCCGCGTGACGGCCGATGCCGGATGGGTGATGGACGATCTGATAGCGACTACACTGCAAAAAGGGCTCTACGGACTGGAGAACCTCACCGCCATCCCGGGCACAGTGGGTGCGGCGGTGGTGCAGAACGTGGGTGCCTACGGAATCGAGGCCAAGGACATGGTGGAAAGCGTCGAAGCATACGATACGGCCACGGGACAGATATGCCGTTTCGACAATGCCGGTTGCGGCTTTTCCTACCGCGACTCGATGTTCAAGCAAAGCCACGGACGCTACCTGGTGCTGAGGGTGACGTTCAAGTTGCATTCGCAATACCAGCCGGTGCTGACATACAAGGCTCTGGAGGGTGTGCCGCACGCCACCGCCGACGAGATGCGGCAGTCGATTGCCGACCTGCGGTGGGGCAAGCTGCCGCGCCCGGAGGAACACGGGTCGGCAGGCAGTTTTTTCAAAAATCCCATCGTCGACAAGGCCACCTGGGAGCGGTTGCGCACCGCATATCCCGACATGCCGCAGGCCCATGCGGCAGAAGGCCCCGGGGAAGGCTACAAGCTGTCGGCCGGATGGCTTATCGACCGTGCCGGCTGGAAAGGACGCACCATGGGACGCGCCGGCGTGTGGCCGAAACAAGCCTTGGTGCTCTACAACACCGGCGGGTGCACCGGCGACGAAGTGGTGGCTCTGGCCAGGGCCATCGTGTGCGACGTGAAAGAGAAATACGGCATCGCGCTGACTCCCGAAGCAATCATAATATAAACACCATAATAGCGGACCGAATATGGAAAAGACAGAGAAATTCTGGCAATGGTTCCAGGATCACAACGAACAATTGATCGCCTTGGGCGACATGGAGGAAAAAGAGCAGACGGCCCTGCTGGAGGAACTGCAGCAGCAACTGACCGCCTACTGCAACGGCCTGAGCTACGAGATGAGCGCCCCTTCGCCGCAAGGCCGCACCGTGACATTCAGCGCCGAGGGCGACACCGACCTGTTCAGGTATGTGGTGGAGCTGGTGGATGCCGCTCCAGACCTCGACTGGTGGGAGTTCGTGGCCTTCAAACAACCTATGGGCACCGGACTCAGGGTGAGATTCGACCACTACCTGTTCGACACCCGCAAGATGTATTTCGAGCAGCTGGAGTGCGAAGAGGAACCGGAGATGCTGGGACTTCGCATCGCCGTCGAAGGCAATAAACCGGACGACGAAGATTTCCAAGTGGGCGTGTACGTCACTATCGAGGCACTGATCGGAGAGTTCGACTGCGCTACACTGGTGGGATACCTTGAAACCGCCGATGTGCCCGACGAACCATTCAAGCAGGGATTCCAGTCGTGCGACGACCTGCCCAAGTTTGTCGAATGGTTCAAGCGCAAACGCGACGAATAAGTCCATGGGAACGCGACGGAGGCCTGTATCCCGGCGAAAACTGCTGCGGTGCAACTACACCGAGACATGGATGCCGGACTTTATCGAGGACATGCAGACCATCTACAAAGAATACCCCGAAGAAATACGTCGCGGCGACCGCCAAGCGCATCTGAAAGCAGCCGCTATTCGGACGGTGGTGGCAATGCTGGCCGTGCTGGCCGTGCTGATACCGATAGCAATCGTGGCCATGATACCCTGGTGGATTGTGGCATCGATACAAACGATAACGTGTGCCGCATTTTTTGCGCGGTTCTACGACGACACCGAAGCCACCGTCATCTACCGCGAGGCAGACAGACGCGGAGTGACCTACGACCGCAAGCACACGCCACTGTACGAAATCATGAATGCTATCAACAAAGACCACAACACCCTATGAAACAAAAAATTCGTATGGCAATGAGGCCGACATTCATCCTTGCCTTGATGCTCATGGCGCTCGTCGAATGGAATGCTGCCGCACAGAGCCACGACGCCTCTGAGGCACCATTCTTCTATCGCCAGCGACTGTTTGCCCCAGGCGATTACGGCTCGGCCAACTACCGCATACCCGCCATCGTTGCGCTTCGGGACGGAAGTCTGCTGGTGGCCAACGACAGACGCAAATACAATGAAGGCGACCTGCCGCAGGACATCGACATCGTGGTGAGGCGGAGCGAGGATCACGGCCGCACGTGGACCGAGCCCGTCACCATAGCAGAAGGTCAGGGCATAGGCCATGGATTCGGCGATCCGGCACTGGTGACAACGGCTGGAGGCGATATCGTATGTGCCTATGCCGGCGGCAATGGCTATTTCGCCTCGACGGCGGAGAATCCTATCAGCGTCTACATCACACGCAGTAGCGATGGCGGGAGCAGCTGGAGCCCGGCGGAAAATATCACGGCCACGTTATGGGGCGCCGGCCTGGACCACTACCACGGTGCCTTCATTGCCTCCGGCAACGGTCTGCGGCTCATGCGCGGATCCCATGCGGGACGACTGCTGTTTGCCGCCGCCATGTGCCGCACCGCAGACAATGGCAGCGACAATTATATCGTCTATTCTGACGATGACGGCCATACATGGAAACGCTCGCAGATAGCCTACACCAATGGCGACGAGGCCAAGCTGATGGAACTGACCGACGGCCGGGTGCTGCTGAGCGTGCGGCGCACCGGCGCCAGAGGATGGAGCCTGTCGGACGACGGCGGCGAGACATGGGGCACACAGGGCGAATGGCCGGAGATGATGGCCAACGCCTGCAACGGCGAGATGTTGCGCATGGCCGCCACCGACCAGGGCGACACCATGAACCTGCTGCTGCACAGCATCCCCAATTCGATGCGGCGCGAGAACGTGAGCATCTACTCCAGCACCGACGAGGGCCAGTCGTGGCACGACCCGGTGACGCTGTGCGAGGGGCCGTCGGTGTACTCGTCGATGACGCTGCTCGACGACGGCACCATCGGGGCCTACGTGGAGGTGAACACCGAGAAAGGTTGCGAACTGTGGTACTACAACTTCAATCTGGCGTGGCTGAAAGCCGAAACCCTCAAAAAAACTTTTAGCAGATGACAAAAAATGTGTATCTTTGCATTCTGAGCAGACCATCGGAGATGGCCTGCCAATGACACATTCTGCACTGATAATAAAACAGATATGACAAAAATAGATGTTCTTTTAGGACTTCAATGGGGCGATGAAGGCAAAGGCAAGATTGTCGATGTGCTCACCCCCGACTATGATGTGATAGCCCGCTTCCAAGGCGGCCCGAATGCCGGACACACTCTCGAATTCAACGGCACCAAGCATGTGCTCCATATCATCCCTTCGGGAATATTCCACGACGATAAGATCAACCTGATAGGCAACGGCGTGCTGATCGAGCCCAACATTTTCCGCCAGGAGATTGAAGCGCTGGCCGAAAAAGGTGTCGACGCCACCCGCAACCTCTATATATCTAAGAAGGCCCACCTGATCCTGCCCTCGCACCGCATGATGGATGCCGCCAACGAACAGGCCAAGGGCAACTCCCGCATCGGCTCGACGCTGAAAGGCATCGGACCTGCCTACACCGACAAGATTGCCCGCTCGGGCCTCCGCGTGGGCGACATCATGGCCGACGACTTCTCGGAGCGCTATCACCTGCTCAAAGTGCAGCACTTGCAGATGGCACAGACCCTGCGTTTCGACGTGGACAGCTTCCGCATCGACGGCATGACGCTCGACCAATATGAGGAGCTGTGGATGCACTCGCTCGACACGCTGCGCCGCTTCCGATTTGTCAACAGCGAATACTTTATCAACCAATGTCTGCGCGACGACAAGAAAGTGCTGGCCGAAGGCGCCCAAGCCATGATGCTCGACATCGACTTCGGCACCTACCCGTTCGTCACCTCCTCCAGCACCATCACCGCCGGTGTCTGCACCGGCCTCGGCGTGGCCCCGTCGTCGGTAGGCCGCGTGATGGGCATCACCAAAGCCTATTGCACACGCGTCGGCGCAGGCCCCTTCCCCACCGAGCTCTTCGACCAGACCGGCCGCACCCTGTGCGAGCAGGGTCACGAATTCGGCGCCACCACAGGACGTCCGCGCCGCTGCGGCTGGATCGACCTGCCCGCGCTGCGCTACGCCTGCATGATCAACGGCGTCACCGACCTTTTCGTCACCAAGCCCGATGTGATGAACAACTTCCCGCAAATCAACATGTGCACCGCCTACGAAATTGAAGGCCAGCGCACCGACGAAATCCCCTTCGAATACAACACCGTGCCCATCACGCCCGTGCTGACCTCCTTCGAAGGATGGCAATGCTCGCTCGAAGGCACCACCAGCTACGACCAGCTGCCGGTCCAACTGCGGCACTACCTCGCCACCATCGAGCAGCAAACAGGCGTGTCCATCCGCGCCGTTTCAATCAGTCCGGATAGAAAAGACGTGATATTCAAGCAATAAATATCCACCCCCTGCGTTATATTGCAAGAAACTACGCCTTGGGCGTACTCAAATAGAAAACATACCGATTATGAAAAAGATCGTTTTTTTAATTCTGGTGGCCCTCCCCCTCATCGCAGGCGCACAGACCAAAATCAAAGAAACCGCCGTACCCCGCTCGGTGCTGCTGGCTCTTGAGAACACCTACGACGCATACAAGGTGCGCACCTGGTACCAGGCTCCCGGCCAATACATCGCCGAAATCGTCATCGACGGCCAGAACGGACGTTCCTACTTCACCGCCGGCGGCGACTGGCAGTACAGCGCCTTCCCCGTCAAGATCGAAGAGTGCCCCACCCTGATGAACACCTACTTCGTCAACAACTACCCGGGCTACCGCATCAAGGACATCGACTACATCGAGGAGATGAACGGCGACAACTACTATCGCATGAACATCATCAAAAAAGGCATCTCGGAGAGTCCCTGCGAGATGATTTTCGACACCCGCGGCAAACTGATGAAGAGCAACGCTCCCGACCCGGATGCCGTGAAGCGCGACTACTACACCCGCACCAACCCCGAAGCCTCCGAGGAGCGCATCACCGAGAAAACCAACACCCAGAACAGCCGCCAGCGCCAGCGCCCCACCCCCAAGGTGGACGAGCCCAAGGTGGAGAAGTTCGAACCCAGCGATGAGATGACCGCCTCCTTTGCCAAGACCGTCGGCAAACGCGTCACCGCCGGTCCCGAATGGGTCAACCGCAACGACGAATACGCCGTGGCCTACTACAGCAACGCGCAGAAAGTCAAGATGGAAGCCGTTTACAGCATAGCCAACAACCAGCTCATCATGTCGGGCAAGACGCTCAGCAAGGACCGCTACAACGGCGCCATCCTCAAATATCTGGCCGAGAAATTCAACGGCGAGAAATACAAAATCGAAAAGATGGTAGTGTACGAATACAACTCGAAGTATCGCGATCCCGTCACCGGCAAGAAACCCAAGCCCTACACCTACGTCGTCATCAGCCAGAAGGAGAAAGGCACCAAGACCGTGCGCTACACCCGCATGGAATTCGACAGCCGCAGCCAGTTCACCGGCCTGCTGGCCCAGCCCCTCGACGAGAAAGACGTGCAATAGCACATCCGGAATATCCATCCCACCCATCCAAGCGGTGGCCACACAGTGGTCACCGCTTTTCTTATTGCCTTCGCCACCTCAGGTGCACCTGTTGCACTTCTGTTGTACATCAGTCGTACATCAGCAGGCGAAAAAGCGCTTCCGGAGAGGAGGTGTGGCGAAAAAATGTTAAGTTTTGAACATTTGGCGGCATGCCACCGACATTTAAATAAACCGACGGTGCAACAAAGCACAACGGTTTTCCGTCATATAGGATATGATAATCCATTAAACACTCAGCAGATATGAAACAGCTATTACGAGCATTCGCCATTCTGGCACTCACGCTGTGCGGCACGGCGCAGTCGCAGGCCCAAAGCTGCACCGACACGTCGGATTGGTGCAGCATCTTCATCCGTTGCTTCAAGGCAAGCCCGTCGGGGATATGGAACGGCGGAGCCTGCGTGGAGGTGTGGCAAGGTTCGACCCTGCGCGGCACCGCGGCGATGACCACCGTCGGCGGCGACACGGTGGAAATCGCCGTATGCCGCCACCAGCCTATCGACTTCCGCTGGCGTACCGACAGTATCGCCATGATGTTCAATCCCTACACCAACATAGGCTACCGCTTCGAAATCATGAACTATGCCGGCGAGCAGATCCGCTACCTAATGGGGATGACCGTCGACGACACATTGTTTTACACTTGGAGCGACGATCCCTGCTTTGCCTGCTGGACGCCCTCGGAAATAGAAGTGCACAACATCACGGCAACAGAAGCCACGGTGACATGGACCGATGTGCCGGCGGCCGAAACATGGACCTGCCTGCTGACCAACCTCAGCACGGGAGGCGTGTCAACAATCACCGCCTGGAGCAACCAATTGCAACTGTCGTGGCTGACACCGGTGACCGACTACAACCTGAGCGTCGTGGGGCAATGCGGCTCGGATGTGTCGGAAGCTGCCACAGTAACCTTCCGCACTTCGGCCCCAAGCGTCGACGTGCTCCCCTATGCGACAGGGTTCGAAGCCGGCGAGGACCGGAATTGGAGCTTCGCCAACGGTGCCAATGCCTGGGTGATCGACAGCGGAACGGCATCGACGGGCGACTGGAGCCTGTTCATATCCGCCGATAGCGGCGCCACCAACGACTATGTGGACCAACCCTGCGTCTCCTACGCCTGGCGCAGCATCGTGCTGGCCAACCAGGGCGACTATGAGCTGCAGTTCGACTGGCGCGTGCTTGGCGAGCATATCGGCTACAACGATTACGACTATATGCGCGTGTTCCTCGTGCCCGACAGCTACGAGCTCGTGGCCGACACCTACCCGGAGCGTTCCTCGTGGCCGTCGTGGGCGGGCCACACCTATTTCAACAGCTACACTCCCACGGGATGGATAGCCTTTACCCCGGCAACAATGTCAAACCAGCGCCTCTGGCAGCATTTCAGCACGACATTCACCATCGACACATCGCAGGTGGGCACCTGGAGACTCTGCTTCATCTGGGCCAACGACAACAGCACAACCCACAACAGCAACTTCGGAGCTCCGGCCGGTGGCATCGACAACCTGTCGTTCAAGCACATCTGCTCCTACCCGCCGTCGAATGTGGTGCTCGACTCGATTGTGGACGACGAAGTCTTTATCCACTGGACCGGGGTCGGAGCCATTGACGAATACGCCGTGTTCGTCAGCGACAGTCTTGCCGAGCTCACCAGCGAGACCCATTCCAGAATAGGGCCCCTGAGAATGGGCACCGTGTACCGCATCTCGGTGCGCTCGTCGTGTATGGGCGGTGAACTGAGCGACCCCGTCACGCTCGACGTGACCATGCCCTGCCTGTCTCCCGCGCCAGTGCCCTACTGGGAAGATTTCGAGTATATGGTGGAAGGCTATCCGGTCAACCCCTGCTGGGTCGAGCAGGGCATGATATCGCAGCAAAGCGACGATGAGGCCGGACGCTACATATTTTTCAACCAGACAAATTCACGGGTGGTATTGCCCCAATTTGTGCTTCCGCCCGACAGTCTGGAAGTGACGCTCAGGGCTAAAAAACAGTTCGGCACAGCCAAGATCGTGGTGGGCGTGACCAGCGACAGCAGTGCCGCGACTTTCGACACCGTGGCCGTGGTCGCCGTCCCCACCGACAACCGCTGGCGCGACTACACCATCCCCCTGACAGCTTACACCGGCAGCGGCAGCCGCATCGTGATTGCCACCTCGTGGTATACGGGGCTGTCCATCGACGAGGTGCGCGTCGACCGTGCTGCCTCTTGTCCGCGTCCCGGCAATATCGCCGTTGACAGCATCGACAGCACAAGTGCCCGGGTGACTTGGCATTCCGACAACAACGCCATGTACTATCAAGTCGTCTGGAAGAATCTCACCACCGGTGCGCGGGATTCCTCCTTGGCCAGCGACACCACGGCCTGGCTCACTGCCCTCAGCGGCAACACGCGCTATGTGGTCTATGTCAGCGGCATCTGCGACGACGGTTTCCGGCAGTGGCCTATCCGCACCCTCTTTGCCACCGAATGCAGCCCGTTGGCAGTGCCTTTCGCGGAAAACTTTGAAAGTCAGGACGGCTTTCCCGAGTGCTGGACAGCGCTGCCGCGCGATGTGGGCTACCAGTTGCCCAGAATCAACACCGACGAAACCGGAAACAGACATATCTTCTACGGCACCGGCGGCACCGTGTTGCTTCCCGAAGCCGACCACCCGCTGGCCGAACTGCAGCTGGAGCTGGACTACAGCTGTGGTCTGAACGTCATCGACTACCTGCTGGTCGGAGCCATGGAAGACACCACCTTTGTCGCCGTCGACACCCTTACGACGGTGGGTCACCATCAGGTATTTTTCACCGGATACACAGGGACCTCGCGCATCATCGCCCTGCGCGCCAGGGGCAACATGTACTACTATAATCAGGTGGACAATGTGGAGGTGGACTTCCTATCCACCTGCACTCCTGCCCAGGGACTGCGCGTGGTCGAGGTGCGCGACGACGAGTTGATGCTCGACTGGAGCGATGCCACCGACATGGCAACAGCATGGGAAGTGAGCCTGACCAGCGACACGTCGACATACTCGATGGTGGTTCTGTCGCGCCCCTGCACGATTGGCGGCCTTGTCGAGGGCACCGCCTACACGGCGCGTGTACGCACCATCTGCAGCGCCGACAGCGCCGTATGGTCGCAGCCGCTGGAAGTCTCCACCACCTGCGCCTTGCTGGGTATCGACTATGGTGTCACCCTCTTCGACGATTTCGAGGAGAATACACCCTGCTGGCAGATACTCACCCCCATCGGCAACCATCAGGCCATGCCCGAACGCCGCGTCCTCCATACCCACTATTCGGGATCAGTGTCGCTCAATGTGCCCAGCCGCGACGAGTATCTCTTCTCGCCGCAGTTCACCAGCGCCGACTCGCTGATTGCGACGTTCCATTTCACCGCCGGTCAGCGCAACTCGCCCGCTGTTCTCCACATCGGATGCGCCTCGTCGCTCAACCTGGAATCCATCGTCTGGATCGACACTCTCTCGGGCGAAGTGATGAACAACGTCTGGAACCCTGCAGGGCTACATCTGCCCTCGTGGGCCAAATACGTAGTGCTCCATAAGGGCAACGATCTCGACGTGTTGATCGACGACTTCCGTGTGCTGATTGACGATGGAAGCCTCGCCGAATGCGACACCCTAGAGATCCTGTCGGCCGAGCAGGTGGGCGACCGCATAGTGGTCACTTGGGCCCCTGGCAGCGGAACCTACTATTACGACATCGCCTACTATGAATGGGATGGCAGCGAAATGGGCTACGGCACCACCGACACAACAGCATGGTTCTACGCTTCGGGAAGCTATCGTGCAGGCGACACCGTCACCTTCGGCGTGCGGCAGCTGTGTCCCAACGGGCAGTTGTCCGACTGGTCCACACGAGCCGTTGAAGTGACCGACCCGGACTGCTCATCGCCCAGTCTCTTTGCCCTTTATTCCGCTGGCATCGACAGGGCCGAGTTCTGGTGGGACACCACAGGTGGCGACACCACTTGCCAGATGATGCTCATCGGCGACGGCGGCAATACCGTGCTGCCTGTGGGCACCATGCCTTACACCATCGTCGGGCTGCATGCCAACACCTACTATAAGGCTCTCTACAGGAAAGTGTGCGGAGCGGGACACCCGGGACCGTGGTCGGCCGACACAATCATATTCCAGACCGACTATTGCCATCCCGTCAGCGGACTGACCATCACCGACGCCTCGTCGTCGAGCGTGCAACTGCAGTGGAACGATGCCGCCACCGGCATGGGCCAATGGGCGGTGGAATTCCGTCCCACTGGTGGCGACGTTACCTGGACCCAAGTGACCGCCACCATCAACCCCTTCTATGTCAGCAGTCTGGTGGCAGGCGTGGAATACGAGTTCAGGGTGGCTTCATACTGCACCGACGAGTTGCTGTCAGAATACTGCAACGCCGTAACCCACACCATTACACCCTCTAGCGGCATCGGTAACGCCGACGCTCAGGCCGGTATCACCGTCTATCCCAACCCTACCGACGGGCTTACCACCATCACGCTGCCAGAGGACGAACCAACGGTGCGCGTCACCGTGCTCGACATGACGGGGCGCAGGGTGCTTGAGCTGCAAAGCAGCAATGGCACCGCCATCCTCGATGCATCGCAGTTCCCCTCTGGAGCCTACTTCATCCGCCTGGCCGGCGAGCGGTGCAACATGACCAAAAAGCTGATCGTAAGATAGCAAAACATACCCCTAAAAATGCGATCGGGCCGCCGGCATGCCGGCGGCCCGATCGCATTTATATTCATCAGTCTACTTGCTGAATTTCAGCGCCTGCGCTCCACCTTCGGCCTGGCCGTTGACGAAAACACGCTCCACACGTGTGTGGAACGTCTGTCCCTCCAGCGGCGACCATCCACAACGCGACAGCAGACTGGCCTTTGTCACCGTCTGTTCCACCCCCGGACGCACCAGCACCAGGTCGGCATAACAGCCCGGTCGGACATATCCCCTGCCCTCGATACCGAACAGTTCGGCCGGAGCATGGCACATCTTCTCTACAATCAGGGGCATCCATGTGTGGCGCAGCTCCTCGTCGCCGACACTGATGGGGTTAAAAATGCCCTCAAGCATCATCTGCAGCGAATGCTGCACCGACGGAATGCCGCTCGGCGCGTCGAAATAGGGACGCTGCTTGGCCTCAAGCGGATGGGGGGCATGGTCGGTGGCGATGGTGTCGATCAGGCCGTCGGCCAAGGCAGCCCAAAGTGCCAAGCGGTCGTCGTTGCTCTTGATGGCAGGGTTGCACTTGATGAGGTTGCCCAACTCGGCATAGTCGCGGTCGTCGAACCACAGGTGGTTGGGCGTCACCTCGGCGGTGATATGCTTGTCTTTCAAGGCAAAATTGGACAGCAGGTTCAGTTCGGTGGCTGTCGACAGGTGCGCCACATGCAGGCGGGTGCCATAGCGGTGGGCCCGCTCGATGGCATGATATGTGGAAAGGTAGCATGCCTCGGTGTTGCGTATCTGCGGATGCAGCGCGGCAGTCTCTTTGGGAGTGCCCTGATACTCCAGCTTGAAATTCTTCATGTTGGCCTGCACCACCGACTCCTCCTCGCAGTGGGCCACAATCAGTTTGCGAGCTTCAGCAAACAGGCGGTCGAGCTGCGCGGGATCGTTCACCAGCATGTTGCCCGTCGACGAACCGAGAAACAATTTGATAGCCGCATAGCGGTGCGGGTCGGTGCTGAGCAGCATGTCGATATTGTCGTTGGTGGCACCAAGCATGAAGCCATAGTTGACGGCGCTATCGCGGGCCGCCAGCGCCTCTTTCTGTTCCAATGCCTCGAGGGTGGTTGTCTGCGGCTTGGTGTTGGGCATGTCGATCACCGACGTCACCCCACCGGCACGTGCGGCGCGGCTCTCGGTGAAGAAGGTGCCGGCAGGATTCTCGCTCATACCGCCGTCGCGGAAATGCACGTGCGTGTCAATCACGCCCGGCAGCAGCAACAGCCCCTTGCCGTCAATCGTCTGTCCGCCGTCGCCGGGTACCGTATCGCCCTCGAGCACAGCGGCAATCTTGTCGCCCTCGATCTTCACCGAGCCGACAAACTCGCGCCCCTCGTTGACGATGGTGGCGCCTGCAATCCAAGTGGTCATCCGAATGTCAGAATTTGCGGCCTTCGGCCCACCGGCGTCCGGCGATGAAGGCTTCGGCCGAAGTGTTATAGATGTTCTTCACGACAAACTGTCCGGTGTGGTCGATGCAGCCCCACTTGCCGTCCATGCGGGCGGGTGCCACGCGGTCGTTCCACACATAGGTGAACAGCTTGGCCTCTTCGAGGGTGGGTTTGATCACCCATTCGCCCTGATAGTCGACATAGCCCCAGGCCTGAGTACCCTGGTCCATGATGGGATAGAGCCAATGTCCCAACTCCTGGCCGGTGTCCCACTCGTTGCCTGCGAGCCAGGCCTCCGACGAGAGGGTGAACACGTTGCGCGAGAGGTCCTCTCCAGTGTCGCCCACCACCATCCAGAATCCGTCGAGTTTGGCGGTGGCGAAGAGGCCGGTGTCGTTGGCGAAGCGTGTGGCCTCCTCGTAGATGGGTCTGATGCGCCATTCGCCGCTCCAGTCCACCCAGCCCCACTTGCCGTCGGCGGGATTGCTCACCGGATAGCGCCATCCCTCGAGGGTGCGCCCATGCTCGAACTGCACAAGTGCGTCCGCAGCCTCGGCCTGGGTGAAGAAAATGGGAGTGGTGATGATATTGCCGTTGCGGTCGATGTTGCCCCAGCGGCCTTCCTGTTTCACCTGCGTGTACTGATAGTTGTTGTCGTCGCCGAAAGGCACCTGGTCCTCATACAGCGGCTGCACCGACCAACGGCCCAGATAGTCGACGAAGCCCCAAAGGCCCGTGCGCGGATTGGTCACCGGCACGCGCCATGTGTAGTAGTTGCGGCCGATGGCCCATTGGGCGCCGGCCTCTTCGGCCTGTGCGGCCGAATGGAAGATATTGTTCACCACGAGGATGCCGCGGCCGTCGATGCAGCCCCAACGGCCCTCGCGCTTCACCGAGGCGTAGCTCTTCGGGTCGCGACCCTGGTGCGGGTTGGCGGCCTCATACACCGGCTGGTATTTCCATCGGCCGTAGTAGTCGACGAAGCCCCAGCGGCCGTCAGCAGCGTTGCGGGCGGGATAGACCCACTTGCCGGGCTCGGTCATCTGTTCCCACTGCTCGCCGGCCTGATGGGCCACCTCGCGCGTGGGGAAAATGTTGCGGCAGATCATGTTGCCGTCGACGTCGATGCAGCCCCAATGGCCGTCGAGTTTCACGACAGCCCATTTGCGGGCTCCGCCCTCGAATTCGCCTGCACGCTGAAAGCGCGGCATGATCTTCCAAGTACCGTTGTCGTTCTTGTAGCCGAAACTCTGCGACGGTGCCTCCCACACGGGTTTCTGAGCCTGCACAGCCATGCCCAGCACGAGGAGAACCGCCATTATGATGCTGCTTTTCTTCATAGATGACACATTAAGATTCAAATTGCAAAGATACGAACTTTTTATTATTTAGTACCCATAAGCGCAAAATAATTTTATATCGGAATGAAATTCAAAATCTTGCCCTGCGGGATGGCGCCCCCGCCGTGCTTCCCGCAAGGCAGGATTACGACCCATGATGCCACAGCCGACAGCCGATTGACACACCATCCCCCGGCGCTCCACGATGGCAACGTTTGATGACCGTCTGTTGTACGACTGTTGTACGAACTTTTTTCGTACAACAGTCGTACAACAGCCATACATCAGGTGCTGAATCCACATAGCAAAGAAAAAAGCGGGGCTGACATAATAATTGGCGAGAAAAGTTGTTATATATATCATTATGGACTATAATGCGGTGCACCACAGCACCGATAAACACAGATGAGCATGAAATACAGACTGATAGCGATGCTGGCACTGCTCTCATCCACCATGGCGTGGGGGCAGCAATACAATATGGTGTTCAAGCTGGACGGCGTGACGGACAGCGTGATGTATATCGCCCGCCACTATGCCGACCAACTGCAGATGATGGACTCGGCACGGCGCGGCAGCGACGGCAGCTACCGCTTCGCCGGCAAGCGGCAGTGGACACGCGGCATTTATGCCCTGGTGGGTGAGAAGCGTGACAAGGCCATCGGCGACTTCGCCATCGATGGCAGCCAGCAGTTCACCATCAGCAGCGACAGCAAACTGACGCCGTCGACGGTGACGGTGAAGGGAAGCTATGCCAATGAGCAGATATTCAAGTATATGGCCAACCTGCAGAGTGCCCAGAAGGAACTGGAGGGCATCCAGGCGCGCAAGAAGAATCCTGCCACCAAGGCTGCCGCCGAGAAGGAGGAGGAGACGCTGAACGCCCGGATGAAAGAATACACCGCCACGGCCCTGAACCCGAAGAAGCCGGTGCTGTTTTTCGACCTGGTGAGGATGATGGACGTGGACGACGTGCCGGAGGGGGTGGCCGACAAAGCCTACTACTACCGGACACACTACTGGGACCAGGTGGACCTGACCGACCATTCGCTGGTGTACACGCCGCACCTGTTCAACAAGATGAACCGGTTTTTCTTCGGAATGCTCTACCGCGCCGACAGCGACACCATCATCAAGGAGGTGGACCGGCTGATGGACCGGCTGCACGGCGACACGCTGATGATGCGATATGTGCTGGAATACATCACGCCGCGCTATTTCCGCTCGACGAAAAATGTGGGTTGGGACGCCGTGTGGTGCCACATCGCAGAGCGCTACTACCTGGCCGGCCGCTGCCCGTGGGCATCGGAAGGGACCATCCACAACACGCGATACAACTTTGAGCGCATCCGCCAGTCGATCATCGGCGCCCACGGCCAGGAGCTGTGGATGGCCGACACCAACCAGAGCGAGAATCCCGAAGACTGGATTTCGAGCCACCGCTTTCCGGAAAAATACGTGATCCTGTGGTTCTGGGATCCCGATTGCCACCACTGCCAGCAGTACAGCGCCGAGCTGAAGGTGCTGTACGACTCGCTGAAGACAGCGCCGGACCGCCGCTTCGAAGTGTATGCCGTAGGCTACGAGAGCGATGTGGCGAAATGGAAACGCTATATCCGCGAGCACCAACTGCCGTTTGTGAACGTGGGCGGCACCTTCGTGAACGTGGACTACCAGGAAGCCTACAACGTGCACAGCGCCCCGACGATGATCATCCTGAACGAAAAGCGGGACATCATCATGAACAAGCTGATACCGATCAAGTCGATATTGGGATTCCTGGACAACTACGAACGGCTGGAAGCCAAACGCCTAGAAAGGAAATAGCGGCGTGTCTGACCTGATCAACATATTACCCGACAGCGTAGCCAACCAGATAGCGGCCGGCGAGGTGGTGGACCGCCCGGCGAGCGCCGTCAAAGAGCTGCTGGAGAACGCTATGGACGCCGGCGCCACGCAGATAGACCTGGTGGTGAAAGATGCGGGGCGGACGCTGCTGCAGGTGGTGGACAACGGATGCGGCATGAGCGACACCGACGCACGCCTGTGCTTCGAGCGGCACGCCACGTCGAAGATCCATCGTGCCGACGACCTCTTCGCCATCCACACGATGGGGTTCCGCGGCGAGGCACTGGCCTCGATAGCGGCCATCGCGCAGGTGGAACTGCGCACCAAGCTGTCGGACGCCGAACTGGGCACCGAGGTGAGGATCGAAGGATCGAAGGTGGTGAGCCAACAGCCCACGGCCTGCACCAACGGCACCTCGATAGCGGTGAAGAACCTGTTTTTCAACGTGCCGGCACGGCGCAATTTCCTGAAGAAAGACAGCGTGGAACTGAGCCACATCGAAGAGGTGTTCCGCCGAATCACCCTGATACACTACGACATCGGATTCACTTTCACCAGCAACGGCAAGCTGCTCTACGACCTGAAGGCAGGGAGCATGCTGCAGCGCATCGCACAGACCTATGGCGAAAGCTACCGACAGCGGCTGTTCAACATGGAAGAGCAGACCGACATTGTGCGCATCAAAGGCTTCGTGGGCAAACCTGAATATGCCCGCCGCACACGCGGCGAACAATACCTGTTTGTCAACGGGCGCTTCATCAAGCATCCGGCGCTGAGTGCGGCAGTGGAAAAAGCTTATGCCGACATGATTCCGGAGCACACCTTCCCGCCCTATTTCATCGGGCTGCAGGTGGACCCGTCGCGCATCGACATCAACATACACCCGACGAAAACCGAGGTGAAATTCATCGACGACCACGCGTTGTTTGCCATCCTGCGGTCGGCGGTGAAGAAAGCCATCGGGCAGTTCACGCTGGCCACGGAACTGGAATTCAACACCCCGGCCGAACTGAATTTTGCCCCAGCACCGAAAGGATACATCCCGGAAGAGCCGAAGATCAAATACAATCCCGAGTACAATCCCTTCGAGCGGCCGCGCCCGAAGCAACGGACGCTGACCGAGATGTTCGAGCAGCCGCTGGAGCGCATCCCCGTAGCGCCACCGCCGATGGACGAGCCGGTAAAGAGGGTGTCCGGCAACGAATGCCTTCAGTTCCAGGAGAGATATATCGTCACCACCCTCAGTTCAGGCATCGCCGTGATCGACCAGCACCGCGCCCACGAGCGGATCCTGTACGACCGGCTGATGAACGGCGAAGCCTCCGGGCCCCACTCGCAGACGCTGCTGTTCCCGATCAACTGCCAGTTTTCGGCCGCTGACGCCGAGCTGTTCAGCGAGCTGTCCTCCGACCTGAAAGAGTTCGGATTTGGCATTGAGGCTGTGGGGCAGCGCTCGTTTGTGGTGACCGCCACACCGCCCGACATGAACGAGAACGAACTGCAGCCATTCTTCGACCAGCTGCTGACCGACTACAAGGGCGCCACTATGCAGAAGTTCAACAACCGCAGCCAGAGCCTGTGTGCCAGTTTGGCTCGCCAACTGGCCATCCGCTACGGGCAAGTGCTGACGCAAGAAGAAATGCAACAGATGATAGCCGACCTGTTTGCCAGTCCGATGGCCGACACCGATCCTTCGGGGCACCGGATCATCACCATCATACATCCCGAAACATTATTGAAATAATCCCCCAAGAAAAATATGGCCCAATACCAACCCCAAGGATTCAGAATGTTGCCACCGGCAGTGAAACACCTGCTGATAATCAACACATTGTGCTATTTGGCATACTATGTGCTGGCAAGCCGGCACATCATCGACTTGAATAGGGTGTGCGGAATATGGTCGCTGCAGACAGGCAACTTCCAACTGTGGCAGCCGCTGACCTATATGTTCATGCACGGCAGTTTCGACCACCTGTTCTTCAACATGTTCTCGTTGTGGATGTTTGGCACCACACTGGAGAACTATTGGGGCACGCGGCGCTTTCTGTTCTACTACCTGGTGTGCGGCATCGGAGCGGGCCTGCTGAACATGTTGGTGCCGGGCGTGCACCTGTCGGTGGGAGCCAGCGGTGCGGTGTATGCGCTGCTGCTGGCCTTTGGCATGCTGTTCCCGAACGAATACATATACCTTTATTTTCTGGTGCCGATCAAGACGAAATGGTTCATCATCGGCATGATAGCCATCGAAATACTGGAGGGCGTGTTCCGCTCGTACGACGGCATTGCGCACTTTGCCCACCTGGGCGGCATGCTGATTGGATTCCTGCTCATCCTCTACTGGCGGAAGCACCCGTTCAGCCGAATCTGAAAGGTCATTCGTCCAACAATGGAAGAATCTCCGACTCGAAAATGTCTCGCCGCACAATGCGGTAGTGAGGGTCATAGGCCTGTTTGAAAGCGGTGCTGTGACTTACCACATACTTGGGGTCGACGGTGGGCATATTCTCCGCACTGCGCAACACGGCCGAGGTAAGGGCCTGGACGCTCAGCACCCCACTGCGCACCAACAGAAGATTGACACGCACATAATGCCGGCCGCAAAGCGTGTACTCGTACAAGGGCATACCGTTGCTGTCGGCCATCGACTGCACTTCTCGTTCGATATAACCGGCACAGGAGGCCGAATCGGTGATCAGGTGACCAGGGCCGAAATTGTCCTGGAAGACCAGTTTGTAGAGGTCCTGCGGCTCGGAAGCCGGATAGCATTTGGTGTAGGCGATCAACGCCTCGGCGCAGGATGCATCCTGCTGGGCAGGGGTTTTCGGCTTGCACGACACCAGCGTCAGCAGTGCCATAAGGATCAAAAGATAAGTGTTCTTCATTTTTCTACTCGCTTGACGATAACAATGCTTGCTTCCCAAAGAAGCCAGATAGGAACAGAAACGATGGCCAGCGTGAAAGGGTCGCCGGTGGGGGTGATGAGTGCCCCTAGGATTACAATCACCACCACCGCATGGCGTCGGTAACGGCACATGAACTGCGACTTCAGCAGGCCCACTTTGGCCAGCAGCCAACAGAGCACAGGCAGCTCAAAGACGATGCCCATGACAAGACTCATCACTCCCAGGACAGAGATATATGAACTCAGGGTGATTGTGTTGGCCACGTCAGGGCTCACCTGATACCCCCCGAGGAAACGCACGGTGAAGGGAAAAATTACAAAATAATTGAGCAGTACGCCACTGAGGAAAAGCAGGTAACCGACGGCAACCGCACGAATCACCACGCGGCGCTCGGCTGCATAAAGTCCCGGCGCCACAAAGGCAAACATCTGGTAGATGATATAGGGGGAGGCAATGACAATGCCGGCCCACAACGCCACCCGCATGTGGATGAGAAACTGCTGTGTCAGTTCCACATTGATCAGGGTCATGTTGTCCGGCTTGGGCCACAGCACCACGGCGAAAAGCTGCTGCTTGAAACAGAAGCAGGCCACCATAGCCACCAAGGCCACCAGCAGGACACGCCATAGCCTGCCACGCAACTCGTCAAGGTGCTCCCAAAAGGTCATTTCTCGGCGTCGGTACGCTGGCTGTCGGGCTTGTCGTCAGACTTGTCTTCGACATCAATGCCGTTGACGCCGTCTTTGAAACTTTTGACGCCCTTGCCAACGCCATGCATCAGTTCCGGAATTTTCTTGCCGCCAAAAAGGAGCAGCACCACCAGCACGATGATGATGATCTCCCAAGTGCCTAATACTAACAGTTTCATACCATTGAATCTTTAAGTTTGTTGGTGTAATCTTCAATCATGCGCATCTTGTCTGGAATAGCGATGTGCTGGGGGCAGTGGGTGAGACAGTGCCCACAGGCAATGCAGTGGTCGGCCTGCCGGAGGCGCTCGATGGAGCTGTCGTAGGTGGTGAGAAAAGCGCGACGTGCGCGACGGTATTCCTTCTGTTCGACGGTGCCTTCGGTGGCAATGTTGCCCTCGTTGAGGCTCTTGTTGTAGAAAGAAAAGATGCCAGGAATGTCGAGTCCGTAGGGACATGGCATGCAGTATTGGCAGGCAGTACAGGGGATGGCGGGATAGTGGGCAAATTCGTCGGCCACCCGCTCGAGCAATGCCAGCTCGTCGTCGGTCAGGGGCTGACAGGGGCAATGCGTGCGGACATTGTCCTCCACATGCTCCATGTTGCTCATGCCGCTGAGGGATGTCATGATGCGGGGAAACATGCCAAGATAGCGGAAGCACCATGAGGCAAGACTGCGCTCCGGCTCACGCTGCTTGAGCATGGAGGCCATGTGGTCGTTGAGGGTAGCCAACCTACCTCCGAGAACGGGCTCCATGATGACAATGGGTATCTGCCGACGGTCGAGTTCATTATAGAGGTATTCGGCGTTGACGTTTTCCTCTTCAATCTCGTGGGCATAGCGCCAATCGACATAATTCATCTGAATCTGGGCGAAATCCCAATGATACTTGTCGGTGAGGGCAACCACCTTGTCGAACTCGCTCTGCTGTCCATGGAACGACCAGCCGAGGTTGCGGATGCGACCTTTCTCGCGCTCCTCCATAAGGAAATCGAGCATGCCGTTGTCGACAAATCGCTTCTCGAAGTCGCTGGTACCGTCAGGATCGACGCCACCGAAGGAATGGAGGAGATAATAATCAATATGTTCGACGCCGAGTTGCACGAACGAATTCTCATACATGCGGAGACTGGCCTCACGGGTCCAGGTGCGGAAGTTGGAGAGCTTTGTGGCGACAAGCCATTTGTCGCGCGGATGGCGGTTAAGGGCCACGCCGGTGGCTCCTTCCGACATGCCCCGCATGTAGACGGGAGCCGTGTCGAAATAGTTGACTCCATGATCGATGGCATAGTCGACCATACGGTTGATGAGCTCCTGATCGAGCTTGGCGTCGGGGTTTTCGCGCAGCGATCCGCCACCCTCGACAGGGAGACGCATCATGCCGAAACCGAGCAGGCTGACCTGCTGGCCGTGCTTGTCGGCACGATAGGTCATCGCGTCCACAGGCACCTCACCGGCGCTGTAGCCCTCGGCCTTGACGCCGTTCGGATTGTCGCACCCGGCGGCAATCGCCGTTCCGGCAGCCACTCCGCCGAGCATACTCTTCAAAAAAGATCTCCGATCCATGGGGATTGCGTTATTGCATTTTCGTTGTTATTTTTCTCTTACCTCTTGTCGACCTGTTCCTTGATCGCCTTGCGCTTCTTGCCGTTGGCCCAGAAGCCATAGACCTCGCTCACGTTGCCTGCAGTGGAGAAGGCATCAATCTTCTCGTCCTTCATCCAAGCCAGTATCTTGCTGAACTCATCCTTGTTGAGCAGCACCTCAAGTTCGATGCTCTTCTCGCCGCTATAGCCGCCAGTGACCTCATAGAGCGTGCAGCCGCGGTGCAGGGTGCCGATGATATACTGGCGGATACGTTCGTAGTCCTTCGACACAATGCAGAGGCGCTTGTGGTTGTTGAGCGTCGCGGTGAAATAGTCGACCACGAGACCGTTGATCCAGGTGCCGATGAGGCCGATGATGACCATACGGAACTGGTTGTTAGGAATGAAGAAGGCGGTGCAGCAAATCACGGCACCGGCTATCGAGACCGAGGCTCCGATGTCGAAATGGAGGAATTTGTTGACAATCTTGGCCAGGATATCAAGGCCGCCGGTAGAGGCGTTGATGCTGAACATCAAAGCTTGCGAGGCACTGAGCAACAGCACAAAGCAGCAAAGGTCAAGCCAGGGATCACCCATAATCGAAGCCGAACCGGTGATGGGGTTGTCGTGGGCAAGGATATACTCGCCTGCCGAGTTTCTGGCATCCCAAGGCAGCACCCATGCCCAGAAGTTGGTCAGCGGACCAAGGATCAGGGCCGTGTAGACCGTTTTTGCTCCAAACTCCTTGTTGATCAGCAAAAAGGCCAATATGAGCAGAATGATGTTGATGACGGTGATGTACGTTCCAAGGTTGCCGCCAAAGATGCTGACCAGCACGATCGACAGACCGCTGATGGTGCCGATGATAAGTTTGCTCGGGACAAGAAAGTAATAGACCGCAGCAGCAGTGACGGCCATACCGAGCGTCATGATGACCAACTCTTTCCAGAATTTCCAAGTACCCATGTACTTGACAAAATCGATAAGTGATTGTTTGATGTTCAGTGTCATGTTCTTGAATGCGTTATTGCGTTTTATGTGTTTTTTGTTTTCGGATGATGTGGGGAGTCACACTTCTGTGTGCACTTCACGGCCTTCCACATAGATGGCCGTCATCGGGCGTGCGGGGCAATAGTATTCGCAGGCGCCGCAACCCAGGCAACGGCTCTCGTTGACCGAGGGCACCCCGTTGACCATGCTGATGGCTGCAGCCGGACAATGTCGGGCACAGGCGCCGCACTGGTCTTTGCCAGTGGCCGACAGGCAGTTGTCCTTCAACACCACGGCCACTCCTATCGAGATGGCCGTTTTCTCCTCTTTGGTGATGGGTCGGATGGCGCCGGAAGGGCACACCTCGCTGCAGCGGGTGCACGACATGCGGCAATAGCCGTCGATATAGCTCATCTCGGGCTGCATCAGCGACGCCAGCTTGGTCGACGGACGCAGCACATGTTCGGGGCACTGGCTCACACAAAGTTGGCACCCGGTGCACCGTGTGGAAAAGTTCTTCTCGCTTCGGGCTCCGAAAGGCTTCAGCGCCGTGCGGCGCACAGGAACGCTCTTGTTCTCAAGCACTGCCAGTCCGCCGTCGAACTTCTGCTCCTGGGCCTCAACCGCCATAGCGGTGCCCACAGCCAACGACGTGGCCACAAACTTGCGGCGGCTGCCGTCGACGTCATCGCTGCCCTTGCCTGCACCGCGGCGCGTGGTCCACGAAATGGCGCCCACCTTGCACTTGCCCAGGCATGTGAAGCAATTCACACAACGCGAATGGTCGACCGTCTTGTCGTCGATGTTGATACACATCGACTTGCAGGCATGCTCGCACTGGCGGCAACCGACGCACTTTGAGCGGTCGATACGGATGCCGAGGATGGAATAGCGGCTCACCAGGCTCAGCAGGCTGCCCACGGGGCATATCGTGTTGCACCACAGACGTCCCATGGTGAAACTCAGCAGACCGATGCACACCAGCGTGGCTATGGCCACCCACTGCAGCGTCCCCGAAGCATGCAACCCCGTCACCATACGGGCATAGGCGCTATAGGGGGCTATGAGCAGCGCAATGCCGTTCAGTCCCACCAGCATGGCCAGAACAAACAGCGCCAGCACCGTGTAGCGCAGCCAGTTGGCAGGCTTGGCATAGCGGAACTTGTGCTTGGGAAAGACGACCTTGCGGGCCCAGGTGAAGATGTCCTGGAAGACACCCATCGGGCACACCACGGCGCAATAGAAGCGGCCCAGCAACAGCGTCACAAGCAGTATCGCCACCACCATCACCACATTCAGCGCCAGCACGGACGGCAAAAGCTGTATCTTGGGTATCCATCCCAGATAATGACGCAGCACACCCGTGGTGTCGAGCAACAGCAGCGTCACCCCCACCAGCATCAGCCCGGCCAGCACCACTCTTACGGTCTTCAGTGTCTTATTCATAAGAATTTGTCTGTTCAATTGTTTTTCAACATGGCATACACCGCCAGTCCGGCCACCGATTTGATGCCCGTTTTCCTCGTGATACTCTTGCGGTGCGTGTTCACAGTGTTCACGGCTATATTCAACTGCGAAGCTATCTCTTTGCTGCTCAACCCTTTGGCCACAAGCGCCAGCACCTCCTGCTCGCGCTCGCTCAGCGCATAGTCCTCGTCAGGCAGCAGCAGCAGCTCCTCGATCTCGGCATGCTTCTCCAAATCGCGGCTCAACTGCAGGATGTCGAACACAAGCTCCATCATCTCCTCTGTCAAACGCTCGCCGGGGACATATTTGTAGATGATCTGTGTCAGGTCCGAAAGTTTGTCCTTGATGTTGTCGTGGCTCTTCACATAATTGTCGCTGACCGACTTGCGAAAGCCGTCGCCCTCATCCATGCTGGCCAGCATCGCACTCAGGTTGCGCTCCTCGCGGCGCACGTGCTCCTTCACCTCCTTGCAATAGTCGGCGAAATATTTTTTCAGGATCGTCGCCGACTGCTGCCCCGAGCCCTCAGCCACATGATCCAGATGGCGCTGCATGTGCGGCAGGCGCTCCTCGATATAATAGCGGTGCGAAGCCTGCAGATGCTCCACCACCATGCGGTTGTCGATGTGCGACAGTTCCTCCTCGTCGGGCCTGAACTCGTCGAAAGTATAGATGTTGCAGACCGTGAGGAAAAAGTTTACATCGACGTTATTGTCCCGGCAAACTTCTTTCACCGTCCGCTCGCCGAAACCCAGCGGAATGCCGAACCGCGGCAGCATCAATATCAGATCGTAGTTGGAAGATATCATGTCCGCCATTTTCATCCGGGCGGTGAACATCCTGTTTTTCATAATTTTATATAGAAACTATAAATATATATCCGCTGCAAAGTTACGAAAAAAAAACAAATCCGCAGCAATTCAATTTCACTGGCCTCCCCTACTCCTGCTTCCGCCCTCTGCCGACAGCCTCCCGCCCTACCCTCCGGCCGGCATGCTCGCCCATCGTTTTTTCTTCGTCTGAGGTATGATTGTTGTCCGACTGTTGTCCGAACATTTTTCGGACAACAGTCGGACAATAGACGTACATCATGCAGCCAATCCTTGGAAAGGGGATCGGGCGGTATGGGCCGGCAAGTGAAGGAAAAGTGTTTTCTTCGACCATCCGGACATCCGGTTCGTCAAAAAAATTGTATCTTTGCACCATGAATACAATCCGCAACATGGCCAAAGCCATCATGCTGATGATCGGCCTAGCCTTCTGCCAATCAATCTCATACGCCCAGCAATACCGCTGGCAGGACACCTCGATCAGCCTGGAAGAAAGAGTGGAATGGCTGGTGCAAAACCTGACGCTCGACGAGAAGCTGAGCCTGATGGTGCACCAGAATCCTGCCATCCCGCGGCTGGGGCTGCCGGCCTACAGCTGGTGGAACGAGGCGCTGCACGGTGTCGGCCGCGCCGGCATCGCCACCGTCTATCCCATGCCCATCGCCATGGCGGCCACGTTCGACCCCGCCCTCATCGGCCATGTGTTCGCCAATGTGGCCTCCGAAGCCAGATGGAAATACCTTGAGGCTCAAGACACTGGCGGCTACGGCGACTATACCGGACTGACGTTCTTCACTCCCAACATCAACATTTTCCGCGACCCGCGATGGGGACGCGGCATGGAGACCTACGGCGAGGATCCCTACCTGACGGCCCGAATGGGTCTGGCCTGCGTCAACGGCCTCCAGGGCGGACACACGGCGGCATGCCTCAAGCATCTGGCCGTGCACAGCGGCCCTGAGGGCATACGGCACCAGTTCGACAGCCGTGTGGACAACCGCGACCTCCGCACCACCTATCTTCCGGCCTTCGAATACATCATCCGCAACAGCCAGGTGGCCCAGGTGATGTGCGGCTACAACCGTCTCAACGGCGAGCCCTGCTGCACCAGCCGCGAGCTACTTGTCGACATTCTGCGCAACGAATGGCACTACGACGGCATCGTGGTCACCGACTGCTGGGCGCTGAACGACGCCTACGAGCGCGACACCGTCATCCCGCGCCACAAGACCCACCCGTCGGCGGCACTGGCCTACGGCGACGCCTTTGGCACAGAGGTGGACCTCGAATGCGGCAGCGGCCTGCCAGCACTACGGCAGGCCGTGGACTACGGCTACGTGAGCGAAAGCAAGATCGACGAGCATGTGCGGCGCCTGCTGCGCACACGACTGGCGGTAACCGACCCGACCGCCCTGACAGGCCCCGCGGCCGATGCCAGCCCGGCCAACGTGGCCGCACAGGGCATGGTGCTGCTGAAGAACGAAGGCATCCTGCCGCTAAAACGCAACGAATCTCTGCTCCTTGCCGGACCCAATGCCTACGACAGCCTGATGCCGCTGGGCAACTACAACGGCACGCCGGCCCACTGCGTCACCATCGGCGAGGCGCTGCAGATCAACGAGGCCTACAGTGCCGGCGACGGCCGCACACTGGTCTACTGCGGCGGCCTCAACCCACAGCTCGAAGGCGAGGAACTGCCCGTGGAGAAGGAAGGCTTCTTCAAGGGCGACCGCACACGGATCGAACTTCCCAAAGAGCAAGTGGAGGAAATCAAGACCCTCAAGGCCAAAGGCTACCGCATCGTGCTGGTGCTGTGCACCGGCAGCGCCATCGCCCTCGACGACGTCATCGCCTACTGCGACGCCGTGATCGTGGGCTGGTACGGCGGACAGGATATGGGCACGGCTTTCAGCCAGCTGCTCTTCGGCGAACGCGACGACTGGGGCCGGCTGCCGGTCACCTTCTACCGTTCCACGGCCCAACTGCCCGACTTCGCCGACTATGCCATGCAGGGGCGCACCTACCGCTACATGTCACAGCAGCCGATGTTCGCGTTCGGATACGGGAAAAACTACGGACAGCTCAGGCTGGGCGACATCTATGTGTCCGAAGCCGACTTCCGCGTCCATGGCATCATCCATCTGGACAGCAGCGTGTGCGACCAGACACGCGCCATCATCCAGGTGTACCTGAAAACCCACGACCCGAATGGGCCACGGAAGCAGTTGGTCGGCACCGCCTCGGTAATGGTGCCCAAGAGCCACCCCAGGGTGCCTTTCGCCATCAATATGGACCCCTTCTGGTTCCGACAGTACAACGCGGCCACAGGCCTGATGGAAGAGCCTGCCGACGGCACTCCGATGACCTTGTCGGTGGGCTTCAGCAGCGACGATAACGATTTGTCCGACATACCTTATATTTATCACAACAGAAAATGAAAAAAATACTGATCACATTGGCCCTGATGGCCGGACTGACTGCTGCCGCACAGCACGATTCGCTGCCGGAAACCGACCCGGTGGTGCTGCAGAGCATCGCCGAATGGCAAGACCTCAAGTTTGGCTTCATGATGCACTGGGGCATCTACGCTCAATGGGGCGTGGTGGAAAGCTGGAGCATCTGCAACGAGCCCTGGATCGACCGCCACGGTGCCGACTACAACGAATACAAGCAGGCCTACCAGGCGCTGAACAAGACCTTCAACCCGAAGCATTTCGCCCCCGAGCAATGGGCGGCTGCCGCCAAACAGGCCGGCATGAAATATGTGGTCTTCACTACCAAGCACCACGACGGTTTCGCGATGTTCGACACCAAATATTCGCAATACAGCAGCACCGGATTGGAGTGTCCGGCCAAGCGCGACTTCACGCGCGGCGTGGTCAATGCCTTCCGCGACGAGGGTTTCCATGTGGGCCTCTATTTCAGCAAGCCCGACTGGCACCACCCCGACTATTGGGCGAAGGAGTGGGCCACGCCCGACCGCAACGTCAACTACGACATCGCCGAACATCCCGACCGCTGGCAGCGTTTCTGCGATTTCACCTACAACCAGATCCGCGAACTGACGCACAACTATGGCAAGATCGACATCCTGTGGCTCGACGGCGGATGGATACGTCCAGAATGGAGCGTCAACGAGGAAACCGAGCCGTGGCTGGGCTGCTACCGCCGCATACAGGACATCGACATGGGACGCATCGCACGCATGGCCCGCGAGAAGAATCCAGGCATGATCATCGTCGACCGCTCGGTAGGTGGCCGCTACGAGAACTACCGCACCCCCGAAAAACAGATTCCCGACACGCTCCTGCCCTACCCCTGGGAGACCTGCATGACCATGGGCGACAGTTGGAGCTATGTGCCGGGCGACAACTACAAGTCCACCAAGACCCTCATCCACATGCTCTGCGATGTGGTGGCCAAGGGCGGCAACCTGCTGCTCAACGTGGGTCCCGATGCCGACGGCAACCTGCCCGCTGAAGCCCTGCAGCGCATGGAGGAAATAGGCCGCTGGATGGACAAGAACGGATATGCCATCTACGGCACCCGCCCCCTCTATCCCTACAGCCGCGACAACCATCGCTACACGCAAAGCAAGGACGGCAAGCACCGGTATGAGATCACCCTCACCGACATGGCCCCCTATGCCACCGTGCGCGAACTGAAAGGAAAGGAGCGCCTATGACCAAACAGGAACGCTACGCCGCCCTGCTGCCGCAGGTGAAATCGCTTTGCGAGGGCGAGAGCGACATGATTGCCAAGATGGCCAATGTGAGCGCCCTGCTCCACAGCGAGTTCGGCTTCTGGTGGACAGGGTTCTACCGCGTGCTCGATGGAGAATTGGTTCTCGGCCCCTTCCAAGGGCCGATAGCCTGCATCCACATCGCCTACGGACGCGGCGTGTGCGGCAGCGCCTGGAAGGAACGCCGCACCCTGGTGGTGCCCGACGTGGAACAGTTTCCCGGCCACATCGCCTGCAGCAGCGAAAGCCGAAGCGAGATCGTGGTCCCGGTGTTCCGTGGCGACGATATCATCGCTGTCCTCGACATCGACAGCCGCGAGCTGGCCACTTTCGACGAGGTGGATGCCCGCAGTTTGGAGCAATTGGTGGCGCTGCTTTAAGTCATCAGCAAGGTCATAAAACATTTGGGGGCGGCAGGCCATGGCCTGCCGCCCCCGTCTGATTGTCTTTATTGTGTCTCGCCGATGCCTACCGCACCACCACAATCTTCCGTGCCGGATGGTCGCCGATCTTGATCAGGTAGGCGCCGCTGGCCGGCACATCGAAGCGCAACAGCGAATATTGGTCCCACTTGGTGGCCAGCATCCGACCTGCCGCATCGTAGAGCGTCACCTGATTTCCGTCGGCGCCTTCCACCACCACTTGTCCCTGGCTGATGTACACTTTCGCATTCAGCGCATCCACATCGCCCACGCCGTTGTCGCCAACATATATCGTGTCGTGGATATACACCGTGTCGTGGATATACTGTGGCAGATAAATCGTGTCGTGCACCGTGATATATGTCGTGTCGTGCACAGGCACAAAGGTGGTGTCATGCACAGGCACAAAGGTGGTGTCGTGCACGATAGTGGTGTCGTGGATGATTGTGGTGTCGTGGATGATTGTGGTGTCGTGCACGATTGTGGTGTCGTGGATAAACACAGTGTCCGAGGGCATGAATACAGCTATCAGTGTGCGGTCGGCAGTGAGGGCAAAGGTGTAGCTGGCCAGCAGGGTGTTGTCGTTCCATCGGTCGAAGCGGTTGCCCGCAGTGGCTGAAGCCGTGACGGTGACCTGCGTGCCGTGGGTATAGGTGCCGCCGCCTGTCACCGTACCCATTGTGCTGTCGTTGGGCAGCACGGTGAGGGTATAGGAGTTGATTTCGAAGTAGGCCGTCAGCGTGGTGTCACCCTCCACGGTGATGTAGCGGCTGGCGCTGGTGTTGCCGTCGCTCCAGTGGCTGAAGCGGTAGCCTGTGGCCGGTGTGGCGTAGATGGTGCAGGTGCCGAGGTAGGCTGTGGTGCCGCCACCGCCCACGGTGCCCTGCTGCTCATTGTCCACGAGCACGGTGACCGTGTAGTTGTTCGGGTCGAAATAGGCGGTGTAGGTGACATTTGCGGTGGCCGTTATGGTGCGCGGGTTCTGCTGGTTGTTGTCGTTCCAGCGCTGGAAGTGGTAGCCGTAGTTGGGTGTGGCCGTGAGAGTGACCGTCTCGCCTCTGTAGACGGTGTCGCTGCCCGATACCGAGCCGCGTGCGGCATCCGACGGTTGTCCCACCACGGCGCAGGAGTTATAGTCGAAAATGGCTGTCACCGAGGTGTCGCTCGTCAGGTGGAAGATGCGCGGGTTGCCCGTGTCGCCGTCGCTCCAGCCGGTGAACTGGTAGCCGCTTGCGGCCGTGGCGGTAACAACGATATTGCTGTCGCAGTCCACATTGCCCACACTGACTGTTCCCATTGTTGCGTTGTTGGAGACGAAGCTGTAAGTGTAATCCAAATCAGCCATTCCCTGTATGCGCGAGGCATAGTTGCTCCAATTCGGAGCGTTTTGATATGCACTGACCGAGCCGCAGGGGACATAGACAAAGACGGAATAAGTACTATAAAAAACTCTCGAACCACTTAACGTAGGAGGAGTGGCGGCTTTGCAGTACATCGAGGTCAGGCCGCTGCAACCAGAGAAGGCCCAGCCGCCGATGGAGCTGACCGAGCTGGGGATGGTGACCGACGTCAGGCCGCTGCAACCAAAGAAGGCCCAGCCGCCGATGGATGTGACCGAGCTGGGGATGGTGACCGACGTCAGGCCGCTGCAACCCAAGAAGGCATTGACGCCGATAGAAGTGACCGAGCTGGGGATGGTGACCGAGGTCAGACCGCTGCAACCAGAGAAGGCACCATTGCCGATGGCAGTGATCGAGTTGGGGATAGTCACCGAGGTTAGGCCGCTGCAACCAGAGAAGGCAGCGTCACCGATGACTGTGACCGAGTTGTGGATAGTCACCGAGGTTAGGCCGCTGCATAGAAAGAAGGCATAGTTGCCGATGGCTGTGACAGTGCTGGGAATAACTGTAGAATTGCAACCTTGAATCAGCAGGTTAAGGTCGGTCTGAATGATGGCGTTGCAGTTGTCGCGACTGTCGTAGTGTGTGTTGCCAGTCTCCACCACAATGGAGGTCAGGCCGCTGCAACCACGGAAGGCACCATCGCCGATGGAATTGACCGAGTTGGGAATAGTCAACGAGGTCAGGCCACTGCAATTCTCGAAGGCCTGGGTGCCGATGGAAATAACCGAGTTGGGGATGGTCACCGAGGTCAGACCGCTGCAATCATAGAAGGCAAAGCTGCCAATGGAAGTGACCGAGCTGGGGATGGTCACCAAGGTTAGGCCGCTGCAACCATCGAAGGCATTGCCGCCGATGGATGTGACCGAGCTGGGGATGGTGACCGAGGTCAGACCGCTGCAACCTTCGAAGGCATGGCCGCCGATGGAAGTGACCGAGTTGGGAATGGTGACGGAGGTCAGGCCGCTGCAACCAGAGAAAGCCCCCCAGCCGATGGAAGTGACCGAGTTGGGAATGGTCACCGAGGTCAGGCCGCTGCAACCATTGAAGGCCCAGCCGCCAATGGAAGTGACAGCATACCAAGTGCCGCTGTTCTCCACGCTGTCGGGAATCACAACGTCGCCCGTCACATAGTTGTAATATCTGCCAGGCGTAGGATTGTCAACACTCACACCATTCCATTGAATGGTGTAGAACAGCGTTTTCCCTTGGTAGGTGTAGCTGAAATCGTTGGCAAAAGCATTCTGCCCCACTGCCAGCAGGGCGACAAGCAAAAGGAGTAGTTTTCTCTTCATGATGGGTATTGTTTTAGTTAATGTTTCTTCGATAAACACATAAAAAAAGAAGCGCGGACATCAACAATTGTCACTTATCCCGCACGTGAGGCTCTCGCATTGCCTGTCTACTGAGAATAAGCAACACCGAGGCCCACGCTAACGATATATCACGTATATACGCCACGATGGACGTTGGATGCTGCCTTATCATGCAGTAGACTCTGAATTTGCGAGATTCCATAGAGCCGCAGATAAAACGTCTACAACGTCTTAATAATAATATGTCGCGCCGTTTCAACCGAAACGGTAGTGCAAAGATACGAAGATTTCCCGACCCGACAAAAATATTTTTTTCATCACCGGCCAAAACAAAGCGCCCCGAAGCGGTGCTTCGGGGCGCTTGTTGCAGGGCGTGTGTGGCCACACTTATTTGAAAGCGTTCTCGCTGAGGCCGTGGCCGCTCAGCGCCAGGTCTTTCATATAGCCAGGCACCTCACGTCCAAGATACTTGTCGACATAGAGCTTCGCCAAGTATTGGCCCAGCATGAAGCCATGGCCGCGCAGGCCGGTGAGCAGGCCCACCTCGGGGTCGACAATGTAGCGCGGCTCTGTGTAGCGTCCGGCCCAGCAGGCCAGGAAACTGACATCCTTCAGGCCGGGCAGCCACTCCGAGAACACCTCACTCACTATCTCGAGAAACTCGCGACTGTTGTATTTGATGTTCTGGCGGGTCTCGTAGGCATCGGTGTCGGGGCTGGCACAACCGATGATCTGGCCGGTGTGCTCAAACTGCTGGCCATACACCGCACTGAAGCCTTTATAGTGGCGGCGGTCGATGATCATGTCGAGCGGGCCTCCATTGGGTCCCATCATGGGCAGGCGCCGCGTGATGAAGGCCTGGTGCTTCACCGGATACAGGCCAGTGTCGATGCCCAGCATATCGGTGAACTTCTCGGCACCCCAACCCATGGCGTTGACAAAATGCTCGCAGGTGTACTCCACATAATGGCCTTCGTGGTTGCGCACCAGCGCCACAATCTTGTCGCCTTTGCGCCACACCGACAGCAGCTCGCAGTCCTCATAGTAGCGGCCGCCGAGGCTGACGCCGATACCCCTGATATAGTCGATCACACGGCCTGGCGTGGCCTGCCAGCAGTCGCGCGTGATGAGGGCGTGGCTGTAGGTGTCGCGGCTGTCGTCCCACAGGGGCGATATCTCGCGTTTGAAATCCTTGCGGTCGATCATGTATGCATCGCTCCACGCGCGTGAAGCGTCGAGGGCGCGATAGGTGGCATCGTCGTGCACCAGGTTCACATAGTGCGTCGGCTTGTAGTTGATGTTGTGCACCTTCTGTATCGACTTGAAGATTTCGTGACTATGCTGCGCAATGTCGGCAATGTCGGGATTGGAGAATGCCGGACGGCCACCGCCGATGTTGCGCCACGACGCGCCACGGCTGTAGTTGACCATCACCGGCTTCATGCCCGCTTCGGAAAAATAGCGGAACAGGCCACTGCCGGCAATGCCGCCGCCGGCAATGAACACGCGCACCTCCTCGTGCTGCACATCGTTGCCCTTCGGGAAGACATACACCTCGTTGCGGCCTTCGGCATACACATCGCCCAGCGTCACCTGGTTGCTCAACGGCGCACGCGGAGTGGCCTCGCCCGTCAGCTCGATGCCATGGGCACGCAGCACCTGGCGGGCACGGGCTATGCAGCGCTTGCCGCGACACGGGCCCATCCCCATGCGGGTGATATGCTTCAGCTCGTCGACAGAGATATATTTCCGCTCGCCCACGGCCTCCAGCATCCGCTCCTCGCTGATGTCCTCGCAATGGCAGATATAGGTCATGGCATCCCCGTCGGCAGCCGGCGCATCTGCGCTCAGGTGCAAGGCTTCCGGATAGCGGCTCTTGAGCAGGAAGCCCTTGACGTCGGTCATCGCGCCGTCGACATGCTGCACATGCACCCGGGCCACATTTGTCTTGTTCGGCTTCACCAACACCTTCTCCACCACGCCTTCACCGATGCGGTGGCCGTTGTTGTCCACCAGAAACACCTCGGCACCCTCGTCAACGGCATATTCTATTGGCAGGAAGCACCACTCCTTCTGCAGGTTGTAGCCAAAGATGGCCAAACCGGGACAATGGTTGACGCACTCCATGCAGCCGATGCACTTGTCATAGTCCACCGTCGGTGTCGACGACGTGGTGGGCTTGCTGATGGCCCCTTGCGGGCAACTGAATGTGCAGGGGTTGCAGGCAAAGCCATAGAGGCAGTCGATCTGCACAAACGGACGCACCTTCATGCGCTCGCCGTCGGGCAGATTGGGGCGCTCGAGCAACCGCAGCGGATGCTGCTGCGAGTCGATATATTGGCGCGAAATGTCAAGATATTCGTCATAGTTGTACCGGATGCCCATGTTCTGGGCAATCTCGTAGGCCGCCTGACGGCCGCGGAGCACAGCACTCGTGCCTTCGCCGATGCGCACCGCGTCGCCGACACCATACACCTGGTGGCCGAACAGCTCCTTGCCCTTGACGAGCAACTGGTTGTCGGGCGTCAAGCCGGTGCAGATGTTGATCATGTCGATGCCATCCAACACCTGCTCCGTGCCCGGAATGGGCTTGAAGTTTTCGCACTTGGCGATGACGGCGCCCACCACACCGGTGCGGTCGGCATTGGGGATGGCACGCACCAGGGTGTAGCCCGTCATGATGGGTATGGCCAGGCGGCGCACCCTGTTGGCCTGCACCGGGAAACCGCCCTCGCGCGGCATGGCCTCGATGATGGCGCGGATGGTGGCACCGGCCTGCATGGCCTGGTACGACGTCAGGTAGCCGATGTTGCCGGCACCCACGGTCAGCACCCGCTTGCCAAGCAGCGTGTGCTCCTGGTTCATCATCTTCTGGAAAACGGCTGCCGTGTACACACCCGGCACATCGTCGTTCTCGAAGGCCGGCATGAAGGGCACCGCGCCCGTGGCCACCACCAGGTGTTCGGCATCGACATAAGCCATCTCCTGCGTCACGATGTTCTTGATGGCCAGCCGCGGACCCTCAAGGATGTCCCACACCGTATAGTTGAGCAGGATACCGTCGTGGTTGTCGCCGGCCAGCGTACGGGCAATGTCGAAGCCTCGCATGCCGCCATATTTTTTCTCACGCTCGAAAAAGAAGAACTGGTGGGTCTGCATATTGAACTGCCCGCCGATGCGCGCATTGTTGTCGATCACCAGATTGTCCACCCCGAAGGCATTCAGCTGCTCGCGGCAGGCCAGACCCGCCGGACCGGCACCCACGATGGCCACCGTCGTCTTGTAGATCTTCAGCGGTGCATCGGCATGCACCGCGGCAGTGGCGCCAACCTCCTGCTGGCCTTTGTCTATCCGGCGCACCTCCCTCACCCCGTCGACCGGAGTGATGCAAATGCGGCGCACCTGGCCGTCGACAAGCATCTCGCATGCTCCACACTTGCCGATGCCGCATTCCAGGCTGCGGTTGCGACCCTCCAGGCTATGGCTGTGCACCGGCATGCCGGCCTGATGCAGAGCCGCGGCTATGGTGTAGCCCTTGCGTCCCTGAATGGTTTTGCCTTCGAATAAAAACTCCACCACCTCGCTCTGCGGGATGTCCAGAATTGGGTGTTCTTCGATCTTATACATCTTTGTATATGTTTAAGGATTAATAGATTGCGCGATTTTCTCCTCTCACTACTACATGGCAAATATACCGAATACCGGAAACAATTGCAAGATTTTTTTCCACATTTCTCCAATCCGTCGGCCATCGTCCGGCACCGCTTCCGCAACATGCCAACTGCCTGTCATCCACCTACCATCTCCTACCGCAGTAGGAGTTGGGTAGGAGTTGGGTAGGAGTTGATAAGGACATGGTATTGATTTTGAGCGAGTTGGATGCGATGTAGCACGGATTTTGCAATGTGGTGGTTTTCAGGCGATTAGAAAATAACGGGGGCGAGCGGAAAATAGTCGCGCGGCGACACAATAAAAATATGATATCGGCGTTTAGAAAATGTATTTTTCCGGATACAGATGAATAATTAACAAAAAGCATTTTCATAAAAACCGCAACATCATGTTCAAAAAAGAGACGTATATGGCGCGCCGCGAACAGCTGCGCAAAGACATAGGCCACGGCCTGATCATCATTCCCGGCAACCACGAAGCCCCGTGCAACTATAAAGACAACACCTATTGGTTCAGACAGGACAGCACGTTCCTCTATTTCTTCGGCTTGCAGCGCGAGGATATGGTGGGCGTGATCGACTGCGACAACGGCAAGGACTATATTTTTGCCAACGACTATGATATCGACGACATCATTTGGACGGGTCCGCTGCCGTCGGTGAGCGAGCTTGCCGCCTCGGTGGGCGTGGCCAACTCGGGCGACATCAAGGCGCTGCAGGCAGTGTGCAAGGAGGCCACCGGCTGCGGCCGCCGCGTGCATTTCCTGCCCCCCTACCGTGCCGACATCCGTGCCGACCTGGCCGACTGGCTGGGGCTGGCCTACCATGCCGTGAACAATTATGCCTCGATGGAGCTGATTCTTGCCTGCGTGAAACAGCGCAGCGTGAAGAGCGCCGAGGAGATTGAAGAGATAGAGAAAGCCATCGCCACGGCCTACAACATGCACGTGGGAGCAATGAAACTGGCCATGCCCGGCCGCTACGAGTATGAGCTGGCCGGATTCATGGAGGGCGAGGCCTGGAAAGGCAACGGTCCGGTGAGTTTCCCGATCATCATGACGGTGCACGGCGAGACGCTGCACAACCATGGGCACAACAACCGCCTCGAGATGGGCCGGATGCTGGTGATGGATGCCGGCTGCGAAACGGCGATGAACTACTGCAGCGACATCACCCGCTCGGTGCCTGTGGGAGGCAAGTTCAACGAGCGCCAGAAGGCCATCTACGAGATTGTGCTGTCGGCCAATATGGAGGCGCTGCGCGTGACGCGTCCGGGCATCACCTACAAGGAGGTGCACCAGGCCGCTTCGCGCAAGCTGGCCGAGGGCTACAAAGGCCTGGGCATACTGAAAGGCGACGTCGACGATATCGTGGCCTCGGGCGCCCACAGCCTGCTGATGCCCCACGGCCTGGGCCACATGATGGGCCTCGACGTGCACGATATGGAGAACTACGGCCAGATAAATGTGGGCTACGACCAAGATGTGCGTCCGAGCGACCAGTTCGGGCTGAGCAGCCTGCGTTTCGGCCGCCGCATGCAGCCGGGATTCGTGGTGACCGACGAGCCGGGATGCTATTTCATTCCCGCGCTGATCGACAAATGGCATGCCGAGGGCACCTGCAAGGACTTTATCAATTTCGACGAACTGGAGAAATGGAAAGACTTCGGCGGCATCCGCATCGAGGACGATGTGCTGGTGACCGAGGACGGAGCACGCGTGCTGGGCAAGCCGATACCCAAGACTGTCAAAGAAATTGAAGAGACGATCGCATCATGAATGACGTGGAAATAGTGCTTGCCAACACCGGCGAGCGTAAGAGGGTGCCGCAGGGCACCCAGGTGGCCGAACTGGCTGAGGAATATGCCAAGAAGCTGGCATCCGAAAGCGGCAAGGCGCCGCGCCCGATACTGGGTGCGCTGGTGAACAACAAAGTGGAGCCGCTGCAGTACCGGATCTACAATCCGAAGGTGATCAAACTGCTGGACATCACCAGCCGGCAGGGATTCCGAATGTACCGCAACTCGCTGTGCTTCATGCTCTACACCGCAGTGCATGATTGCTATCCGAAAGCGATATTGTCGATCGACCATTCGATGCAGAACGGCTTCTTCTGCCGCATCACATCGGCTGTGGAGGATTTTGAGCTGCCGCCACAGATGGAGGTGTGCCGGACCGTGAGGGAACATATGATCGAGCTGCAGGAGAACGACATTCCGTTCGAAAGCCGCACGATGCTGCTGAGCGACGCTATCGAGCTGATACGTCCGCGCCACATGCCAAAGACCCTCGACTTGCTGGAGAACCTGAAGCAGCTGTATATCGAGATGAACTTCCTGGGCGAGACCGTGCACAAGATCAACGGCAAGCTGGCTCCGTCGACGGGATGCCTGCAGTGCTGGGACTTCCGCACGTTTGAGGACGGCTACCTGCTGCAATGTGCCGATCCTGAGCATCCCGACAAGCTGTCGCTGTTCACTGAAACGCCCAAACTGTTCGCCATTTTCCGCGAGCACCACAAATGGGTGGACCTGCTGCATACGCCGACGGTGTCGGACTACAACAGGATAGTGCGCGACCACGGGGGACAGCATCTGGTGCACCTGGCCGAGGCGCTGCACGAGAAGAAGTATGCCGAGATTGCCGAGATGGTGGCCCAGAGCGGTGCACGGATGGTGCTGCTGGCAGGACCGTCGTCGAGCGGCAAGACCACCTCGTGCCGCCGACTGAGCGTGCAACTGGCGGTGCTGGGCTACGACGTGAACCAGCTCTCTCTGGACGACTACTTCATGTGCCGCGAACGCACCCCGAAGCTGCCGAACGGGGAATACGACTTCGAGAGCGTGGATGCCCTCGACATTCCGCTGCTGAACGAGAACCTGCTGGCGCTGTCGCGCGGCGAAGAGGTGAAGATTCCGACCTTCGACTTCAAGAAGGGCGAGCCCTACTATTCGGGCAAGACGCAGAAGCTGGGGCCGCGGAGCATCCTGGTGGTGGAGGGTATCCATGCGCTGAATCCCAAGCTGACCGCCCAGATCGACGACAGCCTGAAATTCAAGGTGTATGTCAGCGCGCTGACGCAGCTGGCCATCGACGGACAGAACATCATCCACGGCACCGACAACCGTCTGGTGCGCCGTCTGGTGCGGGACTACAACTTCCGCGGATGGGGAGCCTACGAAACACTGCACCGCTGGCCCGAGGTGGTGCGCGGCGAAAGGATGCACATCTTCCCCTATCAGGAAAACGCCAACGTGATGTTCAACAGCGCCTTGCTGTATGAGTTCGGCGTGCTGAAAAAATATGCCGAGCCGCTGCTGAAACAGGTGCCGGAGAACTGCGAGGAGTTTTCGATAGCGAAACAGATTCTGGACTTCTCGGAGCTGGTGGAGCCTATCGACGAGAAATACATTCCCTACAATTCGATCATGCGGGAGTTTCTCGGCGGGAGCTCGTTTGAATACTAGAAATCGACAGGCGGGTTGAGCCCGTCCAACACCACATGGGCGCGAAGGTAGACACTTTCGCGCTCTTTCATTTGTGCACTGATGGTGGAGCGGAGTTGTTCGGGAGGGAGATTGTGGATGAGGGGGCGGGGATTGCGCGAGACCAAGGCTCGGGCAATGATGTCGTCGACCGACATGCGGAGATAGACAGCGGTGCCGTGGGCGAGGATGAAATCCATGTTGCCGTCGTGGCATGGGGTGCCGCCACCGGTGGCGATGACACAATTGTCGAGGGCTGCTGTGGAGCGCAGCAGACGTGACTCAAGCGTACGGAATGCCTGTTCGCCAAACTGGGCAAAGAAACGTGGGACCGTGTAATGGTAGCGCTCTTCGAAGGCACGGTCGAGGTCGATATAGTCCATGCCCCGATGCTCGGCCAGGCGACGGCCGAAAGTGGACTTGCCACTGTACATATAACCGACCAGATAGTAGTTCATTGCATCAGTTCGGAGGCTGTGGCGAGGGCGGCCTGAGTGGGCGGGTCGGAACTGAGCATGGTGGCCACCTCGACGATGCGCTCGTCGCGGGAAAGGGGCCTGACGAGCGACACGGTGCGGTCGAGATCGGAATCCACCTGCTTGTAGACTTTGAGGTGCTGGTCGGCCATGGCGGCGATCTGCGGCAGGTGGGTGATGGAGATGACCTGCATGCGAGTGGCCATACGGCGCATGATCTGGCCTACCGCCACGGAGATGTCGCCGGACACGCCGGTGTCGATCTCGTCGAAGATGATGGTGGGGAGCAGGCGGCAGGAGGTGAGGACCGACTTGATGGCCAGCATGATGCGCGACAATTCACCGCCGCTGGCGATTTTGGCGATGTCGGACAACTCGCCACCACGGTTGGCATTGAACAGGAAGTTGACACTGTTGTTGCCGGAGGCGGTGTAGGTGGGCAGCTGGGACACATGGACCTCGAAGCGAGACTCGGGCATGCCGAGGTCGCTGAGGGTGGGCAACACGCTCTGCACCAGGACGTCGGCGGCGCGGCGACGCGACTCGGTGAGGGCGTCGGCAAGGGTTTGCAAGCGGGCATAGGCGACGTCGACCTGCTCCATGAGTTGGTGGATTCGGTCGTCGAGCGAGGCTGCCGACTGCAGGCGGGCGTCGAGTTCATCACGGATGGCGATGAGCTGCTCGACGGTGTCGACAGAATGCTTTTTCTCAAGACGGTAGATGAGAGCCAAGCGGTCGTCGACCTGCTGGTGAAGTTCGGGCGAGAAATTGATTCCATCTGCCACGTTGAGGATTTCGCTGTGAATGTCGTCGAGTTCGATGATGGAAGACTCGAGGCGCTTGGCGAGGTCGTCGACCTGCGGGTGGAAAGAGACCATGTGGCTGAGCGCGGAGTGTGCTGAGCGCAGAAGTGCAAGAGCCTCGGTGCCGCTGTCGCCGTCGATAGTGGCAGCGGCAGAGGAGAGTCCTTCGATGAGTGACTCGGCATGAGAGAGGATTGTCGATTGCGTCTCGAGTGAAGCCTGCTCGCCCTCCACCAAACGGGCGGCGGCAAGTTCGTCGAACTGGAACTGTAGATAGTCCATCTCGCGACGGATGGCGGCATCCTCGGTGGTCAGAGACTCGAGCTGACGCTTGAGGTCGGAATAATGTTTGAAGGCGGCGCGGTAGTCATCAATGACAGGCTTGTCGGACAGGGTGTCGAGCAGCGAGAAGCGGAAAGTGCTGTCGGCGATGGTGAGGGTCTGGTGCTGGGAATGGATGTCGAGAATATGCGATCCCAGTTGCCGCAGGAAAGGCAGCTGGACCGGAGTATCGTTGACGAAAGCACGGCTTTTTGCGGAAGGCAAAATCTCGCGACGGATGATAAGCCTGTCGTCGAAATCGACATCGGCCTCGGCAAAGAGGTCTTCAAGCTGGAGGCCGGAAATGTCGAAATGAGCCTCGACCACGCACTTTTTTTGCTTGTCGGCCAGAACAGAAGCATCGGCACGCTGGCCCAGGAGCAGGCCCAAGGCTCCCAACATGATGGACTTGCCGGCACCTGTCTCGCCGGTGATGGCGACAAACCCGTTCTGGAACTGAATGTCGGCGCGGTGGATAAGCGCGTAGTTTTCAATATGTAGCGAAGAAAGCATGTTATTGGAGCATAGGTAACACCCGCTGCAGAGCAGCGATAAAGAGGTCGATATCCTGACGCGTGTTGTAGACGGCAAAGCTAGCTCTGACGGTGCCGGGAATTGCGTAGCGATCCATGATGGGCTGAGTGCAATGGTGCCCGGTACGGACAGCGATGCCCATCTGGTCGATCAGGGTGCCGACATCGTAGGGATGCGAATCGCCTACCAAGAAAGAGAGTACGGATGTCTTGTCGGGTGCCGTGCCAAAGAAGCGCACACCCGGCAGCGAAGAGAGGGCTGCTGTGGCATAGTCGAGGAGTTCAGCCTCGATGGAAGCGATATTGGCCAGGCCAACCTGCTGCATGAATTCGATGGCGGCGCCAAGCCCGAGCACATCGCCGACAGTGGGGGTGCCGGCTTCGAAACGGAAGGGGAGCTCGTTGAAGGTGGTCTTTTCGAAAGTCACCTCACTGATCATCTCTCCCCCACCCTGATACGGAGGCAGCTGTGATAGCCATTCTTCGCGGCCATACATCACGCCGACACCCATGGGAGCGTACATCTTATGGCCGGAGAAACAATAGAAATCGCATCCGAGCGCCTGCACATCGACGGGCATGTGCGATATGGCTTGAGCCCCATCGACGAGGACGGGCACGCCGTGGGCATGGGCAATCTGGACGATCTGGCTCACTGGATTGACGGTGCCAAGGGTGTTGGAGACATGGCAGACGGCCACAATGCGCGTACGGTCGGAGAAAAGAGATTCGTAGGCCTGCATGTCGAGCACGCCCTCGTCGCTGAACGGGATGGGCCGCAGGCGGGCACCGGCAAGCTGCCAGGGCACAATGTTGGAATGATGTTCCATACCCGAGACAATGACCTCGTCGCCAGGCTGGATGAAGCGGCGTCCGAACGAGCTGGCCACAAGGTTGATGCTTTCGGTGGTGCCACGGGTGAAGACCACCTCGTGATGGCGGCGGGCATTGATGAACTGCTGCACCTGACGGCGTACCTGCTCGTAGCGCTCGGTGGCCAAGACAGCGAGATGGTGCGTGCCACGATGGATGTTGCTGTTGAGGTGAAGGTAATAGTCTGTCAGCGTGTGGACGACAGAAAGGGGTTTCTGCGTGGTGGCAGCATTGTCGAGGTAGACCAATGGATGGCCATGCACCTCGGTGTCGAGTATAGGAAATTGGGAACGGATATCGCTATTCATGTCGACGTTTCTTAATAAAGTGACGGATGACAAAAAACAGGATGGCCACTGCCAGAAGGGCAACAATCAAGATGCTGAGCAGATGACTGTAGCGTTCGATGACGGTGGGGTCGGCAGCCAGATAAGCCAGATAGCCCAGCAGGGCCAGGATGGAGTTCCATATCAGCGCGCCAAGGGTAGTGAAGAAGGCGAAAGAGGCCACATTCATTTTCGCCAAGCCAGCGGGGATGGATATCAGCTGTCGGATGACCGGAATGAGGCGGCCGACGAGAGTGGAGACATTGCCGTGGTCGGCGAAATAGCGCTCGGCACGCTCGATTTTTTCAGACGACAGACCCAACAGATGACCAAGTTTGCTTTCGGCGAAGGCATAGATGATGGGGCGGCCTAGCCAACGGGAGAGGTAGTAGTTGATAAAGGCGCCAAGAAGCGCACCGAGGGTGCCTACCACCACGACGAGCCATATTTTCATTCCACCCTTGCTTTCAGGATTGGAAGCCACATAAACGGCCGGAGGGATCACGACCTCGGAGGGGAAAGGCACAAAAGAGCTCTCGATTGTCATCAGGGCGCCCACGGCATAATAGTTCATGTGGGCATCATACCAATGGAGCAGGTCGGCCACAAATCCAGTGGATGCCGTATCGCCACGGACAGCCTCGGCAATACCTCCGCCGGACTGGGCATGGGAAGGCTGGGAGAAGGCCAGCATCAAGGCTAGCATCGGGAATAAAAGGATGTTCTTCATTTCAAAGTGTTTTGCTGTTGTTCGGCAGCCTGGAGGACATCGACAAACAGAGGATTTTCACCGATGGAAGGACAGAGTTCGAGCAACAATGGGACATGAGCGTCGAGCATACGGGAACGGGCCTTGTTGTAGCGATTGGAACGATAATAGGCGGCTGCAAGATAGGTGGAATAGAAAGTGCTGTGGGGATACATGTCGAGCGATTCTTCGGCAAAAGGAATCATCACATCGAGCAGATCGTGATGGTAGAGGAAAGAGGTGTAGAGGCGGCAGTGCTGCTCGGTGTAGTTGCCACCGACGATGAGACGATCGAAATATTCGGAAGCCTTTTCGGTGTGGCCCATTGCGTCGGAAACCAAGGCGGCCGAGAAGAGTGCTTCGGCATTTTCCGGGTCGACCCTCATGGCCTGCTTGACTGTGGAGACGGCCATAGGAATGTCGTTCAGATGAAGATAGCATATCGCCATTTGGGAGATGGCTGAGGCGTCAGCAGGGTCGGTTTCGACGGCTGAGCGGAAATACATCAGTGCCGTTTCGAGCTTATCAGCTCTGGCATATAGGGCACCGAGCTGGCGATAGACATAGGAGCGTTGGCTATCGACTTCGAGCATACGGGCCAACGCCGATGCTGCCTCGCCCAGACGGCCCTGAAGTTCGAAACAGCAGGAGAGCTCTTCGTAGGCCGAGAGGAAATGCCGGTCGATGGCGATGGCATACTCGAAAGCGTCGACAGCACGCTCGTAGAGGCCAATGGATTGGCAGGAGCGGCCCAAGCAGTACCAGGCATCCTTATGGTAGGGATGGTCCATAAGGAAGTGCTGAAAACGGTCGACGGCATCGTGCATGGCACCTTGGATTTCCATCACCTCAAGGTAGCCATAGAGGGTGCCGCTATCGTAGGAATCGGTCAGGAGCGCTTTTTGGTAGTAGTCGGCAGATTTGGCGTAATTGGCCTGCTTGAAATACTCCTCGGCGATGTTGGTATAGATGCGGCCGAGTTCCCACCCGTCAGCAGAGGCCGCAAGATAGCAACGAATGGCTTCGTCGGACTTGCCGACAGCACCGTAGGCCACGCCAAGAGAATAGAGGACATCGGTGTCGTCGGGTTCGCGCTGCCGCAAGTCGAGCATCATCTGCAAAGCCTCGTCGTAACGATTGTCAACTATCAGCAAATGAGCACGGCGCAGCCGAATGCTGCTGCTGTCGGGATAAAGGCGTTCGGCATATTCTACGGCAGCCTGCAGGGGTTCGCGGTCGTTGACCTCGAGGTAGTAGTCGATGATCACCTCCAGCTCGTCGACATCGAAGAACTGGGTTTGTCCTTTCAAGATTGTGGCTTCGAAGTCGAGCACAAGTTGGCGGACATCGTCATCATAGTCTGTAAAACGGTCGGGCATTTGAGTATAAAATGCGTTAATGCTTGAATGTGTTATTGTTAAAACGAGAATCGGACAGTAATACCGCCCTTGGTGGTTGAGTTGGGATAGGAATTGGAGATGAAGGGGGTGTTAATGTTGGTCTGGAAGAAGGCGCGCAACGAGAGGTAAGTGGTGAGGGCATATTCGGCAGAGAGTTCGGCCATCCAAATCTCGCTGCCAGACGATATCTGACTCAAGTTCTGGTTGATTTTACGGATATTAGTCTTATTGTTGTTATAAGTCAAGTTGAGATGCAGGACGATGTCGCTTTTTAGGTTGTGGATGCGGTCGGCAATTTTGACACGGAACTCGACATCTTTGAAACGGTAGCCTGCGCCGAAGGTGAGGCCGTCGGTGGTGGTTTCCGTAAGCTGGTTGTTGGAGAAAGAGAGTGCCAGGGTGCGGTTTTTCTTGACCGACATATTGAATTGGAAGCTGTTGACCATGTTGACAGAGACTCGGATCAGGGGGTTGAACTGCTCGCTGATCTGGACGCCTTCCATGCTGACCGGGGCAATATAGTCGCCCGTGGAGTTGGTGATATTCTCAGAGCCATAGTCGTAGTTTTCAGCGGCAGAGAGAGCGGCGTCGGTGTAGAAGTTGCCGATGGTATAGGTCGACGAATAGCGATGCGACATGGTGATGTTGGTGAACCATTTCTTGAGGAACTGCACTTTGTTGAGGCCGTTGTAGTTGATGTTCCAGTTGGGCAGGGGCATCTTCATGAATGGCGAGAAACCGTAGGATTTCGGATCCTGCCCCATGTAAGTGGAGAGGAAGGAGGTGAGAAGGACTGTCTGCTGGTTGGCGCTGTAGCCTGCCGGATAGTAACGGCCATTCATGGTGTCGAGAACCATCTGGTCGGAATAGGGATTGGGGTTCATGTCGGCAAGCCTCTGAGCGACGACTGATCTGTTTTCGAGGAACTGTTCGAACAAGGCGTCGGGATTGTTGAAGGCAGAAAGGAGGCTCCATGTAGTGGTGGTGTAGGAGCCTGTCATCACATAGGACAACGGGCCCATCACATCGTCCCATTCGCTTAGATATTTGTAATAGTACTCCTCACGGGAAGAATAGTTGCGGGTGCAGGTGAGCTCGATCTTCAAGTCGCGGATGGGTTCGATAGAAGCCTGCATGTTGAGTGTGTTGTTGGAAGTCAGCTCGTGGGCAGAATTGAAGAGCGTGTCGCGCGACAGGAGGTCGTAATCGCGCAGCGTTTCCACCACATCATGTTCAGTAGAGAAGACGTAGCCCAGACCGGGAGTCCAATAGTTGGCGGGATCGAGGCCGATAAACATCGGTTCGCCCATATAGCCGGGCAGCTTGCCGCCGGAGGTGCTGTTGTACTGGATGCTTATGTTTTTCACGCCTGTCACGAATCGCAAACCGAAATAGCCCACCTGTCGCAGGGCTTCGAGAAGTTTTTCGTGTTGAAGGCTGTCGGCCACAGCGGCCGAGTCTTTGGCCGACATCTTCTGCTGGGGCTGGTTGGGACGGCGAGCGGGTTGGTTTTTGCCCTTATTGTTGTTTGGCAAAGCGTAAGCCTTCTTGAGCAGCTTCGACTTGTTGTAGAGTTTTTGGAAATCGGCCGTGGCCGAAGCCTGGAATGTGGAAGAATTCTGCAGCACAGCGCCCATCGAGGCCAAGGCCTGCGTGGTGCCAAGATAGTTGTAATTGGAGCGATAGCTCAGCGGCACGCGGAGGAAATCCATGTAGGGGAGCTTGCCGACGGGCACGTCGTAGGTGACATTCAGGGTTTGCTGGAAGTTTTGCATGGTGCCTCCATTCACTATCGACTGCCAAATGGAATCGGTGGCGGTACGGGTCTCGATGCGGCCAATGGGCTCTTCGATGCGGGCATTGGAATTGGCCGAATATTGGATGCGGAGCGACTTGGAGAGGTCGTATTGCAGGCCATAGGTACGTTGCCAGGTGAACTGCTTGTAGTAGGTCGGCTTGATGATCACCAAAGCGGCGCTCTTGTTACGGAGCATAGTCTCTTCAAAATCTCGATAGACTTCGGTGGAGAAGTTGAGGTTTTTGGGCAGGTAATAGAAATTGAAATCGTTGAATATCTTCCAGTTCTTGCCCTTGAAGGCCTTCACTTTTTCGAATGGCTTGACAGGTTTGGGCTGAATGCTGTAGTTGTAGGTGAAGCCGCCACGGTGCTGGTCTTTGCTGAAGTGTTCGACCTCGTCGTCGGACGACCGCTCACGCGAATAGGCATAAGAGAAGGAGAAATTCTCGAGATCGTAGATGTGAGGTTTCAGGGCCTCTTTACCCACACGGTCTTTTCTGACGTTCGACAACGTCAGGTTGGTGGCGCTGCGGCGACGCTGAGTCATCATCCTCACGCTGTCGCGTTCCTCTTTGGTGCTGTAGGTCCTCAGATCGTCTTTGAGCAGGACATCGGGATTGTAGGGGTTGTATTCCGGGCTGCCAATCTCGCGGTTATAATCAAGATATAGAGGAATATGAAGGCCCCACTCTTCGGGGAGGAACTTGCTGAGTTCCATGTCCAATGTCGTCTGCACGTTGAGTGTGTTGTACAGTTCCTCCTTGATCAAAGGGTCCTCGAGATTGCCGAAATTGGCCGTAGTGTAGGCGCCATACAAAGAGAGGTTGCCGACATCAGCGAGATTGGTGCGCGCCAGTGCCATTGCAGCCCATCCGCCCTTGTTGTTATAGTCGGAAAGACGCAACTCGTTGATCCAAACTATGGCCGACTTCGGAAGCATATCGTTGCCGTCGTCCAAACGTTCTTTCTTGGGATTTCTTACACCTATCATGATCACCTTGACCTTGCCGAGGTTAGGATTGCCCAAAACGGTGTATTTCTTGCCGCCAACGACTTCAGAATAGAGCAGCGATGGGGAATAGCCTGACTCGCCATGGCGGATTTTCGTATTGCGGTTGGTTTTGAGTTCAACCATCCGTTGGATATCGATGTCCACATTGTTGGCTTCGGGCCAGATCATATAGGCGTCTTCATATGAAGTGTTCCATGGAGTGAGCTTCAGAGGCAACTCGTATTCGTAATAGTTGTTAGTGTAGTCGCTTCCCAAACGGACGAAGAGCGACATATCGTCGTCGTCCATCGACTCGGTCTGGTACTTTTGTTCGGCATGAACAAACATCTTGAGGTGTCCATAATAGCGCAGATCGTAGCTGGAAGACCTGTAGATGGCACGTGCATCGCCAGAAGAGAGCCCGTCCACATCCAGCACCAACGACTGTTCGTTCAATTGGGTATAGGAATTGCTTGTGGCGTACCACTGCTCACGCTCGATTCCGGGAGGCAGCACATAAGGCACCGGTTCACGGCTACCGTTTTCCTCAATATTGACTGTGGAGATGTTGAAAGATGTGTTCTCGCCGGTACCGGTTGCATAGTCACCAGGCTGCAGCAGTTCTTCTGTGTACTTTCGCCAGGTGGAATAGACCAGATCGAGTGTGGCAAAACGCAATATCACAGGCTCTTCAAACTCTCTAAGAAACATACGCATGAACCTGATTGACTGGAAGCCATTGATTTTGCCCACCTTCGAATCCGGCTCGCGTATCGGCACCCGGAATTGGTACCAACGGCAAGTTGTGGTCTCACCATTGGCCAACTGCACATCGTGAGCAACTTGAATATCAACTATATGATTCTCGCCTATCACCATACGCTCGGGTGCAAGATCGATGACATATTGGTAGTAGTTCTCCGCCTCGCTCAGAGTGTTGTCACGATTGATGTCCTCTACGTTGGGATAGGAGCTGCCCGACGTGATATAGTCCTCTTCGCTGTCACTGTCGGTAGGCGAGTTGCCTTCAGGATTGTTATAGAGTTTGTAGCGGTCGGTGATTTTCACATCATGCTCGTCATAGTAGCTGCTCCTGAAATAGCGGAAATCATCGTTGGAAGGATCTTGCGACGCTTTACGGTAGGCCTCGGATCCGGAGCCGAACAGGTTGCGCACATCTTCAATGTATTGGGCAAAGAACGTCCGCTCATCCTCGATTCCATGGGTCGAGCCCAATCCATCATAACCCACATCCTGATATTTCCGCGATTCCTCGTCATTGTCAAACGCATTGACAATGGGCTGGGTGGTGGGCACACGGCCCCAAATGGTGGTGTCGACATTCACTATAGTGGCACTTGTCGGCAACCCGTTTTCGAAACTCTTGCGGCCATCGCGCAAGATATCCTCGCTGATGTCGCCCAGATTGATATACAGCTTACCCCCCCGGTGGTCTGGATTGTCAATGAAGGGATCCATCAGCCAGAACTCGATCATCTCGATATTCTGAGTCTCGAAGTCGGTATAGTCCATCTTACGCATGATACCGCCCCAACGCGATGCCGGCGACTCCAAACCGCCATCTTCGTTCATACCGGCACTAAAACGTGAGGGACCCACATCATAGTTGTAAGGGCCCTTCTCCTCAGGATAATAAGCCATGTTGAGTTCGTAGATCACCGTGGGGTTGCCGGCGGCCAAATCCTTGTTGGGGAACACCTCCTGTTCATAAATACGGCGAGCATAGGGAGCGCTACGGTCGTCGGCTGTGATATTGCTAGGACAGGTGCCCGAACGGAAAAAGTCGTCGCTCACCCTGTACCATGCCACCTTTGCGCGGTTGAAGCCATACTCAACTCCGGTGCCGGGTGCCGTCTCGGGGAACATGGCGTTGGCAGTGGCATAATCTTGCGGTGTGCTGGCCAACACCCAAGCGCTGACGCCCTTGAGGTCGATGTTACTTTCTGCCCCCTCGAAGTCATCCACATACGACACGCTGCCTTCGCTCATGCCGGTGCTGCTCATGCCGGGAATGAAGTGGGCAAACTCTGCCGTCAGGCTCACCGTCGAGGGGGCCTTGGTCTCGATGCCGGGCAACATATCCACCAATTTGGTCACCCAAGGCACCTCATGGCTATAGGCCACATCCAGTCCCCATATTGAGTTGCTCGTCGGCTCGTCACCGAAATTGTTTTTCTGCGTCAACGGCTTCTCCCTAAGGTTCATCACCGTAGCACCAACATGGAAATTGGGGTCAAATTCATAGTCAATGTGCAGTCCGAGCATGCGCTTCGTGGTCATGCTGAATGAATTGTTCTCGCTGCTCACGCTGATCGGTGTGCCCGACGACAAGATACTCTCATTCAGTATCCTCACCGTACCCATCGTATAGTCCACCGTGTAGTCTACATTCTCGATCAGCGGCATGCCGCCCGCAGTCACCGTCACGCTGCCTTGCGTCACGCTGTATCCAAGCGAGATTTCTCCGCTCAACGTCGAGGTGTAATAGCCCTCCAGATAGAACTTGTTCCTGTCAGCATACTGTTGTGCCAGTGTGCGCGTCATCGTATACAGCGAGTCGAAACAATACCGGTCTGCCAGCTCATTGTCACCCAGCATTTCCCTCAGGTCCTTTCCAAAGGGTTCGATATAGGGAAAGAACACGCGACCTGTCGATGCCTGAATAATACCCCCCTTGTAGGCCGCTGAATCGAACCAGTCGAACACTCCGTCGGCATAGTAGTAGCTCTGGCTGGCATCCATACGGTCCAGACCGAACACCTCAATCAACGGTTTGCCCTCCTGAGGGCCTTCGGTGAAGTAGCCTATACCCACACCGCCGTCCGGACTCTCGTACAACACGTTCAGACGGAAGTTATCCTTGCTCAGCTGGCTGCTCCGAAGGAAATACACATTCTTCATCATCAGCTTCCACAATGGGCCGTGGGTATCCACCGTAGTGCTCTTCAACAGCTTCACCACCAAGGCGTTTGGATCATTCACTCCATCGGTAGTCAGTTCTCCCACCTGGTACACATTCGTGTCTCCGATCACCTGATATTGGAATGCCACCGCCAGCACCTGGTCGTTGCTCAGCGGCTGGTTCAGGGTAATGAATCCCAATTGGCTGTTGAAAGTATATTCGTTGGCCGGCAATAGGCGTGCACTCTCCACCTTCTCATAGTCGACGCCGTTGGTCATACCCAACCCCTGCATATAGTCGGTCACCGAGTTGATGCTGCGCACCGAGCCCGGATGCACCACATCGAGCAGGTTGTTGGCATCGTTCCTCGGGAGTCCGCCAACACCCGCCACCCGATAGTTCGAAGGATTGCCCTCGCCCAGATCGGTCAAAGCCACAATATTGCGGTTCTGCGTCACTGCGGCGCCCACATTGGTACGCCACACCTCGATGCGGATGATTCGGATGTTCGAGTTCACAACCGGCAACGTCGACATCGCCTGGTTATACCTGTCACGGAAGTACTGTGCGATGAAATAGTGGCGGTTTTCCTCATACTCATCGGCCCTGATCTCAAATTCGTGGCTGCTGGCACCTCCTTGCACCCGCAGGTTCTCCGTACTGGTCTTCTTCTCCGAGAAGACGGCATCAACCGTCAACTTGCCGAACTTAAGCTTCGAATGCACACCCCACAACTGCTGGCTGCCATGAATCAGCGTAGTCTTGAGTGGAAACGAGATATCGGCAGCCTCGAACAACTGCAGTATGTCGTCCTCCTTCCCCTCATACTTCAACTTCATCTTGTTTTCAAAGTCGAAAGTGGCCTGGGTGTTCTGGTTGATGTCAAAGTCTATCAAGTCGCCGATTTTGGCGTTCACATTCACTTGGATGTTCTCGTCGAAATCGAATGTGACGATATTTCTGTTGCTGGCGTCACGCGAGGGGTCTTTTCTGTAGTTGTCCACCACCTGGAAAGTCAGCTCGGCACTTCCGCTAGGGGTGATCTTGATTTCCGGCATGCCATTCAGCACATCCAGCTTCTGGCTGATCTGACTGAATCCCGGTATCTTCTCCAGCAAGCCGCCATCGGCATTGTCGAGCACCGTGCCTTGGCTTTTCTCCTCCCAGTATTGTTTCAGCAACTGGTTCATCTGCCAGTCCTGATATTCTTGAAACGTCACATACTCGCGGCTCAGCACCATGTCGCCCAGACGCTTCACCCGCACATAGTCACCCGTCGTGGCATCATATTCCACCGACGTCTGTATATTCTCAGGCTCATACCCACTCCCCATTGGCACAAAATCCACGCTGTCGGTCTGTCCCGTTGCCATCAACGGAAACAATACCGACACCACAAGTGCCACTATCAATATCAGTCTGTTTTTCAACTTGCCTGCATTAACGCATTCACACCTTGCCACTTTCTCTCATTCGCGCTTTCGCACATTCCCATATTAAACGCATAGCATCATTAATTATTGCATAAAAACGACGCCAGAATAACATTTATTAAGAAATAACTAATAAAAAGCTTCCGGCAACGGCACTATACACACCCCCTGGCCGCATCAGGTTCAGCCAGTCCATAGGGCATTTTCTACCCAAAAAGGCTTTGACGAAATGGCATCAGAGGCGCTTCAGTCCCTCCTTGATAATGTCTTCGGCAGTCATCGGCGACCCGTCGTCGTTTTGCCATGCCTTCGAAGCCAAAAGCTTGTCGACGGCAGCTTTGGCATAGCCCAACATAACAAGGGCGGTCGCCGCCTGGTCTCGTTCCGGATTGGTGGCCAACAGGGGTGTTCCTGCAGAAACGCCGCCGGCCACCTTGTCGGCCAATTCAAGCACAATGCGCTGGGCCGTCTTTGCACCTATTCCCTTCACACGCTGCACACAACGCACATCCTGCGCGCTGATGGCCGCACGCAGCTCGTCCACGGTGAGTGACGAAAGCATCACCCTGGCCGTCTGGTTGCCCACGCCATTGACACCGACAAGCAACCGGAACATCGCACGCTCCGACTCGTCGTAGAATCCGAACAGCTGCTGTGCGTCTTCTCGCACCACATGGTGGGCATAGAGCCGCACATCATCGCCTTCCTGACGGCGCAACGCTTCGTATGTGTTGAGCGTTATCTCGAGCAGATAGCCCACCCCGCCGCAGTCCACCACTGCCTGTGTGGGCTCAAGGGAGGCGAGTCTTCCATGAAAATATTCGTACATATTGCTTGCTGGTTATGTGATGGTTACTAATCGTCAAACTGGTATCCTATACCTATTGCAGGCGACTCATCCTGAAGATGATAGTCATTTTCCGACGGATCAACAAACATAGGATCTTCGTCCCACTCGCCGCCCTTCACCAGGCTATGCTCAAAGGCGGTGTTGAACATCGCCCCGTTGACGGGGTCAAGCAACACCTCACCCGACGAGAAGGTGCCATATATGATGCAGTCCGAGAAATTGGCGCGCCGCATGTCGCGTCGTATGGTGTCGCCTGTGGCGGAAAGATACCAGTTCTGGAGTATCACTCCCGGAAACTGCCGGCCACCATCCACGCCCTGACTGCCATACGACCAATAGTTGGCGAAAGTGCAGTGGTCAAAGGCATAGTCACCTCCACAACGCGCATAGAGCGTGGCCGTACCACACTGGTACAGCAGCAGGTTGTTTGCCTCAATGCGTGCGCCTTGGGCAAAAAGGCCCGCAAAGGCAATATTCCGGATAATCGTGTTGGATATCTGCAACGTGGGTCGCGGCCCCACATTGGTGTCTACCAAAAAGGCGTAGGTGGCATTCTCCACCAGCGCATGGTCCACGAAATTGTCGACCGACCCGGCATAAAGCCATATCCCCGCCCACTGTCCGGGCAGATAGTCGTACCATCCGTCGTGACGCAGCGAGGTGAAAAGCACTGGCCGGTCGGCGCTCCCCCGCACATCAAGGGTACCGCCTGTGTAGACGAGCAGCAAAGCCCCGGGTGCGAAATACACCTCGTCACCCGCCACCAGATGCAGCGTGGCGGCCGAGTCCACCGCAACAGTGTCGATAAACACATGCGGACGGGAGTGGTCCCACCCTTCGCAGTCGATCACATGCACCCACGACCCGGGTTTGTGGCGATGATACACCGCATTGCGTCCCCAAGCGGTGAGCACAATCCGTTGCCCGTTGGAAATCCTTATGGCATCGGCGATGATGAAGGGCTCGGTCTGGTCGTTGGGATTGATATGGGCCTGGACATAGATAAAAATGCTGTCGCCGGCCATAATCTCCACATTGCGGGCCACCATCGACGTGTCGCCGTCGACATTGAGGCGGAACCGGCTGGAGCGCCCTTCCGCAAGGGTGATCGACGATAGCAGCACATTGTGCGTCGTGCGGTTGTATATCTTCACCAGACGCGTGGGGGTACTGTACGAGGTGAAGACAGTGTCGAACGTCAGCGTGTCGGCTGAAAATTCAAGCTCCACCTTGCTCTCGTCCACATACCCCTCTCGCTGACACGACACTCCCGTCCAGGCCACCACGGGCAGCACGGCGAGGGCAATCACGATATACAACAGGCGCTTCATCGGGTGTAAAGGTTGAATATGGCTTCAAGGCGTTTCATGCAGACGGGGCAGAACGGGGCATAATCGCGCATCATGCAATGCATGGCTGGACGATACACGCCCGTCGAGGAATAGCCGGCTCCCTCATACACGCCCAACGGTCCGTTCTCGGAAGCTGGCACCGCGTTGTTGTCGGGCGTCGGTATCGGCGTGGCGTCGGGCAACATATCCTGCCATTTCGAGCCGAAATCAACAAGGTTGGTGATGTTGGGCTCGGTAGGCTCGGTCGGCTTGCGATGAAGCGCACCATACGAAAGGTCTTCATCCACATATTCGTCGGCCAGCCCGCCAAAAGCGTGGCCAAGCTCATGCGGCAGCACATATTCCGCCATCCGGTGCAACGAACTGACAGCGTAGAAATTATATATGGCACCGCCGCCATAGGTCTCGTTGTTGACCATGATGATGATATAGTCGCATGGCACAAGTCCGATGGCATCATGCAGGCGGAACAGATCGAATGTCATCAGGTATCGGTCGGCTCCGAACACCCCGTATTCCGCCCCCACATCGGCACGCACGCCATAGACGTTGAAGTCGTTCCTGTGCGACGAAAAGGGCTGTTTACCGAAAAGAATCTCTTTCATACGGTAGTAATCCACGCTGAGCTGCGCGGCATTGGAGTCGCCATATCCTTGGGCCACAATGACCACATCCACCTTGTTGGCCGGCGAGCCGTGCACCTCCAGGTCCACCCTCGGTGCCATCCTGAACCGGTACTCCAGCTGGCCTTTGACACTGGGATCAAACTCCACCACCGTAGCATCGGCAAAGCGAAGATCTTCATCGCGTTTCTGCAAGGCTATCTGCACTTTGCGGCTGGGCATGGGCAACAGCAGCACTTCCTCAAACGTAGCCATAGTGGTGCGTCCTTCTGGCGTGTCCTTGTATTCTCTGAACAGGTTGCTGTAGCATCGCGAATAGATGGGCTTGAGCGTCTTCGCATCGCGCATCTCGACCCTATAGTCGCCATTGTCGAACGGGTCAAGCAGCTGTTTTCTCGACCCGTGCCATTCCGACATGCGGTCGATCCAATGCTCCACCCACACAGTGTCCCACTCAGCCGACCCTTGGCGGACACAATCCAAACGAAGCGTGCCTCCCGTAAAGTAGCGGCCGAACCTGACATTCTGGGCACCGGCCGTCGGCAGTATGGCCAGCATGGCCAGCAGTACTATGACAGTTTTTTTCATCACCCCTAATAACGCGGGGGGGTCGGCAATTATTGTTACTGGGAAGCGATATTTTTAGAATATAGACCCAACGCCCCTCACAACACCGGCTGCACCTCGACGCTGTCGGTCATATACAGCAGATACCCCCTCACATTGCGGTAGCCCATCTTGCCGAGGATGTCGCAATACTCTCTCACCTGATCGGCATGGGCTTGCTCGGGATGTCCTGTCTTGAAGTCCACCACCTCCACCCCATCGGCGTCGATAATCACCCTGTCCGGCCGGCGCAGCTCTCCTCCAACCACCATCCAACGTTCGTTGAGCACCTGCACTCCGGTGCGGAAAAACCGGCGCGACTCGGGTTGCTGCATCGCCAAGCCGACAATGTTTTCCAGCCGCCGCCGTGTGGCATCGTCCACACGATGCGCTTCCATGTAGCGTTTCAGCGCCCGGTCGGCATCGTCCACACTGACAATCGTCGACAGGATGTCGTGGGCCATGTTGCCAAAGCGAACCCGCTCGTTTTCATGGTCCCCAAGCGTCTCCTCCAGCTTGGACGACACCTTGATCTTGTCGGCCCAACTGCCGAAGCTCACACGCTCTGGTGTCACCACCTTCACCTCTTCTCCATCCTTGGCTTTATCCTTGGCCTCATGCACATAATCCGGATCACCGCATTTGGGCATACCCTCTTCCGATCCCACATAGCCGGCCAGCAATCCGCAAGGTCTGTGCCGGGCTTTCTCCGGATCCGTGGGCACCTGGTAATAGACAAACAATTGCTCGCGCGGACGCGTAAGAGCCACATACAGCGTGTTCAGCTCGTCAAATTCGCCCATCGCCACCTCTTCGGCATACTCTTTGTCGTAATCCGTGGGCCCCGTGTTCTTGGTCATCTTCACATACGCCGACGTCAGCTTCTTGTCGGTTTCGTCCACTGCCTCGCCGGAATCCACCCACATCGACACAGATTTCTGACTCCGATCCAGCAGCGGACAGATGATCACTTCCGCCTCAAGGCCCTTCGACTTGTGGATGGAGTAAAGCTGCACGCCGTCGATCTGGTCCGATGTGGTCACCGACAGGTTGCCCTGTTCGTCAAACCAGTCAAGGAATTCGCCCAGCCCCGACGGGTAGCGCCGCACATACGAACCCACCTTGTTGAGGAACGATGCCACATACGTGATGTCGACATCGCCCAGGTCCAGCTCCCTGACAATCTCCTCGCACAAGTCATACAACCCCAGCGACGACAGATAGGGCACATTGAGGCGCAGCATCGGGTTGGCCGTTTCGAGCCATTCACCCAATCTGCCGAAATCGTTCCTTCCGATAAATTCGTCGGCCAGAAAGCCGTCAAGCTTGCCCAGTGCCACCAGCCGCCACACCAGCTCCGCCACCGCCGGCGCATCTGCCGGATTGTGCACGTGGCGCATCGCAGCCACAATCGCCATCACGGCATGGCTGCTGCTGATCAGGGCCGATTCGGCTGTGATCACCTGCAGGCCCTGCTGCTTGAGATATTCGCTGAACACCGTCAGTTCCTTGTTGTAGCGCGTCACGATCATGATGTCGCGGTAGCGATAGTTATGCCGCTCGTGCAATTCCACTATCTTCTGGTAAATCAACTCGGAATAGCACGCCAATATGTCGCTTGTCTTCTCCTCTTTGTCAGCGGGCGTATAGCCGTTCAGCTCCACATATCCTTTTATTGGCTTGAACTTATCCTGCTCCACGGCCGGACGTTTGCCGTCGCCGATATACACCTGCCGCACCAGGCTGTCGGCATCAAATTGTTTTGCCGCCCATTCGAAGAAGGCATTGTTGAATTCGACGATTGCCTGCGCCGAACGGCGGTTATCCTGCAGTTCCATAAACCGATAGTTGCCTTCCACCGACAGGCTCTCGCCATGCTGCGTGCCCTCCACCCGGGGCAGCCTGATGAACTGACGCACATCGCCTTGCCGGAAGCGGTAGATAGCCTGCTTGCTGTCGCCCACCACCAGCGACATGTTGCCCCCCGACACACCATTGTCGAGCAACGGCAACATGTTGTGCCACTGCAATATCGACGTGTCCTGAAACTCGTCGATCAGGAAATGCGAATACCGGTTGCCCAGGCGCTCATAGATGAACGGTGCCGGCTGGTCCGACACCTGCTCGTTGATCAGCCTGTTGAACTCCGAGATGTGGACCACTTCGTTTTCCGCGTTCAGCCCCTGCATCACATCGTTCAGCTCGTCGAGCAGCGCCGTGGTCGAAAGGTTGGCCAACAGCAGCTTGCGTGTGTTGTAGGCCACCATCTCCTTCCCCGTCACCAGGTCCGTAATCCGGTCGTAGTATCCGGCCAGACGGCCCTTGATCTCATCCAGCGCCGCAATGGCCGACGGCGAAGCCTTCGAACCCGCCATGTTCCCCTCGGCAAACGACTTCTGCACATAGCTGTTCGGCTCCGGACTTTCAAGCTTGTCCTTCAGCCTGTTGAAATAGCCGTAGAAACCCGTCTTCCCTCGATAGCAGTCGCCCTCATTGATGCCTTTCGAAGCCAGCAGCTGCATCGCCCCGGCGGCGTTGTCGCACACCTGCTTTTCAAACTCCCGGTTCTCCTTCTGCAAGCGTGCGCGCAACGCCTCGTAATCCTCTATCGACAGGCCCTTCAAAGCCTTCAGCCGGGTGACGGCGGCCTCGTCGAACAGCTGGCTGGCCAATGCTTTCAGGCCCCGCTCCATCGACGTGCCCTTGCCGTCTTCCATCGACCGCCGGGCATAGTCGGTCACCACCCGCGTCAGCCCTTCGTGGCCATCGGTGCCGACCAGCTGCATCAGCTCGTCGACCGACTGGTCGATCAGCGCATTCTGGTCCACCATCACATCAAAGCCCAACGGCAGGTTCAGGTCGTGGGCAAACGTCCGCACCACACGATGCATGAAACTGTCGATCGTGCTCACCGACAGGTCGGAATAGTGGTGCAACAGCACATTCAGGAAAACCCTCGCACGCTGCTGCAGGGCGGCACGGTCGATCGGGTGGCCGGCAAGGGCTTCGGTCTCGTTGATCTCCTTGAGAAGGTTGAAGCCCATACTGTCGCTCTCCTTGAACGCACGGCCGTCGATCAGCATCTGCACATACTCCACGATGCGCGTCTTCATCTCGTTGGTGGCCTTGTTGGTGAACGTGATGGCCAGCACACTCCGCATCCGCTTCAACATCTCATCCTGATTCTTCTCGTCGTCGGTGCCATAGCGCCCTCCCAGCACAATCTTGAGATATTCCATCGTCAGCCGATAGGTCTTTCCCGACCCGGCCGAGGCCCTGCATATGATAAATTGTCCTTTCATTGCGATAGTCAGATGATGTTTTCCGACGGCAAAGATACACAAAAAAAACCACATGCCGGCCACCCCCGCCGAAAAATTATCCACCGCCGCCCGTCAACGCACGTCGGGATGCACCAACGTGCTGTCCAGCCGCCCGTTCTCCTGCACCCAATGGTCGCGCATCGCCCGGTCGATATCTGCGCGGTCGTAATACACCTTGCGGCCCACCTTGTAGGACCGGAACAGTCCCCTGCGGGTCCACGACCGCAAGGTCCAATACGAAATGTGCAGCATCTCGCACACCGACTGGATATCCATCCACCCGGTGCCGCGCCCCTCCTGCCGCTCGACGCGCACCGCCACCGCATCGCGCATGGCCGGATACTCCCGCACCATCAGGTCCACCAGCGACGCGTCGCTCATCGTCTCGCCACGCCGCACACTCATCGAGAAATTGTCGATCCGCCCGTCGGGATGCTGGCAGAACACATACAGCAACGTGGGCTCAGCCTCGTAGTCAAGCTCCAACACGCGGAGCAACTCCGTCAATTCAGTCTTTGTCATAATCGTACTTGATTTTTAATGAAACATACAATACCTGCGGCCGTCCGCCGCATTTCGGTGTGCAAAATTAGGGTCCGGGACAGGGGTCGCCGACGCCTCCCTGCCGGCCACGGCCGCCCCCATGCGGCACCCCGCCGGTCCGAGGCCACACCGAGGCTGCCCCGAGGCCACACCGAGGCCACCCCCTCGACGGTTGATAAAAAAACTTCCCCAAAAGCTCCCGGCCTAGTGTTTTTTTTCTTAATTTTGCACCATCGGCAACTTCAGTTTATACGACGGTAATGCCCCATCAGGGCACACTCCGACAGACAGTTGCGCCCAGGCCATCACCTGCTGCGGCGCCAGCTATCCGCCGGACGTGGCCACATTGGCCGGAGTGATGTCGACCCAGCGTATCCCGTTCGAACGCCAGCGGCAGATGTGGATCGACTTCTACCACCAATATCCCGATGCCGAATGGGCCGAACAATGCCAACAGCAGATCGTCCGCATCGACCGCATCATCGATTTCGAACGCGCCGCCCTCGACACCCCCTCACCCTCCCCCGGCCCCGTCGCCACCATGCCCGCTGGCCCCTATGCCGAACGCCGCTTCATGTGGCTCGGCGACCGCCGCGACATCCGCATCGACGTGCTCCGCGACGGCATCACCCGCCTGGCCAAAGCCGGCTGCATACGCCCCGAACGCGAACAGCAGGACGCCATGCGACGGGGCCTCGGCGTCGACCTCAACGACAGCGAACGCCACAGCGGCATCCCCTGGGTCTACTGGCTCGCCGACGACGCCCAGCTCCATTTCCTCATCGCCAGCCTCTGGGACATGGGCCTCATCCACGCCGCCGGCGGCGAAAGCGCCAAATGGCCCACCCTATGCGGCCTTTTTCTCCACCCCGACGGCTCGCGCCACACCCTCAAAATACGCACCAACCGCTGCAAGAATCCCCGCAAACGGAAAGTCATCTCCGACGCCATCCTCGACGGCCTCGGCTTCGTCAGCCGCGGCTCCTGACCACCCATTGCGTCCCCAGGCGCCACCCTCCCCTGCCGCCGCAACTCCCTCTCTTCCACCTACCAACTCCTACCCAACTCCTACCGCGGTAGGAGTTGGGTAGGAGTTGGTAGGGAGTTGATAACTGGTTGACAGGCACTTGTGAATTTACGGAAAAAAGCGGTTCAAGTGGGCCTTCCGACGCTTCCGCGAGCCTCGATTTGGACACTTTTGGCGGCAGCGGAGAGCCTCTCGGGACGGCTCCTGAAGGGCACTCGGGAAAATAAATGGAAAGGGATGCGCTTTTTTTTGCACAGATAATTTTTTATTTGTATCTTTGCCATTTATAATAAGAGACAAATAAACGATACAACATAATGGAAGACAACAAATTGTTCAGCGAATTTCCGCCCGTTTCGACCGAAAAATGGGAAGAGGCAATCAACAAAGACCTGAAAGGTGCCGACTATGAGAAGAAACTCGTGTGGCGCACCATCGAGGGCTTCAAGGTAAAGCCCTATTATCGCGCCGAGGACCTCGAAGGCCTGGAATATCTTGACAGCAACCCGGGCGAAGTGCCCTTCACCCGCGGCAAACACACCAACAACAACACGTGGGAGGTGCGACAGGACATCCTGGTGCACAACCCCGCCGAGGCCAACCACTTTGCCCTCGACGCCGTGGAGCGCGGCGCCACCTCGCTGGGCCTGTGCGCCAAGCAGGTGAAAACCATCGACGACATGGCCGCCCTGCTCAAAGGCATCTACATCAACGCCGTGAGCATCAATTTCATGTGCTCGGACGACTATCTGTCGCTGCTGAAGCTGTATGTGGAATACGCCCGCCGCGAGGGCTACGACACGGCCACGCTGTGCGGCTCGTGCGACTTCGACATGTTCCGCTATGCGCTGAAGCACGGCCGCTTCCACCGCGGTGAGGAGGGCGACCTGGCCATGGCCAAGCAGCTGGTGGAATACGCCAAGGCAGAACTGCCCAAGTTCCGCGTGCTGACCGTCAACGGCGCCGTGCTGCACAACGCAGGCAGCAACATCGTGCAGGAGCTCGGCTTCAGCCTGGCCGCCGCCAACGAGCTGGTGGCCCGCCTGACCGACGCCGGTTGCAAGATGGAGCATGCCGGCAGCAGCATCGTGCTCAACCTGGGCGTGGGCAGCACCTATTTCATGGAGATCGCCAAGATCCGCGCCGCCCGCCTGCTGTGGAGCAAGATCATGGAGCAGTACAAGCCCGAGTGCGAGTGCCCCTACAAGCTCTTCATCAACGCCACGACAAGCCGCTGGAACCAGTCGGTATACGACCCCTATGTGAACATGCTCCGCTCGACGACGGAAGCCATGTCGAGCGCCATCGCCGGCGCCGATTCGATATCGGTGCTGCCGTTCGACGCCGCCTACAAGGAGGCCGACGACTTCGGCTACCGCATCGCCCGCAACCAGCAGCTGCTGCTGAAGGAGGAATCCTATCTCGACAAGATTGTCGACCCCGCCGCCGGCAGCTACTATATCGAGAACCTGACCGACGAGATCGCCAAAGGCGCCTGGGAGCACTTCCTGGCCATCGAGGAAAAAGGCGGATTCTGCAAGGCCCTGCGCGAGGGCTACGTACAGGATGAGGTGGAGAAGACTGCCCACCAGCGCGACCTTGACATCGCCACCCGCAAGACCACCATTCTCGGCACCAACCAGTATCCCAACCTGATCGAGAAGATGGGCGAAAAAGTGGACGGCGGCCAATGCCACTGCTGCCAGGACGAGACCGGCGACGAGGTGCGCACGCTGAAAACCTACCGCGGTGCCGAGCCTTTCGAGGCGCTGCGCCTGGCCACTGAGCACAGCGGCCACCGTCCGCGCGTGTTCCTGCTCACCTACGGCAACCTGGCCATGCGCAAGGCCCGTTCGGGCTTCGCCACCAACTTCTTCGGCGTGGCCGGCTACGAAATTGTGGACAACCCCGGCTTCGCCACTCCCGAAGAGGGCGCCGAGGCGGCTCTCAAGGCCAATGCCGACATCGTGGTGCTCTGCTCGTCGGACGACGAATATGCCGAGCTGACCGAGCCGGTGTGCAAGGCCCTCAAAGGCAAGGTGAAAAGCCTGGTGCTGGCCGGATTCCCGAAGGAGATGGTCGACACATACCGCAGCTACGGTATCGACGAATTCATCCATGTGAAGACCAACGTGCTGGAATGCCTCACCGCCTTCCAGAAGCAGTTTGGCATCATGTAATCCGTATCCTCCCCCTGCCCCGCCGCACTCCCGCCGCCTGAGATGAAGCAACGCGCCAACTCCACATACAAACGCCTCGACAGATACATCCTGCTCAAGTATCTGAAGACCTTTTTGCTGGCGCTGGCGCTGATCATCGTGATCATCATCACGTTCGATGTGTCGGAGAAGCTGGACAAGTTTCTCAGCCACCACGCCACCTTCTGGCAGGTGGTGTTCGACTACTACTGCAACTTCATCCCCGGCTTCGTCAACCTCTACAGCCCCCTGTTCATCTTCATAGCCGTGATCTTCTTCACGTCGAAGATGGCCGGCAACACGGAGATCATCGCCATCCTCGGATCGGGCATCAGCTACCGCCGCCTGCTGCAGCCCTACCTGCACGGCTCGCTGATCGTGGCGGTGACGGTGCTGCTGCTGGGCAACTTCGTGATACCCATATCGCAGCGCCACCTGATCGAATTCGAGGAGCAGTATGTCAAGTCGAAGGCGCCGAGCTACTACAGCAACCTGCATTTCCAGTCGGAACCGGGGGTGCAGGTGTATGCCGAAAGCTACGACGTGAAGATGCAGAAGGCGTTCCGCTTCCGCCGCGAGGAGCTCACGCCCGAAGGGCGGCTGGCCAAGCGCGAATCGGCCGACATGATCAGCTACGACTCGGTGTCGGGCATGTGGCTCTGCAGCGGATACACCCTGCGCACCATCGACAGCGCGATGAACGAGACACTCATCTTCAAGGGCAACCCCATGATCGACCTCGGGGTGACGCCGACCGACCTTGACCTGCTGTCGCAACGCATGGAGACGATGAACACCCCGACGCTGCTCAAGTTCATCCAGCGCGAGAAGATGCGCGGCACAGGCACCGTGAAGCAGGCCAAAATCGAACTCTACCAGCGGCTGCTCAACCCGCTGGCCATCATCGTGATGACGCTGATCGGCGTGGCCATAGCATCGCGCAAGTCGCGCGGCGGCATCGGCATCCACCTGGCCATCGGCATCACCATAGCGTTCGCATTCATCGTGTTCATGAAAATAGCCACCGTCTTCGCCACCAACGGCAACCTGTCGCCCTTCATGGCGGTGCTGCTGCCACAGCTGGTGTTCGGACTGGCGGCGGTGTACCTGATTTATAAAGCGCCCAAGTAGAATATGACCATCAAAGAGTTAGAACAACAGATCATCGACGAGTTCGCCAACTTCGACGAATGGCTCGACAAATATGCCTACCTGATCGACCTCGGCAAGGAGTGCCCGCAAATCGACGAGAAGGACAAGACGGAGGCCAACCTGATCAAGGGTTGCCAGTCGCGCGTGTGGCTGAGCTGCGAGCAGCGCGACGGCCGCCTCTATTTCCGTGCCGACAGCGACGCTGTGATCACCCGCGGCATCATCACCCTGCTGATCCGCGTGTTCGACGGACAGATGCCGCAGGACATCATCGACGCCGACCTGGCCTTCATCGACGCCATCGGGCTCAAGGAGCACCTCTCGCCCACCCGCTCGAACGGCCTCACGTCGATGGTCAAGCAGATGAAGATGTACGCCCTGGCCTACAAGCTCAAGGGTTAACCCGTCACACAAGCAACACATCATTATGGAGCCCACGCCCGAAACCATAAAAAGCGCAGTCGTCAACTGCCTGAAGAACGTCTACGACCCCGAGATCCCCGTCAACATCTACGACCTGGGGCTGATCTACAACATCGACGTCGACGCCGACCTCAATGTGAAAATCCTCATGACCATGACCGCCCCCGACTGTCCCGAGGCGGAATACATGTTCCAGGAGGTGCGCCAGATGGTGAGCTACATCGGCGGCGTGAAGAGCGTCGACGTCGAGCTCACCTTCGACCCGCCCTGGAGCATGGACATGATTCCGGACGACGTCAAGGTGGAACTGGGATTCATGTAAACGGCACCCTTGCTGACGATGAAGCTGAAGCGCACATCGCACGCCGACCTGGCAGGGCAGTCGCTGGACCACATGGCCTGGCGACGCTTCCGACGCAACCCGCTGTCGGTGGCCAGCCTCGTGGTCATCGGGCTGTTTGCGCTCGTGGCCATCCTCGGCTACCTCATCACCCCCGACCCAACCCCCAACTGCAACCAGCAATACCTCGAGCTGGCCACCCTCAAGCCCTTCTCCGGAGCCGACTTTCTGTGCCTCGACGAATCGCCCGCAGGCACACCGCACCGCCCCCTGAGACGCCACATGCTGCACGGCACACCGTTGCCCTACACTGCCATCCCCATAGCCGGGCACCATGCGGCAGGCGACAGCGTGCACGTCACACCCCTGGCCGGCGAAGCATTCACCGTGGCGGCCGAGCGGGTCGTCAAGTTGGAACACCGCACCTTCGTGCTCGGCACCGACGCCTATGGCCGCGACGTGCTGAGCATGCTGATGATAGGCTCGCGCGTCAGCCTGTCGGTGGGCTTCATCGCCCTCGCCATAGCCCTGCTCATCGGCATCACGCTCGGAGCCCTGGCAGCCTACTACGGCGGGTGGGTGGACAACGTCATCATGTGGATCATCAACGTCGTGTGGTCGATCCCCACAGTGCTGCTCGTCATCGCCATCACCTTTGCCCTGGGCAAGGGATTCTGGCAGATATTCATCGCCGTCGGCCTCACCATGTGGGTCGACATCGCGCGTGTGGTGCGCGGCGAGGTGTTCAGCATCAAAGAGAAAGAATACATCGAAGCCACTCGCGCCCTGGGCTACAGCACCGTCCGCACCATCTTCCGCCACATCCTGCCCAACATCGCAGGCGCCATCATCGTCATCGCCGCGTCGAACTTCGCCAGCGCCATACTCCTCGAGGCCGGCCTCAGCTTCCTCGGCATCGGCGTGCAGCCCCCCACCCCGTCGTGGGGCATGATGGTCAAAGACAACACCGGCTACATCCTCCTCGACAGTGCCTACCTGGCCCTGCTGCCCGGCCTGGCCATCATGATCATCGTGCTCGCCTTCATGCTCCTTGGCAACGGCCTGCGCGACGCCCTCGACATCAAACGCTGACCCTCAGCTCCCGCCCCCGCACCTTCGGCCGCACAACACCCTACCAACCGCCTACAACCGCCCTACCAACTCCTACCACAGTAGGACTTGATAGGCACTTGGATAGCCGTTGGCAAGCAGATGCCATGGCGCGGCGACAATCCCGAAGTGCAACACTGTCAGATCGGTCACCTATATAATTAATGTATAAAAAATATTAAAAAAGCACTTTTTTTTCTCCATGTTGGAAAAAGTTCGTACTTTTGCACAAAATTTTAAGACAAAAATTATTAACCCAAAAAACAAATTAACATCATGAAGAACATTTTTAAACTTCTTGCAATCGCCTTCGTGGCCGGTGGTATGATGGTCGCTTGCGGCGACAACAACAATGGTGACGATCCCGACGATCCCACTCCCGAACCCGAACCCGTTGCAGCATGGGCAGCCAACTTCGATGGCGCTTCTATCGACATTTCGGCTCTTGCCGCCGCTAGCTGTGGCTACCAGTCGAGCCAGGACGGCACCCAGTATTATCTGTGGAACTTCCAGGCCGCTTCCAAAGTTGAGGGTAACACCGTCTACTTCCCCTATCTGGTCAACTATATGCAGGGTGAATCCGCCAGCGAATTCGCCGTTGCCGATCTCGAGCTCTTCAAAGACACCTACTACGAGTTGTCGGGCTATCCTTATGGCGACTGGCAGTACTACAGCACCAACAGCGTGAACTGCTCGAAAATGGATCTCACCAAGCACATGCTGAGCTACACCCTGAATGCCACCATGTGGAGCCTCACCGACATGGCCAACGGTGTTGAAAGCCAGGACGACTGCACTCAGAAGCCCCTCGCTCTGACCGTCAGCAACATGACCTACGAGGCTTCCAAATAAACAATGTCACAGTTTTAACGTTTCACAAGAACAAAGATTCAGGAAATGAAAAACACTGTTAAGGTAGCCGCTTTGGCCATTGCCGCCCTGGCACTGACCGTGGCTTGCAAACATGCTCCCGAAGCTGTTGAGGACACGCTGGTTGAAGACACCACCCTCCTCGTTGAGGATACCCTTGCCGTGGACACCGTAGCCGTCGACACCGTCGTCGTTGCCGCTCAGCCCGCAGCAAAGAAGGCCGCTACAACCAAAAAAGCCGAGCCTAAAGCCAATGATAAATCCGTCAACGTCACCAAGAAAGACAACTCGACTGTCAGTGGCAAGCCCAGTGCAGCCGATGCTGCCAAGACTGGCGACCTCAAGAAAGGCGAAGGCCAGAGCGTAACTGCTACTCAGAAAGCCAACACCCCCAGCGGAAAACCCAACGCTGCCGATGCTTTCAAGAAAAACAAGCAGAACTAATACGTTCCTGCACAATCAATTGAAATCATTAGAGAGTGTCCGTATGACGGGCACTCTCTTATTTCATCAATACATCACCCACCCAATGAAGACTCTCAGCAAAATCGTGGCCGGATGCCTTGTCGCCTCCGCCATCATCATGGCCGCTGGCTGCAACAGCGACAAGCGCGAGATTAAATCCGTTGCCTACGGCTACCTCTACGCCATGGGAAACTACCGCCCCTCGGAAGCACGCCCCTTCGCAACACAAAAGACCGCCGACATCACGCTCACCTTCTACGAGCAGATGATGGAGCATACCGACTCGTCGGCCTACGCCGACAACATCCCTGCCGATATTACGATAGGGAAAATCAGCATCACGGGCGATACGGCAGCAACGGCAGCATTCCACAAAAGCACACCTACCGTACAGCAGGATGGTGAAATAAGACTTGCGAAAGAAAACGGCCAGTGGCGCGTCGACGACGTGATAAAAATAACCTTTAACCCCTTTGCGCTAAAACGCGGCAACCCGTCTGACAAAGACGAGGAAACAGAAGCGACGCCGCAACAGGACTAATTATCCTGTTTGAACTGTTCGTCGGCCTCAATACGGGCAATCACCGTGTCAAGCACGGGGATGTACTTGTCGGGGTGCTCGGCATAATAGGCAAACGACGTTTCCACCTGCTCGCGTGTGATCTGTTGGCGCTTCAGGATATCGTCATAGGCACGCAGCACCTCGGGCGACACTTCGTCGTAAGCGTATCCGCTCTCGATGGCATAGAAGCCCTCCAGAAGATAGGCCTCGCTGAGGAAGTCGGCCATCCGGTCGGCAGGCAGCACACCCTCGGGCATCGCATTGCGCTTGCAGCCCCCCAGCAGGGCCGCAGCCACCAAAACAAAAAGAAATATTTTTCTCATAGCTTAAGGAAACAAAAAAAGCAGGCCCAAATGGACCTGCTTTATTAATTCACCGGCAATTATTTGTTGCCGTTCAGCTTGTTGGAGATTGCGTTGGCACCGGCTTTGATACCCTCGTTGGCTTTCTCTTTGATAGCCTCGGTGGCTTTCTCCTTCACGCAGCTGTTGAACTCGGCCTCCATGGCAGCCTTGAACTCCTCGTTGCCCTCATAGGCAGCGTAGCTCTGCTGGAGGATGCTCTTGATGCAGCTTTCAACGCTGGCGGCATCGGTCTTGTAGCAGTTGCATTTGGCACGGCCAGCCTCGGCGGCGGCATCAAGCATAGCCTGATGCTCGGCATCGCTCATCGTGGCAGCCTCAACGGCGACGGGAGCGTCGGCAAGCTCTTCAACGGTCTCGACATTGGTGCTGTCCTCAACAGCCTGGTTGTTGTTACCGCAGGAAACGGTCATGGCTGCAACGAAAAGGACGCAACCGACAAACGACAAAACTTTCTTCATGGTATTGGTTTTTAATGTGTTAATAATACTTTCTTTCTTCAATACGATTGCAAAAGTACAACTATTCGCACAATCGCCAATAAAGTAAATTCTTAAATAATGCAAAAAGCCCGCCATAGGGCGGGCTGCGTGTGGGAGTAACAGGGATCGAACCAGTGACCTCCTGCTTGTAAGGCAGGCGCTCTGAACCAGCTGAGCTATACTCCCTTTTTTGGCTTTTTCGGGTTGCAAAGGTACGAAGATTTTCCCGAACGGCAAAATAATTTTACAACCTCCGCATTACTAGCCCCTTGTGCCGGCATATCACTTATGAAAACGACTGCAAGTCCACCAGTTTCTTGTAAAGTCCGCCCAAGGCCATCAGCTCGCTGTGCGAACCCTGCTCCACAATACGCCCCTGGTTCAGCACCACTATCGTGTCGGCATGCTGGATCGTGGACAGGCGGTGGGCTATCACTATCGAGGTGCGCCCCTGCATCAGCTCTTCCAGCCCGCGCTGCACGGCGCGCTCCGACTCGGAGTCGAGGGCCGACGTGGCCTCGTCGAGGATCAGGATAGGCGTGTTGCGGAGCACGGCACGGGCAATGCTGAGGCGCTGCCGCTGACCGCCCGACAGGTTCATGCCACGGTCGCCGATGGTAGTGTCGTAGCCCTGCGGAAGTTGCTCGACAAACTCGTCGGCATGTGCCACCTGTGCGGCATGGCGGATATCTTCAGGCGAAACACCCTTCGCTCCGAAAGCGATGTTGTTCGCCACCGAATCGTTGAAAAGGATGCAATTCTGCGACACCAGTCCAAACTGTGAACGCAGCGAGTTGATATTCAGGTCGCGCACATCATGGCCGTCGAACAGTATGCGCCCCGAAGTGCAGTCGTAGAAACGCGGCAGCAGATCGACCAGCGTGCTCTTGCCGGCGCCCGAGGGCCCCACTATGGCCACCACGCTGCCTTTCCGCACCGTGAGGTCGATATGGTGAAGCACCTCCGAATCGGCATCGTCGGCCCGGTAGCTGAAGCCCACATTCTCGAAGACGATATCGCGTTCGAATCCCCTCAGCTTCAACGCGTCGGGCTTCTCCAGTATCACCTCGTCGGCATCCAGCACCTCAAGAAACCTCACCGCCGATGCACTGCCCTTCTGCAGGCTGTTGTACGATTTGACGATGGACTGTATCGGGGGAATAAGGCGCGCAAACACAATGACAAAAAAGATGAACACCGACGGCATGATGCTGCCGCCAATCACCTGCCAACCTCCGATGATGAGGATCACCACCAGTGCCAGCGTACCCAGGATCTCCGACAGCGGGCTCGACAGCTCCTTGCGGCGGGCCACCTTCACCATCGACTGCGCATAGTCGTCGTTGGCAGCGGCAAAGCGCTCCTCGCGGTCACGCTCACGGCCGAAAGCCTTGATCGCCCGCAGCGAGGTGAGCGACTCGTCGAGCAGTGCAAACAGCCGTCCCAGCCGGTTCTGCCCCTTCTGCGAATTGCGTTTCAAGCTCTTCCCTATCCTGAAAATCAGCCACACACCCACCGGCAACACCACCAGGAATAGCACAAACAGCCGCCACGACACAAAAATCAGTGTGGCACTGAACACTATGACGTTGATCGGATCCTTCACCAGCGACTTCAGCGTGCAGATGATGCTCCAGTCGATATCCGCCAAATCGTTGGCCATACGGCTGATGATGTCACCGCGGCGCTGGTTGTTGAAATAGCTCACCGGCAGTATGGTGATCTTGTGGTAGACATCGTTCCTGAGCCTCTCGATCATACGGTTGCGGATCACGCTGAGGTAGACGAAAGCCAGATAGCGGAACAGGTTGCTCAGGAACGAGCAGGCCAGATAGCATCCCGCTATCACCATCAGGCAGCGGCCCACGCCGTAGAGGCCCTTATACTGGTTGAGATGCCAGAAAGCCCAGTCGGCCAACTGGTGCTGGTTGAAAGCGAACTCCGGCTCAGCAGCCGGCACATCGCCCAAGCCGAACAGCAGTTCCACAAACGGCACAATGAACACATACGAGCCCAGATTGAACAGCACATGCAGCAAATTGAGGAAGAGGTTCATCCCTATCTCGACCGGGAAGAACCGCAAATACTTCAATATGCGCAATATAGGCTTCATTGCACAGTCAGTCTTGGTTGCTCAATGTCGGTACCGCCCCGATAGGTGAAACGCTCGGCACGGAGCTTGTGGCCCACAAAATAGTCGTATATCTCCTTGGCATCGGCCTTGCGGCGGCATTCGATGGCAAGATGCACACGCGGGTTCTCCACCAGATAGTCGACCCATGCCGCCAGCCACCGCTGCAGATCCTCGCTGCCCACCGCATACGGGATGCGCACCTGCGCACCCACCGCATTCTTCTTCAGCACTATATCCTTCCCCGAGGCACGGCCGCTGCTCACCTCCGAAGCGCCTATCACCCTCACCTCCGGCAACATACCCTCGGCCGTGGCCACCAAAGTGTTGCTCACGCGGCACGACAACATCACGGCCGTCGGCCTTGCCGTGTCGGCCTCATACACCGCCTCCGGCGCCCCGTCGCGCAGCAGCCGCAGCGTGGCGCCCGCGCCATTCTCCACACGCACCCGGCACAAGCGCATCGGCTCGGGTTGGGCCGATGGATAAAGGTCGAACATCATCACATCGGTGCCCTTGCCGTCGGCAGCACCGGAAGCATAATAGGCCCTGCGACCGTCCGTGGTGACGCCGAACAGGCCCTCGTCGCCCTCGCTGTTGATGGGCAGGCCCAGATTGGCAGGCCTGCCGCCGTCGGGGTCGGCAAGGTCAACAAAATAGACATCATATCCGCCAAACCCCTGCCATCCGTCCGACAGGAAATAGAGCGTGTGGCCGTCGGCAGCCACAAAGGGAAGCTTCTCGTTGCCGGCAGTGTTCACGCTGGCACCCATATTCTCCGGCCGGCTCCAGTCGCCGTTTTTCAGCCGCCGGCAGCGCCAGATGTCGATGCCGCCAAGGCCGCCTTGCCGGTTCGAGGCAAAATAGAGCACACTGCCGTCGGGCGTCACCGACGGCTGCGACTCACAGCTGCGCTCGCCGTTGATCATGCTGCCCAGCGCCTCGGGCTGCTGCCAACCCGCAGCGTCGCGCCGCACACGGTAGAGGTCGCTGTTCGAATAGCCTCCACGGCTCGACAGCTGCGAATAGTAGAGCGTGCGTCCGTCGGCAGTCAGCGTCACATTCCCCTCCTGCGGCCCCTGGTTGAAGGGCGCCGGCAGCTCCTCGCCACGCGTGAAAGCCGTGTCGGCCCACACGCTGCGGAACAGCTTCCAGCGCTTCACCTCGAAGTCCTGGCTGTAGACCGTCACCTCCTTCTTTTCAGGCACCTGCCTCAGGTAGAAAAATTCAAGTCCGTCGGGACTCATATAGGGCAACATCTCGCTGTGCTTCGAACTGACGCCCGCCACCCGCTGCGGGTCGAAGGGCACCTGGTTCAGGCGCGCCTGCGACAGGAACTCGGACCAATACAGATAGTTCGACGCCTCCTCATACACCACATTGTACGCCGCCTCGTTGGCCGCATTGGCGCCGTTGAAATACTTGTTCAGCTCCACCACCGCCTCATCGTAGGCCTCGTCGGTGTAGTGCACCACGCCCATGTAATAGTGCGCCAAGGCGTTGGGATAGTCGGGGCAAAGCTCGATGCACTTGCCGAAATAGCGCCTGATGGCGGTAGCGTTGAAGCCGTCCTTCACGGCAATCATGCCGAGCCAGAACTGAGCATCGGCCGACTGCGGGTTGTGGCTCGCCACGCGGCGCATCTGCTGTGCCGCCTCCTTGTAGCGGCGCTGCCCATAGTGTGCCAGCGCCTCGTCATAGGCCTTCCTGTCGGCAGCCTTCAGCTCCGCGCCACACGCCGCATTCTGTGCCTGCAGCGACACGCACCCCAGCAGCCAACAGGCCAGCATTATGACCCTCCCCAGCCTCAAAGCTTGTTGATATCAATGTCGAAATGGGCGTCGGGACCGTTGCACGGCGCCGAACAGGCGATGGCACAATCGGCACACGACGTCAACTCGCCGTGCAGGCGCTTCTTCACCATGTCGCCCACCGCGTCGCGCAGCCTGGGAATGGCAATGTCGGCAATCACCTCGTCGCAGAAGGCATAGCTCAGCATCATCACCGCCGTGCGCTCCGAGATGCCGCGCGTCATCATGTAGAACATGGCCTGCTCGTCCAGCTGGCCGATCGTGCTTCCGTGCGAACACTTCACATCGTCGTTGTAGATCTCCAAAAACGGACGCGTGTCGACATGTGCCTTGTCGGTGAGCAGTATGTTGCGGTTGGTCTGGTAGGCCTCGGTCTTCACCGCGCCGTCCTGCACCAGCACGTGGCCGTTGAAGCGCGCACGCGCCGAATCGTCGATGATGCCCTTGTACAGCTCACGGCTCGTGCAATGCGGACAGGCATGCTCGACGAAGATATAGTTGTCGCATTCCTGCTCGCGGTCGATCAGGTACAATCCGTTGGCCCGGCAGTCGCAGCCCTCGCCCTTCATGCGCACCACCACGTTGTTCCGCACATGGCCGCCGCCAAGGGTGACGGTGCACATGTCGAGGCGCGCGTCGCGCTGCATGGCAACGGTCAGGTCGGTCAGGTGGCGCTGCGGCGTGTTCATCCCCTGCAGGCGGTAGAGCTTCAGGCTGGCACCCTCGCCAAGCGTTATGTCGAGTTTCTCCACATCGGGCATGATGCTGTAGCCCGCATCCTCGCGGAGCATGAACATCGGGGCGTCGGCCGGATTGCACATCACCATCACACGCTCCTCGCCACGCTCCACCTGCATCGCGGCAGCCGCGGCCTCGGAGTGCCATCCGTCGGTCCACACATCGGGCAAAATATCTTTACGAATCATTTGGCAAAATGGCTTTTGTGTTTATGCATCGGCGCCTTCCAGCTCCTTCTTGATCCAGTCGTATCCCCTCTCCTCAAGCTCCAAGGCCAGTTCCTTCGGGCCGGTCTTGACGATGCGTCCCTCATAGAGCACATGCACATAGTCGGGCACGATGAAGTCGAGCAAACGCTGATAGTGGGTGATAACGATCGTGGCATTGTCGGCCGAGCGGAGCTTGTTGACGCCGCCCGCCACCACACGCAAAGCATCGATGTCGAGGCCCGAGTCGGTCTCGTCAAGTATGCTCAGCGTCGGATTGAGCATTGCCATCTGGAAAATCTCGTTCTTCTTCTTTTCGCCGCCGCTGAAGCCTTCGTTCACCGAACGGCTGGCCAGGTTGGTGGTCATCTCCACCACCTTTTTCTTCTCCTCCATCAGCTTCAGAAACTCGCTGCCACTCAGCGGGTCGAGGCCATGGTACTTGCGCTGCTCGTTGACGGCCGTGCGCATGAAGTTGGTGATGCTCACGCCAGGGATCTCCACCGGATACTGGAAGCCCAGAAACAGCCCCTCGGCAGCCCGCACATCGACAGGCATCTCAAGGATGTTCTTGCCTTTGTAGATCACCTCGCCGGCCGTGACCGTGTATTTCGGATTGCCGGCCACCACACCCGCCAGGGTGCTCTTGCCGTTGCCGTTCGGACCCATGATGGCGTGCACCTCGCCGGCATTCACTTCAAGGTTCACTCCCTTCAAAATCTCGCGCTCGCCGATTGTGGCGTGCAAATTGCGTATCGAGAGTAGCGACATATTTCGTACTAATTATTTGATTACTATATATATATTACGTTTTTCCTTACTGCTGCAATCTAGCAAAGATACACATTTTTTTCAAATCGTCCCCACATCATTTTCCTGCCGCCGTCGCCTTCCTGTCTCCGTAGCATTGCCCTACCAACTGCCTACCAACTCCTACCGCCGTAGGAGTTGGCTACTGGTTGTCAGCCTTTTGGGTCGGGGATGTGGCGGCGGCGGAAACGGCGAAAGATATCAACAATTTGCATGCGATAGGTTAAATTAACATAATTTCCGGCCTGCGGGACTTATATTATATAGGTACGTTTTTCTTCAAAAAAATCATTCATCATGGCAAGACAGAGATATGGCATTGTGGACGGGTACCGCGGCAGCGTGGGGCCCGTGATCGGCTACATGTGGCGCGGGCGGTGGTGCCTGCGGTCGCGGCCGGTGCATGTGCACAACCCCCGCACCGAGCCCC
>CAKZZD010000016.1 GCA_937886715.1 uncultured Bacteroidales bacterium | reverse complement strand
GCTTTGCGCGGCCGCCCCCTGATTGTTGTCTGATTCTTGTGCGGCACCCTCGCCCACACGCCTGCCTACCTCTCCACGGCAATCCTTCGTGCCGGATGGTGCAGGCTCCCTATAGGTTGTGCGCCTTATATGAGTCGGTTGCCGAACGCTATCGCAGCACCACTACCTTGCGGGCGGGCAGGGTGCCCACCTTGACCAGGTAGACACCTGTGGGCATCGGGACACTGGTGCCGTCGGCGAGGGTGGCCACGCGACGGCCAGTCATGTCGTAGACGGCGGCCTCGACGGGCTGTGGGGCATCAATGTAGATGCGGCCATCGGCTGCATAGACCTTGACGATCTGCTCGGCGCCGGCGTCATCGATGCCCTCGCTGGGCAGGGCCTCGAAGTAGGCGGTGAAAGTCATGTCGCTGGTCACGGTGACGGTGCGAACGGCATGGGTGTCGTTGTCGTTCCAGCGCACAAAGCGGTAGCCCGCGTTGGCTGTGGCGGTGATGGTGATCACATCGCCTTCCTGCACCTGGCCGCCGCCGCTGACGGTGCCCATCGTCGAGTCAGCGCTCACCACAGTGACAGTGTACGGGCAGTCCTCGTTCATATTCTGGAAATTTGTTCTCCATGGCTCGGTAGCACTATAGTCTGCCAACGACCCGCAGGGTACTGTCAGGGTGCAGTAGGCCGGAACGCCATAGAAGGCACTGTAAATTGCTGTGGGCGGATAGACAGATTGGCAAACAATATTAAGCAGGTTGCTGCAATCACTGAAGGCATAGTTGCCGATGGAAGTGACTGAGTTGGGAATGGTGACGGAGGTCAGTCCGCTGCAATCACGGAAGGCATTGTTGCCGATGGAAGTGACTGAGTTGGGAATAATTGTAGTCATGCAACCTTGAATCAGCAGGTTAAGGTCGGTCTGGATGATAGCGTTGCAGCTGTCGCGGCTGTCGTAGTGTGTGTTGCCAGCCTCCACCACAATGGAGGTCAAACCGCTGCAACCATAGAAGGCATAGTTGCCGATGGAAGTGACTGAGTTGGGAATGGTGACTGAGGTCAGTCCGCTGCAATCACGGAAGGCATAGTTGCCGATGGAAGCGACCGAGCTGGGAATAACTGTAGAATTGCATCCTTGAATCAACAGGTTAAGGTCGGTCTGGATGATGGCGTTGCAGCTGTCGCGGCTGTCGTAGTGTGTATTGCCAGCCTCCACCACAATGGAGGTCAGTCCGCTGCAACCATAGAAGGCGCTGCAACCAAAGAAGTCACTGCTGCCGATAGAAGTGACCGAGATACCGATGGTGACGGAGGTCAGTCCGCTGCAATCAGAGAAGGCATAGCGGCCGATGGAAGTGACCGAGTTGGGGAAGGAGACCGAGGTCAGTCCGCTGCAATCAGAGAAGGCAATGTCGCCGATGGAAGTGACCGAGTTGGGAAAGGTGACCGAGGTCAGGCCGCTGCAGCCACAGAAGGCTGCGTTGCCGATGGAAGTGACCGAGTTACCGATGGTGACTGAGGTCAGACCGCTGCAACCCCAGAAGGCTTCTCTGTCGATGGAAGTGACCGAACTAGGTATGGTGACCGAGGTCAGGCCGCTGCAACTATGGAAGGCAGCGTCACCGATGGAAGTGACCGCGTACGTAGTGCCGCTGTTCTCCACACTGTCGGGAATCACCACATCGCCCGTTATATAACTGTAAAAGTTGCTACCCAAAGGATTGTCAACCCGAACATGACGTTGTGAACTATTAGTAATAGTATAAAACAGCGTTTGGCCCAGGTAGGTGTAGCTGAAATCGTAGGCAAAAGCATTTTGCCCCACTGCCAGCAGGACGGCAATCAAAAGGAATAGTTTTTTCTTCATGATGTTTGTTGTTTTTAGTTGTGTTTTGCTTCTGACAGTAAGCACGAAAAAAGAGTGCGGGTTAAGAACTCTTGCTTATCCCGCACATTAGGCTCTCGCATGCCCTATCAAGTAGAATAAGCAATGTCGAAGCCCACGCTGTGCATCTGTATGGGGGAGTGTACACGGCACGCCGTGTGCACTTCAATGATGCAAACGATGGACGGTGAACATTGCGATATTGCGACTTGACAGATGAATTTGCGAGATTCAATGTGCCGCAGATAAACGCCGTTGCAACGTCTTTTCTGTATGTCCTGCCGTTTCCTGCGGGCATGTGCCCGTCCGCAGATTCCCGTCGTTCTCGACGGAGCACCTGCGGTGCGGAAACAACGGGTGCAAAGATACGAAATAAATCTTGTACCTTAAAAAAAGTTTATCCGCCATCCTCTATCGGCGGACATGGCGGGCATTCGCCACACCGTCGCCGTGCCGACCGCTTTTCATCACCTTACCATCGCCCTACCATCTCCTAACCAACTCCTACTGCGGTAGGAGTTGGTAGGTGGTTATCAGGGAGTTGGCAAGGTGTTAATATTCTTTAAAAATGAGTGGCGGAAGGGGAGGGGTTGGAGCGGGGATGGAGGGGCAGAGGGGGGCGAAGCAGGTATGGTACGATGACGCGTTGGAATCACCTGAATTTCTTAATAAACCGAAGTGACTGGCAAGCTGCCGCAAACCAAAGACCAGTCTGCAACCATAGGGCAAGGTATTCGCCCCGCACCTCGGCCAGAGTCGCTCCCATGGAGCCGATGCGCACGAAGCCTTGTATGCCGGGCGTGGAGGGGAAAAGATAGCTGAAGACGCGCCAGAAACGCGGCATGCACTGTTGCGGCCATACCAGTCCCGACAGGAAGAAGAGCACCACAGAGAAGAAGAGGCAGCATAGCAGTGTGCTCATGCGTTCCTGCGACAGCAGGTTGCCGAAGGCCATGGCGAAACAGGATGTGGCGAGGATGAAGGGCAGCAGGAAGAGAATCATGTCGGCGGTGCTGCCGAGCTGCGGCATGCCGAAGATGCGAGGCATGATGATGAGGTCGAAGAGGGCGATGGGTATGTAGATGAGGAGGAAGCAGAGCATGCGGCCCAGAGTGACGCGGTAGATGCTGTGTGTGCGCAGGTGAGGCGGTATCAGGCGCAGGGCGCGCTTGTTTTCGTTGGCATCGCCGCAGAGCACGCAGATGCCGAAGAAGAGCGTCTGGTGGATCACCAGCAGGAGCAGTGCCGGAATGAAATACGAGGCATATCCGCCCGATGGATTGTAGAGTTTCACATCGTCGATGCCTATGGGTTCCACCTGCACGCGTGTCTGCTCAGCGTCGAGGATGCCGGTTTGGTGGTGCTCAAGTTGCAGGTTCTGCATCTCGTCGAGCATCACGTTGCTGCCTCCCAGCAGGGCATTTTTGTAGTAGATGAATGAACTGATGTCGGAGAAGCAAGTGACAGTGGCCGTTTCGTGGTGGGCGAGGCGCTGTGCGTAGTCGGGTGGAAGCACAAAGAGTGCCTTCGCCACGTGGCGGTCGATAAGGGCTTCGCCATCGGCTAGGGTGTTGCAGCGGAATGCCACGTGCATCTCCGGCGTGGCATCCAGTTTGTGCACGAAGCGCCTGGATGCCTCGCTTTGTGAGAGGTCGACGACGGCTACGGGCATTTCCTGGAGCACCTCGCGGTGGTAGATGTAGTAGTAGAGTGGGGGATAGACGGCGGTGGCCAGGAAGAATATGACGAGGGTGGTGGGGTCGGTGAAAACGCGCCTCACCTCGGCGGTCAGCACTTCCCAGATGTCGCGCAGGGCGATAGCGATTTTTTTCAGCATGCCAACCTCCTTTCCGGTATGCGTTCACGGGCCATTTGCCGGCTCAGCATGGCAGCGCCCGCGAGCAGCAGCAGCGGGAATGCGGCCAGCACGGCCATCTGCGGCCAGCACACATCGAGCCCATTTCCGAAAAGTGTGATGTCGCGCATGGCCAAGAAATAGTAGCGCAGAGGGAAGAGCAGGCTGAAGGCTTGCATGGGTTCTGGCATGGCGTCGACGGGGAACGAGAATCCGCACATTGTGAACGCAAGGGTGCCGTAGGCCGATGTCAGGCTCATGGCCACCGACGGGTCGGGCACGCATCCCATCAGGAAGCAGCCGGCGCATTGTGCCGCCACCACCGCCTGCAGCGAAACCAGTGCCAGCAGCCACCAGCTGCCCTCCATTGGAAAATGCATTGGTCCGTACATCACTATTTCGGCCAGCAATAGCAGCAGCGTGTAGTGGAATGTGTAGGGAAGCATTTTGCCTACGAGGGCCGTCACGGCGTTGCCTCCGGCCTTGCGCATCAGATTTGTCAGCGTCCGCTCCTGACGTTCGCGACCGATGACGTAGGCTGTTTGCAGCATGGCCATCATGATGATTATTCCCGGAAGCAGTGTGGTCATAAGATATATCTGGTAGTTGCCCTTGCTGTTGCCGATGGGGTGAGTGTCGAGGGCCACTGGCTGTAGGCGACCCATGATGAGGTTCTCGTCAACGCCTTTCATGCGCAGCACCTCGCGCTGAACGGCGCCTGTGGCCAGTTTGCCCAGGGTGGCCAGTTGGCGGTAGGCAAGCGAACCCGCCAGCAGATATGACTGGTTGGTGTAGAGTCCTATCTTAGGTCCGCGGAACTGGAGCACGTCGTTGTAGGTGCCGTGCGGTATTTCGTAGAAGGCGAACACTACGCCGCGTTGCATGGCACGGCGGGCTTCGGTGTGGTTGTTGTATACGGCAATCACATGCACAGCAGGTGTGGCGTCGAGCTCATGACAGATGCGGCGCGAAAGGTAGGAGCCGTCCATGTCGACTACAGCCACCGGCAGTTCCTGCGGCTGTCCGTCGCGCGTCATGGTGGCGAAGAACACAAAAGCGAAGACCACGCCTGCCGTCATAATGATGGTGTAGCGAGGCTTGAGCCAGATGCGCCGCAGTTCGCGTTTGAAGACCCTGATCAACATTTTTTACCTATTTGCTTGAAATTGAAAAGCTAAACTGTGACTTCAATCAATGGTCAATTATCAATAATTGCAGTCATGCCGGGACGTAGACCTTTGATGGGGGCTTGCGGTACCACCTTGACATCGAAGTTCTTGACATCGTGTTGTCCGCCAATCTTGGTTGAACGCCATGTGGCATAGGATGCCATCGCCTGCATGCGGCGCACGGTGCAGGGGTAGGTCTGTTTGCCGAGGGCGGGAATATTGACCTTTACAATGCCCCCTACTTCCATGCCGGCGAGGCGGTCTTCACGCACAGCGAAGTTCATCCATGTGTCGTCGAGGTTGACTATGCTGACTACGGGTGATCCTGTGCCCAGCAGGTCGCCCTGCTTTGCGAATAGTTCCACCACCTCGCCGTCGCACGGTGCTATGAGATAACTGTCGTCGAGGTAGCTCTGCACTTCGGCCACAGCACCTCCGGCGCGTCCCACGAGGGCTGCTGCTGCATCGATGTCCTCGCGCTGTGCACCTTCTTTTGCCATCAGATATTGCTGTTCGGCTGCGGCACAATCGGCTTGTGCCACCTTGTATTTGGCTTCAATCTCGTCGTATTGCTGAGCGCTGACCACCCCTTTCTCCTTAAGACCTTTGATGCGCTCGTAGCTCTTGCGATAGACTTCTTCTGCGGCCTGAGCTTTCTGCCATACCTGGCGTGCCATCTCTACCTGCTGGCTTCGGGCTCCCCCTCGAGCCTTGCGGCTTTGGGCGCTGGCAGCATCGCGTGCGGCTTCGGCTTGTTGCATCTTTGCATTGACCTGACGGCTGGCTATGTGCGCCAGTGTGTCGCCGCGATGCACGCGGTCGCCCTCTTCGACGAAGATGGTGTCCACGTGTCCGGGCACCATGTTGCTCACACGGTATTCGGCAGCGTCGGTCTCACCGCTGATTATCTCTTTCTCGGGATGTATGGCCAACAGGCCAACGAGCATCACTACTCCCACGGTCACTATGACAACGGCCAGTCCGGCCAGGAGTGATTTGTTTGTCTCTTTCATCTTTATTTTCTATTTTACAGATTATATCGTAAATGATCCTTTTTTCTCTTTTCATCTTCCCAAGGCTTGCTTGAGGTAGACCTTGCACATCTCGATGTCAATGTGTGCGTCGATTGCCTCGCTTTGTGCCTGCATCCAGGCCGTTTGGGCTGCCATGACGTCGCTGCTGCTGCACACACCTGCCTTGAAGCTTTCGTCAGCCAGTTTGAGGTTCTCGTTGGCCTCATCGATGCTGCTTTCTGCCTCGGCCAGGCGCTTGTATGCCAGCTCGAGTTCGCAGCTCAGTTTGTTTACTTGCAGTTCTATCAGTTCTTCTGCCTCCCTGCGCTTGTATTCTGCCTCTTTCTGCTTGGCTTTGGCGGCTTTTACGGCGAATACGCCGCCCGGGTGCACCAGCGGGACGCTGACTGCCACCCCCGCCATCCATGTGCCGCCCCAACTGTTGCTGAAACCGTCGAAGACATTGGGATTGCTGAAGAGGTACCCCCCTGTGAACACCACGTTGGGTTTCAGTGTGCTGGCAGCCATGCGCACCCCCTCCCGGGCAATGCTGTCGCCTATGCGCAGCATGCGCATTTCGGCGCGGCGGGCATAGACGTCGTCGAGGTTGATCGACAGGCTGTCGCCCTCGCCATGGGTGAGCAGTTCTGTCTGGCCGTTGCCGACTTCAAAGATGGTGTCGAGTGGCATTCCACACCGCTGGGCGAGCAGCATCTTGCTCAGCAGCAGCCCGTTGTTGGCTTTTGTCAACGACATCTGTGCTTCGTTGCGTTTCACTCGCACTTTGGCCAGGTCACCCTTGGTGGACACCTCGGCCTCAACTGCCAACTCCACATTGCGTTCCAACGTGTCGAGCAGGGCAGCATATTGTTCGGCCAGCCTCTGTTTGTGTTGCACGCTGACCACCTGCCAGTAGGCTTCGTCGACGGCCACCAGCGTCGCCTCGCGTTCCTTGTCGTACTCTATGCCGCTCAACTCGTCCATCAGTCGCGCTGTGCTGTAGGCGGCTGCCAGTTTGCCGCCCATGTAAATGGGCTGTGTGAGTGTGACAATTCCAAAGCCCATGTTGCGTGTGTCGGTTTCGAGACCTTGTACAATCTCGTTGCCGATGCCGTTGATGCGGTTGCCGATACCGCTGCTGCTCACCACCCCTGACAGCCGCTCGGCCAAAGCGTCGCCCACCAGTGGCACACCGTTCAGCTGCTCATGCAGTGCTGCGTTGATGTCCTCCTCCAAACTGTTGCCCATTGTGTTCAGTCGCTGTTTTTGATCCTCACTCAGCAGGTTGACGCTCTTGTCCATCCACATATAGCCGCCGTTGGCGCTAACCTTTGGCAGCATCTGCATCATGGCCATTTTCTTCAGCGCATCGGTTTCCTCCTTTTTCAGTTCAGCCTGCTTCAGTGTGCGGTTGCTCTGCAATGCGCGTTCGCGACATTCGTCTAATGTCAGCATACGCTGCGAATGCCCCATGGCGGCAATGGTCAGTAGTGCAGATAGTATAATGATTTTTTTTGTCATTTGGGTTGTTATGTTTATTGTTGCAATGTTGCGATTCTCTTATCAATTTGCGTGCCAGAATAAGCCTATGTCTTGAAAAAAACGATTGTATGCACACACAATGTCAGTCGCATGGTTTCCACCCCTGCCATTTTGTCAGCCCGCCGGCTGGCTGATCATCACGATTGATGTGAATAATCCTCAACCTTCCCTGCAATCCCTCCTTGGGGGCATCGCCCTGCAGCTCCCTCACCCCCTCGTTCTCTCCTCAGCCGTCTCCTCGCTGTCGCGTAAGTGCCTGTTCGCTTTTGTCTGTAAAATACTACTCTCCACTCCCTCCTCTTGGCTATAAAAAAATATGCCTTTGGGCAATATTCTCTTTTTTTCGGCGTTAATCATCCAAAATGTTTAATCTCAAAAACAGTATCATTATGAAGATTACCAACAAAATGTTAGCCGAATGTCTGGGTACATTCGTGCTGGTGCTCGGCGGTTGCGGTACCGCGCTGTTCGGACACGTCGGTTTCCTTGGCGTCGCCGTTGCCTTCGGCCTCACGGTTATCGCGATGGCGTATGGTATCGGCCATGTGAGTGGTGCCCATCTCAACCCTGCCGTTTCGTTCGGCGTGTGGGTCAATGGTCGCATGAGCCTTAAGGACATGCTGCTCTACTGGCTGAGCCAGTGCGTGGGTGCTGTCATCGCAGGTGCTGTGCTGCTCTGCATCTGGAATGCCGCCGGCTTGGGCCAGACGGGTGTGTTTGCCGCCAACGGCTACGGCGCTGAGTTTGCCGCCGCCACGGGCAATCCCGACTATCTGAGCGTGAGCATGTGGGGCGCCTTCCTGGTGGAGGCTCTGCTGACCTTCGTCTTCCTGATGGTGATCCTCGGCGTGACTGACGACCGCCATGCCAACGGCAAGTTTGCCGGCCTGGCCATCGGTCTCACCCTAGTGCTTATCCACCTTGTGAGCATCCCGCTGACCAACACCAGTGTGAACCCCGCCCGCTCGCTGAGCCAGGCGCTGTTCAGCAATGCCGACGGCTGGAATGCCTGCAGCCAGCTGTGGCTCTTCATCGTGGCTCCGCTCGTGGGTGCCGCTCTGGCCGGCCTGTTCTACAAGTGCGTGGCCCCCGCTAAGAGAGACTGATTTTTTAAACTGATTTACTGTTATGAAAAGATTGTTCTATTTGTTGATGGCCTTTGCCGCGATGACCTTTGCCGCTTGCGGCGACCATCCAGTGTCGCCTTCGGGCGAGGATCCCGATCCCATTCCCGGCACTACCGTCGACGTGACTCCCTATCTCGGCAAGTATCTGATGACGCGCACCGGCGACCTGTCGATCTCCATCGGCACGCTGTTCACGTTCCCCCTCGACCGTGATTTCGACGTCGAAATCGTCACGGTGAAGAAGGATCCGACGCTTGCCGACGGCATCGTGATGACCAGCACGGACGGCATGTATCTGCGCGGCACCGTGCTTGAGGACGGCCTGCATCTGGAGAACGACACCATCGGGTTCGCTATCGACACCCTGGGTATCGATGTTTCTCTGCAGATGATTGCCGCTCACCCCGTCATTGCCGCTCCGAAGAACGGTGTGCTCGATTGGACGAGCACCGTTTCCGGCACTCCGTCGGTGACGCTGCCAATCATCGGACCGGTGACTTGCACCATTACCGGCGACCTGCACTACCATTCGGTGCTGCAGTAGGCCAGTGGGGCGTCAGAAAAAAAGAATGTCTACACTTGATGGCCAGGGGGCGTGCCGAGCACGCCCCCTGGCTGTTTCTTTGCGGCTAGGGTGCCAGCGTGAAGCAAGGGCGGCCTGCAGCATTCGCTGCAGGCCGCCCTTGTATGGATATGATGGCCGGCGGGGATCAACCCTCGGCGCCGAACTGCATCAGGTAGGCTTTGATGAATTCGTCGATGTGGCCGTCCATCACGCCGGCCACGTCGGAGGTCTGGTAGCCTGTGCGATGGTCTTTCACACGGCGGTCGTCCATGACGTAGGAGCGTATCTGTGAGCCCCATTCTATTTTCTTTTGGCTGGCTTTGATTTTGGCCTGCTCCTCCATGCGGTGTTTCATCTCGCGGTCGTACAGCTGCGAGCGGAGCAGGCGCATGGCGTTTTCCTTGTTCTTGGGCTGGTCGCGCGTTTCGGTGTTCTCGATCAGGATCTCCTCTTCCTCGCCCGTGTAGGGGTCTTTGTACTGGTAGCGTAGGCGCACGCCCGATTCCACCTTGTTGACATTCTGTCCTCCAGCACCGCCGCTGCGGAAAGTGTCCCAGCTGAGGCGTGACATGTCGACCACCACCTCGATGGTGTCGTCAATGAGGGGCGTGACGCTGACGGAGGTGAATGAGGTCATGCGCTTGCCCTGTGCGTTGAAGGGGCTGACGCGGACCAGGCGGTGCACGCCGGTTTCGCTCTTGAGGTATCCGTAGGCGAATTCGCCCTCGATTTGCAGGGTGCAGCTTTTGATGCCGGCACCTTCGCCGTCGAGCGAGTTGCTGATGGCCACACGGTAGCCGTGGGTTTCAGCATAGCGGATATACATACGCATGAGCATCTCGGCCCAGTCTTGGGCTTCCACTCCGCCGGCGCCGGCGTTGATCGACAGCACGGCGTCGAGGCGGTCGCTGTCGCTGCGAAGCATGTTCTTGAATTCCAGGTCTTCGACCTTTTTCTGGGTGATGGCAATCTGGTTGGTGAGCTCTTCTTCGGTGGCATCGCCAGCGTCGAAGAATTCGCCCATCACTTCCAGGTCGCCGCACGAGTTGTCGACATCGTGGAAGGCGGTGACCCAACTTTTGCGCGAGTTGATGCCCTTGACGATCTTCTGGGCCTCTTTCGGGTCGCTCCAGAAGTCGGCAGCCTCGGTTTTTTTCTCCTCTTCGGCAATCCAGGCGGTGGTGTTGTCGATGTCGAGATATTTTCTGAGCGATTCTTTGCGGGCAACGAGGTCCTTGATTATCTCTTGGTTGGTCATGTTGTGTATTCTATATGGTGAAAAAGGCGGCAGCGAAGGCCACCAGGATGATCAGCAGGGTGAGGAAGAGGGCTTTGTCGGAGCGGCGGTGGTCGAAGAGGATGCTGCTGCTGACATGGAGCAGCACGCCTACCACCAGGCCGATGACGATGTGTTGCACCTGTTCGGTCGACGGCAGGAAGTGAAGGTTGAAGAGCGAGCCGAGGGGCGACATGATGCCGAACAGGACGAGCATGGCCAGCACACGCCAGAAGCGGTAGCCGCGGGCCATCATGAGGCCGACGAGGATCAGGGCCACCGGGATGTTGTGCAGCACGATGCCGATGGTCAGCCCATGGTTGACGTCGCCGGTGCTGCTCACCAGGGGCATGCCTTCCATGAAGGCGTGGAGCGAGAGGCCGATCATGAGGCCGGTGAAGGTGTAGCCTTCTTCGGTGTGGCCGTGCTCGATATGGGCGGAGAGGCCGTCGAGCAGTTGCTGCAGCAGAAAGCCCGCCAGAATGGCAAGGGATATGTAGAGCGGATTGGTGTCGGAGGCAAATGCTTCGGGTACCAGGCTCAGAAAGCTGATGGCAAGCAGATAGGCTGCTCCGAAGATGGTGATGCCTCGCATGGTCCGCGGGGGTATTTTGCGTCCCAGCGGCACCAGAACGCTCCAAAGGGCCACGCCCAGGATGATGAGTATGTATGCTACGGTCGTTTGCATAAAAAAAAGGGTAAGCTGTTTATATCGCACCGCTACAACCAAACACCCTTGCTGTATTCCTACCCTGGGGGATTCAATGGGAGCTGGTCGTATAAGACTTACCCATGGGGGAAACGCACATTTCTCTGCGTTTGCGTTTGCAAAAGTACTACTTTTTTTGCGACTGGACAAAACTTTTTTCATCCTGACGCTTTGCTGCTGGCGTTAGCGGTTGATTTATAGCAAGAAAGACTGTCTTGCAGATGGCCTCTGATCAGTATGGGTCAACGTCGAAATGCACCGATACCGATGACCATCCTTGCTGTTTTGTCATGTCGTTGCTGATTTGCATCGTCACCTTTTTCGCCTCGGCGATGGGCTCGCTTTTCTCAAACCGGAGGGTGATGGTTTTGAGGTAGAGGGCCCGTATGCGGCTGACGAGGGGAAATTCCGGCCCCATCACGCGTGTGCCGAACACCCCGCGCAACTGCGTGGCCAGCCAGTCGGCGGCGTCGCCGAGTGTCTGGGCGTCGCGGTGCTTGAGGGTGATTTCTATCAGCCGGTAATATGGTGGGTAGCGGAATATGCGTCGTTCGTTGATCTGCTCGTTGAAAAGGCTGAGGTAGTCGCTGCCGATCACGTCGAGCATCACCTGGTGGCTGGGGTTGTAAGTCTGGATGATGACAGCGCTCTGGTCCGAGTGCCGTCCGGCCCTGCCGCTGACCTGGGTCATCTGCTGGAAGGCGCGCTCGTAGGAACGGAAGTTGGGATAGTTGATCAAGTTGTCGGCGTTGATGATGCCCACCACGTCCACATTCTCGAAGTCGAGGCCTTTGGTGACCATTTGTGTGCCGACGAGGATGTCGATACGGTGCTGTTGGAAGTCGTTGATGATCTCCAGATAGCGGTTTTTCTGGGCGGTGCTGTCGAGGTCCATGCGGGCCACGTTGGCCTCTGGAAAGATGATTTGCAGGTCTTCTTCGATGCGCTCGGTACCGATGCCGGTCATGTGGATATGTGTAGAATGGCACGCCGGACATTCTGCCGGCACGGGTATCGAATAGCCGCAATAGTGGCAACGGAGCGAGTTGGTGTTTTTGTGGTAGACGAGCGACACGTCGCAATGTACGCATTGCGGTATATGGTGACAGTCGTTGCATTCCAGTCGCAGCGAGAAGCCGCGTCGGTTCTGGAATAGGATCACTTGCCGGTGGCGGACGAGGGCATCTTTGATGGCATCGAGCAGGGTGGAGGAGAAGAAGCCCTTCATGTTGCCGCTCCGCTGTGCCTCTTTCATGTCGACGCATTTCACCGTGGGCAGCTTGTATCCGCCATAGCGTTGCATGATGGTGGCAAGTCCGTACTTGCCGGATTGGGCATTGTGGTAGCTCTCGATGCTCGGCGTTGCCGACCCCAATACCGTCCGGGCACCCCATTGTCGGGCCAGGTAGATGGCAGCGTCGCGGGCATGGTAGCGCGGCGTCGGTTCGTATTGCTTGTACGAGCTATCGTGCTCCTCGTCCACGATCACGAGGCCCAAGCTGACGAACGGGAGAAACACGGCGCTGCGGGCTCCCAGCAATATCTGGTAGCGGCCTTCTCCTTCGGTCCGTGTCCGTTGCCACACCTCAACGCGTTGGCTGGCGCTGAAACGCGAATGGTAGACCCCGACAAGATCGCCAAAATAGCGTCTCAGACGGTTGATGATCTGGGCTGTGAGGGCGATCTCGGGCAACAGAAAGAGCACCTGCTTTCCCTGTTTGATCACGTCGTCCATCAGGCGTATATACACTTCCGTCTTGCCCGACGAGGTGACACCGTGCAGCAGGTTGACCGGCAGCGGCGAGCTGCCGATGTCTTCGTATGCTGTCTGTTGCTCGTCGTTGAGGCGAATGCCGGAGGGATCGGCCAGTTCGTCCTTCGAGTATTTCTCCAGCCGGCTCTCCACACGATCCTCGATGGCCAGGATGCCGTTCTTGACCAGCGTGTTCAGCGCCGATGATTGGGGAAGCTGGCGCTTCGCCACGGGGTCGTTGCCGAAGTGCGACTTTTGCAGAAACTGCATCATCAGCTCCACCTGCTTCACCCGATGCCGCTTCTCCAACTCGTCGAAGAGTTTCTTGAGCGACTCTTCGTCATGGTAGGCGTCGGTGAGGACCACATAGGGGGAGGTGCGCGGCACAAAGCGTTCGCGCAGCTCCTCTTCCATCATCACCACCTTCCGGTCGATCATCCCCCTGATGATGGGCATGATTTTCATCACCCCAAGGGCTCGGCTGATGTCGTCGAGTTTCATCACGGGATGGTCGGTAAGCAGGTTGACAATCGACATCTCGTATCTCGACAGCCGTGAGATGTCGCCGTCAAATTCGGGGTGGATCGCTATTGCCGACTCGCTGGCCAACTTGAGCCCCGAGGGTAGGGCCACCGCCATGACATCGCCCGGATAGCACATATAATATTGTGCCATCCATTCCCAAAACTCCATCTGCTTTTCGTCGACTATAGGCTTTTCGTCGAGCACGGCGACGATGTATTTGGCTTTCCAACCTGGCGCTTCGTGGTGGATCCTTCGTACGAGGGCGGAGTACATACGCTTTTGGCCGAACTGCACCACCACCCGCGCGCCCACTTTCACCTGCGGGTTCATCTCGTAGGGCACCCGGTAGGTGTAGGTGTCGGGCAGGTGCAGCGGCAGCAGCACGTCGACATATAGTATCTCTCGCTCTTCCATCGTATGAAGACTAAAAAAAGCAGGGCAAACATTGTCCTGCTTTCTTTTGGTGACTCCTGCAGGATTCAAACCTGCAACCTTCTGATCCGTAGTCAGATGCTCTATTCAGTTGAGCTAAGGAGCCATCTGCGATTTCATCACTTTCTCTTTCTGAAATCGGGTGCAAAAGTACATGTTTTTTTTATACTGGCAAAATTTTTTTTTGCTTTTTTGCACCTGTACGTTGCAAGTGTTTATTTGATAGCCTATTGCAGGAAGAAATATTTTTCCCTCCTAGGCTTTGTAGTTGTACACTTCGCGGTATAGAAGGTCGCGAATTTCTGCAAATTCGTCGTCGTCGAGTTCGTACTTCGACATGATGATCATATCAACCGTACGTCCGTCGCCATGATACGACGGCTGCACGTAGGGCTGCGGGTTCTGGAACAGCCCCATGCTGGAGTAGAACTCGATGCGGTGGTCCGACTCCTCATTGTGGGGCGTCTCCACCTCGAGCACCACCTGCTCCTTCTGCTGCGACAGGAAATTCAGGAACACGGCCTTCCCCAATCCCTGGTTGCGAAGCTCCTTGTCGATGGCGAAATGCTCGATATAGACAAGGTCTTCAAATGTCCAATAGGTCAGAATGCCTATGGGTTCGTCGCCGTTTTCGGCCACAAGAAAATGGAATTTGCCGGCATCACGCTGCCGGAGTCTACTGAAGGGCGGGCGTTCCTGTTCCGGAAACGCCTCTTCAAACAGCTCTTGCGCAAAGTGCGAATGGTCGCTTTCTGCTAAATTAGTGAATGTAATCATCTATCTTATATGAAACTAAAATTATACATTTCCAGTCGGATACCCACCAGATGGCTCCAGCCCATGGCGCTGTATCCTTCCAAATTCGTCGTTGTGCGGTAGCAGGTGTAGCCCACCTTGATGGCGCCCACGCCTTTCACCTGATAGCCCAGCAGCGCGCTGGCGAATCCGCCGATGCCGATGCCGCCCTGGTTGATATACTCGTAGCTGCCCACATTCCGGTTGGGCGTTCGTCCGCCCCAGATGTCCAGTATCGAATAGGTGCTTCCGCCCACCTCCATCATGTTCTCTTTCACCTTGGTGTTGTTGACGTTGAACCCGACATTGAATTCCATGTCCAGCGTCGACGTGAGGGCAAAAATCTTGCTCAGCCCAAGGTCGATGTTGATACGGTCCTCCTTGCCCATGATGCCGCATCGGATATACTGGCGGCCGTTGTTGAGGATACCCGTGCCGTTGTTCGAACTGATGTTGAATGCGCCCAGCGCCTCAAGCCGTCCCAGGTCGAAACGCAACAGCCACCCCCAGCCGCCGTTGTAGTCGTAGCGTAGCCCCAGCCCGATCTGGTAGGAGGTGGCATAGTACATCCGGGCGTATTCCACCACCTCCAACTGCTCGTAGCTGCTGATGGCCGACGGCGATATCAGCCCCTGGTTGACCAGATTGTACCATATCTGCTGCCCGTAGAAGTTGCTGTGGAGCACACGGTTGATCGTGTTGGCATTCTCCGGTCGGCCGGAATAGAAATCCGCCGTCACCCGGTCGGCCCACAGCCCCGATGCGTCGACAAAAACTGAAAGACCAGTGTAATATCTGCCCCCGGCGGTAGATGGAGGAGCGTCATCGGACTGTCCCAATGCGTCGCTTCCGTCCTCTGCCATCACCGCAGCGGCCATCATCAGGGTGGCTATCAGAAGGCATCCCCGTTTCATACGAGGCCTCCTTTCCGGGTGATGATCGAAAGCAGCAGCGTTTTGGCACGCGAGAGGCGCACCTTGACAGTGCCGATGGGAATGCCGAGCTTCTCGGCTATCTGCTCGTAGCTGTACTCCTCATAGTAGCGCAGCTCGATGATCTCTTTATAGGGCTGTTTCAGCTGGTCCACCACCTTGCGCAGCGCCTCGTCGCGCTGTTGCCGTATCAGCCGCTCCTCGGGATTGGGGGCGCCTGAGGGTATCTGATACTCCACAAAATCGTTGTCCTGCGACCGCTGCATGTTGCTCAGCGACACCGTGTCAAGCCTCCGCTTCCGGATATAGTCTATATAGGTGTTCACACCGATGGAAAACAGCCATGAGCTGAACGTCCCCGTCGGCGCATAGCGGTGTAGCTGGCAGAAAGCCTTGCTGAACGTGTCCACCGTCAGGTCGCTCGCCGTCGTCGTGTTGTGCGTCATCCGCAGCAACAGCAAATACAAAGGCTCGCGATAGGCACTCATAAGGTCGGCATAGGCCTTGTAGTTGCCGCGGTCGCGAGCATCGCACACCAACTGGTAGTCGTGTGTCTGGCGGTCGTATGTGGCGGTTGCTTCCACTATTTTTTGAACTTTCTGTTACTATGTAACGGAGATAGTATCAAAATAGTATTTGCAATCATAAAATAAATTTCAAACAGCGGTGCCAGGATATACACCGGGCTATTGTCGAAGCGTCTCGTAAGCTGTGAGAAACAGACAATTTGCCACGCCCACCGGATCAGCGCCACACCCGCCACCACGATCCATGGCAGGCTGCCGTTGATCACCAGCAGCACGCCGGCCGCATACCACAGCACATTGGCGATCGACGGGATGTCCTCGGCCAGGCGCCCCCACACCGAATGCCAGTTGCGCGTCGCCACGCGGTGGCGACGCATGTCGTGCCACGCCGCAAAACTTTTCTTCGGTTCGGTGGTCAGACAGGCATCGCTGTTGATGCACACCGCCGTGTTCTTGCGGTTGGCATTGTGGTAGACAAACAGGTCGTCGCTGCCGTCGGCCACGCCATAGTGACGGATGAAAGCCCCCTGGCTGAAAAAGAACGAACGGCGGTAGCTCAGATTGCGACCCGAACCCGTGTAGGGGTGTCCGGCCAGCGCACTGCCCAGATATTGGGCGCTGTAGGCCAGATTGTCGTACTCCTGCAGCCAGCCCAGCAGCGTCTTCGTGCGTTTCAGTCCGCAATAGCCCAGCACAATCTGCGTCTCCTTGCCGCGGTAGCCGTTCACCATCCCCCGCAGCCACTGCAGGTTCTTCGGCGTACAGTCCGGGTCGGCCAAAAGAAGGATGTCGTTCTTCGCCGACTTGATGCCGATCGACAGGGGATATTTCTTGCCCTGGTAAAGGTTCACATCCTCCTTGAATGTCACCACCTTCATGTGGGGATAGTAGTCTTTCAGCAGCTTCAGCACAAACTGCGTGTCGTCCTGCGACAGATAGTCCACCACCACAACCTCGAAATTCGGATAGTCCTGCTCCAGCAGATACACCAGATTCTCCCTCAGCCACGACGCGTCATTGTGTGCCGTCAGCACCACCGACACCGGCGGCAGGCCGCTCACGGTGGCACTGCCCGTGCTTTCCACATCCTGCCGTTTCAGCTGCCAGCGCCCCACACGCAGATGATACAAACCATAGTACAGACATAAAACAATAGTCGCCAGCAGAAACACTCCTGCCAGTACAAGTGCGTAATTATCAGATAGAAAATGTGAAAAATCGAACATCGATGCACATCATATTTTGACCACAAAGATAGGCTATTTCCGCCGTCCCGCCGCCCTCTCCCGGCCCAAAAATATCAACAATTATTTAACACCGCCGCCGCATCCCCACCGCTGCTTCGCCGCCTGCCCCGTTGCCATCCCAGCCGTCCGCTCCGCCGCCGGCCCCGCCGCCATCCACCACCGGTCCCGTCGCCCCTCCTTGTAGTCCCACTCCCAACATGCAGAAAATCAGCCTTGTCTACAACTCCACTCCAACCCCTCTCCATCCCCCCTCCATACCAACTCCTACCACAGTAGGAGTTGGGTAGGAGTTGGGTAGGAGTTGGTAAGGAGAAGGTATTGGGAAACAGGGGGTTGCGGATGAGGGAAAAATCGGGGGTTTGGGGGTGGGAAAAGCAGTGGAAATGGGCGTTTTGGAGGGACTTAGTGTTGGGTGAATATGCTGTGGATCAAAATGTTGTGCTTGTGTCATGACCCGTAGTTGAAAAAAAGATGATTTTTTTTTGTAAGATATGAAAAAAATATGTAATTTTGCATCGACGAATTGACACATCCCGGATGTGTGGGCAGAAGTGTTGTAGGCATGCCACGCCAGTTTCAGTGTGCGAAGAGAAATATTTGATACTTGTAGTATTTTTTATAATATTCAATCATTTATTAAAACATACTGTCTATCATTTATTAAAACATACTGTCTATGTTGCGTATTTGCCGATTGAAATGGTTTTCTTGCCCGACAGTGGTGCGGCGCCATTCCGATTCCGGTTGTTGCGGAGGAGGGATGGGAGAACGGAATGCCGTGAACGGCATGTTGAGGTCGGTGTCTGTGGTCGGGTTGTTTGTTTTATTGTTGCTGACGGGGCGAGATGTCAGTGGTCAAAACAGTTATCTGAGGCAGTACCCGGAATTGAATGCCTGGGAGTCGATTACGCGGGTGACGACCGGAGGCGACACGGTGGTGACATGTGGCAGATATGGCGACAAACGGAGTTTTTTTGTGGTGGAGGCAGGGGGTGTGTCGAAATATTTCTACACGTCGCCCGTGAGTTCGGCTTTGCCGTATAATTACGCCTATGAGGTGGAGGACATTCGCTTGCAGAATGGGGTGTGCTATTTTTGCGGACACCGCTGGAAGCAGTCGTATGAGCTGATTTACGATCCGTTTGGTAATGCCGCATTCGAACCGCCAGAATATATTGGCATATTAGGCCGCTTCACAGTGGCGGATGTGCTTTCGGGGACGGGGTCGATGTCGCTTGTGTTTGTCGAGGGGACTCGCAATATCAGCAAGCTGGCCACCTATCCGGGCGGATTGCTGGCTGTGGGGGAAAGAGATACAGGCCAGTCGATATTGCTTGAGATGGAGGACCATTATCCCGCCGCGTCGTCAATCAGCATTGCGCACTCCAGTGTCAGCGACGAGGTGTTTGTGAATGTGGTTAACGCCAATGGGCGGATTGTGACTCTTTCGCGCTATAATAATCCGGTTCATTTTTTCTATTATCGGGATTATTTTACCCTCCGTTATGGCGTGCCCGGCAGTTTCTTTTCGACAGGCAATATGGTGAATCACTACGACACGTATTTTCTGTTCACCGACAGCAGCCAATTTTTCAAAGATTGTGCACCGATGCCGATGGCAAGCACCCAAGTGGGAGAAGGGGTGGTGTTGGGCCATTTTGTGAGGGCCGAAACTCTGGCAAAGGGCCACTTCATTTTGTATCATATCCCATCCGAGGGCTGGGGAGATGTGGAGGTTGTGTGGAACCGCGATTCGATGTCGTATGATGCATTCCTCGATATGGATGTCTGTGCGTCGGCATCGGGACATCCGTATGTGTCCCTGCTGCTGACAGACCATGACGGGTGCCCCCACCTGCGTTTTCCATACCTGAACCGGTTCGGCAGTTATTACGACACGACGTTGTATAGCTGCATGACGAGGCTGAAGTCGGTGGCATCCTACCCGACTTCCGGCAATGGTATGCACATTATGGCCTCGGGGTTCGACCCATTTCTGGGCAGCAAGTTGGTGCACGGATTGCAGAAGAATGTCCATGTGCACGACGCAATGTGGGGCAGCAGCAGTTGTTTTGGCATCTTGTCGAACGAGATACGCTCGTTCAGGCCACATGTGGATGTGATCCGCAGGACCGAACATCTCATTTTGGACCATCGCCTAGAGGTTTCGTTCACTGACTATCCGTTCACTTCGGAGGCAACTAAAATCTTGACCAAATGCCAGAACGGTCAGAATCAGCAATAGAAAAAACAAAAAGCCATGATGATATGAAAAAGGTATTGACAGCTGTGTTTTTGGCGCTAGTGCCGATAGGGGTGCAGGCAATGAGTGCTGCCTCCGACGACACTATCCCGTCGCGCAATGACAAGTATTACTATAATGTGTGGTACGACACCTGCCCTATCTACACCTGGGGGCATGATGCGTGGTTATATTTTAAGGACCTCACCTCGAACAAAACCGGTACTATCGGGGCCCGGTTTGAAACGCCTGTTCCGTTGGCTGTGAAAGGTTTGGCGGTGCTTGAGGGTGGGCGTCCGAAGGATTATTCTTTATATACGGCCAGATCGCATCTCAGATTAGACACATTGAAGGAAACGCTGCTTCTGTATCAAGTCGACTCGTCAGCTCCGGGAGGTGTTGTGTTGCTTGATTCTATGGCGTGGAATTTCGAGGATTCTATCCCTGTGCGACTGCCGCGACATGAAGGGCTGACAGACACCTCGGACCTTGACAATTTTATGCTAGCGAATGCGTATGAGGTTTATTTCAAACGACCGGTTGTGGTCGATTCATCATTCATTGTCGCGGGCACATTGCGGAATAATGGCGTGATCAGACCAATATTAGAATGGCTCGAAAACATACCCATCCGGTATCCTGTGATTTGGGAGATTGCGCATTGCGATACCTGTCCCCCGAATGATCTATATCTGGTTTATTCGGATGACACCGCCGGCAATATAGGGCCAGATGGGTTTCATTATCTTGAAGAATACCCTCTGATAGGGTATTTCCACTGTGGCCCGTTTTTCGCTATTGTCGACACGGCGTCGTACAGCATCACGGTGCTTTCAGACGACACATTGCAGGGGAGCGTGTCGGGCGGCGGCGTGTTTCGTGCAGGGGAGAGCACGGTGATTTCTGCCACTCCGGCGGAGGGGTATCTTTTCGCTTTCTGGAGCGACTTTGATTTAAGTAATCCGCGAACCATACAGGTTTTCTCCGACTCGACGCTCACGGCGTATTTCTTCCCGGACGATACTACGGCTATTGTCCAAAGCGACAGTTTGCTCCATATTGCCCTTTATCCCAATCCGGCCCATAGTAGGGTGGAGGTTCGTGTGGCCCAGTCGGACCGCTATTCGGTGGTTGTCTACGATGTCAATGGCCGGGTGGTGTACCAGTCGGATTTCACCGGAACCAAGTTCCATTTCGATGTGTCGGATTTCTCTGCTGGCACCTATCGTGTGGTTGTTGCCAATAGGGGAACGACATCAGTTGTATCTTTTATCAAAAAATAGCGCTTATGAAAACTGTTCGCCATATAATACTGTGCGTTGTGGGATTGGCTGCCGGTGCAACACTTTCGGCACAACCCTATTATGACTGGAACGACACGATTTTCGGTCGCCAGCCCGATTTCTACACGCCCTTGTGGTATGACCAGTGCTTGTCGTATTTGGACAGCAGCTTGGATTTGCATTTCATGTTCCGCAATCTTCATGGAGGAGTGCATGCGGATGGGGCGTGGTCCGACCCTAACCCGATGTTGCATGTTGCCGAATTCCATGCGCCATGCAGGATGGCTGTTCAGGGGCTGGCTGCCATGGTGGCGATGAATCCGGCGGAACTGATGTCGGAAACGCCGATTGAGAACATGAATCGTCTGGATGAATACATGATTCTGTTGCAAGGGATGTCGCGGATCCCAGGGGCCCCGGCTGTTTATCCGCCCCATATGGTGGCGCTCGACACGGTGAGATGGGACAATGTGTTTCCGGATGTGTGGCGATTGCCGGAGTCGTTGAGCGACTATGAGTCGGCCTCAGGCACTGAGAACGATATCTATTGTTATGTATATAAGGCCTATTTTCAGCAACCCGTGCTGGTCGATTCCCTGTTTTATGTGGCTGGCACCCATCGCAGCACTATCTACAATTGGGATTCGGCGATAACGGTGAACTATCTGCCCACCATCTATCAATGCGTGGTGGAGATGGGTTCGGATTTCTGCCAACGGTGCAGGTTGGGGGTGCAACGTTTGTTTGTCAACAGGTCGCCTATCGACGAGACGTACTGGAGTAGGCTGATGGAGAAGGATTTTGCTGTGGGGCCTTTCATTCCAATCGTCGATTTCTATCATTTGGAGGTGTCGGCGACGGACACATTGTCGGGATATGTGGAAGGCGGCGGTTATTTTCCCGACCGGTCGCTCGACACGATTCGGGCCGTGCCTTACGACGGCTATGTGTTTGGGCAATGGAACGACGGGGTGGCCGACAATCCGCGTGTTGTCGACCTGATGTCGGACACGACGTTTGTGGCCACTTTTGTGGCAGCGCCGTAGGAGGGGGGAAGGACCGGTCGGCTATCTGCCTTCGATGATGCTGCGCACCGTGCTGCGCGAGCCGCAGACTTTGTTGTAGTCTCTGGCGTTGGTCACCGAGCAGCCTGTCAGGGTCACCTGCAGCACCATGTTGCCGGATTTTTTGTAGCGCATGGTGTAGTCGGCAAAGTGGCCCACACTGTCGGCAAACGAGCGGTGGTCGTACCACACGTAGTCGTCCACCCATTTTTCGCCGTCGTTGTGGCCTTCGTTGACGGTTTCGGCGTTGAAGGCGACGGGGTAGTATCCCAGCCGGCTCATTGCCATTTCCACCTGGTAGGTGCGGTTGTCGAATTCGCTCCGTTTCATGTTGCTGGTGGTGGTGCATGCGCCTGCGGCCAATGCAGCCACCATCAGCATCATAGTCGCTCTCTTTTTCATGGCTGTCTGTTTTTGGTGTGTATGTGTCGGGTCGGTGTGCCTTATTTTCCTGCCAGCGAGTCGATCTGGGCCTTCAGGGCGGCGATCTTCGTTTCAGCGTCGCGCTGCTTGTTGCGTTCCTTCTCGATGACGGCGGCTGGGGCTCCGTTGACGAACTTTTCGTTGCCGAGCTTTTTCAGCACGCTGGCGAGGAATCCTTCGGCGTATTTGAGTTCGTCTTGCAGTTTTTTGAGTTCGGCATCTTTGTCGACATTGTCGGGCATGGGCACGAAGCATTCGGCGGTGCCGACCATGAAGCTCAGGGCGCCGTCGGGTTTGTCGCTGACGGGCTTGATGTCTGTGACGTTGCCCAGTTTGCGGATGATGCCGGCGAAGCGGTCGACGGTGAAGCGGCTGTCCTTGGCGATGTAGCTCACCTCGAGCTTTTCTTTTGGCGAGAGGTTGCGGGTGTTTCGGATGTTGCGCACTCCGGCTATGACCTCGCGGGCCACGTCGAACTCGTCGAGCATGCGCTGGTCGAAGTAGACGCTGGTAGGCATGTGCTGGTTCATGATGCTGTAGTTGGCATTGATGAAGGCGGCCTTTTCGTCGTCGGCGCCAGCGGTCTGCAGGGCGTGCCATATTTCTTCGGTGACGAAGGGCATGAAGGGGTGCAAGATGAGCATCAGTCGGCTGAAGATGCTGATGGTGGCGTCGTAGGTGTCGCGGTCGATGGGGGTGCCGTAGGCGGGCTTCACCATCTCGAGATACCACGAGCAGAAGTCGTCCCAGGCCAGTTTGTAGCTGGCCATCAGGGCTTCGCTCAGGCGGTACTGGTCGAAGTCTTTTTCGATGTCTTCAAGCACCTGTGCCATGCGCTGTTCCATCCATTGTACGGCGACGGCATTCTCCTGGCTCTGCTGGGCGTCGCCGGTCTGCCAGCCGAGCACAAGGCGGAGGGCATTCCACAGCTTGTTGCTGAAGTTGCGGCCCTGTTCGCAGATGGCCTCGTCGAAGGGCAGGTCGTTGCCGGCGGGGGCGGTGAGGAGCATTCCCATACGGACACCGTCGGCACCGTATTTGTCGATGAGTTCGATGGGGTCGGGGCTGTTGCCGAGCTGTTTGCTCATTTTGCGGCCGAGTTTGTCGCGTACGATGCCGGTGAAATAGACGTTCTTGAAGGGGATTTCATGACGGTATTCTTCGCCAGCCATGATCATACGGGCCACCCAGAAGAAGATGATGTCGGGTGCGGTGATGAGGTCGGCGGTGGGGTAGTAGTATTTGATTTCAGGATTGTCGGGGTTGCGGATGCCGTCGAAGAGCGAGATGGGCCAGAGCCAGCTGCTGAACCATGTGTCGAGGACATCTTCGTCCTGGCGGAGCGCGCCGGTGTAGCTGTATTTTTCGGCGGCTATCTTGCGGGCTTCTTCCTCGTTGAGGGCCACGATGGTTTCCACATGGCCGTTCACTTCGATGTACCATGCTGGGATGCGGTGGCCCCACCAGAGTTGGCGGCTGATGCACCAGTCTTTGATGTTTTCCAGCCAGTGGCGGTAGGTGTTCTTGAACTTGGCAGGGTGGAAGCGGATGGTGTCGTCTTCCACCACTTCGAGGGCCTTCTTGGCCAGGTCGTCCATCTTCAGGAACCATTGTGCCGACAGTTTGGGTTCGATCACGGCGTCGGTGCGTTCGGAGTGTCCCACTTTGTTGGTGTAGTCCTCGGTTTTCTCCACCAGGCCGGCTTCTTCCAGGTCGTGCATGATGGCTTTGCGGCAGGCAAAGCGGTCCATTCCGGCATAGCGTCCGCCGTGTTCATTCAGTGTGCCGTTGTCGTTGAAGATGTCGATGCTCTCCAGGTTGTATTTCATGCCCAGGTTGTAGTCGTTGATGTCGTGGGCGGGGGTGATCTTCAGGGCGCCGGTGCCGAATTCGCGGTCCACATATTCGTCCATGATGATGGGCACCACTCGGCCAACGCCCGGCACGACGACGCGTTTGCCCTTGAGCCAGGAGTAGCGCTCGTCCTCGGGATGGACACAGACTGCGGTGTCGCCCATGATGGTTTCGGGTCGAGTGGTGGCGACGACTATGTATTTGTCCTCACCTTCCACGTAGTATTTCAGGTAGAAGAGCTTTCCATGGCTTTCTTTGTACACCACCTCTTCGTCGCTGACGGCGGTGAGGGCCTGCGGATCCCAGTTGACCATGCGCACACCGCGGTAGATCAGCCCCTTGTTGTAGAGGTCGACGAAGACGCGCATGACGCTTTCGTAGCGGATGTCGTCCATGGTGAAGGCGGTGCGGTCCCAGTCGCACGAGGCACCCAGTTTGCGGAGCTGTTTGAGGATGATGCCGCCGTATTGCTCTTTCCATTCCCAGGCATGCTTGAGGAATTCGTCGCGGGAGAGAGAGCGTTTGTCGATGCCCTTGTCGGCGAGCATTTTCACCACTTTGGCCTCGGTGGCGATGCTGGCGTGGTCGGTGCCGGGGACCCAGCAGGCGTTCTTGCCCTGCATGCGGGCGCGACGGACCAAAACATCCTGGATGGTGTTGTTGAGCATGTGTCCCATGTGGAGGACGCCGGTGACGTTGGGCGGCGGGATGACCACGGTGTAGGGCACCCGGCTGTCGGGCTCGGAGTGGAACAGATGCTTGTCAATCCAGAACTGGTACCATTTTTCCTCAATCTGTCGAGGATCGTATTTCGAGGCTATTTCCATTGTGATGAGTTGTTAGATTCGGGCTGCAAAAATACAACTTTTTTATGATTCGCCCGACGAAAAGTTTTTTTGACCCCTCTGGCATAGAAAAAAGCGTTGGAATGTACAATAATTATTTGGGAGGTGCGTTAAAAAGAAAATGCGCTGTGCCGGCGGGGGTTGGGAAAAATGGCTCCTCTTCCTCAGGAAGGCAGAGCGCCGGACAACGATTTTTGAAAAAAAGATGGAAGAGAATAAAGACATCATTGAGGAGGTGACCCATGAGGATTACAAATGGGGTTTCACCACAGAGATAGAAACGGAAACAATCCGCAAAGGTTTGGACGAGGAGGTGGTGAGGATGATTTCGGCAAAGAAGGGCGAGCCGGAGTGGCTGCTGGAGTTCCGGCTGGAGGCGTTCCGCCGCTGGCAGAGGATGAAGGAGCCGGACTGGGCGCACCTGGAGTACGAGAGGCCGAACTACCAGGACATCATCTACTTCGCTGCCCCCAAGCAGGAGAAGAAGAAGAGCATGGATGAGGTCGATCCCGAACTGCTGGCCACCTTCGACAAGCTGGGCATCCCCCTGCGGGAAAGAGAGGCGCTGGCGGGCGTGGCCTACGATGCCATCATGGACTCGGTGAGCGTGAAGACCACCAGCCAGAAGGCGCTGGAGGAGAAGGGCATCATTTTCATGCCCATCAGCGAGGCGGTGCAGAAGCATCCCGACTTGGTGAGGAGGTACCTGGGCAGCGTGGTGCCGAGCAGCGACAATTTCTTCGCCGCACTGAACAGCGCTGTGTTCAGCGACGGCTCGTTCTGCTACATCCCCAAGGGGGTGCGCTGCCCGATGGAGCTTAGCAGCTATTTCCGCATCAACGCGAAGGGGACAGGCCAGTTCGAGCGGACGCTGATTGTGGCGGACGAGGGTGCGTACGTGAGCTATATGGAGGGCTGCACGGCTCCGCAGAGGGACGAGAACCAGCTGCATGCGGCCATTGTGGAGATTGTCGTCATGAAGGATGCCGAGGTGAAGTACAGCACGGTGCAGAACTGGTACCCGGGCGACAAGGAGGGCAAGGGGGGCATCTACAACTTCGTCACGAAGCGCGGCATCTGCAAGGGGAGCCACTCGAAGCTGAGCTGGACGCAGGTGGAGACGGGCAGCGCGGTGACGTGGAAGTACCCCAGCTGCATCCTGCAGGGCGACGACTCGACGGCGGAGTTCTACTCGGTGGCCGTCACGAACAACTACCAGCAGGCGGACACGGGCACGAAGATGATACATGTGGGCAAAAACACACGCAGCACCATCATGAGCAAGGGCATCAGTGCCGGACGGAGCCACAACAGCTACCGCGGTCTGGTGCAGATCGGCAAGGGTGCGGACAACGCGAGGAACTACTCGCAGTGCGACTCGCTGTTGCTTGGCGACCAGTGCGGCGCGCACACATGGCCCTACATCAAGGCGGACAACCACACGGCCATCCTGGAGCACGAGGCGACGACGAGCAAGATCAGCGAGGACCAGCTCTTCTACTGCCAGCAGCGCGGCATCAGCCCCGAGAGCGCTGTGGGCCTGATAGTGAACGGCTACGCCAAAGACGTGCTGAAGAAGCTGCCGATGGAGTTCGCCGTGGAGGCGCAGAAACTGCTGTCGATATCTCTGGAAGGAAGCGTAGGATGAAGAGGTTGCTCATAGTCCTGCTGTTTGCTGTATCCGTATCTGCTACGGCGCAGAACGCCTTTGGTACAGAATACCAGGTTGAGCCAGCATTGCAGGGCTTTGACACCGAGGGGTACCTACAGGATTACGACAGCGTCACCATGGTGCGGTGCGCATATGGGTTAATCCAGCCCTACATGAATTCAAAGTATCACCAAGAGCCAATTGGCGACGGCATAGTCACAATGTATGGTGGTCCGACAGGACATCCTAGGAAGCACGAATGCCACAGCGACAACAAGTTGGCACAGGAGGTCTACCAAGCACGACTTGACAAACTCCGCAAAGTAAGCCTCAAGCCGCTGTCGCATGAATCGGAGCTGATAGTGGCTAACTTCGAGTTTCTGACAGGCACAAAAAACAGCACAGACCATACCCCCGTCGGCACACAGTATGTGTCCAGCATGGCCTTGACGGCTTGGAGTCTGTGGTTCAAAAAGCACAAAGAACAACTGCGCATCTGCCCTAAAACGAGGGTACTTTATGTTGATACATTAGAAGCACTATCAGAATGACACACAAACTGACAACAGAGGAGATGCATCGGATGACGGTGGAGGAGTTTCGCGAGAGCGCGAAGCTGCCGCTGACGGTGGTGCTGGACAATGTGCGGAGCCTGAACAACATCGGCTCTGTGTTCCGCACCAGCGACGCCTTCCGCGTGGAGCACATCGCGCTCTGTGGCATTTGCTCGACGCCGCCGCACCGCGAGATACACAAGACGGCCCTCGGGGCGGAGGAGAGCGTGGAGTGGAGCTACCACGAGGATACCGTGGAGTGTGTGCGTGGTTTGAAAGAACGCGGCTATCAAGTGTATGCGGTGGAGATCGCGCATGAGAGCATCAGTGTGGATTGTGTGAATGCGTTAATGTGTGAATGCGTGAGTGGAGTGGCGATAGTCTTCGGCAACGAGATCGACGGGGTGCAGGAGGAGGTGATGGAGCTGTGCGACGGGGCACTGGAGATACCGCAGGAGGGGACGAAGCACTCGCTCAATGTGAGCTGCGCCGCCGCCATCGTGATATGGGAGATGTACAAGAATATGCGCCACACGAGTGTCGCGCCACAAAACAAATAATGATGACGAAAGAGGAAAGGAAAGAGAAGGCGCGAGCCCTCCACAAGCAGGGCTGCAACTGCTGTCAGGCGGTGGTGATGGCCTGGGCCGACAAACTGCCGATACGGGCCGAGGATGCCATGAATGTGGCCGCTCCCTTCGGTCGCGGCCTCTCGGGCTGCCGCGAGGTATGCGGATGCGTGAGCGGTATGGCCATGGTGTGTGGTCTCACGGGACACACCGCCGACACGCGCACGCTGATAGAAAAATTTCGCGAGAGCAACGGCGACATCGTCTGTGGCCGTCTGCTGGCCGCCGGCAAGAAACCTTGCGGCGAGATGGTGGCTGAAGCCGCCGGACTTTTAACCGACATACTATGAGCAAACGTAAGATAATCAACGACCCGGTGTACGACGGATTCCTCAGTATCGACGACCCTGTGATACTGTCGGTGATTGAGCACCCTTGGTTTCAGCGCCAGCGGCGCATCAAGCAGCTGGGGCTGACCTATCTGGTCTATCCCGGAGCCATGCATACGCGCTTCAGCCACATGTTGGGGGCACTCAACCTGATGGGGCGGGCGCTGGAGGTGCTGCGACAGAAAGGAGTGGAAATCACAGACGATGAATGCCGTGGAGCCAAGCTGGCTATCCTGCTGCACGACATCGGGCACGGGCCCTTCTCGCACACCAGCGAGCGGGTACTGGTGGATGTGCCGCACGAGGAGATTACGCTCCTGATGATGCAGCGCATCAACGAAGAGATGCACGGTGCTCTGGATGTGGCCATAGAGATATTTGCCGACCGATACCACAAGCATTTCCTTCACCAGCTGGTGAGCAGCCAGTTGGATATGGACCGTCTCGACTATCTGGGGCGCGACAGCTACTTCACCGGCGTCAGCGAAGGCATCGTGGGCACCGACCGCATCATCTCGATGCTCAACGTCCACCACGACGAACTGGTGGTGGATGAAAAAGGTATCTACAGCGTGGAGAAGTTCATCATCAGCCGCCGCCTGATGTACTGGCAGGTGTATATGCACAAGACCGTCATCGCCGCCGACCAGCTGCTGCTGAACATACTGCGCCGCGCGCGAGGGCTGGACCCGACAGTGTTCCATTTCGACCCCTCGTCGGGAGACTTCCTCGACCGCTTCGCCGAGTTGGACGACGACGACATCATGGTGGCTCTAAAGCACTGGCAGCATTCGGACGACGAGATACTGAGCACCTTGAGCATGAACCTTGTCAACCGCCACCTGCCGGCTATCAAGATAAGCAGCGAACCGTTTGAAGGGGTCGAGTGCGATTACTTCCATGGTACTGGCGAACTGCACAACCGAAGCTACGATTTCAACGATCAAGAGATCAAAGTCCTCTACAAAGATGGCCGCTGCGTGGACATCAGCGAGGCCAGCGATCAGTTGGATCACCACTTCCTTGAGAAACAGGTGACTAAATATTATAATTATTATCCCAAACAATGAGAGTCCATTTTATAGCCATTGGCGGCAGCGCCATGCATAACCTGGCCATAGCCCTTTGCCTGAAGGGCATCGCAGTCACAGGAAGTGACGACGAGATATTCGACCCGGCGCGCAGCCGGCTGGAAAAATATGGCCTTCTGCCTGCTGAGTTCGGTTGGCATCCCGAACGCATCACCCCCGACCTCGACGCCGTGGTGCTGGGCATGCATGCCCGTATCGACAATCCGGAACTGATCCGCGCTCAAGAGCTGGGCCTGAAAATCTACAGCTACCCTGAATACCTCTACGAGCAGAGCAAGGACAAATTGCGCATTGTCATTGGCGGTTCGCACGGCAAGACGACCACAACGGCCATGATACTGCATGTGCTGGCACATTGCGGCATCGAGGCCGACTATATGGTTGGCGCTCAGCTCAAGGGCTTCGAGGTGATGGTGCGTCTCTCGCATACGGCTAAAGTGATGGTCATCGAGGGCGACGAGTACCTGACTTCGCCCATCGACCGACGGCCCAAGTTCCACCTCTACCGCCCCAACGTGGCCATCATCACTGGCATCGAGTGGGACCATATCAACGTCTTCCCGACGTTCGATATCTACCGCGAGCAGTTCAGCAAATTTATCGACTTGATAGAGCCTGACGGCACGCTGATATACTGCGACGAAGACAAAGAGGTGCACCGCGTGGCGGTGGAGAACCGGCGCACCGACATACAGAAACTGCCGTATGTTTGTCCGGAGCACAGGGTGGTGGATGGCGTGACCGAAATCGGTCATACCAAGCTGCGCATCTTCGGCCATCACAACTTGCTCAACCTCACCGCTGCCCGTCTTGCCTGCCGTCAGGTAGGGGTGACGGACGAGCAGTTCGACGAAGCCATCAGCACCTTCGAGGGCGCCTCGAAGCGGCTCGAGTTGGTGAAGAAGAGCGAAAGCAGTCGCGACCGAATGGGAGCAACTGGTCATTTTGACTGTGCCGTCTACAAGGACTTTGCCCATGCCCCCTCCAAGCTCCGTGCTACCATCCACGCCATGCGCGAACAGTACCCTGACCGTCGGCTGGTGGCTTGCATGGAGCTGCACACCTTCAGCTCGCTGACGCAGGAGTTCCTGCAGCAGTACTCCCACTCGATGGACGAGGCCGACGTGCGCTACGTCTACTTCAGCCAGCATGCCCTGCAACTCAAAAAGCTGCCGCCCCTCGACCCCGAGGAGGTGCGTAAGGCATTCGGGGGGAATGTGGAGGTCTTCACCGACAGTGCCACGATGGTGGCAAAGGTGAAGGCGATGGAATGGAAGAATGCAAACCTCCTGATGATGTCCAGCGGCAACTTCGACGGCATCGACTTCAACCAGTTGGCAGAGGAGGTGCTAGGATGAAAAAAACACTGATTATAAGCGCAGCGACACTCGCACTTACCGCTTGTATAGGTCCGATGCATGTCACGTCGGTGCCGGCTTACAACAGCTCTCTTGAGACGGTGGTTGCTGGCATTGAGAGAGAAGGCTACGGCTTTGTCGGAATGAATCACGACTCCCGCAACGAACGTCGCCATGAGGTTGCCCACATGGAAGGCAACTATACCTATTCCGCCTGGATACCAAACGACAAAGTCAATCTCAATACCTACAACTTCGCCGACGGCGAGGACAACACCATGAGCTTTACGCTGCAGTATCGGGGCGGGGTGGACCACACGAACGGCACCTTCTACTACACTGATGTCCAGGTGGTAGGGTGCAACACATCAAACAGCAAAGACTATGAGCGTCTCTGCGGCGAACACTCGCCCGTCTGGACGCTCGACACGATAAAAAAAGATATGACCGTAAAACCGTAAAGAAAATGGCACAATTTGAAATAGGCGACAAAGTGAAGTTCCTCAACGCCGTGGGCGGGGGAATCGTGAAGAAGATACAGGGCGGCATGGTGTATGTCGAGGATGAGACAGGATTCGATATGCCGTTTGCGCCCAATGAGCTTATCCGTATGGCCGACCAAGGCAAGGTGGGGCAGGTGTTCAATGACGAAACCATCGGCCAGAGTGCCGAGCAGAAGGCCAAGCAGGAGCACCGTGAGCCGACGCAGCTGGAGCTGATAGAGGAGAACCGCCGTCTCCGCAGCCAGAACGCCAACCTGCAGGACCAGATCAAGCAGCTCAAGAGCCAGGTGCTCTCGCTGCAAAGAACGATCGCCCGCATATCGTAGCAGGGACGACACTGACGCGAAACACCGGCGTGCATGGGTGCGAGAGGATGGCTGAGGCCGGTAAATGCACCGCGCATATATGCGAGGTCAGTTTTCTGCCCGGAAATGCGCTCCGCATCTTATAATGAAAGAATGGCTTCGTGATGTTGACAATAATATTATTGGCATACATCTTATAATTGATAATAATTGGACAGGAGAATAATATGAGCAGACAGATACATATAGGCCATCTGACGCTGGGTGGGGGAGCGCCCGTCCGTGTGCAGAGCATGACGAATACCGACACGATGGACACACGCGCCACCGTGGAACAGGCGCTCCGCATGGTGGAGGCGGGCTGCGAGTTGGTGCGCATCACGGCGCCCGACGTGAAGGCCGCCGAGAACCTCGGCCGCATCAAGGAGGAGCTTCTGCGGCGCGGCTGCGAGGTGCCCCTCGTCGCCGACATACACTTCAACCCCAAGGCCGCCGAGGTCGCCGCCACGCTGGTGGAGAAGGTGCGCGTCAACCCCGGCAACTACACGGATAGGAATACCGGCAAGCTGGAGTTCACCGACCAGGAATACAGCGACGAGCTGAAGAGGATAGGGGAGAGGATGGCCTCGCTCATCGACATCTGCAAGCGCCACCACACCGCCATGCGCATCGGCACCAACCACGGCTCGCTCTCCGAGCGCATCATGTCCCGCTACGGCAACACGCCCGAAGGCATGGCGCAGTCGGCCATCGAGTTCGCCCGCGTCTGCGAGGAGCAGGACTACCACGACCTCGTCTTTTCGATGAAGGCCAGCAACGTCAAGGTCATGGTGGACAGCACACGCCTCTTCGTGCAGAAGATGCACGCCCTCGGCATGGACTACCCGATACACCTCGGCGTGACCGAGGCGGGCGACGGCATGCAGGGCCGCCTCAAGTCCGCCGCCGGCATCGGCGCACTGCTGCTCGACGGCATTGGCGACACCGTCCGCGTCTCGCTCACCGAAGACCCCGAAGCCGAGATGCCCATCGCCTACGACATCCTCCAGGCCGTCGGCGCACGCATCACGCAGACCGAATACATCGCCTGTCCCTCCTGTGGCCGTACGCAGTATGACATTCAGCGCGCCCTGAAGGAGATCAAGGCCAAGACCAAGCACCTCGTGGGCGTCAAGATAGGCATCATGGGCTGCATCGTCAACGGCCCCGGCGAGATGGCCGACGCCGACTACGGCTACGTGGGCTCCGGTCACGGCAAGATCACCCTCTACAAGGGCAAGGAGGTCGTCAAGCGCGACATCGACCAGAAGGACGCCGTCGACGAATTGGTTAAACTGATAGAATCCGAGCGGCAATGAGGTGGTCTTATTTGTTGTTTCTGCCAGCTTTAGTGTCAATTGGCTGGGCTGTTGTGACGCTGCTCACTAAAAAGCGCCCTACACATGCACAGATGCTCTTCAGCGTCATGTTGATACTTGAGGGTGTTGCGATGATGGCATTGGCCGTCTTTTTCCGCGGAAAGGCGGGGAGCTTGTTCATCTATCATTATACTTTCGAGCTGCTCGCCGTTCTTTGTGGCCCGATGTATTATTTGACCATCTGTTCGTTGGTTGAGCCGCGCGGGGTCACATTGTCCCAACGGCGTGTCTTTTTCATTCCTTTGATTTTCATCTTGGTATTGACCATCCTGGCATTTGTCGTGGGACCTTTGCAATACGAGCGCATGTGCTATCTCATACGCTACGGCGAAATGGTGTCGGGAGAGCAACCTCTTGAGTTTCTTCTGTTCTGGAGCCGTTGGGTGTTCTATCTGCTGCTGGTCGGCGTCAATCTTGTGCTCCTGTTGATGGCTAATCATAAAATACGGCTCTTCCAAGAGCGTTTCAACGCCTTTTATGCCGACGATATCAGTGCTCCGAAACTCCACACAACTGAGGTGAAAGTGCTCACCTGGATTTTTCTCCCCCTTAGTTTGGCAGTGGTCCTGATCATTGCTATGCGTCCCTATATGTATAAGTATTATCTGATTGTGCTGGCTGTGATCATCGCCGTCCTGCAGTTTTTCATCGGCCGAGTGAGCTATCGTCTCGACTACGATGCCCATTATCTGGCTCGCTATATCTCTGAGAATAAAAACATCTCTTCTAGCACCGTTTCGAAATGACACCATTTGCTTTATCCTATCTGGTCGCCGGTCTGTCCGCCTTGCTCTGGCCATTGCTTTTGTTGCTGTTCAAGCGCCGTGTGCTGGGTGCGCAATGGATGTTGATGGTGGCCCTCTCCATGACGGGTTTGTCTATTGTGCTCTACAGCTGCATGTTCAACAGTTTCTTGCACGACGAGTATCTGCTGGTCATTCTCTTCATGGTGCTGTCGCTGGTGACTCCGCCTATGGTTCATGTCGCAATAGCCTCGCTTACCCGCATGGGCGGTGTTTCGCGCCGTGTGCGTCTGGTCTTTCTTCCGGCTATCCTGACCACATCGCTGCTCTTTCTTTCCGTTCTCGTGGGTGGCCCCGATATGTACAAGCTCTGGATCCAGCGGGGCGGCAGCGGTATGGCTGGCCTCTTCTTCCCTGCCAGCTGGCGCTACAATCTGATTGTGGCTGTCCATTATTATCTTTTCTTCTTCACCCTCATGGCAGAAGTACTCTTCGAGGTGTGCTTCTATATCCGGATCACTCGTCGCTTGGGTCAACAGCTGGCTGAATACTGTCTCCCCAACGTGGCCTTTATCCACTCCGCTCGCCATCTGTGCTGGCTTTTTGTCATCTTGGGTTTCATCATCATGATCAACCTGGCTCTCTTCCCCTTCAATGCCGAGCGCCCTCTTTGGGTGGCGGTGGTTTCGTCGGCTGTCGAAGCGATGCTCTTGCTCATCATCGGATGGATGATCTTTCGGCTTACGTTTGGCACCGAGCGCATCCGTCAGCAGACGCGCACAGCATTGCGATCCCATAGCAATCTCTCTCAGCTGGGGCGCATGATCACACGCCACGTTGAGGACGATAAGGCTTTCCTTGACCCCGATCTGTCGGTTTTCTCGCTAGCGCAATATTTTCATGTGTCGCAAGACGAGGTTGTCGATGCCATCCATCAAATCCATGGATCCCCCTTTGCAGCATACGTCAACTCGCAGCGCATCGAACACGCCACAGCCCTTATCCTCAATGCGGGTGTGCCCGATGCCGACGATCCCGACAGCGTCGAACGTCTGGCTCACCAATGTGGCTACCTCTCCGCCGACGCCTTCCTCGAGGCGTTCCAGCGGGTGATGCAGGTGTCGTTCAAACAATGGTGTGCCGACAATGTCTAGTCGGTGACTCTAGTAGCCGTATTTATCGGACCAATGCTCGTGCAGCGAGCGCCGCGTCTCGTTTTCGCGCGCATTGTTTCCAGGTTCATAGAATCGGCTGCCTTCCAATCCCTGCGGCAGATATTCCTGCCTGGCGAAGTTGCCCTCGTAGTTGTGGGCATATTTGTAGCCGTCGCTGTATCCCATCTCTTTCATCAGTTTGGTGGGTGCATTGCGCAGATGCAGCGGCACAGGCAAATCCCCCCATCGTTTGACAGCAGCTTCCGCATTGGCCAGCGCCATATAGGTCGCATTGCTCTTGGCCGAACAGGCAAGATACACCGCGCATTGCGAGAGGTTGATCCGGCATTCGGGATAGCCTATCTTGCTCACAGCCTCAAACGTCGCATTGGCCAGCAGCAGCGCGTTCGGGTTAGCGCTGCCGATGTCCTCACTGGCAAATATCAGCATCCGTCGAGCGATGAACAGCGGATCTTCTCCGCCCGCAATCATTCGTGCTAGCCAATACACCGCACCGTTCGGATCGCTGCCACGCATGCTTTTGATGAAGGCCGAAATAATGTCGTAGTGCATTTCCCCGCCCTTGTCATAGTATGCCAGGTTCTGCTGGATCACGGCCGTCGCTCGCTCATTGTCTATCTCCACCTCACCCTTCGTCCCTTTGTGGCCAAGCGTCCTGTTCACCACCAGCTCGATCGCACTGAGCATTTTGCGCGCGTCGCCTCCGCTGATCCGCATCAAGGCTTCTCTCTCCTTCACCTTCACTTTCACTCCCTGTCTGGCGTAATATTCCACAGCCCTGTCTATCATCAGGCCCATCTCTCCCTCCCCGAATGCTTTCAGTATATACACCTGGCAGCGCGACAACAGTGCCGGTATCACCTCAAACGAGGGATTCTCCGTCGTGGCGCCAATCAGCGTGATCGTGCCCCGTTCCACGGCTCCCAGCAACGAGTCTTGCTGCGCCTTGTTGAAACGGTGGATCTCGTCGATAAACAAGATGCACCCGTCCTCTTCCGAGGCAGCGTTGATCACCTCCCGCACCTCTTTCACTCCGCTGTTGATCGCACTCAACGTGTGGAATGGACGCTCCAGCGTCTGCGATATGATAGTCGCCAGTGTCGTCTTGCCTATCCCTGGTGGCCCCCATAGTATCATCGACGGTATATTGCCGCTCTCAATCAATGTGCGAAGAACAGCACCTTGTCCCACAAGGTGCTGTTGTCCGATATAGTCGTCGAGGCTTTTCGGCCTCAATATCTCTGCCAAGGGGGTCATCACCAGATCCTCATACAATCAACATCGCGTCCCCGTACGTCGAAAAACGGTATTTCTCCTTGATCGCCGTCTGGTAGGTCTGCATCAGCAGCTCCGGACCCGCAAACGCACTCACCATGATGAACTGGCTCGACATCGGATGGTGGAAATTCGTCACCATCATGTCCGCTATCGTGAAATCGTACGGCGGGAAGATGAATTTGTTCGTCCATCCGTCATACGGGAAAATATGGCCCGGCGTCGTCACCGCACTCTCCAGCGCTCGCATCGTCGTCGTCCCCACGCAGCACACACGGTGTCCTCCCTCCTTCGCCTTCTCCACAGCTTCGCACACATCCTCACCCAGATGCATCTCTTCCGAGTCCATCCGGTGCTTCGACAGATCCTCCACCTCAATCGGCTTGAATTCGCCCATCCCCGTGTGCAGCGTCAGCTCTTTCCATATCACATCCTTGATCTCCAGTCGCTTCAGCAATTCGCGGCTGAAGTGCAGTCCCGCCACCGGTGCCGCCACCGACCCCTCCTCTTTTGCATACAGCGTCTGATAATCGTATTTGTCGTTGTTGCTGATCTCCCTCAGCCGCCGTATCTCGTCCGGCAGCGGCGTGCGGCCCATCCCCTTCACTATCGAGATGAACTCGTCGTGGCTGCCGTCGAACAGGAACCGGATCGTACGACCCCTCGACGTCGTGTTGTCCACCACCTCCGCCACCAGCGCGTCGTTCGTCCCGAAATACAGCTTGTTCCCTATGCGGATTTTCCGCGCCGGATCCACTATCACGTCCCACAGCCGCATTTCCTCGTTCAGTTCGCGCAGCAGCGTCACCTGTATCTTCGCCCCCGTCTTCTCCTTCTCTCCGTCAAGCAGGGCAGGGAACACCTTCGTGTTGTTCGCCACCACCACATCGTCGCTGTCGACGTATTCGATAAAGTCCTTGAACAGCCGGTGCTCTGTCTCCCCCGTGTCGCGATGCAGCACCATCATTCGGGCCTCGTCACGGTTGCGTACCGGCTTCTCCGCTATCAGCTCCTTCGGGAGCGTGAATCTGAACTGCGATAGTTTCATCGGCGTCTGCGTTTTTTTTTCTACTTTTATTGTTTTTCGTTTTAAAAAGATACTTCTGTAACGAAAAATTTTCCATTCTCGTATGTCGCATCGAAAAAAATCTTTTTCTTCTCACGCAATAACGCATTCTGCCTGCTTGCAGGCCTTGAGCACCTTTGAATAAAATTAAATTAAGCGAAAAACGCATTCTCGTATTCCGTCGCTCTCCGCCACCGTGCGGGCATCGGCAAAGCTAAGGGTGAAGGCCTTGTTGAGGCGGATGTTTTCAGTGGTCTTGTGGCTGCTGAGCTGGAAGCAAACCGGGTTGCCCTCCTGCTGGCCGCCCCCGGGCGGCCGTCATCACCTCGGCGTCGCCCTCGCCGTCGTAGGTCGCCGTCATCAGCGCCCGCTGCCGCGTCACCCTACAGCTTCGCCCCCATGTCGTCGCACCCGTCGACCTCCTTCAGCTCCATTTGGGTATTGTTATTCGTTTGTTCTTCTTTTGCTGTCTCCTGTTTTGTGCCGCTGGCGGTGATGAGCTTCGCCGCCCCTGCCAGGGTGAGGATGATCTGTTTCTTGGATAGATGGTTGTTTTTCGGGCTGCAATAGTACAGCTTTTTGTGAATCCGACAAAACAATTTGTTCCATAATACCTTATGCCTAGCCGCTCTATGTCAGTTTTGTCCACCTGTCCGGGCCATATTTTCAAGTTCCATTTTCCCAAAACGCAGGGTGAGGCCGAGCGACATGTACTGCGAGCCATGGGTGCGCCGCCCGCCCCCCTGGTAGTAGGGGTTGGTGGTCTGCCACTGCTCGCCGTCGCTGCCGAAGACATCCTTCACGTTGAGGTAGAGCGACAGTTTGCGGTCAAGCAGGTCGGCGCTCAGGCCGAGGTCGGTGCGGAACGTGGGCTCGTGGATGTTCATCGGGGCGATTTGCCGCGTGGTGTAGCTCACGGTGCCGAACACCTGCAGCACTTTCCACAATTTGGCCCATGCGTTGAGGCGTAGGCGGCCGCTCCAGGCGGCATCCTCGGTCCATTCGCCGGGGCGGAACATGAGGCGGTAGTGGTAGTTGTAGGCCGATGCCGAGAGGCGCAGGTTGAAGAATGCCGTGGGGCGGTAGGTGACGTTCAGTGTGCCGCCCGCGAGGTCGGCGTCGCCGATGTTGTGGGGCATGGTAAACGACACCTCACGTCCGAAGACTTCGCTGTAGGCCACGTCGCCAATGGAGCTGATGGCGTCTTGCTCGGCTCGCCAGAAAAGTTCGGCACCGACGTTGCCGAAGCCGTCGAAGTACTTGTCCCAGCGGCCCTCGAGGTTTTGTGACACGGTGGTCTTCAGGTCGGGATTGCCGACGGAATAGTTCTCGGTGCCATAGGTGATGAAGGACGTGAGGTCGTCGGCATCGGGGGCGGCGACGCGGCGCGTCCAGCTGAGGCTGAAATTGTGCATGTTCTTGGTGCGGTAAGTAAGATGGACGGAAGGCAGCGGTTCGATGATGGTGCGGTCGACGGTGGCCGAGGTGTGGCCGTTCCATGTGCCTTCTGTGTGGCCGTGTCCAGCCCTGAATCCCAACTTGACGGTGAGGTTGCCGAAACGGCGCAGTAGGGTGGTGTAGACGCTGTAACTCCAACTGCTTTCGCTCATCTCATAGCTGCGCAGACGGTCGCGCACTGCGACGCCGTCGATGATGCTGTCGGAGGTGAAGGCGTAGTGGCTGGGAGTGCCTATGTCGCCGGCGGCACCTACCTCCAGCTCCCATTTCTGCCCGAACGGCAGGGTATAGCCGCCTTCGGCCGAGAGGCCGACACCGGAGTTGCTGGGATAGGAGTCGTGCGTGGCGTAGTCGAGGGTAGAAAGCACATCGTAGGTGCGCGTCTCATCGCTCTCGCTGAGAAGGTAGGCATGGGTGTTGCCACCGAGTTGCAGCCAGAACTGCTTTCCTTCGTCGTTGAACCGGTGGGTGTAGTCCACGCCACCGAAGGTGCCCCAGTTCACGTCGCGAGAGCTGAATGCCGTACGATAGCTGTAGTCGCCCGGCGAGTAGATACGTTCGTCCCATTGCATATTTGTGTTGCCCTTGCATGTGGCCAGCGAGGGATAGGCACCGCCCCAGAAGCTGACGGTGCGCTGGGTGTCGATGTCGTAGTGGCCGCTGAGCCACAGGTAGCTGCCGTGGCGGTAGTAGTCCTGACGGCTGGTGTAGCTGCGCATGGCGCTGGTGTCGCCCGCCGGGGTGAGCAGAGTGCTGCTGCCGCTCTGGTTGGTCCAGGTGTGCGAGTAGTCGTACTCGGCGTAGAGGTTGATGGAGAAGCGCTTGTTGGTATAGACGTAGCTGGCCCAGGGCGACACTTGGGGGCGCAGGTTGCCGCTGGCGCCGAGCGAGAGGAATTCGTTGCGCTTCACCTTGCGGCGCATCACCAGGTTCACCACCGGGCCACCGCCCCCGTAGCGGGCCGAGGGGTTGGTGATGACCTCGATGCGCTCGATGGCGCCTGCCGGAAGGGTTTTGATGTACTGCCGCAGGGCTTCGCCGCTGAGATGCGAGGGACGGTCGTCGATCCACACCTCGACGCTCTGGCTGCCGCGCAGGGTGATGTTGCCCTCGGCGTCGACCTCCACGCCCGGAGCGTTCTGCAGGGCGTCGCTGGCGGTGCCGGTCTGCACGCTGGGGTCGTCGCCGACGTTGTACATCTGTTTTTCGCCGTCGACGCTGTAGAGGGGCCGCTCGGCGCTGATTTCCATCTCCTCCAGCTGGCGCACCGACTCGGGGATGTAGAGGCTGTCAAGGACGATACTGTCGTTGTTTTGGGCGTAGCCCACGCCCGCCGCCGCTCCGAGGAGCAGCAGCACAAGTGCTGTATGCTTCATGATTATGTGAGGTTTAGGCTATTTCTTGCGGCGGTAGGTGTAGGTGTTGCGCTGGTGTCCGTCGCCACCATGATAGGTAAAGATGTCGCTGTCGACAAAGACGAGTGTGTCGTCGTCGAGTTGCTGGATATGCCACACCTCCTCGCCCCGTTCGTTGCGTAGCAGCAGCGAGTCGCCCACCACCTGCCACTCAAGGGCGCATGGTTCATAGACGAACTTGTGGTCCTCCATTGTGTTATTCCATGCCAAGAACGAGGCGGTGCCGTCAGCGTTGAAGGTCAGATCGTCCAACAGGTGCTCCTCGCCCATGTCTACTGTGAAACCGGGATAGGGAACATTGTCACCGAGGAAGACATGTTCGGACGTGCCGCTGACATATTCCCAATGTCCCACCAAAGGGCTGCTCTTGGGCGAGCAGGCGGCCAGCAGCACCGCCACGGCTACCGGCACGGCGGCCAGTGGCTTGAGCCAGCCGCTGCGGCCGCGGTGCCGGGCCATCATGGCGATGCGCTGATGCACCATGCGGTAGTCGAACCCGTTGGCCAGCGGGCTGTAGCTGCGGCCGCTCACCTGATGGTAGAACAGCTCGGCATAGCTGGCACTCATCATCGCGCTGTCGGCGATATACTCGTGTACGCGCTTCAGCTCGCGCGCATATAGATATACGAATGGGTCGAACCACAGCACCGCCTTGGCCAGCTCGCAGAGCAGTGTGTCAACGGTATGGCCTTGGCGCACATGCACCGTCTCGTGGCCCACGAGCTGCTGCACCTCGGCGTCAGAGAAGCCTTTGGTGCCGACGACGATATGCTTGCCGAACGAGAAGGCAGGAGTGTCGTCGTCGAGCAGGGTGAGGCGGATGCCGTCCTCTTCGCGGCAGGGTAGGGCGCGCATCCTCCGGCGCAGGCGCAACACCCTCACCGCCAGCAGCGTGGCCGCCACGGCAAAGCCCGTCAGCCACACCCAGAGGAACACCTGTGCAAAGGAAACACTGCCGGCGTCGGCTGTAGCAGTGGTGCTAGCCGTACTGGCGGTGCTGGCCATGCCAGGCAGGCTGGCCTGACTGAAGATACCTGGCAAATTGCCAGCGATGTGCTGTTGAGGCACGGCCAACCGCAGGTGGATGGCCGGCAGAAGCAACGAGAGAACCAACGTGCCCATCAGATACCACCGCACCATCTGGTGCCGCTTCTCATGGCGCATCAGCACCCAGTAGGCAGCGAAAAAGAGGGCCGTCGCCGCGGCGGCCAGCAGCAGGTATCTCATGGCTGCACCTCCTTTCTCTTCTCCTCGATAATCTTGGCCAGAGCGTCGAGGTCCTCGCGGCCGATGTTTTTGTCAGCCATGAAGAACGAAACCAGTTGGCGGTAGCTGCCGCCAAAATAATTGTCCATCAGCGTGCCGAGCATCCGACCCGAGTATTCTGCTTTGCTCACCAGCGGATAGTACTGGTTGTTGCCGCCCAATTCTTGGTGACCGACAAAGCCCTTCTGCTCCAAAATGCGAATCTCGGTCAGCACGGTGCGGTAGGCCGGTTTGGGCTCTTCCACCGCCTCGGCTATCTCGCCCGCAAAACCTTTGCCCAGCTTCCACACCGCCTGCATCACCTGCTCTTCGGCTTTGGTCAGCGTCGTCGCCGTCTCGTTTTTCTTCCTTGCCATCGTATGTTTGATTTAAAAATTGAACATTTGATTAAAAAAATAATCACCATACTAACGGCTCTAAATTGTCATTATTGTGCATCGGATTAAAAAATTAATCATATTAACGTTTTTTAACAATCAAAAAAGCTAAGGCCTTGATTCATCCACCGCGATGCGACAGGCGATTTATATAGAGAAAACAATAAAAGGGAGAATGCCGTCTGCACAGCATTCTCCCTCTTTTTTCGGATCACATTTTGGCCGGTCAAATCATCTCCACCGAGCGTTTGAGGAACTTGCTCAAGGCTTCGCCTTTCAGCAGGCCGTTGGCCAGCAGGGCCAGGTCGGTGAGCTGGTGGACGAGCTCTTTCTGCTTCTCGCCGTCGGTCTCGTTCAGCACGCGGCTGATGAGCGGGTGGTTGATGTTGACCACCAGGTTGTAGCTCTCCGGCAGCTCGCCATAGAAGCCCATGCCGCCGCCCGAGGTCTGCGCCATCTCGCGGTAGCGGCGCATAAACTCGCTCTGCGTCACCTGCATCGGGGCATCGTCTTCCTCGAGGCTCTCCAGCTGCACGGTGAACTTCTGCTTGTCCACCTCGCCCTCGATGATGGGCTGCAGCTTCTCTTTCTCTTCCTTGCTGAGTTTCTCGGGGATGCTGTCGTCGTGGGGGATGAGTTTCTCCACCGTGTCGCTGTCGACGCGCACGAAGCGGGTCTTCTCGATCTTCTGCTCCAGCAGGTTGATGAAGTGGCTCTCCAGCGGCGAGTCCATCAGCAGCACGTCGTAGCCTTTGGCTTTGGCCTTCTCGATGTAGGCGTGCTCCTCCTCGGCGTCGCTGGCGTAGAGGTAGCAGACGGTCTTGTCTTTGTCGGTCTGCAGGGCCTTGATTTTCTCGCGGTAGGAGTCCAATGTATAATAGGAACCGTCCACGCCCTTGAGCAGGTAGAACTTCATGGCGCGCTCGCAGAATTTCTCGTCAGTCAGCATGCCGTATTGCACGAAGATCTTGATGTCGTCCCATTTGTCCTCCAAGGCGCTCTTCTCTTCGCCCTCTTTCTTCTTGCTCATCTCCTCCAGCTTGTCGGCCACCTTCTTGCTGATGTGCTGCGAGATCTTCTTCACGTTGCCGTCGCTCTGCAGATAGCTGCGGCTGACGTTCAGCGGGATGTCCGGCGAGTCGAGCACGCCGTGCAGCAGCATCAGGTAGTCGGGCACCACGCCCTCCACCTGGTCGGTGACGAACACCTGGTTGCAGTAGAGCTGTATCTTGTTGCGGTTGGGGTCGATGGTCTTGCGCACCTTCGGGAAGTAGAGGATGCCCGTGAGGTTGAACGGGTAGTCCACGTTCATGTGTATCTGGAACAGAGGCTCCTCGAAGTTCATCGGGAACAGCTCGTGGTAGAATTTCTTGTAATCTTCATCGGTCAGCGACGAGGGCGATTTCTTCCAGGCCGGCTCGGGGTCGTTGATGATGCGCGGCTGCTTCTTCTCCACGCGTTTGGGCTTGCCGTCCTTGTCGCAGTCGGTCTCGCTGTCCACCCACACGCTCTCCTCGCCGAAGCGGATGGGCACCGGCATGAAGCGGCAGTACTTTTTCAGCAGCTGCAGGATGGTGCCTTCCTCGAGAAACTCCTTGCAGTCGTCGGCGATGTGCAGCACGATGTCGGTGCCGCGGTCGGCCTTCTTGTCCTCCTCCATGCTGAACTCCGGGTTGCCCTCGCAGTTCCAGTGCTGCGCCGGCTCGTCCTTCCAGCTCTTGGTGAAGATCTCCACCTTGTCGCTCACCATGAAGGCGCTGTAGAAACCCAATCCGAAATGGCCGATCAGCGGTTCGTGGCTGTCCTTGTATTTCTCCATGAAATCGGTCACGCCGCTGAAGGCTATCTGGTTGATATACTTCTCCACCTCCTCGGCCGTCATGCCGATGCCGCGGTCGCTCACGGTGAGGGTCTTCTTCTTCTCATCGATGGCGACGTTGATGGTCAGGTCGCCCAGCTCGCCCTTGAAGTCGCCGCGGGTGCTGAGGGTCTTCAGCTTCTGCGTGGCGTCGACAGCGTTACTGATCAGTTCGCGAAGGAAAATCTCGTGGTCCGAATATAGAAACTTTTTGATCACCGGGAAGATGTTCTCGGTCTGTACGTTTAATTTACCGTTCATATCCTGTCATGTTTTTGATTTGTCGCATTGATTGTCGTTCTGCCCATCCGCGAATGGCTTCACCCTACTGATGCCGCCTCCCCGCATTCGCGAATGCACGATATCCCATGTCCAACAATCGTGCCACCATGCCACCGACTGCCATTTTGTCAGTCGCCCCATGCTCGCTTCCGCCCCCTGCACCCCCATTTTTTTTTGTCCCGATTTCACCCTCTCATTACCTTCCCATCTCCCTACCATCACCCTACCAACTCCTACCATAGTAGGAGATGATAAGGCGTTGATAGGTGATTGATAGGGAGTTAGGGTGTTTTTGACAAGGTTACGTTTTGAGAACCAGCGACTTATCTGTACAACAAGTGCCATAAGCATCTACTTTTAACTTAATTTAACATATTTTTCAATCATTGAATCCATATTTATTGTAATTTTGCAAATCAAAAAATCAGGGTGTCATGCGATGCCCGAAAAAACCGAAATGTCATGAAAGAACCCACCCGATTGTTCGATTTGCTGGCGTGGCGCAAGGATCTGCATCCGGAGCGCCCGGTGTTCAAGTACAAAGAAAATGGCGAATGGCGCGACCATTACATCGATGAATATATCGAAAAGGCCAACCTGATCAGCTACGCCCTCATGCACCTCGGCGTGCGCAAGGGCGAGAACATCGGCCTGATATCGGCAGGCCGTCCCGAGTGGAACTATATCGATTTCGGCGTGCAGCAGACGGGTGCCGTGCTATTGCCCATCTATCCCACCATCAGCGAGGAGGACTACAAGTTCATCCTCAACGACGCCGAAGTGCGCCTGCTGGTGGTCGAGACTCCCGCACTCTACAAGAAAATCTGCAATATCCGCGAGAGCCTGCCGCATCTGGAAAACCTCTGCACCATTGTGCCAATGGAGGGCGTGAAATCGATTGACGATATCTATCAGATCGGCCGCGACTATCTGGCCGGGCATCCCGAGGCCGAGGCCGCGCTGCAGGCCACCAAAGACTCGCTGACCACCGACGATGTCTGCACCCTGATCTACACCAGCGGCACCACCGGCACCCCCAAGGGAGTGATGCTGGCCCACCGCGGCCTGATCATGAATGTGCAGGAAATCAAGGAGAGCCCCGGCAAGGATTGGACCCGCGCCCTGAGCTGGCTGCCGATGTGCCACATCTACGAGCGTATGATGGGCTACCTCTACCAGTGGCTCTGTTTCGAGATCGCCTATGCCGAAAGCATCGCCAAGGTGGGCGACAACTGCAAGGAGATACATCCCCACATGTTGGCTTGTGTGCCCCGCTTCATCGAGAAGGTCTACGACAAGATCTACCGCAAGGGCGAGAAGATGACCGGCATCAAGAAGAAGATTTTCGACTGGGCGCTCGACCTGGCCTTCCGCTACGACCTTGACGAGAGCAAGCTCAGCTGCTGGTACAAGCTGCAGAAATGTGTGGCCGACCGCTTGGTGTACAAGGAGATACGCGAAAGTATGGGCGGGCAGCTGGGCATGCTGGTGAGCGGCGGCGCCATCATCCAGCCCAGACTGACGCGCTTCTTCTCCTGCGTAGGCCTCGACCTCTACGAGGGCTACGGCATCACCGAATGCTCGCCCCTGGTGGCGGTCACCAATTCGAACAAGAAAGGACGCAAGATTGGGTCGGTGGGCTTCGCCATGCGCGAGATTGAGGTGCGTATCGATCCCGCCACCAACGAGATACAGTGCCGTGGAGGCAACGTGATGAAGGGCTACTACAAGCAGCCCGAGCTGACGGCCCAGGTGATCGACAGCGACGGATGGTTCCACACCGGCGACACGGGCTATTTCGATGCCGACGGCTATCTCTTCATCACTGGCCGCACGAAGAGCATGTTCAAGACCTCGATGGGCAAATTCATCAATCCCGAGGTGATCGAGGAGAAGATGAAGCAGTCGCCTTTCATTCTCGACATGATGGTGGTGGGCGCCGAGCAGAAGTTCGCCGCCGCCCTCATAGCACCCGATTTCGACATGCTGAAGGACTGGTGCGGACGACACGGCGTCGAGGCTTCCACGAAGGAGGAGATGATCGCCTCGCCCCGTGTGCTGGCGCGTTATCAGAAGGTGGTGGACAAGTACAATGCCGAACTGGGCGTCACAGAGCAGGTCAGGAAGTTTGCCCTGGTGCCCGACGTCTGGAGCGAGGCCAACAAGATGCTCACCCCCACGCAGAAGTTGATCCGCCGCAATGTGGCGGCTGCTTACAAGGAGCAGATCGACCAGCTGTTCAAATAGGCTCGTGTCGGATTACGTTTCTTCCGAAAAAGGACGATGCTCGATTTTGCGGCGATAGATTTCGAGACGGCAAACCAATGTCCCAGCAGCGTGTGCAGCGTGGGCGTGGTGGTGGTGCGTGGCGGCGTGGTGACGGACCGGTTCTACAGCCTCATCCAGCCGGAGCCGAACTACTATTCCTGGTTTTGTCAACGGGTGCATGGGCTGGGGCCAGAGGACACCGACACGGCCGAGGTCTTCCCGGTGGTGTGGCGTCGCATCGAGCCTCTCATCGAAGGGCTGCCGCTGGTGGCGCACAATGCCATGTTCGACAAGGGGTGCCTGCGGGCGGTCATGCAGGTGTACAGGATGGAGTGGCCCGACTATGTGTTCTACGACACCCTTCGGGCTGCACGGCGCAAAATGAAGCACCTGCCCAACCATCAGCTGCACACTGTCAGCGAGGCATGTGGATATAGCCTGGAGAACCACCACCATGCGCTCGCCGATGCCGAAGCCTGTGCGGCCATAGCGTTAAGGCTGCTCTAGTCTTCGTCTTTTTTCTCGTCTGACGGCTTGTAGTCGGAGGTGTCGGGATAGCCGAGTTTCTTCTTGATGAAAATTTCGATGCTTTTCAGCCCCCAGTTGATGATCAGGATCACCCCCACGGCGATGAGCGCCTCGCGCCACATGCCGTAGCCGCAGAGGCATCCAACGGCCGCCGAGCACCAGATGGTGGCCGCCGACGAGAGTCCGTGGATGGTGATGCCGTTTTTCATGATGACGCCGGCTCCGAGGAAGCCGATGCCTGTGACCACTTGCGACAGCACCCGCAGGTTGTCGTTGTTTACCGGACCGCCATTGGACATAGCGTGCATGATGACGCTTTCCGAAATGAGGATGAAGATGCAGGCACCTACCGCCACCAGCGAGTTGGTGGTGAGTCCGGCCTGACGCTGGCGCAATTCGCGCTGGGTGCCGATGATGATGCCTGCCAGAAGGGCACTGAATAGTCTGAAGATGAATATGTTGAGTGGCATTGTTGCGGATGTTTGTGGATGGAGGATATTATCTTTCTCTTGGATGCTTCAAAATCTGTGCCATAAGGTGCACTGACTGCCACATTGTCAGTCGGTAAGGGCGGGTTGTGCCAGCCGCACGCCGAGCATGACGGTGCGTCCGGGTTGCGGTGTGCCGCCGTGGTCACGCCATGGGGTGTCCAGCAGGTTGTGGCCTTCGAGATAGAGCGTGGCTGCACCGATCCGGTACGACACCCGCGCATCGGCAAGCACCACGCCGCCATAGGCCACTGGCTTGCCGTCGGCATCGACATACTGTCCCACACGCTGCCGGTAGGAGGTGGCGAATTGGATGTCGAATTTGGCCAGTTGAACATTGATGGCGGCGCGGAGTTGGTGGCGCAGATAGTCGAGGGCAGAGCCGGAGATCCATTCGCCGGCATCCTGCCGGATGTGGCAGAAGGAATATCCGACGTGGATGTCGAAAACCGACAATCGGAGGTCGGATTGCAGATCCAGACCGAGGGCATCGACGGCGGTGTGGTTCATCGAATACCACATCTCGCTTTCCGGCCGCCGCACCCAGTCGATGATGTTGACCCCTTTGCGCCAGTAGGCACTGGCACCGAAGCGTAAGGCACGGCTTCTGAAAGAGGAGCCCAGTTCGATGTGGGTGCAGCCTTCGGGATGGAGGTTGGGGTTGGCGGTCTGGTTGGCGCCGTGATAGTAGAGGTCGGTGAAGGTGGGGAGCCGGTAGGTGCGTGACGCGGAGAGGTGGAGCTGCGCAGGCGCAAGGTCATAGCTGATGTTGGCGGCCAGCCCATAGTCGGCACCGAAGTGAGAGTTGTAGAGCCCCAGAGCCACAGCCTGCCCATGGAATGCACCACGATGGATGGCATACCCGCCAAAAAGGGTAGTGGAGAGGCGCGCGGCACTCATGGTGAAGGGTGATGCCAGCGTACTGTCGGCACTGCCGAGAACGTTGCTCCAGATGCCTTCTCGCCGCAAGTCGGCGCCGGCCACCATTTCGCCGGTAGCCAGTGGCTGTGTCACACGCAGGGAGAGTCCTGCGAGCGAGGAGAGATGGTGGTTGTGTCCGCTGTACCATAAAGGGACGCTGTCGACCATTCCGTCGCGGAACAGCTCGAAGCGGTCGCGGTGCAGGCGGCCATAGGCGGAAAGAGTGAATTTTGTATTGTTGATTTTGAAGATATTGGAGGCCGATGCGGTGAGGGTGCGGGTGGCCTCATACTGGTCGGGGTAGGTGGTGGAGTAGAATCCGGCGCTGCCGAAGTCTTTCATCTGTCCGCCCAACTGCAGGAGCCAGTCGGAAGTTTCGCCGTGCCGCACCGCCTGTAGGAAGAGGCTGCCATGGTGGTAGTCGGTATTGTGACGGTAGCCGTCGCTACGGTGATAGGCAGCCGCTGTGGTCAACGCCCAGTGTCCCACGGCTTTGGTGCCCAGCACCGAGACGTTGGCGGTGCCGTAGCTGCCGGCGCTGACATCGGCCAACAGGCGTTCGCGGTATTCCTCGCACACCACGATGTTCACCGCACCGCAGAAAGCGGCAAGTCCGCGGGACATGCATTGGGCAGGCGTAAGCAGCTCGACGCGTTCCACCATCGTGATGTCGATGGGAATGTCGAGGGTGTGATGACCGGTTTGTGCGTCGGTGAGGTTGATGCCGTTGAGCAGCACCAGCATCTGGTCGAAGGTGCCGCCGCGCATGGAGAGGTCGCCCTGCACGTCGCCACCTCCGCGCACACGGAGATCCACCCCGGGAAGTTGTGCCACGAGGTCGGCGATGGAATGAATTGTGGATTGTTGGAAATCTTCTGCGGTGAGAACTGCCGCAGGCTCTGCCTCGAATCCGAGGCTGTCGGTGCCGATGGTGACTGTGACCTCCGGCAGGGTGCGCGTTTCGCGGTCGTCGTCGCTTTGAGCCATGAGGGGCGTGCTGAGGACAGACGTCAGCAGGCCGCAGACGGCCAGTTTGGCCAGGCTGCTGTCGGCCACGCGGACAGCCAGCCGTCCGATAGTCACTTCGCGGTGCATCGAACTGTAGGCCGCCCATTTTGCCCTGCAAAAACGGCGGAAGCGGAACGCATGGGTGTGTTGCTGTTTGGGTTTAAACATTTGTTTGATTATTGATATTGAGTGCTTTCTGATTGTATGGACAGGCCAGCTGGCAGAGGTCGCAACCTTGGGTGTAGCCGTGTGGGTCGACGTCGGGAGGTAGGGGACGGGAATGGTGGGTGGTGTAGTAGGCGGTGCAGTGGCAGACATCGAGCATATAATGCTGGGCACGAGAGGTTTGTTCTGCATAAAGGGGCTTGATGGCCTGATTTGGGCAGGCTTCGACGCAGCGGTTGCATTTGGAACAGAAGTCTGGAGCGCTGGAAGCTTCGTCATATTCGGAGCATTCCTCCACGGTCACTATCTCGCCCAGATTGACCCAGCTGCCCCAGCGGGGGGTGACAAGGAGCGTGTGGCGACCTATCCATCCCAGGCCTGCGCGTGCGGCCCAATGTTTGTCGCTGATGGGCACCGTGTCGCAGCACAGCTTGCCTTCGATGCCAAGACGCTCGCGCAGGGCGGCCAGCATCTGCTTGATGTCGTCGTGATATTCGCGGGTGCGGGCATATGCGGCAGTGCCGCCAACGCTGTCGGGTGGGGGATAGGAACTGACGCAGCAGATGACACTACGTGCGCCCGGCACGAGCAGGCGGGGATCCATGCGTTTGTCGGCGTTGCGTTCCATGTAGGAGAGGTCGCCGTGCCAGCCGAGCCCTATCCACTCGTGCAGGGGATACTCGTCCTCGCTGAGGGCATCGGCGCGGGCAATGCCGCAGTCGTCGAATCCCACCTCAAGGGCGATGCGCTTCACCTCGTCGCTATTCAGCATCCTGCTGGTACTTGCCCTTTTTGCTGCCGTCGTAGAGCTCGAAATGCAGGAACCGGCAGTCGAGTGAGCCGTTCTGTACGGGAATCTTGGCCGAGGGGTGGAGGCCGATGTGCTTCATAGCCTCGAAATCGCTGGTGATGAGCCACACGTCGCAGTTGGCGCCATAGAGTTGCTTGAATGTGTCGCCCAGTTGGGTGTACATGGCGTTGAGGTCTTCCACTTTGATGCGCTCGCCGTAGGGCGGGTTGGTGACTATCAGGGTGTGTCCCTCGGGGGGCTCCTGGTTCTCGAACGAGCCGATATGCAACATGACATCCTTGTGCAACCGCGTGAATTCGAGATTCTTCTCGCACTGCTGAATCACTTCGGGATCAATATCGTTGCCCCAGATTTCATATTCAAAGTCGCGTGATCCGATTTTGCGGTCCTCTTCGTTCTTGACGCTTTTCCATTCGCCGAGGTTGAACTCTTTCCAGCGCTTGAAGCCAAATTTGTCGCCGCGGTAGTACTGTGCCGGTATGTTGTTGGCCAGCATGGCGGCTTCGATCAGCAGGGTGCCCGAACCGCACATGGGGTCGTAGAAATTGCAGTCGCAGTTCCATCCGGCCATCTTGATCAGGCCGGCGGCCAGCACCTCGTTGATGGGAGCTATGCCCACCGCCTGGCGGTAGCCTCGCTTGTGCAGCGAATCGCCGCTCGAGTTCATCAGCAGCGTGACGTGATTGTCGCGGATGTGCAGGTTGAATTTGTAGTCGGGATTTTCGGTGTCGATTGAGGGACGTTTGCCGAAGTTGCGGCGGAAGCGGTCGACAATGGCGTCTTTGGTCTTGAGCGACGCGTAGTACGAGTGAGTGAAGATCTCGCCGCTGGTGGTGCTGTCAATCATAAAGGTGCAGTCCACGTCAAGTATCTTTTCCCACCGGATCTGGTACACCTTGTTGTAGAGTTCCTCGTCGTTCTCAGCGTCGAATTCCGCAAACGGCTTGAGGATGGCCAGTGCCGTGCGGCAACAATAATTGGCTCGATACAGCATCCGCATGTCACCCTCGAATTCAACGGCCCGTTTCAATATGGTGATGTTCTCGGCTCCCAGTTGGCGCAGTTCCTCGGCCAGGACCTCCTCGAGGTTGAGCATGGTCTTGGCTACCATCTTAAATGTGTTGTTCGAGGTCCTCGGTGTCGAGACCACTTTTCCGTGCTCTTTCTGAATAATCATCTTTGTATTTTTGTATTCGTTGTTTCCAGAGTTTCTTGTTCTCGCGGTTCTTCTGTTGCGTGGTGCCGCTGTAGATGCTGATATTCAGCTCGTAGCCCACAAGCAGCACAATGCAGTTGAAATAGATCCAGAACATCAGCATCAGCAGCGTTCCGATCGAACCGTAGAGCAGATTGTAGCGATTGAAATTGTTGAGGTATATACCCAAACCCCAGCTGAGGACGAAGAACATGGCCGTGGCCAGCACCGACCCCGGCGAGAAAAAGCCCACACGCTGCTTTTTGACAGGTGCCCAATAGTAGATGAACGACACCGCCAGCAGGGTGGCCAATGACAGTAGCACCCATCGCCCTATGTTGAATATCAATGTGTTGGCCTTAGTGTCGTTGAGCCATCCCTGGCTGAAGATCAGCTGCAGCAGATATTTGTGCCCAATCAGCAGCGACAGGATGAGGACGATGAGCACATACATCACGAACACCATCATGATACTCAGTATGTAGCGCTGCAGGTAAGGTCGTTTTTCCACGCTGCGGTTGGCGAAATTGAGCGACGAGATGATGCCCATCATGCCGTTGGCGGCCAAGATGATGGACGAGATGAAACCTATCGAAAGCAATGTGCTGTGTTTGTGGCCCATCACATCGTTGATGGTGTTCGACAGGGGCGACATGATCTTCTCCGGGATGATGCCCGCCAGCTCGGCCAGCAACTCGTCCTGCAGGCCGTCGACGGGGAAGTAGGCAATCAGCGAGAATATGAAAATCATCAGCGGCGGAAGAGCTGTCAGGAACGAGTAGGCCAAGCCTTTCGCCCGCTGCGTCAGGTCGCCGTTGAATATGCCCACAAGGAAATATCGCAACACATCGTAGAGAGGCACTCCCTTGTTGCCGGGAAGCGAAAAATGTTGCAGAAAGTAGAGCGTTTCACGCACCCACCGCCTGTACAACAGACGGTGTGCGTAGCCCTTTATCGCAGCTACCTGCGCCTTAAACCATTCTGCTATTCTCCGCATCTATTTTTTGACCAGCGACAGGTCAAGACTTTTGATATGGTGGGTGAGGGCACCGACGGAAATAAAGTCGACGCCGGTTTCGGCATAGCTTCGGATTGTCTGCTCGGTGATGCCGCCACTGGCCTCGGTTTCAAAGCGATGACCGATGCGGCGTACTGCTTCACGCAGCGTGTCGGTGTCGAAATTGTCAAGCATGATACGGTCCACTCCGCCATGGTCGAGCACCTGTTGCAGCTCGTCGAGGTTGCGCACCTCAATCTCAATCTTCAGGTCTTTTCCCTTTTCTTTGAGATAGGCACGCGTGCGGTCGATGGCCGCCTCGATACCGCCGGCAAAGTCGATATGGTTGTCTTTCAGCATAATCATATCGTACAGGCCTATGCGGTGGTTGGTGCCCCCTCCACATGCCACAGCATACTTCTCCAGAAGACGCATATTGGGAGTGGTTTTTCTTGTGTCAAGAAGCTTTGCACCAGTGCCTTCAATCAATTTAACTAATGCATTGGTTTGAGTGGCAATCCCCGACAGGCGCTGCATGAAATTGAGTGCTGTGCGCTCGGCAGTGAGGATGGATCCGGAATGCCCTTCCACGTTCATCACGATGTCGCCCTTGGACACCTGGTCACCGTCGTGCTTCAGTATGCTGACATTCAATGTGCTGTCGACAATCTGGAACACTCTTTTGCCGATCTCGGTGCCGCACAGTATGCCGTTGTCTTTGGCCACCATCTTGGCAGTGCCGGTGGCTGTGGGAGGGATGCAGGCCAGAGTGGAGTGGTCGCCGTCGCCGATATCCTCGGTAAGGGCCATGTTGATGATGGTGTCAAAGCGTTCGGTGTCTTTCATAAGTATTTGGATTTGATGATGATGTGTTATGGTTTTATCGCTTTCGCGACCCTCCAATTGTTTGCAAAGATACCATTTTTTTTCGAATTGCCGCATGTCTATTTATAATTATTTAATTTTCAATGTGACACAGCACTGGTTTCTCTCGTTGCTCAGCATCGGTTTCCCTCGATGCACAACGTCATTTTTCCTCATGTCTAACCCATTGCCCCTCAATGCCTTCTCCATACCAACTCCTACCCAACTCCTACTGCAATAGGGGATGGGTAGGAGTTGGGTAGGAGATGGTATGGAGAAGGTGTTGATTTCTTGTGTGTTGCGGCGGGTGGGATTTTGTGGATGGTTGATAGTGTCATGATTGTTGTTTTTTCCCCATTTCGGAGCGTATGGATAATTGCTGTTAAGTGTCTTTGTTTTTGTTTAAGTAATTATTTAATAAAAATTGAAATTTTATTGATTTATAATATTTTAATAAATTAATGATTCAATGGTTTTTGAGTGTGAGTGGCGATGCGTTGGCGGCACTTATTTTGAGAAACGTTCCTGGGTGCTGTTGTTTTCGTAAACTATTTGTTTATATGAATCTTGCATTATGTTGGTTATTAATTGATAGATGTACTTAATCTTCTTTTTCTTTTTACGTTTCTTTCCGCTTTTTCAGGAGGGTATGACTATGGAAAATGATATTTTTGTGTTGTTTTTTTTATATTATTTATGAAAATTTTGTATATTTGCGAATTGATTATGAAAGTCTTCAGTTTGCTAAGGATTTCATTATCAGAATATAGGATGTAAATAGTATATTAGTAATATATGCAAATAGCCATTTCAGGAAATATAGGGGCGGGCAAGACCGAGTTGACGAAGTTGCTTTCCCGGCATTACGGATACAAGGCTGTCTATGGTCCGTCGGAGGAAAATCCCTATCTGAACAGCTTTTATGAAGATATGCGCCGCTGGTCGTTCAACATGATGGTGCATTCGCTATATGCCAATGTCAGCCAATTGGCTGAGTTGAACCAGATTGGCGAGAGTTTTGTGCGCGACCGCTCGCTGTATGACGATGCTGCCATTTTTGCACCTAACCTGCAGAGCATGGGCTTGATGACCACGCGCGATCTGACCACCTATACCAACCTTTTTGAGATGACCTGTGCGCTGCTGCCGCCGCCCGACCTGCTGATTTATCTTCGTTGCGATGTGCCGACCCTTATTCGGCATATCCAAAAGCGTGGCCGCGAATATGAGAGCAGTATTCGCCTTGACTATCTTACGAATTTGAACACACGATACGAAAATTGGGCTAACGAATACGAACACAAGATGTTGGTGGTGGATATGGATGAATGCGATTTTGTAGAAAACCGCGAGGATTTGGGTGTGATTATCAACAGGATAGATGCTGAGTTCAACAGTTTGTTTGCCAACACGAAATAGGGCCGAGTGATGAAGGTTTTGGTTGTGATACCGGCGCGATATGCGTCGACGCGCTTTCCGGGCAAGCCGCTGGCATTGCTGGGAGGCAAGCCCATTGTGGAGCATGTATGGGAGCGTACGAGGGCGGTGAGCGATGTGTCGCGTGTGGTGGTGGCAACCGACGACGACCGGATCATGAAGGCTGTTGAGGCCTTCGGCGGCGAGGCTATGATGACATCCACTGCCCATCGCAGCGGCACCGACCGCTGTGGCGAGGTGTTGCAACGTCTTGAGAATGAGGGTCGCGATTTTGATGTGGTGGTGAATGTGCAGGGTGACGAGCCCTTTGTGGCACCGTCGCAGATAGAGACCCTTGTGGAATGTTTCAGTCGTGAGGATGTGGATATCGCCACCCTTCGTACGAGTATCGCCACCCTGGCTGAGCTGCAGTCGCCCAACAATGTGAAGGTGGTGGCTGGCGCCGACGGCTGTGCGTTGTATTTCAGCCGTCAGCCAATTCCTTACCGCAGGGACGAAAATCCTGACGCATGGCTTGACCATGCGTCGTACTATAAACATGTCGGCATATATGCATTCCGCAGCCAGACGCTGAAAGAGGTTTGCCGCCTGTCGCCGGGTGTGCTGGAGCAGTGCGAGAAGCTGGAGCAGCTGCGCTGGCTGGAGGCAGGCTATGCCATCTGGCTGAAAGATACTGCCCATGCGAATGTGGGCATCGACACGCCCGACGACTTGCTTCAGGCCGAGCGCATATTGTCGGAAAACGCTTACAAATCGGAATAAAAATACAGATATCATGAATATATCAGAATTAATCATTGAACTACTTCAACAGGGCCAGGACGTGGAGCTGTCTGGCATCGGCACATTGGAGAGTGTGATGCGCAACGCATATCACGACCCCTCGACCAACACGTACTATCCCGTCAGCCGGGTGGTGAAATACAGCGATCGGGCCGTTGGCAGCGACGCTATCGTCGCGGAACTGGCCAAGCGCGAGTGCATCAGCACAGATGTGGCCCGCCAGATGTGGCGCAACTACACCGAAGCGCTGGTTGACAAGCTCCAGCGTACCGGGAGTCATGAATTTGGCAAAGTGTGCAAACTGTCCTTTGCCGATGGCCGTTACAATGTCGAGATGAAAGACGGCGTGGCGCTTGAGGCCGCCGGCCCGCTGGATGCGCCTCTTGAAGGAGTGAATCTGTATTCCCACGCCAACGAGGCAGACCCTTTCGCCAAATTTGACGCACCGGCACCAGCACCGGCACCGACTCCTGAGCCGGAGCCCATTGCGCCAGAGCCCGAACCCGTGCCCGTCGAGCCTGTGAAAGAGGAAGTGGCGCCCGTTGAGGCAGAAGAGGCCGTCAAGGCCGTGGAGGCTGAACAGGAACAAGAGGCAAGGATAAAACTCGACAAAAAGGCTGCCAAAGAAGAAATGGAGGCAGCCAAGGAGGCACAACGTCTGGCCAAAGAGGAGCAGAAAATCGCCGCCGAACGTGCCGCTGCCGAACTGCGTGCCGCAGAAGAGCGCCGCAAGGCCGAAGAGGCCGAGCGTAAGGCTGCCGAGAAGCGTGAACAGGCCGAGAAGAAAGCTGCCGAAAAGGCGGCTGCCCTGCAGGCCAGGGCCGACGAGAAGGCGAAAGCCCAGGCTGCCAAACAGGCGGCAGCGGAAGCCAAAGCTGCCAAGAAGGAAGCCAAGCAGGATGGCAAGAAGCGCCGCCACACGCTGTTGTGGCTGTTGTTGCTGCTTCTGCTGTTGCTTCTGCTTGGTGCCGCTGCCTACTATTATTTTGTGTTGAAGAACAAGCCCTCCGCATCGGTGGCGTCGCAGCCGGTGCGTACCGAGCATCTGGATGTGCCGGCGGCCAATTCGCTGACCTACAATACGGATGCCATCGAGTACAGTAACCAGGATATGTACGACAACAGCAACAAGGTGTGTGCCTTCATGGCAGACTATGTCCGCCAGTATCTGGCTGACCGCCACTACACCTCGGCTTATGTTCCGATGCTTGAGAAAGTGCGCCAGTATGCCGACGAGCGCATGTCGAACCTTTTGGGCGACCGTTTTGCCGTGCAGCGCATCATCCCCTACAACGACTATATATACAACCACTGCAAGAGCCACCTCAAGGGCGTGCGTGCCGGCAAGGCCAGAGTCGAGGTGCAGACCGAGCTTATGGACCAAAACTGGCTCGACAAGTTCCTCGAACAGATGATTGAAGAGATGGGATTGCAGCCCGACCAGCAGTACGCTGTGGCCATGCCTGCCCAGAAGACAGCCGCTCCTGCCGCTGCCGCTCCCGTTGCAGAGACGAAAGAGAGCACGCTGACGGCGAATATGGAGAAAGAAAGCAAACAGGGCTTTGATGTCATCGCCGGATTCTTCCTCAACCGCGACAATGCGGTCCGTATGACGGCCCGCCTGCACAGCCAAGGCTGCGATGCCTATATCATCGAGAAGAGCGGCAAGTATTACGTCAGCATGGGAAGTGCACCCACTCGTACGGCTGCCGATGCGCTATACAAGCACATCAAGGGCTGGTATGACGGCGACATCGTAATCAAACAATGGTAATCGCGCGATGGGGCATCACAAATTGCAACGGTTTGCAGAAAACCTGACGTTTCCCAACCTGTTCCAGCTGAGTTTCGAGCAGCTTGAAACCGAAGGCTTCCCCCTGCGAGGAAAGTGGGCTGAGCATTTCGGAAACGATCATCCGATCACCCTCGAGTTGGGGTGCGGAAAGGGTGACTATACCGTTGCACTCGCGCGCATCCATCCAGAAAGGAACTTTATCGGTGTCGACATCAAGGGAGCCCGACTGTGGCGCGGCGCCAAGACGGCTGTCGAGGAACCGCTGCCCAATGTGGCGTTCATCCGCACGCGCATCGAGCTGATCGACCGCTTCTTTGCTACGGATGAGGTGGGGGAGATCTGGATCACCTTTTGCGACCCCCAGCCCAAGAAGCCGAACAAAAGGCTGACCAGCCCGCGATTTCTGGACACATACCGACGCTTTTTGGCACCGGGAAGTGTGATACACCTGAAGACCGACTCGCAAGAGCTGTTCGAATATACCCGCGACGAGGTGTTGCCGGGTGAAAGCTGCGATGTGATGTTCGCCACGGCCGACCTTTACGCCACCCCGTACGACGGCGAGGCCAAGCTGACACAAACCTTCTACGAACGTATGTTTCTGGCCGAAGGTAAGCCGATCACCTATCTGCAATGGAAAATCAAATAATCAAACAACAATAATATTAATTAATTATGTCAGGACACAACAAATGGTCAAAGATCAAGAGAGCCAAAGGCGCCGCTGATGCCAAGCGCTCCAAACAGTATTCCAACATCTTGAAACAAGTCGCAATCGCTGTGCGCGAAGGCGGCCCCGATCCCGACAGCAACCCCCGTTTGCGCCTCCTCGTGCAGAATGCCCGCGGATGCAACATGCCCAAGGACACGTTGCAACGTGCCATCAACAAGGCCAATGACAAGGACGCTGCCGCAATGCAGGAACTCACCTTCGAGTGCCACGTCAACCATGGTATCGCCCTCTTCATTGAGGCCCTCAGCGACAACAACAACCGCACCGTCGCCAATGTCAAGGCCATCATGAACAAATACGGCGGCACCCTGGAGACCAACGGCAGCCTCAGCTTCCTGTTCGACCGCAAGGGCGTGTTTGTCGTCCCCCGCAAGCCCGACATGGACCTCGAAGAGCTTGAGATGAGCCTTATCGACGGCGGCCTCGAGGAGATGGAAGTCGATGACGAATACCTCACCCTGTACACCGCTTTCGAGGATTTCGGCAACATGGTCAAGATGCTCGAAGAACTTGGCATTGAGTGCGAAAGCGCCGAGCTCCAGCGCATCCCGAACAGCACCCGCCAGATCGATCCCGAGTCGATCAAGAAGGTGCTCAAAGTGATCTCTATCCTCGAAGAGGACGACGATGTCACGAATGTCTACCACGACATGGAGATCCCCGACGATTTCGAAGAGGACGAGTAAGTGGCATCACTCTATTTAGTACCTACACCTGTTGGGAACCTCGGCGACATGACGTTTCGTGGCGTCGAGGTTCTTAAATCGGTTGACCTCATTCTGGCCGAAGACACCCGCACCAGCCGGGTGCTGTTGCAGCACTATGGCGTGGAGGTGCCCATGCAGAGCTACCACATCTTCAACGAGCACCAGAAGGTGTCGCAGCTGGTGGAACGCCTGCGCGCCGGTGTGTGCATGGCGCTGATCACCGATGCAGGCACGCCCGGCATCAGCGACCCCGGGTTCCTGCTCGTGCGGGAAGCTGTCAAGGCTGGGGTGGAGGTGGAGTGCCTGCCTGGCGCTACCGCCTTCGTCCCTGCGCTAGTCGACTCCGGCCTTTCCTGCGACCGCTTTGTGTTTGAGGGCTTTCTGCCCCACAAAAAGGGGCGCCAAACGGCCTTGAAGGCACTCGCCGACGAGGAGCGCACGATGGTCATCTACGAGAGCCCTTACCGCCTGGTGAAATTGCTGGAACAGCTGATGGAGGTGATGGGGCCGGAACGGCAGGTGTCCGTCAGCCGCGAGATCAGCAAGGTGCACGCTGAGACGGTGCGCGGCACCCTGGAAGAGGTGCATGCACATTTCGCCGAAGGCGAGGTCCGTGGCGAGATAGTGGTGATTCTGGCCGGAAAAGAATAGCGATTGTTTTGTGCTGCAAGCAAGCTTGCCCTTCGGGCGTGGTGTTGCCTTCATATGCACATCTGTTGGACTTCTGTTGGACTTCTGTTGGACGAACATTTTTCGTACATCAGTCGTACATCAGTCGTACATCAGTCGTACATCAGTCGGCCACGGGATGAAGCCACCTGGAGGTGGTTCGGTAGGGGTGATCCATTTCTTTTGGACTTTTTTGAAACCTTTTTTAGTATGGATACGTTAATATATATCAATGCGGCCGGCTGACGGCGGCATCGAGTGTAGATAAACTTCCGTAGAACAAAGCAGGGTGTAATTATGAAACACGGATTTGGCAAAGTGGCGGCTGCATGCCGCAAAGGGGCGTTGCTGATGATGGCGCTGCTGTTGGCGCAGGGCGTTGCTGTGTCGCAAAGCAGGCCCAAGGTGGCAGTCGTGCTGAGCGGTGGCGGCGCCAAGGGCGTGGCTCACATCGGAGCCCTGAAGGTGATCGAGGAGATGGGCATCCCGGTGGATATCGTGTGCGGCACCAGTATGGGTAGTCTGGTTGGCGGATTGTATTCGATCGGCTACAGCACGGCCACACTCGACTCGATCGTGCGGTCGCAAGACTGGGTGCCGCTGCTGAGCGACCAGGTGGACCCCACGACGCTGAACCTCGACGAATTGCGCCGTGAGAATGCCTACGCCTTTGAGCATGGTTTGAGTGTGGGACCTTGGCACACCACAGGAGGCGGAGTGATTCCCGGCCACAACCTGATGCGGCTGTTTGAATATCTGTGTGACGGATATCTTGACTCCATGGATTTCAACGACTTCCCGATACCGTATGCTTGTGTGGCCACTAACATCGTCGACAACAGCGAGGTGGATTTCCATTCCGGCCACCTGACAAAGGCCATGCGGGCCAGTATGGCCATCCCCGGTGTGTTCACCCCCGTGCGGATGGGCAATAGGGTGCTTGTCGACGGCGGGTTGAGGAACAATTTCCCGGTTGATATCGCCCGCGAGATGGGCGCCGACTATGTGATCGGTGTGTCGGTGCAGGGGCACGAGGCCACAGCCGACGACCTTGAAGGGGCAGCCAGCGTGCTGGGCCAGATCATCGACGTGAACTGCAAGAACAAGTACGAACGCAACCTGGCCATGTGCGATGTGGTGATCCGTGTCGACGTGGAGGGCTACAGCGCGGCAAGCTTCACGTCCGACGCTGTCGACACGCTGTTACGCCGCGGCGAGGAGGCGGCAAGGGAACACTATGGCGAACTGAAAAAGATACGTGCCAAGTTTGGGAATGATTTCAAGGCCACCTATCCTTCGCGCCGTGTGGACACCGACCGCCCGTTTGCGCCTGCCGAGCGCAACCGCGAATTGCTCGGACGGTTGGGATTCCGTTTCGACAGCGAGGAACTCGGTGCCTTCCTGATCGGATTGGCAGTGCCGTTGCCCACCCACGATCCCGCAGATGTGCACCTGGCCTTCCGCCTGGGCAGCCGACTGATGGGCCGCATCGAGCTGAACAGCCTGTTCAATGTCTCCTACACGTTCATCCGCAACGATTTGGATATCTACGAATATGGCAGCCGCGCCTACAATGTGCGCTACCGGCAGCATCAGGTGAACGTGTGCCCCATCAACTTCAACCTGCGCAACAATATTATCAAACTCGGTGTGAGGTGGGACTATTTCGACTACTATGGACGCATTCTGTCCCATTTGAACCTTAGTGGTTTCGACAAGATTATAAGCCGCATCAATCCTCAAGACGAGAACTGTTTCTCGTATTATTTTGAGCTGCTGCACAACACGGAGAACAGGATGGAATTTCCGACCAAGGGACAGCAGCTGCGGCTTTTCACCGCATACAGAACGCCCGATATGTTCGTGTTCAGCCATGAAAAGGGGTTCACGGAAGCTGTGCTCTATTGGCGCCTGAATGTGCCACTGCGGAGCCGCCTGACGTTGCAGCCGTCGCTGTTCGGGCGCCTGATGATTGGCGACAACATTCCTTTTGCCTTCATGAATGCCGTGGGAGGCGAGTGGCAGAGCCACTATGTGGAGCAGCAGCTGCCGTTTGCCGGAATCGGCCATGTGGAATTTTTGGAGCAGATGGTGATGGGCGGCAGCCTGCAGGTGCAGCACCGCTTCGGCAAAAACCATTATGTGCTGTTCAGAATGGCGGCAGGAGTGAATGCATCCTCGCTGGAGGGCATGTTGACCAAGCCGAACCTGTATGGACTGCAGGCGGGCTACAGCTACAATACTGTGGTTGGCCCCATCGACGTCCGCCTGGGATGGTCAAACCGCCAGAAAGGTGTGGGCCTCTATGTCAACTTCGGCCACGAGTTCTAAAGAGGCCACGGCCCTATAGGGCTATTGGATGAATCGGACAGAAAAAAACGACACCCTCCTCAAATCGGGGAGGGTGTCTTGTTGTGCTGAGATGGCGGTTGTCGGAAGCCCCCGACAGGTTTCGGATGATTATTTGCCGGCCAGCTCTTTGACTTTCTCGATGAGTTCCTCTTCGCCGCCGTCCTGATAGCCGGTGTGTTGCCAGAGGATGGTGCCGTCGGGGGCAAGAATGAAGGTGTGGGGCACATTGACCACATTCATGGCGCGCTTGAGGTCGCTGTTCTGGTCAAGGTAGACCTCGTAGGGCCAGTCGTTGCCGTCGACATGCGGTTTGACACGGGCGGCGGAGCGGGCGTCGTCAATAGAGACGGCAACGAGCTTGACGCCGGTTTCTTCCTGCCAGTCGCTGTAGATTTCACGGATGGCGTTGAGCTCGCGGTTGCAGGGCTTGCACCATGTGGCCCAGAATGAAAGGATGATGGGATGCTCACCATCGATCATAGCCGATGCGTTGACGGCTTGACCGTCGAGGGTGCGGATGGTGACATTCTCTGGCAGACGGGCGTTCTGCGCGTTGAGGGCGAGGCCCGCGACCAGTGCGAATAAGAATAAGGCTACTTTTTTCATCTGTTATATTGTTGTTGTTTTTGTCCTGATTATAATATTTAGTATGCTGATTGGATGGATTATTGCAGAAGTTCGGAAAACGATTGGTGGAGGCTGTCGGGAATGCTGAGCCGGGCGAGTTCGCTGAGCGCCGCATCACGTTCCTGTTCCACCAGCGGTGCTGTCCATGGAGTGGCTTCTCCGTCGGCGATGTCGTCGCGGAGCTGGAAGAAGCGGCCGTAGTGCAGACCGAATTTTTCAAGCATGGGGTTGCCCAAGGCGCACGAAGTGGCCATCAGTCGGGCGGTTTTGCCGTCAAGAATGCGCAGATATGATGCCGCATCGGCAGGCGCCGATTGCAGAGCGTAGAGTTCGCTTTCCGACATGGCCACCACCGTTTTGGCGATGAGTGAGGATGCTTGCTTGTCGTCGATCTCGTGCAGCAGTTGCATCAGTTGTGCCAGCAGGTAGTCGCCGACGAGCACGGCCGTGGCGTTGCCCCAGTGGTTTGCCACACTGGGCAGGCCACGGCGTGTGGGGGAATTGTCGACCACGTCGTCGTGGAGCAGCGACACATTGTGGAGCATCTCAACGGCGACGGCCATGAGAAGGGTGCGCTGGCTTATCGTAGGAGCAAGCGTGGCCGCAGTCATGAGGGTGAGCTTCGGCCTGATCATCTTGCCTGGGGTGGAGGCAAGAAAATGCTCCACTTCGAGCAGTATCGGCGCGTTGCCCTGGGTGATGCGGCGAATGTATTCTTGTTGAACGAGATTGAGTTCAGGACTGAAATTCATTGTAGAGCGTAGTGAGTTTGTTGTAGAGTTGTTTCGATGACTTGACCAGCGGCAAACGCAGTACATTGTTTACAAGTCCTTCAATCTCGAGCAGCGCTTTCACACCGGTGGGGTTGCCCTCTTCGAAGATGGCGTGCATCAGCGGAAGCATCTTGTTGTGTAGCGGCAGGGCTTTCTTGAGGTCGCCTTTCATGGCGGCTTTTACCATGGCCGACATTTGTGCCGGCAGCGCATTGGCCATCACGCTGATGACGCCGTCGGCGCCAAGGGTGAGCATGGGGTAGGTGAGGGCGTCGTCGCCTGAAATGACGCGGAATCCGGCAGGCCTGTTGCGCAGTATTTCCATCACCTGGGTAAGATTGCCGCTGGCCTCTTTGATGCCCATGATGTTGGGGCACTCGCGGGCCAGTGTCAGGGTTGTTTCGGCGGTGATGTTCACGCCGGTGCGTCCGGGCACATTGTAGATGAACACCGGCACGGGTGATGCTTCAGACAGAATGCGGTAGTGACTGATCAAGCCGCGCTGGTTGGGCTTGTTGTAATAGGGCGTCACCGATAGCAATCCGTTGATGCCGTCGAAGTTGGTGCGGGCTATGGAGTCGGTGAGGTAGAGGGTGTTGTTGCCTCCCAAGCCAAGCATTATGGGCAGGCGGCCTGCTACGGTTTCGATGATGAATTCCAGCACGGCAGAGCGTTCTGCATCGGTCATGGTGGCGGCTTCGCTGGTGGTGCCCAGCGCAACGATATAGTCTACGCCCGAAGCAATGATGTTTTCAATCAGATGCTCGAGCTTTGTGAAATCGACAGTTTCTTGCTGTTTGCGGAACGGTGTGACCAAGGCTACGCCAGTGCCGCAGAAAAGTTTGTTTGGAGCCATAGCGTTTATTATTTTTTAATCATACCGAGATATTCGATGATATTGTTGAAGAAGTCCTTAAGGTCGATCTGCCCTTCGCCGCGGATGATCAGGTCGAAGATGTCCGACGGGTCCTCAGAAGGGGTGGCATAGGCCGCCTTGAGGTTGGCTTTGGTGCGTAGCGCGATGTACTGGGCAAAGAAGTTGTCTTCGCCTGTGGTGTCAATCAGCAGGTCGTATGGCTGTTCCACGAAATCGCGGATGCATTCCCAATTGGGCAGCCCCCAGAAATTGAAGTCGGTCTTATTGCGGCAGATATATGTGGCCTGGTGGGTGACTACAAAGCTCAAGTCCTGGTCCTTTTGGCGCATCGCCATTATGCGGACGGTCTTTCCCTGGTTTTCCATCACTTTCGCAAAGTGGTATACGATGTTCCAGTTCTGTTCGTAGTCAAGATTGCAGATGACACCGATGTTCTTGATCTCGTCGATGTTCTCGATTTTCTTGTCCCGTTTGGCATTTTTCAGTTCGCGGATGATCTGTTTGCGCCTGAAGTCTTTAACAAATTCCAGCATATTATTCGAATAATGTATGTTGTTTGTACAATGTAAACGAACGGCGGTGGTAAGGCGTGACGCCGTTCTGCTCGATGGCCCGATAGTGGGCCTCGGTGGGGTAGCCCATATTGTGGTCCCAACCGTATTGGGGATATTCTTTATGGAGCCGCAGCATATATGCGTCGCGGTGGGTTTTGGCCAGTATGCTTGCCGCTGCGATCGACATGAATTTAGCGTCGCCTTTCACCACGCATTCGTAGGTGTAGGGGGTCTCGTTGTAGAAACGGTTCCCGTCGATGAGCAGGTGCTCCGGAGTGACAAGTCCTATCTGCCGGCCACCGACGACGACATTGTCCGATGCCCCCGCCGTGAGGCTCATCGCCGCCAGGCACATGGCGTGTGTCGATGCATGCAGGATGTTGAGCTTGTCGATTTCCTGGGCGTCCAGCGTGGCTACGGCCCATGCCAATGCAACCTCCTCGATCTCCGCGCGCAGTTGTTCTCTTTGCTTGGCTCCGAGCTGCTTCGAGTCGTTCAACACATAGCTTGTGTAGTCGGGCGGTAGTATGACGGCAGCAGCCATCACGGGACCGGCAAGGGGCCCGCGTCCAGCCTCGTCGCATCCAGCCTCGAGGCGTCCTGCTATTTTGTACGGGGCTAACATATCAGTGCTGCAACAAGTGTGAGTATCAACAATATGTCAAATATCCAATCGTGGTTTTTCTTACCGAGGCCATAGTAGCGACGTTTGTCCGGAGCAAGGAAATGGTTGGCGACCAGAGCAAACGGCACACCCACCATTTGCATGTCCACAGGCACCAGCTGGGCATAGAACATCATGCATATTCCGCCCACCGTAAGCAGCATCACCGTCGAGGCATTTTTCTGCCAGATGATGGTTCTTTCGCCCAATTTGCTCCATAGTGATACCAGGCTGACGACAAACAGCAGCATCAGGAAAAGGCTGGCGCACGTGCGCAGCATGTCGACGGTGTCGATCCGGATGGCAAAGTCGTTGAACTTTTCGACAATGGCCATCCATGCGTCGGCCAAGTCTCCTGTCATCATCAGCACGGTGCCCAGTAGCAGATAGGGCCCGATCAGCCCCAGTATCATCACGCACCAGTCTTTCCAGCCATACAGCCGGTAGTTGACGGCGATAAGCAAATAGCTGATCACGAGGGTCCATGCCGGGAAATAGAACATGGTGGCCAGGCCTATCAACATGGTGGCCCCACATATTTTGTTTGTCGGTATCGTCAGCAGCGATCCGCGCAGCAGCAACTGGTTCAGGCACGGAATCAGCGCCGCGTTGACCAGCAGCATCGGCGTCAGCGTTTTCGCCGACGCGCTCATGGCTATGATGTACAGCAGGGTAGGGAGGAGGCTCTTCTGAGAAACCACTCCCACGTTAGAAAGCAGCAGGTTGAGCATCACGCCTTCCACCAGCACCAGCGTCATCGCCAGTATGGTGGCCAGTCGGGGCATCGGTCCCAAGCCGCGGTAGACAAGGTCGTAGAGTATCGCCGATTTGTCTCCTGCCATCATCGCCGGAGGCGCAATCAGGGCTCTGCACCACAGCAGTCCAAGTGCCACCACGATCAGCGTCACCTGCAGTCCCATATTCTTTTCGAACACCTTGACCATCGTCAGCCAGGATAATACTGCTCTCTCTTTTTATCTGACAATCAGTTTCTCGGTACGGCTACCGGCGCGGAGCACATACACTCCTTTGGCCCAGCGGCTGACGTCTATGCTTGTTTCTCCGTCGACGCGGTCGGTGTACACTTTGCGTCCGTCAATGCTGTAGGCCTCCAGTGTCAGAGGTTCGCCGCATCCGGTCAGCACGCGCACCATGCCTGTAGCAGGGTTGGGATACACATGCAGCGGCAGACGCATCGACTCCACATCGTCGATGCTCACCAGCCGCATGGCCTCGTTGACGGCTTTCAGCGCATCCACTTTGCCCCAGCCCCATCTGATGCTGGCACTGTCACGCTCGTGCAGTGGGCCCGTGTGGTCGTCGTTGCGGGCGGTGCGGGTCAGAATGTCGCGCACCTGCTCGGTGGTGATCAGCGGGTTGGCTTGCAGCATCAGCGCCACCACGCCCGTCACGGCCGGACTCGACATCGAGGTGCCGCTCATCGACGACCAGATGTACGTCTTGCCGGCCAGGGTCTTGGTCATATACGGGCTGTACGACCCTGTGGTATAGCAGCTAATCGACGACACCACATTCGATCCGGGAGCCGAAACCTCGGGCTTCTGACGGTCGCTGTTGATCAGGGGTCCATAGCTGCTGAAGTATGTCAGTCCGCCAGTGGTGTACACCGTAGTGTCGGGGTTCCAGTAATCGGCCACATGGGCAGCCACGCTGATGGTCTTGGCCGAGCAGGCCGGCTCGCCGATACCGTAAAAGTGGTTGCCAGTATGGAATCCGGCATGTCCGCCGTTTGAAAATTCGCATCCTTCGTTGCCGGCATGGTTCTTCTTGTTGGCCACGTTCCAGGCATGTACCGTGCCGCTCTCGGCAGTGAAAAACAGCTGCAATTCAGCTCCTTTGTCCACATCCATCTGGATATGTGGCAGACTGTCGAACGGATTCATGTGCTCCATCAGCACCCGGTAGGGCACCGCTGTCGTCCCGCACATCAGGGTGTCGTAGACCACCATGTCGCCGTCGGCGGTGTTGTACATTGGGCTGGTCCACACGTTGTCGCCGTCCTGCATGCGGAAGCAGGCCTCAAAGTCATGGCCCTTTTCGCCCCACAGGATCAGCACCTGGCCCACACATTCGTCCGAGCGGAAATATGTGGCCACGGTCTTCATCGTGTCGCGCACCTCGGGTGTGAACGTGCGGCTGATATGGAAGTCCACGTCACCGTTGTTGCCGGCACTGGTGCAGAACACCACGCCCTCGTCCGACCATGCGTCGATTGCCTGGCTCAGCAGCGAGCGGCCGTCCAGGCAGCTGAACGAATACATGCCCCAACTGCTGTTCACCACCAGTCGGCGGGCGCTGTCTTCTGCCACCCGCTTCATCCATGCCACGCCGTCCATCCATTCGCTCTCTCCCAGGCCGAACGAGCAGAACAGCAGTTTCGCACCGGGCGCTTGACCCTTGTAGTTGCCGTTCACTCCCCGTCCGCCTGCGATGCCGGCCACATGCGTTCCATGTGTGCCGTAGCCATACAGGTTCGATGTGTCGCATTGCGCGGCCACCAGGTCGGTATGGCCGGAAATCTCCGTGCCATAGTTGAAGCCTGCAGGAGCGGGCCCTGCCAGGCGGAAGTGGTCCCACGCCTTGTCCAGACGCCAGTTGCTTATACCATATCCGTTATAGTTGATATGCTGGTAGTCGAATCCCCAGTCAGTGATGCCGATATACACACCTGCGCCGTCGAAACTCGTGTCGCCTTCCACGCCCCATCCGTTCTGCACGCTGTCGGTGCGCGTGTCAACGCGGTTGTTGTTGCACGTGGGCGCCGCTATGTGGTGCGATATGCTGTATTGGATCACTTCCTTGCTGCTCTCCAGCAGGCCCAGCTGCGACACCGGCACGCGCATCGTCACAATCTGTCCTGCTTCGGCTCCTATCACGATGCCGGCTTTCTCAAACACGCTTCTGTCATAGCCCGGCACCATCTTTGCCAGCATGTTGACCGTCGTGTTGCCCGCGGCTATCTCCTCTGCCACAAGCGCACGTGTGTCGATACCGCATTTCTTGACCTGTGCTCCCGCAACCGTCAAAATGCTTAATGCCAGTGTGATAATCAGTGTCTTTTTCATGTTCTGTACATATTATGCAATGTGCAAAAATACGAATTTTTTATAATTCGTGCACAAAATTCTATTAAATAAAAAAACAATTCTCTGCCGATAGCCCCTACTTCTTGGCGTAGTGCGGATGGAACGAGGCTATCGTTTCCCTCAGCGTCGAGCGCGACAGGTGGGTGTATATCTCGGTGGTCGCGATGCTCACATGTCCCAGCATCTCCTGCACCGAGCGCAGGTCGGCGCCGTTCTCCACCAGCTCGGTCGCAAAGCTGTGCCGCAGCGAGTGCGGGCTGATGTGTTTCTTGATGCCGGCTTTCTCCACCGCGTTCTTCAGCATGATGAACACCATCTGCCGCGTCAGGTGTCGGCCGTTACGGTTTTGGAACACGTAGTTTTCTTCGCCCGGCTTGATGTTCACGTGCGACCGTATGGTGTGTATATAGTCCATCATCATCCTGAGCGCCCTGCGGTTGATCGGCACCCACCGCTCTTTGTTGCCCTTCCCGATCACCTGCAGGTATTCCTCCTCCTCGTAGATGTTCGACAGTTTCAGCTCCACCAACTCCGACACCCGCAACCCGCAGCCGTACATCACTTCTACGATCACGTTGTTGCGAGCCTCTTCCGGTTTGCTTAAATCAAAGGTTGATTGGATTTTTGTAATATCTTCATCAGTAAGTACATCCGGTAGATGATTATTCTTGCCTGGCATGTCCAGGCTGTCCACCGGATTGTCTTTCATCGCGTCCTCCGCCACGAGCATTCTGTAGAACATCCGCCATCCGGAAATCATCCTCCTCTGTGATGCCGAAGAGATTCCCATGTCGTAAATCGACTTCAATAATTGCTGCAGATGGTCGATCTTAACGCCTTCTGGCTCAATATTCAGCTCTGTCATGAACTGGGCCATGTTGTCCACGTCCCTCAGATAGGCGCTGACGGTGTTGTCGGCCAAACCTTTCTCCAGCTTGATATATGCTTCAAAGTCGCGTCGGTATCGTCGCCATGTCTGTTCCGCTTCGACCATTTTCCTATTTTCCTCCGCTTATGCGCCAGACGAAAAAGTCAAAAAGCGTCTCTCTTTTGTGCCTTCCTTCTTTCCGCTTTTCCTTTGGCATATTGATATCTACACTTCCCCAGCTGAAGCGTTGCTTTATCTTCTGTACCTGCTTTTTGTAATAGGGGGTCTGCATCGCGGGATTGCGTTTCAGCGGAGCCGGCAATGTGGCCGCCAGCTGTGCGGCTTCTTGGCGGCTCAGCTTGTCGGCCGAATGGCCGAAATAGTGCTTCGCCGCCGCCTCGCATCCGTAGATGCCGTCGCCGAATTCAATGATGTTCAGATACACTTCCATGATGCGCTTCTTCCCCCATATCGCTTCGATCAGCACGGTGTAGTGCGCTTCCACCACCTTCCTCAGCATCGACCGCGTGTGGGGCAGGAAGGCGTTTTTCGCCGTCTGGTTGCTGATGGTGCTCCCGCCACGGAACCGTTTACCCTGCCGGTTTTCGCGGTAGGCAATCTTCATCTGCTTCACGTCGAATCCGTGGTGGTACATATACAGGCCGTCTTCCGAGTAGACAACGGCTGTGATCAGGTTGGGCGAAATCCTGTTGATCGACACGTAATCGCGCTCGAAACGCACCTTGCGGTCTTTCTGGGTCAGCTGTTGGCCAAAGCGTTGGATCATCAGCGGCGTCAGTGGTGGGTTGATGAAGCTGCCCAGCAGCACCTGCACCACCGTCAGCAGCCATAGCCCCACCGCCGTCATCCACACCACGCGCCACGCTCGGCCCAGCAGCCCCAATTCGGACCACCTGCGGAACACTCTGCGAGGTTCAACTTCCTCACATTCTGTATTTTTGTTTTCCTCTTCGTCGATCATAATCCATTGCAAATATACAAAATAATGTCATACCCATACCCACGTTTTCAAAAACCCATCGGCTCCGTCCCCGACCTCTTCCAACATCGACCACCTCCTGTCCCCGACCTTTCTTCGCCCCCTTTCAGCCACCATACCTCGATCTCGTCCCTTTCATCATGTCATCACCGTACCATCTCCCTATCAACTCCTACCCAACTCCTACCGCAGTAGGAGTTGGTAACTGGTTGACAGGCAGTTGCACAGTTGTTGCTCCGTTTGTGCCCCGATGGTGTTTCGTTTTTTTCTAATTGCCTGGATATTAGTATTGTATGATTATTCAAGCTCCGGGCCACGTTTGGTGTCTGTTCATTTCCCGAAGCCTTTGCGACAATAAAAAAACAAAAAAAGTGTTTTTTTTATGCAGTTACAATTTTTTTTGTAACTTTGTAAGACTGATTATAAGGTAAATTTATTTATAAATCTCTAAAAAACACAATATTATGGTAAAAGTAGCCATCAATGGTTTCGGCCGAATCGGAAGAATGTCCTTCCGCGCAATCTTGGAACATCCTGAATTGGAAGTGGTCGCCGTCAACGACCTTACCGATGCCAAAACCCTGGCATATCTGTTCAAATATGATTCCGTCCACGACAACTTCGAAGGCGAAGTGTATGCTGAAGACGACTGCATCGTGGTCAACGGCAAGAAGGTGAAAATCTATGCCGAGCGCGACCCGCAGAACCTGCCTTGGGGCCAACTTGGTGTTGACATCGTTGTCGAGTCGACCGGTCTGTTCAAGAAACGCGAGCAGATGATGAAGCACATCAACGCCGGCGCCAAGAAGGTGATCCTCACCGTCCCCGCTTCGAAGGCTGAAGATGTGGATGCCACTGTGGTTATCGGAGTCAACGACAATGTGCTGACCAAAGACATGCAGCTCGTCAGCAATGCCAGCTGCACCACCAACTGTCTCAGCCCCGTGGCCAAGGTGCTCAACGACAAGTTTGGCATCAAGCGCGGTCTGATGAACACGGTGCATAGCTACACCAACGACCAGAAGATCCTCGACCAGCCGCACAGCGACCTCCGTCGTGCCCGTGCCGCTGCCGTCAGCATCATCCCCACCTCCAGCGGTGCCGCCAAGGCTGTGGGTCTGGTGATCCCCGAGCTGAAAGGCAAACTCGACGGCTTCGCCATGCGCGTGCCCACTCCCGACGGCAGCGTGGTTGACCTCACCGCCGAACTCGAGCGCAATGTCACCAAGGAAGAAATCAACGCCGCCATCAAGGAGGCCGCCGAAGGCCCCATGAAAGGCGTCCTGCAGTACAGCGAGGATCCCCTCGTCAGCGTCGACATCATCGACAACACCCACAGTTCGATCTTCGATTCGCTCCTGACCCAGGTCATGGACGGCAACTTCGTGAAGGTCGTTTCGTGGTACGACAACGAGAAGGGCTACAGCACCCGTATCGGTGACCTCGCGGCTAAGCTGGCCACTCTGCTTTAAACGGTTTCAGCCTCTGGGCTGTTGACGATAAAGTATAATGTAGGTTGAGTCGTGAAGCCTTTGCCTCGCGGCTCAACCTTTTTTTGCTTTGTCCGAATAAGTAAGGAATATATCTGATATACAGGACAATCATGTTGTTGGAAAATAAGATTGCCATCGTCACCGGTGGCACCCGTGGCATTGGCCACGCCATTGCCCTCCGTTTCGCCCGTGAGGGTTGCCATGTGGCATTCTGCGGCCGTTCCCAAAGCCATGAAATGGAGCAGGTGGAGCAGGAACTCTGCGCGCTTGGCGTCAAGGCTAAAGGTTATGCCGTCGATGTGGCCGAATACCAGTCGGCGCAGCAGTTTGTGGCCGATGTGGTCAAGGACTTCGGCCGTATTGATATTCTGGTCAACAATGCCGGCATCACCGACGATGTTGCCGTCAAGCGCATGACGCAAGAGCAGTTTGAACGTGTGGTGGCCACCAATCTCGGTTCGGTCTTCTGCATGACCAAGGCTGTGCAGCCCCTGATGTGGAAACAAGGTTTCGGCTCGATCGTCAATATCGGCTCTGTGGTGGGCATCGCCGGCAACTACAACCAGGCCAACTATGCCGCCTCGAAGGCCGGCATTATTGGCTTCAGCAAGAGTTGCGCCAAGGAATTTGCCGCACGCAACATCAGGGTGAACGTGGTGGCTCCGGGTTTTGTCGAGACTGAGATGACCTCCCAGATGCCCCCTGAGCTGAAAGCCACATGGTGTCAGCGCATACCCATGAAACGACCCGCCACAGCCGACGAGGTCGCACTGGCGTGCGTCTTTCTTGCGAGCGATATGTCGACATATATCACCAGTCATGTGATGCCGGTGTGCGGCGGAATGGAGGATGCATGATGGTAACGGCGCACATGAAACGGCTTTTGCCGATAGTGTTTGTGGCGGTGCTGGCCTTTTGTGCCTGCACGGCTCCCGTCCGTCAGGAAGCCGCCGTCGACACCGTGGTCGATTCTTATGGCCGCAAGGTGGCTGTCCCCACGCATCCTCGTCGTGTCGTCTCCCTGTCGCCCGCTGTCACCGAGATCATGTATGCTATCGGAGCCCAGGACCTGCTTGTGGGGCGCACCGACTTTTGTGTTTATCCGCCTGAGGCTGAGAGTATACCTACCATAGGCGGCATCAGCAACATGAGCGTCGAGCGTGTGCTGTCGATGAATCCCGATATGGTCATTTGCGGTTCGATGGTCAACAGGAAAAATGCCGATCAGATCGACGGCATGGGCACGCCCATTGTGTGTGTTGTCGAGCAGCCGTCGTTCGAAGGGCTCTACGACAACATTGCCATGATTGGCCGTCTGGTGGGCCGTCAGGATGAGGCCAATCGCCTCAACGACAGTCTGCGGCGCGCTGTGGCAAGTCTCCCGGCCACCGATGCCACCCCGAAGAGTTGCTACTATGTGGTCGGTTTCGGCCCGGCGGGCAATTTCACAGCCGGTGGCAACACCTTCATCAACGATATCATCCGTCTGGCCGGTGGCCGCAACATTGCCGAGTCGGTGACCGGATGGAACTACAGTATGGAGGCGCTGATGAAGGAGGACCCCGACTATATCATCGTCAGACGCGAGGATTCTGCCGCCTTCTGCAGCAGCAAGCCCTACAACCAGCTGCGCGCAGTGCGCGAGGGCCGTGTGATCGGCATTGTCAGCGGAATGCTCGACCTTCAGGTTCCCCGCAATGTCGATATGGTGATGTATCTCCGCCAGCGAATGGGCGAATAACAAACAAAAAATCTGTACAATGGATAAATTAAGCTATGCTTTGGGCCAGAACATTGGCCTGCAACTGAATGACATGAACCTGCGCGGCAAACTGAACGTCAACGACTTCGCTGCCGCCATCGCCGATGTCCTCAACGGACGGCAGTCGCAGCTGTCAGCCGAAGAGGTGCACCGTGTGCTCGACGATTTCTTCACCCGTGAGGAGGAACGCCGCCAAGCCGCTGCCGCCGAACAAGGACGCGCCGCCAAGTCGGCAGGCGAGGCTTTCTTGAAAGAGAATGCCAAAAAGCCGGGCGTGGTGACGCTCCCCAGCGGATTGCAATACGAGGTGCTCAACGAGGGCACCGGCCGTCGCCCGAAGGCCACCGACACCGTCCGGTGCCACTATGAGGGCACACTGGTCGACGGCACCGTCTTCGATTCGTCCTACAGCCGCGGCGTGCCGGCCGAATTCGGTCTGCAGCAGGTGATTGCCGGCTGGACCGAGGGTGTGCAGCTGATGAGCGAGGGCGCCAAGTACCGCTTCTACATTCCCTACCATCTGGGCTATGGCGAGCGCGGCGCCGGCGGCGCTATCCCGCCCTATGCGGCGCTGGTCTTCGACGTGGAGCTGCTCAATGTGCTCTAGTCGCAGTCCTGCTATAGAAAGCAAAAAGCCCGGGCCATACGGTCCGGGCTTTCCTTTTGTTCATATATCAGCGGGGGCACTGGATTATTCGGCCGAGCTGATGAAGGGGTACTTGTAGTCGTGGGCGGGGTCGAACGTCTCCTTGATGGCCTGGGGGCTCACCCAGCGCAACAGGTTGAGGTAGGAACCGGCCTTGTCGTTGGTGCCGCTGGCGCGTGCGCCGCCGAAAGGTTGCTGTCCCACAACGGCACCTGTCGGCTTGTCGTTGTAGTAGATGTTGCCGGCGGCATATTTCAGCACTTCGGCACCGAGGCGCAGGGCCTTGCGGTCGCTGGCGAAGATGGCGCCGGTCAGCGCGTAGGGCGACGTCTGGTCGCACAGGTGCAGCGTCTCCTCATATTTGGCGTCCTCGTAGACGTAGACCGTGATGATGGGTCCGAAAATCTCCTCCACCATCGACTTGTAGTCGGGTTTCTTGGCCAGGATGACGGTGGGCTCGATAAACCAGCCCTTGCTCTTGTCGCCGTTGCCGCCGAACACGATCTCGGCATCCTTGCTCTTCTTGGCATGGTTGAGGTAGTTCATGCAGTTGTCGAACGAAGCTTCGTCGATCACCGCGTTGACGAATGCCGAGAAGTCGCGCACGTCGCCCATCTTGATTTCCTTCAGCATCTTGCCCACGATGCGCTGCACTTTGGGCCACATCGAAGCGGGGATATAGGCGCGGCTGGCGGCCGAGCATTTCTGGCCCTGGAACTCGAAGGCTCCGCGGACGATGGCGGTGGCCACCTGCTCGGGATCGGCCGAGTTGTGCACGAAGATGAAGTCCTTGCCGCCCGTTTCGCCGACAATCTTGGGATAGGTGCGATAGTGGTCGATGTTCTGGCCGATGGCTTTCCAGAAGCCGTTGAAGGTGCGGGTGCCACCGGTGAAGTGCACACCGGCGAGGTTGGCGTCGGCAAAGGCCACGTTGCCGATCAGGGCACCGCTGCCGGGCAGGAAGTTGACCACGCCGTCGGGCAGGCCTGCCTCTTTGTAGATCTTCATCAGCAGGTAGTTGGAAAGCATGGCGGTGGTGGAGGGCTTCCAGATGCAGACGTTGCCCATCAGCACGGGGCTGAGGCAGAGGTTGGAGGCGATGGAGGTGAAGTTGAAGGGGGTGATGGCGAAGACGAAGCCTTCCAGCGGACGGTAGCTGACATAGTTCAGCGTGCCTTTGTCGCTGCAGGGCTGGTCGCTATAGATCTGGCTGGCATAGTAGGCGTTGTAGCGCAGGAAGTCGACAAGCTCGCAGGCGCTGTCGATTTCGGCCTGCATGGTGGTCTTGCCTTGGCCGAGCATGGTGGCGGCGTTGATCAGATAGCGGTATTTGCCGCTGATCAGGGTGGCGATTTTGAGCATCACGCTGGCGCGGTCGATCCAGGGGGTGTCGGCCCATTCGCGCTGTGCCTTCATGGCGGCGGCGATGGCGGCTTTCACCTCTTTCTCTCCCACTTTGTGGTAACGGGCCAGCACATGATGATTCTCGGTGGGCATCACGATCTCGCCCATATCTTTGGTCTTGACTTCCTTGCCTCCGATGATGGCAGGTATCTCGGTCACTTTGTTGTAGAGTTCGTCGAGCGCTTTGCGGATTTCCTTGCGTTCGGCACTGCCGGGGTTGTAGCCTTTGACGGGCTCGTTTTCGGGTTTCGGGAATACAAAAATGCTGTTATTCATAATATTGTTTTTTGATGTGTGATTTTGGATGCAAATATACAACTTATTTTTTATACCCTGCGAAAAAAAATATGAACATCTTGTCACCTTGTGCCGGAGCTGTCCGTGTTTTGCACGTCTGATGTATGCTTGTTGTACGACTGTTGTACGAAAATTTTTCGTACAACAGACGTACAACAGACGTACAACAATCGTCCATCCGTAGGGGAGAGTCGGGACATGTGGGGGATGTTTTTTTTGGCCGGTCGGTTTTTTTGACGTATCTTTGCACTGGAAAAAAATGGCAGACGTCATGACGATGAACGTGAGCATAATCGGCGGCCGCGAGTGCCGCGTGTTCCAGAGCGGCGACGCGCGTGCGCTGCTGGTGCAGGTCGTCAGCGGGCAGCAGGCGGGCGAGTTGGAAAGCGAGGTGGAGCAGATTGCCGTTTCTGACGTGGGGTTTGTCATGGTGGCGGTGCCGATTGCCGACTGGGAGCTGGAGCTGATGCCGTGGGCCGAGCCTGCGATTAGCCGCCGTCCAGAGGTGGGCAGCGGGGCAGGTGACACCCTGCGCTTCATCGTCGATAATCTGATGCCCTGGTGGAACGGGCAGCGCGCCTGCCAGCCTGCGGTGCCTGTCGTGCTGGGTGGCTATTCGCTTGGCGGACTGTTTTCGCTGTGGGCCGCCTGCCAGACCGACCGTTTCGCGGCTGTGGCAGCGGGCTCGCCGTCGCTGTGGGCCGGCAACTGGCCGGAGTATGCCGCCACGCATCCGATGTTGGCCAGGCAGGTCTACCTCAGCCTCGGCGACCGCGAAGAGCGCAGCCGCAACAAGATCATGGCCCGTGTGGGCGAACGCATCCGCGACGAGCACGACCGCCTCGTGCGGCAGTTGGGCGACGGCCGGACAATGCTGCATTGGGAGCAGGGTGGCCATTTTGCCGATCCTGCCGGCCGTATGGCGCGCGCTTTCTCCTGGTGCCTGAAACACACAACAGAATGATGGCAATGAACGTCGAGGATTTGCGCTCCTACTGCCTCTCGCTTGGCAGCGACGTGGAAGAGAAGATGCCCTTCCAGGCCTTCAAGGCGGCCAACGGCGTGCTGGCCTTCTATGTCTGCGGACACATGTTCTGCTATTTCGACGTCGACAGTTTCGGGGTGGTCAACGTCAAATGCCAGCCCGAACGCATCAGCGAGCTGAAGGATCGCCATGAGGCTGTCGGCAACCCCTACAACATGAGCCCCCGCCACTGGATTGGCATCGTGCCGCAGCTGGCCGGCGAAAGCCTGATGGAACAATTGGTGGCCAATTCCTACACGATTGTGAAACAACAATATACTCACCATAAAAAGAGACCCTTAAAATGAAGAATATGGCAAAAATGCATCTTTTGGCGGCGCCCCTCATCGCCCTTGCGATGGTGGCCTGTGGCGGTGGCCACAACAGCGTAGCGCCCGACACGGTCGAGACGGCACAGGAATGGTGGAGCGGTGTGGAGGAAAGCAACGCGAACAGTTTCGTGAAGATCTACGGCATCCAGGACCGCGAGGGCGAGCAGGCTGTGGACCTGTTCCGCGGCTCGTACGACGATGCCCTGCTCGGGGCGCTGGTCGATTCAGGCCAGACGGCCTTTGCCTCGGCCTTCAATGTGTATCTGGTGCAGGGCAACAGCGGCAACGGCGATTCGCTGACGCACACAATCCTCTTCGATGCCGGCATCGGTCCGCAGGCGGGTGGCAAACTCCTGGAACGCATGCGCGAAAAGGGTGTCGAATCCACTGCCGTCGAAGCCGTATGCCTCACGCATCTGCATTTCGACCACCTGGGATGGCTCCTCGACGAAGAGGGCAACGTCACCTTCACAAATGCCGACCTGTACCTCTCCGACAAGGAGTTGGCGTCTGCCCGGGCCGACGAGCGCTGGCAGCAGATGATGGCGGCCTACGGCGAGCGGGTGAAGACCTTCGCCGACGGCGACACCATCTGCTACGGCCTTGTGCGCACCATGGTGCTGCCCGGCCACACGCCCGGCCACACCGTCTATGTGGTGGGTCCATGCCTCATTGTCGGCGACCTGCTGCATGCCCAGGATCTCCAGTTGGAACATCCGGATTTCTGTGCCCGCTATGATGCCGACCCTGCCGCCGCCGTCGAGGTGCGCAAACGCATCTACGACCTGGCCCGCCGCAGCGGCCGATATCTCTGTGGTGCCCATTGCTACGAACGTTTTATTGAATTATGAAAAAGATACTGACGACGTTGCTGGCCGTGGTGGCCATCGGCTGGCAGGCCGGGGCCTGCACCAACCTGATTGTGGGTAAGAAGGCTTCGGCCGACGGTAGTGTGATGTGCACATACAACTGCGACGGCTTCGGTTTCTCGGGCTCGCTGTTCCATTCGCCTGCCGGTCGCCACGCTGCCGGCGAGAAAATCGCCATCCACGGCTGGGGACCCTCGCACGAGGGCCAGTTTGTGGAGCAGGTGGACTACACGATGGGCGTGGTGGGCATGATGAACGAGCGGCAGGTGACCATTGTGGAAAGCACCTTCGACGGACGCCTGGAGCTGCAGAACCGCGATGGGTTGCTCGACTATTTCAGCCTCATGCGGCTTGCCCTGCAACGTTCTGCCACAGCGCGCTCGGCCATCCGATGTATGGCCGAGCTGGTGGAACAATACGGATATAACAGCACCGGCGAGAGCATCACCGTGTGCGACCCCGACGAGGCCTGGATTATGGAAATCATTGGCAAGGGGCCCGGCCATAAAGGCGCCGTGTGGGTGGCGTTGCGCATCCCCGACGATTGCATCTGCGCCCATGCCAACCTGAGCCGCATACGCCAGTTCCCCTTGGAGAAGAAACGCTCGTTCAAAAGCATCAGCAGCAAGAACCTCGGTTGGATTGCCCGTCCCGAAGTGGAATGCGTCTACGCCGCCGACGTCATCTCTTTCGCCCGCGAGCAAGGCTTCTTCTCCGGCAAGGACGAGGACTTCTCCTTCCGCGATGCCTACTGTCCCATCGACTTCGAGAATGTCCGCTATGCCGACGCCCGCGTGTGGAGTTTCTTCCGCCACCATCGCTCGGACATGGACCAGTATCTGCCGTATATCAACGGCGAGTTCGACAAGTGCGACCACCTTCCTCTCTGGGTGAAACCCGAGAAACCCCTGACCCTCAGCGACCTGATGGCCGACATGCGCGACCATTTCGAAGGCACGCCGCTCGACATGACCGCCGACGCTTCCGCCGGCCCGTGGCAGATGCCCATACGCCCCTTGCCGATGCACTACCGCACCAGCGACGGCACCGACCTCTTCCGCGAGCGCCCCATCGCCACGCAGCAGAGCGGTTTCACCATGGTGTGCCAGATGCGCTCGTGGCTGCCCGACGACGTGGGCGGCGTCACCTGGTTCAATTGCGACGATGCCGACATGGTGGCCTATGTGCCCCTATATTGCTGTATCACCCAGGTGCCCGACTGCTTCCGTCCGGAGAACAATCCCCGCAACGAGTTCAGCTTCGAATCGGCCTTCTGGATGAACAACTGGGTGGCCAATATGGTCTATCCGCGCTATTCGATGATGATCGGCGACCTGCGGCAGGCTCAGCGCGAGCTGGAGGAATACTACATCGCTGACCAGGACAGCGTGTTGGCGGCTGTGGCCAATATGACCCCCGACGACCGTCGCGACCATCTCAACCGCAAAAGCATCCATTATGCCGATCGCATGATGAAACGCTGGGACAGACTCGCCAAATATCTGATTGTGAAATATAACGACCAAGTGGTGCGCCGCGTCGACGCCGAGGGCAACTTCATGCGTTGGGGCTACGATACGCCCGGCTACGGCCAGCCTTTCATCGATGCCATTCCCGCCGCCACCGGCGACCGCTACAAGTTGCGCGAAGTGATCGAACGCCGCGAGCGTTGATGCCGTCTGTTACAGAATATATTGTATCATTTGAATATTATCGAATCATGACCCTTCAAGATGCCATCGTCGCGCGCCATTCGGTGCGCCAGTACACGGATCAGCCCATTGAGAGCGAAAAGATCCACCTCCTGCAGGAGGCCATTGCCGATGCCAATGCCGACGGCAGGCTGCACCTGCAACTCGTCACCGACGAACCGGAAGCCTTCAGCCACGGACTGGCCAAGTACGGCAAATTCAGCGGTGTGGCTAATTACATCGTCCTGGTCTGCCGAAAAGGCGACGACGAGCTGTTGGGCTACCGCACCGAGCACATCGTGCTGCAGGCACAAGCCATGGGACTCAACAGCTGCTGGGTAGGCCTCACCTTCAAGAAGCAGCCTGGCCGCTACACCATTGCCGACGGCGAAACAATGCATGGCGTGATAGCCCTCGGCTATGGCGCCAATCAGGGTGTGCAGCACCCGATGAAGCCTGTCGGTGATTTCTGCAAGCTTTCCGGCGAGATGCCGGAGTGGTTCCGTCGCGGCCTCGATGCGGCGCTGCTGGCGCCGACGGCCATGAACATGCAGAAATTCGAGTTCGAACTGTTGCCCGACGGCCGTGTGGCAGCACGAACCAAATTTGCCCTGATGGGCTCCTACCTGAAGATCGACCTTGGCATTGCCAAATGCCATTTCGAGCTCGGCGCCGCACCCGAGCCGGTGCGCTGGGCATAGACCCTTTTTTCGCCCTGCATAAACCGCTGTCCGTCAATACCATCGCCTTATCAACTCCTACCCATCTCCTATCATAGTAGGAGATGGGTAGGAGTTGGTTGGGTGTTGCTATGTGGAAGTCAGGGAGTTGTGTAAAAGAATGTGCGGGGGGGGATGGGTTTGGTGGATGGGGAGGTGCGGGGACTGACAGGGCGACTGCCATTTTGGCAGAACGGGGCGGTTTGGTATGCTTATTGTCAGGCTCTGAGGTGTAAACATCGCAGATGAAAACAATAAAAACCAAGCCAATATGAACCTGAACAATTTTACAATCAAAGCGCAGGAGGCTGTGCAGAAGGCGCAAGAGATTGCGATCGGCGGGCAGCACCCGACCATCGAGACAGCCCACCTGCTGAAGGGCCTCTTGAGCGAGGACGAGAATGTGACGCCCTACCTGCTGAAGAAGATGGAGGTGAACATCGCCAGGTTGACACAGCAGACGGACGAGATTTTGAATGCACAGCCGCGAGTGAGCGGCGGACAGGTGTACCTGTCGAACGACGCCAACCAGGCGCTGGTGGCGGCCTCGCAGCGGGCCACGAAGATGAACGACGAGTTTGTCAGCGTCGAGCACCTGTTGCTGGGACTGGTCAGCGGCCGCGACCGTGTGGCGCAGCTGCTGAAAGATGCCGGCGTGAGCGAACGGGCGCTGCTGGCGGCCATTGCCGACCTGAGGAAGGGCAGCAAGGTGACCAGCCAGAACCAAGAGCAGACCATGAATGCCCTGGGCAAATATGCCAAGAACCTGAACCAGCTGGCACAAGCCGGCAAGCTGGACCCCGTGATCGGACGTGACGAAGAGATCCGCCGTGTGCTGCAGATATTGAGCCGCCGCACGAAGAACAACCCCATCCTGATCGGCGAGCCCGGCGTGGGCAAGACGGCCATTGCCGAGGGTCTGGCACAGCGTATCGTGAGTGGCGATGTGGCCGAGAATCTGAAGAGCAAGACCATCTACAGTCTGGATATGGGTGCCTTGATCGCCGGTGCGAAATACAAGGGCGAATTCGAGGAGAGGCTGAAGAGCGTGATTCGCGAAATCAACGAAGCCGACGGTGAAATCATCCTCTTTATCGACGAGATCCACACCCTGGTGGGTGCGGGCGGAGGCGAAGGCGCCATGGATGCCGCCAATATCCTGAAGCCTGCGCTGGCCAGAGGCGAGCTGCGTGCCATCGGTGCCACCACGCTTGCCGAGTACCAGAAATATTTCGAGAAAGACAAGGCGTTGGAGCGCCGTTTCCAGAGCGTGCTGATCGACGAGCCGTCGGTGGCCGACACCATTTCGATCCTGCGTGGACTGAAGGAGCGCTACGAGGTGCACCACAGCGTGCGTATCAAGGACGAGGCCATCATTGCCGCCGCCGAGCTTTCGCACCGCTACATTTCCGACCGTTTCCTGCCCGACAAGGCTATCGACCTGATCGACGAGGCGGCCGCCAAGTTGAGACTGGAGATCGACTCGGTGCCGGAAGAACTGGACGAGATTGAGCGCCGTATCCGCCAGCTTGAGATTGAGCGCGAAGCCATCAAGCGCGAGAACGACCAGGACAAGATTGCGCAGCTGGACAAGGAACTGGGCGAGTTGCGCGTGGAACGCGACCAGATGAAGGCCCGCTGGCAGAATGAGAAGCAGATTGTGGAGGCCATCCAGGCCGAAGTGAAAAATATCGAAAGCTACAAGTTTGAGGCTGAGCAGGCCGAACGTGCTGGCGACTACGGCAAGGTGGCCGAGTTGCGCTACGGGCGTATCAAAGAGTCGGAGAAGCGCGTGCAGGACTTGAAGAACCAGCTCAAGGCGATGCAGGCCTCCGGTGCGCTGATCAACGAGGAGGTGGATTCGGAGCAGATAGCCGAGGTGGTCTCGAAGTGGACCGGCATCCCCGTCACCCGTATGCTGCAGAGCGAGCGTGAACGGCTGCTGCACCTCGAGGACGAACTGCACAAGCGTGTGGTGGGTCAGGACGAGGCCATCAGCGTGATTGCCAATGCTGTGCGCCGCTCGCGTGCAGGCTTGAGCGATGGCAAGCGCCCCATCGGAAGCTTCATCTTCCTGGGCACCACCGGCGTCGGCAAGACCGAGTTGGCTAAGGCACTGGCAGAGGTGTTGTTCGACGATGAAAATATGATGGTGCGTATAGATATGAGCGAATATCAGGAGCGCCACAGCGTCAGTCGACTCATCGGAGCGCCCCCGGGATATGTGGGCTACGACGAGAGTGGCCAGCTGACCGAGGCTGTGCGCCGCAAACCCTACAGCATCGTGCTGTTCGACGAGATCGAGAAGGCGCACCCCGATGTGTTCAACATCCTGTTGCAGGTGCTTGAGGACGGCCGTCTGACCGACAACAAGGGCCGCACGTGCGACTTCAAGAACACCATCATCATCATGACCTCGAACATGGGATCGGACATCATCCGCGAGAAGCTGGACGGTCACACGATGCCTACCCAGTACGAGCTTGACGAGACAAAGGAGGCTGTGATGGAACTGCTGAAACAGAGAATCCGTCCCGAATTCCTGAACCGAATCGACGAGATCATCATGTTCCAGCCGCTGACGCAGAGCCAGATAAAGGATATTGTCCGCATCCAGATGCGTGCCGTGGCACATATGCTTGAGCAGAACGACATCACCATCTCCACCACAGAAGAAGCCGTCAACCGTCTGGCCGAAGTGGGCTTCGATCCCGCTATGGGTGCCCGCCCGGTGAAGAGGGTGATCCAGCGCGAAATTCTCAACGAGATGAGCCGTCAGCTGCTTGAAGGAAAGATCCACAACAATGAGACTATCATCATCGATGTGATCGACGGCCAGTTTGTCTTCTACAATCCGGCTGACAAGAAATAAACTTCCATAACGATCTTGAATGCGGCGGGCGCCCTTGCAAAAGGGCACCCGCCGCTTTTTTTATCGGTTGCTTGAGACGGGGATGCGGTAGCCGTAGCTCCATTCGATGAAGTCGATCTGCCCGGCATGGGCATGGAGAGCGATGCCGGTGTAGTGGCGACCAAAGTTGTAGTAGGCGCCCACACGCTCGTAGAAGGGGATTTTCACCCGGGTGGAGCGAAGCAGTTCCGGACCGATGCCGGCGCGGATGGATAGCGGTCCCCACGACGATTCGACGACGGCCATGGCGCCGATGTAGAAGGGTAGGCTATAGGGGTCGTCGTACCAGATGTACTGTTGCGGATGGCTGAAGTTGTACCACACGTCGATAGTGCCGCCGACGGCGAGGATTGAGTCAATCCGGTAGAGGTAGTTGAGTGACAGGTCGTAGCAGAAATAATACCCCTCCTGGGAGATGTTGTGCGACATGGCAAATCCTGGCGAGAGGGTGAAGCCCACCTCGTGGACCGAGAGCGGGGAGAAGCTGCGGCGCTGTGGCGGGGCGACACGCGATGTGCTGCGCCACTGGACGCCCATCTGCAGGAAGTTCAACCCCTGGTTGGGGCGGTAGAGCAGGCCGTTGCTGGTGTGTACGGCCGATGCGGTGAGGGCCCAATGGTCGGAGAGGGCATATTCTAGACGCAATTCGATCAGGCAGTTGATCAACGAACCAATATAGATGTTGGCCGTGTCGGCGGTGATGCTGCGCGGATGAGTGTAGGCCGACAGCCCTATGCCTGCAGCATAGTCGAGCCTGCGCCCCAGCGAGCCACCAAGCATGGCCATGAGACCCAATCGGTCGCCGGCGATGCCGTTGACGATATGGGCGTAGGAGGCCTGGAGACCGAATCGGGGCATGCGGTGGCGCTGCATCCAGTAGTGGCTGCCGCCGACGGGGTGCCACCATGCGGCGTCGATGTCGGCATAGGGCGCAACGAGGGCGTTGTGGGCCATGTCGTTGGCCAGCATGACTCCGCCATTGAGCGTGACCCCCCAATAGGATTGGGCTGTGCCGGCAAGGGGCAGCAGCAGTAATGCCAGAAGGAGGGTGCGAGAATTCATGATTGCGCTTGTGAGCCGGAGGCAAGGGCAACGTAATCGTCTTCTGAGATGATGGGGATGCCCAGCTTCTCGGCCTTTTTGCGTTTTTCGGGACCCATTTTTTCGCCAGCCACAAGGTAGGTGGTTTTGCTGCTCAGCGACCCCGACACTTTGCCGCCATGATGTTCGATGTCGGCCTTGATCTCGTCGCGGGAGAAACGGGAGAAGACTCCGCTCACGACCAGGGTCATGCCGTCGAGCGTGTTGTCGCCATGTTCGATGCGGGTCTCCATTTGCAGGCCATATTGGCGCAGGCGCTCGACAATCTGGCGGTGTTCGTCGCGGTCGAACCATTGCCGCACGGCGTGGGCAGTCACATCGCCCACGTCCTCGACTTGCGCAAGCTCTTCCTCGGAGGCGTTCATCAGGTGGTCGATGTCCTTGAAATAGCGGGCCAGCTTCTTGCCGCCCACTTCGCCCACATAGCGTATGCCGAGAGCGTAGACCACCCGCTCGAAGGGCACCTCGCGCGACTGCTGGATGGCCTTAATGAGGGCATCGGCGCTCTTGTCCTGGATGGTGGCCGACTGGTCGGCTCCAAGGCCTATGAGCTGGCTGCGCTCAAGTTGGTAGATGTCGGCCACGTTGCGGACCAGTCCGGCTTGATAGAGCAACTCGAGCCGTTCGGGACCGAGGGTGTCGATATTCATGGCCTTGCGGCTGACAAAATGCTCGAGTCGACCGACAATCTGGGGATGGCAGCCGTCGCTGTTGGGACAATAGTAGCCAGCCTCGCCGTCGGCCCTCACCAGCGGTGTGCCACATTCGGGGCAGACGTTGATATAGCGTGTGGGGGCGGCGCCGCCGCGGGGCTGGTCGGGGTCGATGCCGGTGACTTTTGGAATGATTTCACCACCCTTTTCGATCAGCAGGTGGTCGCCGACGCGGATGTCCATCTTGCTGATGAAATCGGCGTTGACAAGTGTAGCACGTTTGACGGTGGTGCCACCGAGCCAGACGGGCGTAAGGTTGGCCACAGGGGTGACCACACCGGTGCGCCCCACCTGGTAGCTGATGCTTTCCAGGCGGGTGCTGACGCGTTCGGCCTTAAACTTGTAGGCGATGGCCCAGCGGGGCGACTTGGCGGTGGTGCCCAATTGCTCCCAGAGGGCGGTCTGGTTCACCTTGATGACGATGCCGTCGATGCCGAAGGGCAGCTCCCAGCGGGCTTTGTCCCAATGTTGGATGAAGGCCTTGATGTCGTCGATATTGCGGCATTCCTTGATGTAGGGCTGCACCATGAAGCCCATCTGGCGGGCCCATTCGAGGCGTTCGTAGTGGGTGGGTTTGAGGATGACGTCATCGGGACCCATCATGAAGTACATGCAGAACAGCAACTTGCGTTTGGCACATTCGGCGCTGTCCTGCAGCTTCAGCGATCCGGAAGCGGCGTTGCGGGGATTGGCGAAGGGATCCTCGCCCTCGGCCTCGCGCTGGCGGTTGGCGGCCTCGAAGGCGTCGAAAGGATACACCACTTCGCCGCGCACTTCGAAATCGTCGGGATATTCGCCGCGGAGGCGGAGGGGTATGGAGGGGATGGTTTTCGCATTGGTGGTGATGTCGTCGCCGACGGTGCCGTTGCCGCGGGTGACGGCCTGCTGCAGCAGCCCATGGCGGTAGGTCAATCCGATGGCCACACCGTCGTATTTCAGCTCGCAGGTGTAGCTGAATTCCTTGCCGTCGAGCAACTTGCGTGTGCGGGCCTCAAAGTCCTCGATCTCCTCGATGGAGTAGGTGTTGCCAAGCGAGAGCATCGGAAAACGGTGCTGCACCTGGCGGAACGACTTGTTGATCTCGCCGCCCACGCGTTTGGTCGGCGACAGAGGCGACGCCAATTCGGGATATTGCCGCTCGAGGTCCTGCAGTTCGCGCAACATGCGGTCGAACTCAAAGTCGCTGACCAGCGAGCGGTCGTTCATATAATATTCATAGTTCAGCCGGTCGATTTCCGCGGCCAGCTCTTCCATGCGCTTGCGTTCGGGCTCGAGGTCTATACTGCTGAAGAGGTCCATGTTCCGATGAAATTGAGTGATACGGGGCCGGTGAGGAACACCTTGCGGATGGCGTCGTCAGCGCGCTCGAAGTCGACGCGGAAACTGCCGCCGGGCATCACGATGTCGTGGTTGCCCGTGACGATGGCGCAGGCTGTGGCGCCAGTGCCGCAGGCCCATGTCTCGTCCTCTACGCCCCGTTCGAAGGTGCGCACAGCCAGCCGCCCGTCGGGCAACGTTTCGATGAAGTCGACATTGGTGCCTTCGGGGAACTGCTCCTTGCAGTGGCGCAGGCGGCGGCCTTCGCCCACGACGTCGAAGTGTTTCAGGTCGACCACCTGCTGCACATAGTGCGGCGAGCCGGTGTCGATAAACCATCCGTCAAGACATTCGCGGATGCCGTCGGCAGCGATGTCGCGCATGCTCAGGCGCACCATGCCGCGATGTTGGTCCCAGTCGAGGATCTCTGCATCGTGGGGACCGTCAAAGCCTTTGAAATTCAGCTGCTTGGACATGCCCAGCATGTGGGCGCAGGCAGCAATGCAGCGGCCGCCGTTGCCGCACATCGAGCCGATACGTCCGTCGGAATTGTAGTAGCGCATCTCAAAGTCGTATCCGTCGGAAGCGGCATCGATGGTCATCAGGCCGTCGGCACCCACACCGAAGCGCCGGTGGCAGATGCGGGCCACCTCGTCGACGCTGAAACGGTGGTTCAGCCGGCGGTTGTCGACAATGACAAAATCGTTGCCGGCACCGTCGAATTTATAAAAGCAGAAATCCATTAAAAAAATAGTTTTTCGGTTGACAGTGGCCCTACATGTCGATGTTGGGGAAAATCTTGGCCAGGTCGGCAATCTTGTGGTTGTGTTCGAACATGGCCTTGTATTTGTCGTCGGCGGAATAGGGTAGGGCATCCTTGCTGATATAGAGTGGGATCACCTTGCAGTCGAGCATCTGCATGCCTGTCTGCTTGCGCATCTTTTCGAGCACGTTCATCTTGTACGGCTTGAATTCGTCGTCGAAATAGGTGGTCTGCGCCACCACCTCGAACGTATGGTTCTGCTCGCCGAGCTTCACGGAGGCGCATCTGAGCAGGTCGCTGATGCCCAGTTCCAGTCCTGCTTCGGTCCAGTAGCGCTCCAGGTCCTCCTGCGTGAGAGGTTTCACCTCGACCTGTATGTGGGGTGTGGCCACGATGGGCTCGGACGGCTTCAGCGATATCGACCCCACCAGCAACGACGGGCCGCCGTGCAATGCGCCGTGAGGCGCAGCCTTCTTCACCTCGGCTGCGGCTGGGGGAAGGTCGGAGGGGGGCTTCTCGTCAGCCACAGCGGCGACGGGTTCGGATGGACGCACAGAGGCAGCCTCCTCACGCGGAGCCTGTGTCGCGGGCTCTTGGAGGGGCGAAGTGGGATCCGTGCCTGCCTCTTGGCGTCTTGCAATCTAACTGTGTTGCGGCTGCGCGCCGTTGCCGCCGGCAATCGAGGCCAGCCGCATCAGGCAGATCTCGACAAAGAGATTCTTGTTGTTGGCTTCGCGGAAGCGGTACTCATAGTCGCTGGCCATGTTGAGGTAGGCCATCAGCAGCTGCAGGCCGCAGGCTTGCGCTTGTTGGCCGAAGCGCAGGCGCGTGTTGTCGCTGCCGTCGATCAGCTGCAGCGTTTGCGGCGAGAGGCTCACCACCAGATTGCGCAGATGCTCGCACAATCCGGTGAGGAAAGGCTGTCCGCCGAACCCCTTCACCACCAGCTCCTGGTAGAGCAGAAGCGCACCGCTCATGTCGCCGGCGCGCAGCTGGTCGATCAGGCGGAAATAGTATTCGCTGTCGAGCACATTCAGATTGTCCAGACACCCCTGGCGTGTCAGGTTGCCTTGTGTGAAGTTGACCAGCTGGTCGAAGGTGGACAACGCGTCGCGCAGACCGCCTTCAGCCTTGGTGGCGATGATTTCCAGCGCCGCCTCCTCGTAATTCACCCCCTCGTTCTTGGCCACATATTCCAGATGACGGACAATGTCGGTGTTCTCGATACGCTTGAAATCGAACACCTGGCAGCGGCTCAGAATGGTGGGGATGATCTTGTGCTTTTCGGTGGTGGCCAGGATGAACTTGGCGTGTGCCGGCGGCTCCTCCAGCGTTTTGAGGAACGCGTTGAAAGCCGACTGCGAAAGCATGTGCACCTCGTCGATGATGTACACCTTGAATCGGCCCACCTGAGGAGGATAGTTCACCTTGTTGACCAGCTCGCGGATGTCGTCGACCGAATTGTTGCTGGCCGCGTCGAGCTCGAAGATGTTCATCGAGGCGCCCTCGTTGAAACTGCGGCAGCTGTCACACTCGTTGCAGGCTTCGCCCTCGGGGGTCAGGTGCTCGCAGTTGATGGTCTTGGCCAGAATACGGGCGCAGGTGGTCTTGCCCACGCCGCGGGGGCCGCAGAAAAGGAAAGCCTGCGGCAGCTGGCCCGTCAGAATGGCGTTTTTCAGGGTTCGGGTGATATGGCTCTGGCCCACCACACTGGCAAATGTTGTGGGACGATACTTTCTTGCCGATACTACAAAATTATCCATCTTGCTGATAGTCTGATGTTAATGTCTCTTCCGAGGAAGAGGTTATCCCTGCAAAGATACATTATTTTTGCGAACTGGCTGCTTGATGCCGGAAGAAAACGTATTTTTTTTGTCCATCAAAACATATCGCCGCCGTTGCTCTGGCGGTGCCGTTTGAAGCCCATTTTTCCGGCTCTTCCAAACCGCTGGCTCTCAATACCTTCTCCTTACCAACTCCTACCCAAGTCCTACCATAGTAGGAGATGGTAAGGAGATGGGTAGGAGTTGGTAAGGAGATGGTATTGATTTTGTGTGTGTTATGACGACGGAAAAAATGGCGTTTTGAGCAGGGGAAAAATGTGCTGCCGGCGACGAAAATAGGGGCGGCGGGACAAAAATTTTGCCGTTTGGGAGATGTTTCGTATCTTTGTAAATTGATTTTATCGAAAGAATCCGACTAATATATAATAAATCAAATTGTTATGGAAGAAAATACCGCCAGCGAGAAGCAACTGAATTTTCTGGAAGAGATTATCGAGAGTGGTCTGAAAGACGGCACCTACACCGCGATACAGACCCGTTTCCCGCCGGAACCCAACGGCTACCTGCATATCGGCCATGCCAAGTCGATCTGCATTAATTTTGGACTGGCAAAAAAATACGGTGGCAAAACCAACCTCCGTTTCGACGACACCAACCCTGTGAAGGAGGACACCGAGTACGTGGACTCCATACAGGAGGACATCCATTGGCTTGGCTTCGACTGGGCCGAGAAGCACTATGCGAGCGACTACTTCGAGCAGCTCTACGAGTGGGCCGAGGTGCTGATACAGAAGGGCCTCGCCTATGTCGACGACCAGACGCTTGACGAGATCCGCGAGGGCCGCGGCACCGTCACCACGCCCGGCAAGAACAGCCCCTACCGCGACCGTTCGGTGGAGGAGAACCTCGACCTGTTCCGTCGCATGCGCGCCGGCGAATTCCCCGACGGCAGCAAGGTGCTGCGCGCCAAGATCGACATGGCGCACCCCAACATGATGTTCCGCGACCCCATCATGTATCGCATTCTCCATGCCCACCACCACCGCACGGGCGACAAGTGGTGCATCTACCCGATGTACGACTACGCCCATGGCCAGAGCGACTCGATCGAGCATATCACCCACAGTATCTGCACGCTGGAGTTCGACATCCATCGTCCGCTCTACGACTGGTTCATCGAGCAGCTGGGCATCTGGCCGAGTCATCAGTACGAGTTTGCCCGCCTCAATATCAACTACACGGTGATGAGCAAGCGCAAGCTGCTGCAGCTGGTGAAGGAGAACTATGTTAGCGGTTGGGACGACCCCCGCATGCCCACCATCTGCGGTTTCCGCCGCCGCGGCTACACGCCCGAGAGCATCAAGGCTTTCTGCGAACGCATCGGCGTGGCCAAGCGCGACAATATCATCGACTACAGCCTGCTGGAGTTCTCGCTGCGCGAGCACCTCAACAAGGTGGCCCAGCGCCGCATGGCGGTGCTCGACCCTGTCAAGGTCATCATCGACAACTATCCTGAAGGCCAAACCGAGATGCTCACCGCCGTCAACAACCCGGAGTGCGCCGAGGACGGCACTCGCCAGGTGCCTTTCGGACGTGAACTGTGGATCGAGCGCGAGGACTTTATGGAGGTGGCACCCAAGAAATACTTCCGCATGGCCATCGGCCAGGAGGTGCGTCTGCGCTACGCCTACTTCGTTACGGCACAGAGCGTGGAGAAGGATGCCGAGGGCAACATCACCTGCATCCACTGCACCTACGACCCTGCCACACGTGGCGGCGACGCTCCTGACGGCCGCAAGGTGAAGGGCACCATCCACTGGGTGGCGGCACACAGCGCCGTGGACGCCGAGGTGCGCCTGTTCGACCGCCTGTTCGCCGTCGAGGCCCCGGACGATGTGGAGGAGGGCCACACTTTCCTGGAGAACCTCAACCCCAATTCGTTGAAGGTGGTTACCGCCAAGTGCGAGCCGGCCTTGGGTGAGGTCGAGCACGGCAAGTCGCAGCGTTTTGCCGACGGCATCGAGCGCTTCCAGTTCGAGCGCATGGGCTACTTCTGCACCGATAAGGATTCGACACCCGAGCACCTTGTCTTCAACCGCACTTCCACCCTCAAGGACAGCTGGGCGAAGATAAAATAAGACCATGAAAAGTTGGCCGCAATATGTGGCGGTGGCTGCCCTGTTCCTGATGCTTGTCAGCGGCTCGCTGACGACGACGGGCATGTTTATGGACGGCCTCATCTACAGCAATATTGCGGCCAATATGGCCGAGGGTGTCGGCTCGTTTTGGCATCCCGTCTATACGGCTACACATCATCCTGATTTCTACCAGCATCCACCATTGGCTATGGGGATGCTGGCTTTGTTTTATAAACTGCTTGGCACCCACCTGTGGGTCACCAAACTCTATATGGCGCTCACGATGCTGCTGTGTGCTTGGCTCACCGTCAGGCTCTGGATGCGGCTCGGCGGCAAGCGCGAGAATGGCTGGATGCCGCTGCTGTTGTGGACGCTGATACCCATTGTGACTCACTTTGCCAACCAGTGTTTGCTTGAAAACACTATGGTGCTGTTCGACCTCGGGGCGATACTGCTGCTGTTGAGGCGCAACCGCAAGTGGCTATTCGGAATGTGGGCCGGATTGTTGCTTGCTGCGGCTTTCCTGACCAAAGGCTTTGTGGGGTTGTTCCCGCTGGTGCTTCCGCTGTTGTTGTGGTTGATGGACAGGAAGAATATGTCGTTCAGGGTAATGCTTATGCAGACCATCTGCATGTTTGCCGGGCTGCTTCTTCCGCTGGTGGCTATTGCATTTGCTGTTCCCGAGGCTAGGGTGTATTTTTCTAACTATATTCAGCATCAGGTGATGGCTGGGTGGTCGCAGGACGAGGTGCACCGCTGGCAGATACTTGTCTACTTCCTGCGCAGCACCGCTATCGCCCTCGGTGTGGTGCTGATTGTAGTCGTTGTCGGCAAAGGTGTGGGACAGAAGCCGACACGTGAGCATTGGGCGATGTGGGTGTTGGTGGCCTGCGCCGTGCTGCCGATGATGGTGAGCACCCGGCAGCGTGAGTTCTACCTGCTGACGGCCATGCCCATGGTGGCCGTGCTGCTGGCCCTGCTGACAGAAGAGCCTGTCGCACGATGGATAAAGCCCACCAAAGTGTTGACATATATTGCCCTGGCGCTGCTGTTGGGTGCCGTGACACTCAACGTTGTCCGTTTCGGAAGTGAAGGCCGCGACGTGCAGCTGCAGCGCGATATGAAAATCATAGCCACTCAGTTGGAACGTGGCGAGATGGTGACGGTGCCCACGCCGTTGTATTTCGACTACAAGCTGCAGGGCTACTATTACCGCGAATGCCGTGTGAGCCTCGACGATCGTGGACGCCACCGTCATCTGCTGACCACCGACGCTTACCAGGCTGACAGCTGTTACCGCGAGGTTCACCTCCCGACAGCGAAATACCACCTGTATGAAATGTTTTATTGAAAGAAATGCACTGATGTAGAAGCGGGCAACTTCGTTAGAACACCTTTATTTCTTACCATAACAAGACCCGGTCTTATTATTATGATGTAACTATCAATATGGTTGTACGTAACAGAATCCAGCATATGAAAACGGAATGGGGAGCCCAAGCAGCGCTCGAGCCATTTGTATGCAAGGTATTGGTTTTTATCTGAAACATTGACCAAAATATCCTTACCTACTCGCAGACAATTTGCGGCATCTACCGTTTTTGAATCGTCTAATTTGCCAATAGAAGATATTCAATACAAATATGCCAAGAAGTGGCGTCTTTTTATGACACAACGGAGAAATGGGACATCGGTTCATGAGTATGGTGTGGTTGAGTTTGATTATTCGTTTCGCGATGATGATATTCTTGTCGATATACACACCTATGGTAATGCAAGTGAATACTGTAAGGGGGAATAAAAATAGATAATAATTGAGGGCGAGGCCGGAGGTCTCGCCCTTGGTTGTGTTAGGGGGGTATTTGTTTATGGTTCGCCGAGGAAGGAGAAGATGATTTGGAGTTGTTTTGGGGAGAGGATTTTGCGGGGGCGGGAGTTCTTCGCTCCATTTAATTTATTTCAGCGGTGCTCAGTTCCCTTTCAGGGTTGCCGGTGGCTTGGAGGTCGGCGAGGAGGGGTTTGTTTGAATGGATTTCGTGGGCGAAGCGCTTGCTTGCGGTTTCCTTGCTGTTGTCGGGGAAATAGGCCGATGCAAGATCTTGCTTTGACAGGTAATGCATAATAATGAAAATTTAAATGAAACAATAGGCCCGGAGGCCGGAATTAGATCCAAGGAAAATTTCATATTATGCATCGAGTCGCCAGCAAGACCATAAAAAGAAACCACGGCAGGCGCGAAATGTGCCTGCCGCGGCGAATAACTGGTTATGTTATAGTAAAGTATAGCATAATTACAGTTAAATAAAAACATATTCCATCATTCCACTATGATTTTACGAGCAACCGTTCCTTTCGTGCCTGTAAGAAGGAGGTAATAGCCGCCTCGTTTGAGATTACTGACATCGAGGGTGCAGGATGAACCTTGTACTGATTGCCGAAGCATCAACTGGCCAGCGGCATTGTAGAGTTCAGCCCGACTGAAGTCTTCGGCATTTTTGACGGTGAGGAGATTGCGTACAGGGTTAGGATAAATGGAGACTTGAATGACATCGGCATCGTCGATACCTGACGAGGAGAGGGTGGTGAAGGTCTGGCTGGTGGGTGTACCCAGTTCGCGGTTTTGGTTAAAGGGGAAGAGCCATACTTGATACTCGGTGTTTGAAGATAACGGTTCATCTGCGGTGCCGTAACTGCCTATAAGGTCATGGTTCCATGTCTCCCAGTTGTTGTCCATGAGGTAGTTTAATACAGACTCCGCATCTGTGAGGTTGTGATTGACAAATGTTGCAGTTTTGCCAGCCGTGAAATAGAAGTAAGCCGTCTGGTCATTCATGGATGTCTCAAGGTGACAGCCGTAAGACGTGACGTCGGTTATCGACAAGCCGATTTCGGCCAGCCCTGTACCTCCCGTTGTCAATGTGGTCTCGAACACTGTCTTGTCAAAAGTCCCGGTTAGCTCACCCGCATTGTCAATCGAAATGGTGTATATGGGTATTTCCGTCCCGGCATTCAAGCCGGTAATGTGCAGAGTGGTGTCCGCCAGATACAAGAATCCACTGGGGTATTGGCTGACAAACATCTCAAATACTTCCTGTTCTGTTTTCGTAATACCCATGTTGGCATAGTTCTGCACCATCTCTGATACAGAATTATTACGGTCTATCATTGCGTAGTAGCCATAATCCGACTCAGATTTGTCGAACACTACGGTCGCAGAATTGTCTGTAATGTTAGAGACGGTAACGCCAACAGTAGTAGATGCTTTTGCTATAGATGGCATCATTGTAACTACAATAGCAGCCATCAGTATCATGAATTTTCTCATACTTAATTACTTTAGTTTTGACGATAAAATGAGATACAATTCTGGAATGCGAATGTCTGTCGCATTTATGCGTTCTAATGTGATAGTGGTACCTTCGTATGTTTTGATGCTGTATCCGCTTTCGAGACAAGAAACATCACTGTCTTTCCATCTGTAAAGAACCTCTGTCTTTTTCGTCATTGGATTCTCATTTTCGATGGAATTACGTTTTATCGTGATAATGCCGTATGCTTTCGTCTTCATGGACATACTGGACGAATCCAAGATATAGCCTTTCGACGTATAGCTGTCAATGAGTTCCTGAGCTTTTCGTTGGGCCTCTTTTTGGAATTCAGCCACATCGGGACTACCATTGATACGTTTCACTGTAACAGAAGAAGCGGTGCTCGTATCCGATATTGGATCGGCTAATGTTTCCAATAGTTTTTTACTATCTAACGACGCTTTGTATTTTCCACAATAATCAGTTGGTATCTGTATCTGGGCATTGCACGATGTTAATCCAAAGAGTAATGCGATTATTATTACTGTTTTAATTTTCATTTTACCCTCCTATTTTACGATTGTGCCATGTTCAAAGAAATCTTGCTCGTCGTAAGAACCATAGACGAAGCCATTATCAGCATTAACAATAGTATACTTGCCGGCAAAAGGATTGTCTTTGTCTTGTGGGTTATAAACATGAATATTAGTCTTTACGCCGTTCACATATGCCTCATTTACATATATTATATGTATTTCAATTCCATTATCTGTATCGATGTAGTCAAAGGCATAGAATTCAATATAATATATTTCTCCGTTGGGACCAATTGTCCAAAATCTAAAATGCATAGTCCTTACGAACACATCTTTGGTACTGAGGGGCTTTTCTACGACATCAGTATTTGAACTCAACGTATTCAGTTCTTCACTCTTGTCGCAAGAGGACAGTGTGAAAGTTGTTGCCCCCAATGTAAGGAGGATCATTGTTACAGTTATTTTCTTCATTGTTAAAAATTTATATGTTAATAATTCTTGTGATGTTTTCTATTTGGCTTGATTAGTAAGTAAAATGGTAAATGGTGGTTTCTCCACCCATTGTGATTGTTTTTGAAATCGGGTATCCGTCTGGATCATAGGCGTATGAGCATTGTGCATTGCTTGATATCAGAGTGGTCATGTTGTTCTCGTTCCAGCACATAGCGTAAGCGAGGAAGATAACGCTATTTCCCAGCACTCCATCGAATATCATATTGGTCACGCTCATGGTTTCCATCCCCATCGGGAAGCGCATTGGGTTGGGGTGGCTGTCGTACTGCATGTTGCTCATGATGGGCTGGCCGTCGCAGGTGATAGAGATGACATTGCCACCGTTCCATTCGAAGAGGTAGGTGCTGGTCTCCACGCTGCCGTCGTCCGCAGTCTTATTGGCTTGCACAGTTGACACATGGCCGTCGTCAGCGTAGGAGTATGCCAGCTCGCACGGGACAACACTGTCATAGGTCTGCTGACATAGATTGTCCGTAAACATCAACGGCAGCAGGAAGGTCTGCCGCTCCAGCCGCCCGTCGGAGCTGTAGTGGTAGTGCATCGCGCCGCCAGGGTAGGCTGTGCCTGAGCCGTCGTAGGGGTAGACCCTCGCCAGCCGACCGTCGCTGTATTCAAATACGGTGCGGCCGAGCGACGAGCCGTCGTACATCGTGCAACTGATTTCCTTGAGCAGGTCGCCCTCCCAGGAGAAGTCGTAGGTGAGGTAGTCGAAGGTACCCACGCTGTGGACGATGCGGCTGATTTTCCTGGCGGGCCACATTTCTTCCGTGTCCGAGCTACCGCCTTCTGTTGGAGTATGTGCTGTTGGCGGGTCTTTCTGACAAGATCCAAGCATCATGACGAACAACGAGACGACAATTGCTCTTAACAGCTGTTTCATACATAAAATTTTTTGAAGGTGTGGGAAATCTTCCCCATTACTTTTGATACACGAAAGGAATGTCAATAATTAGATAATCCGAGTTGGTGTCGTAATCAATGACCTCATAACTGCCGTCGACAAGTTCAATGGCACCATTCAAATTCCAGTTCTTGATTATTTCAGGGTCATCAATCCAAGCACCTTCGCTAACGGGTACTTCTCCATCCTTTATCAAATCTTCCCATGCGGACTTTTCCTCAGAGGATGCGTAGCCATAGTGAACAATTGTGCGAAGCACATTATCCGGACGAAGTTGAACAGCAGCAAAAATACCCTCGTTGCCGTTAGGAATGTAATTCCAAGGCTCGTCCGTCAATATATGCTCATACTCCATAAAACAGATTCCGGCATTTCCATAGCAAATTATAGACCCATTAAAGGTTGTTATTTTCATCCCGTTTGTTACTTTAAACATGGGGTAGGAACCTGCTACCTTAGTTTGTTTATAGGTAGTTGTCACTTTGTCGACGGAAGCAGTATTGTTTTCTTTGTCACATGCGACAAAGGCCATTGCTCCAATAGTGAGAATCAGTGCACCAACAAGTGCGGTTTTCTTGATATTCATTGTTCTTTTCTTTTTAATTCTTGAATATAGTCTGATGTGATGCCATATAATAAATCCAGACTTGATAATTTATCACACAACAAAGTTAGTTGATACACGTTATTAAAACCGTGTAGAGCAACTGCTCTATGCCTTGGGTGTGAACGGCAGGGAAGAGTGAGTTGCGAGTTTCAAAATACAATCACGCTCTCCCTGCTTCGGCACCCTCTCTTTTTTGCCCCGACACAACGGCGCACCTTTTGTGCGGGGCTTCGTCAAATGAAGTACATTCTGTTTGAAAATTTTGTGCAAACATCACAATTGTGTGTTTGCGTTTATTTGGTAGCAATGCAGGTATATTCTCCACTTGTCGTATTGTGTACGACAGTCACATGGTAGCCATTGTCCACTTTTTCAGCAGTCCATTTTGCTGCCGCATCCTTGTCGGTGGTTGTATAAGTCTGCGTTTCTTTTGTGGCGATGCCGTTTGCTGCCGCATTCTCATCGACAATGTTTATTTCGTGTCCTTGTCCGGACAGCTCAATTACATTGTCAATAAATGTCTTCCATTCCTCATCACCATACAAAGTGGCGCGGTGTTCCTCGCCGTCAATGGTGTAAAGAACGGTACGCACAGTACCGACTTCTGCAACAGAGCCTTGTGGTTCGACGAGAGTTTCTTTCTGACAGCCAACGGCCATTGAACTAAGCACTGCCAAAAGCGCAACTGAAATGATTTTTGTTTTCATTTGATTGTTTTTTTTTAGAGTTAATAAACTATATTTCATCTAATTTGTTTCTAATAATAGCGTTTCTCTGTATCTTGTTATTGATGTGGAAAATGCAAACTGAATGTTTTTGCCGAGACAAGACCAGAATATCGTTCTTGTCAATGTCTTCATCAATTTTTTGAGGGTCTTCTTTTGATACTAGATTAAATTCTATTGAACTGTTTTTCTCGACCAGTTCCCTGTATTCTTCGGGGATAACAGGCATGTTGAAATCGTTTAGAATCACATTCCATGCAGAATCCGCCGTCGCTTCTATCAGTGTTACGTTAACAAAGATGGTATCATTGACCTTGTAGTCCTTAATGAACGTGGCATCAACACCATCCATCTTTGCATAACGCTTGTACACGTCGCTGCACTGGGAGAAGGGGACGACCTGGGGCAGGAGCAGGACAGCCCCCCCTCCCCCCAGAAGGAGCAGGCAGAAAAAAATAGTGATAAGCCAAGAGCGTTTCATAATTGAGCAACCATTTCGTCAACATTCACGATAGCGGCGGCGCGGTCGGCACGGTCGGGCTTCGACATGGCGTGTCCGTCGCCCACGGGGGTGCAGGCAACAAAGAAAAAGACGACCATGGCGGCGGCGCTGACGGCGGCGACCTGTCGGGCGGAAGAGAAAGCCGTGTCGACGGCATTACGGAAGTCGACGTGAATGACACGCGACTTGTGTCTGTCGGGACGCGGCGCATAATGGGGTTCCATGTGCATGCGGCGGATGAAGCGCGACATGCGGGAGGTGGCGACATGGGCGGGATGGTGGCGACGGAAGGAAAGTAGGATGTAGAGGCTGTGGAACGCCATGAGGGCGTTGGTGGAGGCGAGGACATAGCCGGTGACGCGTATGAGGATGTAGGGGTCGGGGAGGAAAGAGGCGAGGGTGTAGAGGCCGGTGGCGATATTAAGGATGGCTAGGGCAAGACATTCGGCCATGACACGGCGCCGCCAGGGCTTGTAACGGCGGAAGTTGAGGGCGCGGGGCTGCGAGGCGGGGTGCTCGGCAAGGACCTTCTCAACGCGGCGGCTCTGCTCGTCCCAGAGGGATTGAAGGTCGGAGAAGAGATCGTCTTCCTCGAATGCGTCAAAGTTTGATTTTTCGCTAATTTGATTTATTTCAGCGGTGCTCAAGGCCGCTCCCTGCGGTCGGGCAGGCGTGAATGTGTTGGTGGGGATGTCTGTATTATTATTCATCTTCTGCTGTTTTGAGGTCGTTTAACTTTTGTTTTATGCGGTAGAGTTTCTGTTTCACGGCGGTTTCGGTGGTGCCTGTTATCTCGGCGATTTCTCGGAGGCGTTTGCGGTCGAGGTAGAGGAAGAGCAGTTTCCGTTCGTCGTCGTCATCGAGGCGGTCGATGAGGTCGTAGAGGCGGTGGTAGCGTAGGTCGGTGGCTTCGTCGGCGAGGGTGTCGTAGAAGGACTCGTCGAGTTCCACGAACTGGGGCAGCCGTTTCCGCTTGCGGATTTCCTGTCCGGCGACATTGAGGGCGATGCGGGTGACCCATGTGTTGAGGTCGCTTTCGCCGCGGAAGGTGGGCCAAGCCTCCCAGAGGGTGCAGGCGATTTCCTGGTAGAGGTCGCGGAAGTCGTCGCGGCGGCGGTCGGTGAAGTAGAGGCATACCTTCATCAGGGTGCCCTCGCAGTGGCGGAGCATCTTCAGGAATTCAGTATGTTGGCGCGCGTCTACTTTCATTCAGGTTGTGTCAGTCTTTAGTCCATCATTAGTCCTTTCTGTTTTACGGTTGGATCCCAGTGGGGTGCCTTTGTTGTTGCCCTCTATAATAATTAGTTGCAAAAATAACGAAAAAGTAACACGCGAAATGAGGTTTTTTTTTGTAGTGAGTTGGTTTTAAATGGAATGCAGATGGCCTTTGGAAACGCGGAAGGGGAGTAATACCCAATTCGACGCGGGTTCTTAGTCCTATCGAGGACAGGGTAACTGCTGCTACAGCCGCAACCGTTCGGTGATGTACGGCTCCGTCTCCAAGAAAAAGAACTCTGTCGCCACCCCAAAATCCTCCTACATCGTGTAGGCCACCATCGACATCAACGTCGTCGCCCAAAGGGAGTCGCTGCCTGCGGGATTGAGCAAGGTGCCCTGGATGCTCAACATTTCCGCAAGGAGGATAGAGCTGGCTGAAACAAAGAAAGAGGAAAAGAAAGAGGGCAAATGAGGTCCCGTGAACCCCGTGATGGCCCCGTAGCTGCAACGCTAGCACAATCAAGCCGTTCGCCTTAGTCTCCCCCTCCAACCGATGTACGACTGATGTACGACTGATGACCGATTTTTTTTCGGCCATCAGTCGTACAATGGTCGTCCGTTGGACGTCCATCAGACGCTGACGCGCCGCGGGAAGGCCTGTGGGGAGGTGCAGCGTGGGGGAGGGGATAGAGGGGGAGGAGGGAAACCATCGTATAAAATTCTTATAAAAATTCAACTGCAATTAAAAATTGTTTGTATCTTTGCAATTTTGATAAAAAAGCCCTCTTCTATTGATAATAAACTGATACATATATGAATATTTCTTTTGATTGGCTTAAAGAGTATGTGGATATTGAGGATATGACTCCTCAACAGCTCGACGACCTGCTGACTTTCTCCGGCTTGGAGGTGGACAGCATGGAGAAGGTGGAAACCATCAAGGGGGGTCTGGAGCATGTGGTGATAGCGCAGGTGCTGACCTGCGAGCCGCACCCCGACAGCGACCACCTGCACCTCACCACCGTCGATGTGGGCGGCGAACGTCCGCTGAACATCGTCTGCGGCGCCCCCAACGTGGCTGCCGGACAGAAGGTGGTGTGCGCCCAGATCGGCACCAAGATATACACTTCGGACACCGAATACTACGAGATCAAGAAAGGCAAACTGCGCGGCGCCGTCAGCGAAGGCATGCTCTGCGCTGCCGACGAGCTGCAGCTCGGCACCGACCACGACGGCATCATGGTGCTGCCCGACGACGCCCCCGTGGGAATGCCCGCCAAGGAATACTTCCACGTGAAGGACGACTGCCTGCTGGAGGTGGCCATCACGGCCAACCGCATGGACGCCATATCGCACATCGGCGTGGCCCGCGACGTGGTGGCCGTGCGCAATACCCGCGAGGGAAAACAGCTGAAGATCAAATGGCCGGAGGTGGCTGAATGCGTTAATGCGTCAACGTGTAAATGCGTTAGTGCTGACGCGTCAGCCACTAACACAATAACGCAATCACACGATAACGCAATTAGGGTCACCGTGGAGGAGCCCGACCTCTGCCCGCGCTATACCGGCATCACGCTGCGAGACGTGAAGGTGGGGGAGAGCCCCGAATGGCTTCAGAACCGCCTGCGTACCGTCGGCCTGCGCCCCATCAACAATGTGGTGGATGTCACCAACTTTGTCATGATGGAGGTTGGACAGCCGCTGCATGCCTTCGATGCCGACAAGATTGGCGGTGGCCACGTCATCGTGAAGCGCCTGCCGCAGGGCACCAAGTTCGTCACCCTCGACGGCGTGGAGCGCACGCTCGATGCACGCGACCTGATGATATGCTGTGAATGTGGGAATTCGGGAATGTGTGAATGTGGGAGTCAGACTAACGAATTAACAAATTCACAAATTAACACATTGGCGGAGCCTATGTGCATCGCCGGTGTCTTCGGTGGACAGAAGAGCGGCGTGAGCATGGAGACCAAGAACGTCTTCCTCGAGAGCGCCTTCTTCAACCCCGTGAGCATCCGCAAGACCAGCCAGCGCCACACGCTGAAGACCGACGCCAGCTACCGCTACGAGCGCACCTGCGACCCCAACATCACCGAGTGGGCCCTGCGCCGCGCCGTGAAACTCATCCAGGAACTTGCCGGCGGCGAGATCTGTGGCCAGATGGTAGACCTCTACCCGAAGCCCATCGAAAAGCCCGTCGTGGAGGTGAACTTCCGCCGCATGTTCGACCTCGTGGGTCAGGATATCCCGCTGGATGCCGTCCGCACCGCCCTCACCTCGCTCGACATCGAGATTGTCAACGAGACCGCCGATGGCATGACGCTGAAGGTGCCCACCTGCAAGGCCGACGTCACCCGCGAGTGCGACATCGTGGAGGAAATATTGCGCATCTACGGCTACAACAATATCCATATCGGCGAGACGCTGAACAGCTGTCTCTCCTATGGCAAGAAACCCGACCCGCGCAAGTTGAAAAACGTCGTCAGCGACTATCTGACCGACAACGGATTCAGCGAGATCATGAACAATTCGCTCACCAAAAGTGAATATTACGAAGACAACCCCGACTTCCCCGCCGACCGCTGCGTGCAGATTGTCAACCCCCTCTCGAAGGAGCTCAACGTGATGCGCCAGACCCTGCTCTACAGCGGCCTTGAATGCATCGCCCGCAATATCAACTATAAGATTCACGACCAGAAGCTGTATGAATATGGCCGCAGCTATGTGAAGAGCGACGAGGCCGCCAACCATGAGCTACCCGTCACCAAACGCTTCACGGAAACCGAGCACGTCAGCATCTTCATGACCGGCAACATGACGCCCGAGAGCTGGAAGATGAAGCCTGCCGAGACCGACTTCTTCTACCTCAAGGCCTATGTGATGAACATCCTGCGCCGCATGCGTGTCAACATGGGCCGCGTGGAGATGGTGCCGACGCAGTACAAGTTCTTTGCCGAAGGTCTCGATTTTGTACAGAAAGACAGTAAGAAAGTTTTGGGCACCATAGGTCGCATCGGTCGCGAGACGCTGAAGAAGATGGACATCAAGCAGCCCGTCTTCTATGCCGACCTCAACTGGACGCTGCTCCTCAAGCAGTACCCCACCAAGGAAGTGCTATACCAGGAGGTGGCCAAGTTCCCCGAGGTGCGCCGTGACCTGGCTCTCGTCCTGCGTAAAGACGTCACCTTCGCCCAGGTCGAGCAGGCAGCCCTGCAGTGCGAGAAGAAGCTGCTCAAACGCGTGTCACTCTTCGACGTATACGAAGGCAAGGGTATTCTCGACGGCTTCAAGTCGTATGCTGTCAGTTTTATCCTGCAAGACAAGGACAAGACCCTCAACGACAAACAGATCGAGGCCACCATGGCCAAAATCCAGAAGACCCTCGAGACCCAATTGGGCGCGAAGATCCGCGGATAACGAGCCAACAAAAAAATGAGAGGGGCCCGCGACATCCGTCGCGGGCCCCTCTAGTATCTCTATGGAGTTTCTCAGGTTCCTTTACACAGAACGCGTATAACGCTTCACGATTTCCTTTGAAATCGACTGCAAAGATACAACAATTCTGCGAGGTGACAAAATTTATTTTATGCAAATGGGTATCAGTCAGGCAATATTGTCGGGTACTCTTCGTTAATATTCAATATGCAAGGCCTGGAGCAATACGACGTCAAGGTGCTGTTGGCACTGATGAAGAGCATCAGCGGCAGGACTGATTTTTTCAAGTGGCTGCTTTCCGCCGGCTATCCCGAGTTGGCGGCTTTCAGCAATGCAATCCGTGCCGACGACGACGCCATGGTGTGGCTTTTCACCCACGACTATGCCTGGCTGGCCATCCTCAGCAACGCCTGCGACGGCGACGAGAAGGCCAAGGCATGGATCGGCAAAGCGCTCACCCCCGTCAACCTGATGTATGCCCTTGCCTGCCGCCGCGACAAGGCAGCCCTGAAGTGGCTCTATGACCGCCATCTCGACATCTTCCTCATGATGGCGCAAGAGACCGAGAAATTTCTGCTCTATCAGGAGAAAGAGGTGGCCGGCCCTTATGTGATGCATTTCGGTGGCCACTATCGTGCCGCCAAGCTATTGGAAGAATGGAAACAACAACAATCCGAAGACAATGATAAAAAAAGACAACCGTCCAACCAAGGGGACCCAGGAAACGAAGAAAGCCGGCTCGCAAAGTAGAGGCACCAGGTCGAGAAGAACCGTCGAGTCAAGAAAAGACAGTGATGCCAAACCGTCAGGAGAAACCGTGAAAGCAGGAAAAACCGGCAATGCCGGCCGTTCCAGAACGGCTGGTGGCGGAAGGCCCGTCAGAGAATCCCGCCCTGCTGGCCGCATGTCATCCGACAGCCAGCGTGGTCGTGGCGGTGCCAAGCCTGCCGCTCCGCAGAAGCCAGCCGCTAAGCACCCCGAAGGGGCCATGCGCCTCAATAAGTACATAGCCCATGCCGGCATCTGCTCGCGGCGCGAGGCCGACGAGCTCATCGCCGCCGGCAGCGTGAAGGTCAACGGCAAGGTGGTGACCGAGATGGGCTACCAGGTGATGCCCGGCGACGAGGTGCAGTACGGCGGCGAGAAGCTCCGCTCCGAGCGCCTGCGCTACTTCCTCCTCAACAAGCCCAAAGGCTTCATCACCACCACCGACGACCCGCAGGAGCGCCGCACCGTGATGATGCTCATGGACGGCTGCTGCGCCGAGCGCATCTATCCTGTCGGTCGCCTCGACCGCGCCACCACAGGCCTGCTGCTCTTCACCAACGACGGCGAGCTGGCTAAGCGCCTCACGCATCCCTCCACACAGGTCTACAAGATATACCAGGTGGAGCTCAACAAGCCCGTCACCAAGGAGGACATGAAGAAGCTCCTCGAAGGCATCGAGCTTGAGGACGGCCCCATGCATGTGGATGACATACAGTATGCTGCCGTCGGCAAGACGATTGACAAGCGCATCGTGGGCGTGGAGCTGCACAGCGGCCGCAACCGCATCGTGCGCCGCCTCTTCGAGGCCCTCGGCTACGAGGTGCACAAGCTCGACCGCACCACCTTCGCCGGCCTCACCAAGAAAGACCTCCCCCGTGGCCGCTGGAGAGAACTGACGGAGAAGGAAGTCGGCTTCCTCAAAATGATTTGAGAAAGCCAGCTGCCTGCCAGTCGGCTTCCTGAAGATGATTAATCTTATGGGCTATCTTGTTGCCATAGTCGATGCAAAGAAAAATCTGTTCTACAAGTCATACGAGAAACGTTATGATGGAATGGCAGAATACGCTGATGGACGGAACTACACGGTATTGTCGCAGCGGTTGCAATCCTTTTTCTTGGAACTCAAGGACATTGTCCGTCCTCTTAATGGCGAATTTGCGGCCATAGAGGATGACTGTGATTCGGGGTCATACTATGCCTCGGATTACGGGTTCTCCCAAGATGCCATCTGGATTGAACTGACATTCTCGGATGTATATGAGGGAAATGTTTTGAGTGAGATATATTCAATTGCGAGAAAACACGGCTTGACATTTTTTGATGTAGATAGTCGCAAGGTAGTGTGGCCGAATGGTGTAGTTCGCGACAAGGAGACAGACAAAACCCTTTTGATGGCGATAATCATGGTTCCGGTCGCAATCATTATCTGTTGCATTGTAGGACTTGCAGTAAAGTCATTATGACCCACCGTTTCACAGCCACCATCGAGCGTAGCGGCGACATGGATACCGCCTACGTGCGCGTGCCTATAAATATAAAGAAGGAGTACGGCAAGGGACGGCTGAAGGTGGAGGCTGCCTTCGACGGTGAGCCGTACAGCGGCAGCGTGGTGAACATGGGCGTGAAGAATGCCGACGGCAGCGTGTGCTACATCATCGGTCTCACCCAAGCCATCCGAAAGAAGATAGGCAAGTCGTTCGGCGACAGCGTCGAGGTGACGCTTAATCCTGTTTTATGAAACCATTGAATTTCCATACACTGACCATTGCCGACCGCGAGGCCTACCAGTCTGTGAGCCTACGCAGCGGGCGGCGCAACTGCAACTTCACCTTTGCCAACCTCGTCGGGTGGCAGTTCTGGTTCAAAACGGAGGTGTGTGTGCTGGAGGATGCCGTGGTGCTGCGCTTCAACTTCGACGGCGAGCGGGCCTACATGCTCTGTATGGCGGGCACGCCGACGTGCGACCTGCTGCAGGCCATCTGCGACGATTGCGGTGGCCGCATGACGTTGCTTGGCCTCGAGGACGAGGCGGCACTCCAACTGCATCAGAATGCTTGCAGCAAGGGTATCAACATCAGCGTCGAGCCACAGCGCAATCAGTACGACTACATCTACCGCCGCGCCGACCTGGCCTCGTTGGCCGGTGGTAAGCTCAAGGCCAAGCGCAACCACGTCAACAAGTTCCTGTTGGAGCATCCCGACTTCGAGTACCGACCGTTGACGCCAGAGATGTTCGACGATTGCCGAGCCTTGGAGGCCCTGTGGCGTGAAGAGCGCGGCGACACCAACCCCGAGTATGGCGACACCATCCAAGCCGAGCAGCGCGTCGTTGAGACCGTCTTCGCCCATTGGGACGCGCTGGGCATGCTCGGAGGCAGCATCTGGCTCGACGGCCGCATGGTGGCCTTCACCTATGGCGCAGCCGTTACTGACGACACCATCGACGTGTGCGTCGAGAAGGCCGACCGCAACATCGACGGCCTCTTCGCCATCATCAACCAGCAGTTCAGCGCTCACCTGCCGGAGCACTTTGTCTTCGTCAACCGCGAGGAGGATATGGGCCTCGAAGGCCTGCGCAAGGCCAAGCTTTCCTATCATCCTGAAACCCTGCTTTCCTACAATGCCGTACACTTTGCTTAGAATGACCCCGGAGGACGCGCCTCTCACCGTCGACTGGATGGTGCGGCAATATGGATTCCAGCGCCCAGAAGTCGAAAGGTGGGTGGGGGATCTCCACTTCAACTGGCCCCTCAGCGTCAAAGCCCTCGACCAAGAGGGCCACGTGGTCGGCCTGCTCAACATGAGCGACTATCGCATCGAGGAGGAAACACCCCTCATCGCCGTCGAACAGCCCGACCTGCTCGCCCGCATGAATGCCCTCCGCTACACCGCGGTTTTCTCCTTCATCGTGGCACCTGAATATCGTGGCAGCCGCCTCAACTACGACATGATTCTCAGCACCATGCCCGAACTCAAGGCCCACTACGACTTTGTCTTCGTCCCGGTGCTCCACCGCCTGAAGACCCACCAATATTGGCAGCGTTGGGGCGCACGCGAGTTCTACCGCGACGCCGACTGCGTCTATTATCAGTTGCCGCTCCGCTAGACGAGCTTTACTCCACGACATCCCCTTTTGACCGACGGATGGATGTCTGTTGTACGACTGTTGTGCGAACATTTTTCGTACAACAGACGTACAACAGACGGGTAGGAGAGGGGATGGTGAGGCTCTTTTGCGGCACCCCGGTGCGGACGGAGTGCCTTTTTGGGAAAACGGACAATGACGGCAGGTTGCGTAAACGGTTGAGGTATATGGTGTTGGGTAATATTTTCCCGACGGTGGCCGCGGTGTGGAAAATATTTTGTAAATTTGCAGTTTGTTTATGGGACGCTATTTCATCCATCTGGCCTATCATGGAGGCGCTTACTGCGGTTGGCAGACACAGCCGGAGTTGCCCACCGTGCAGTACACCCTTGAGCAGGCGCTGACCACGCTGCTGCGCCGCCCGACGGCGGTGGTGGGGTGCGGCCGTACCGACACCGGGGTGCATGCCAGCGACTTCTACGCCCATTTCGACACCGACGGCGAGATCGACGCCGACGCGTTGGCGTTCAAGCTCAATTCGTTTCTGCCGCAGGACATTGCCATCTTCAGCATCTTCCCCGTGGCATCGAATGCCCACGCGCGCTTTGACGCCACGGCGCGCACCTACCAGTATCACGTCAGCGACCGCCGTCTGCCGTTCCGGCAGGGACAGTATTGCCGCATCTATTTCCGGCTCGACGTGGAGCGCATGAACGAGGCTGCACGGGTGCTGATGGAATACGACGACTTTACCAGCTTCGCCAAGCTCCACACGCAGGTGAAGACCAATATCTGCCACCTGACCGAGGCCCATTGGGCGGAGGAGGGAGAGGAGCTGGTGTTCACCATCCGCAGCAACCGTTTTCTGCGCAACATGGTGCGCAGCGTCACCGGCACGCTGCTCGACGTGGGACGCGGCAAACTGGACATCGACGGCCTCCGGGCCATTGTGGAACGCAAGGATCGCTGCGCAGCCGGCGTGAGCATGCCCGCACAGGGCCTATTCCTGACGAAAGTGGATTATGATTTCGAAAAACTGACACGACAATGAGATATATCGAAGTGACATTTACGCTCGACGACACGGGCGTGTTCCGCGACATGCTGGTCGACACCCTCGGCAACGAGGGGCCCTACGAGAGCTTTGTGGAAACCGACAACGGCCTGAAGGCCTATGTGCAGCAGGGCGAATTCGACGAGGCCTACCTTGCCGCGGTGGCACAGGCTTTCCCGCTGCCGCTGAAATACACCGTCAAGGAGATGGAAGACCGCGACTGGAACGAGGAGTGGGAGCGTCAGCACGAAGCGGTGCTGGTGCACACCGATGCCGGCCCGACGGTGTGGGTGCGAGCCCCGTTCCATCCGCATCGCACCGATGTGGACTACGAGGTGATCATCGAGCCCAAGATGAGTTTCGGCACCGCCCATCACCCCACCACCTATATGATGCTGGGCTATGTGGCCGAAACGCCGATGAACGGATGCCGTGTGCTCGACATGGGCTGCGGCACCGCCGTGTTGGGCATCCTGGCCAAAATGCGGGGCGCCACCGAGGTGGTGGGCATCGACATCGACGACTGGGCCTACCGCAACGCGATGGAAAATGCCGCCACCAACCATGTGGCCGTCGACTGCCGCGTGGGCGACGCATCGCTGCTGCCCCAGTGCGGCATGTTCGACATCGTCATCGCCAACATCAACCGCAATATCCTGATGCGCGACATGCCCCTCTACCGCAAGGCTATGAATCCCGGCGCCACCTTGCTGCTGAGCGGCTTCTACGAGGCCGACGAAGGGGCGCTGATCGACTGCGGCAACAAGCTGGGAATGACGCTTGTCGGCAAGAAAAACCGCGAAGGGTGGTCGGCATTGCAGCTGAAACTGAAAGACTGAAACCCAAGATGATCGTCTGCATCGCCGAGAAACCCAGCGTGGCCCGCGACATCGCCAAGGTGCTTGGGGCCACGGCCTCCCACGACGGCTACATGGAGGGCAATGGCTACCAGGTGACCTGGACCTTCGGCCATCTGTGCACCCTCAAGGAGCCCCACGACTATTATGAGCCCTGGAAGCGCTGGAGCCTGGGTGCGCTGCCGATGATCCCGCCCCGTTTCGGCATCAAGCTGATCGACGACAAGGGCTACGAAAAGCAATTCCGCACCATCGAGAAGCTGATGAAGCAGGCCGATGGCATCGTCAACTGCGGCGATGCCGGACAGGAGGGCGAACTGATTCAACGCTGGGTGATGCAGAAGGCCGGCGCCACCTGCCCTGTGCAGCGGCTCTGGATTTCGTCGCTCACCGAGGAGTCGATCCGCGAGGGCTTCAAAAACCTGCGCCCGCAGGACGACTACCAGTCGCTCTACGAGGCTGGCCTCTGTCGCGCCATCGGCGACTGGCTGCTCGGCATGAACGCCACCCGCCTCTACACCATCCGCTTCCGCACCGAGCCCAAACAGGTGCTCAGCATCGGCCGCGTGCAGACACCGACGCTGGCCATGATCGTGAAGCGATACGACGAGATCAAAAATTTCAAGCCCGAGAATTACTGGATACTTTCCACGCTCTACCGCGGGGTCACCTTCAACAGCACCAAAGGCAAGATCAAGAACCCCGACGAAGGCACTATGGCCATCCAGGCCATTTCCGGCAAGGACTTCACCGTCACCGCCATACAGCAGAAAAACGGCACCGAGGCGCCACCGCGGCTGTTCGACCTGACCAGCCTCCAGGTGGAGTGCAACAAGAAGTACAGCCTCTCGGCCGACGACACGCTGAAGCTGATACAGAGCCTCTACGAGAAAAAGCTCACCACCTATCCCCGTGTCGACACCACCTATCTGAGCGACGACATCTATGCCAAATGTCCCGCCATTCTGCAGGGTATCAGGCCATACGCGCCTTTCGTGCAGCCTCTTATGGGCAGCCGGCTGAAGAAGAGCAAGAAGGTGTTCGACACCTCCAAGGTGACCGACCACCACGCCATCATCCCCACCGGCCTCGACCCCTCGGCCGCCGCTTTGAGCCACGACGAGAAGCGCGTCTACGACCTGGTGGCGCGACGGTTCATCGCCGTGTTCTATCCCGACTGCAAGTTCTCCACCACCACCGTTACCGGCCAGGTGGAAGAGGTGGGCTTCAAAGCCACCGGCAAGCAGATCCTCGACGAGGGCTGGCGGGTGGTCTTCGGCGGCAGCGCCGAGAAGGCCGACGAGGCCGAAGGCTCCGATGCCGCCGACAAGGAACAGGTGTTGCCGGCTTTCCAGGAAGGCGAGCACGGACCGCATGAGCCTTCGCTGGCCGATAAGCAGACCACTCCCCCCAAACCCTACACCGAGGCTACCCTCCTGAGGGCTATGGAAACCGCCGGCAAAGCGGTCGACAACGACGAGCTGCGCGACGCCATGAAGGAAAACGGCATCGGCCGTCCCTCCACGCGTGCCGCCATCATCGAAACACTCTACCGGCGACACTATATCTCCAAGGTGCGCAAGAGCCTTGAACCCACCCCCACAGGCATCGCCCTCATTCGCGTCATCGACGAGGAATTGCTCAAGAGTCCCGAACTGACCGGCCAATGGGAGAAAAAACTGCGCGACATCGAGGCCCACCGCTACAGCGCTGCCCAGTTCGTCGACGAGCTGAAGCAGATGGTCACGCAGGTTGTGCAGCATGTGTTGGCCGACGGCACACGACGGATGGAATACGGCCAGGATGCAAGAAATAAAATTTGAATGCAATAAAAAAAACCTTCTTCCGTTTGAAAGGATATGATTGAGGAAAACATCGCAAAGATCAAGTCGCAATTGCCTGTCGGGGTGCGTCTGGTGGCGGTCAGCAAACTCAAGCCGGCCGAGGACATTCTGTGCGCCTACAATGCCGGTCAGCGCCTTTTTGGTGAAAACTATGCCACCGAATTGCGCGACAAGGCACCCCTCCTCCCTTCCGACATCAAGTGGCACTTCATCGGTCATCTGCAGTCAAAGCAGCTGAAGTACTACATCCCGTTTGTCACGCTGATCCACGGTGTCGATTCGATGGAACACTTGGCCGACGTGGAACGCGCCGCAGCCAAGGTCGGCCGCTCGGTCGATGTGCTCCTTCAGCTCCATGTGGCGCAGGAGGAGACCAAGTTCGGCTTCGCTCCGGAGGAGCTGCTTTCGATCCATCCTCAGCTGTCTGCGTTGCCCCATGTCCGGGTCTGTGGCGTGATGGCTATGGCAAGCCACACCGACGACATTTCGCGTGTTCGGGCCGATTTCCACGAAGCCCGTCGCGTCTTTGAACAACTTCAGTCGGGCCCATTTTCCGGACAGCACGCCTTCCGGGAGCTCTCGATGGGTATGAGCCACGACTGGCAGATCGCCGTCGACGAAGGCAGCACCCTCGTCCGGCTCGGAACCTCCATCTTCGGAGCCCGTGACTATTCCCGCCTTAAGCAGTAGTGTTTTTACCTCTTAATAGAAGCTGAATATGCAGATCTTTACAAAAAGCAAACACATCATCCTCTCCTATGTGGTCATCACCCTGGGACTGATGCTCTACACCTTCGGCTGGTCGGCCTTTATGCTCCCCATGCGCATCGTCGGCGGCGGCGTCAGCGGTATGAGCGCCATTCTCTACTACGCTGTCGGTATCCACATCCCCATCGGCGTGCTTAATTTCTTCTTCAACGCCATCCTCGTGGCCATCGGCTTCAAGGTGCTCGGTTCCAAGTTCGGCGCCAACACCATCTATGGCATCATCATGTCGTCCCTCTGTTTCATCCTCTGGCAGCAGGTGCTCCATGTCGACCAGTGGTTCGACGTCGAACATTTTGGCGTCTTCATGTGTGCCGTCCTCGGCGGCGTCTGTTGTGGTGCCGGCATCGGCCTGTCGTTCATCATGGGCGGCAACAGCGGCGGCACCGACATCATCGCCCTCATCGTCTGCAAGTATCGCAACATCTCTCCCGGCCGTGTCATCATGCTCATCGATGTGATCATCATCGGTTGCTCCTATTTCGTCAGCCACAAGCTCGACAACGTCGTCTGCGGCTATGTCGTCATGGTGGTGATGACCTACGTGCTCGACATGGTCCTCGACGGCAACAAGCAGTCCTATCAGGTGATGGTCTTCTCCGTCAAAAACGAGGAGATTGCCGACGCCGTCACCCGCGAGGTGGGTCGCGGTGCCACCCTCCTCGATGCCGAAGGCTGCTATTCCCGCCAGCAGCAGAAGGTGCTCCTCATGATGGTCCACCGCACCGACAAGGCCCACGTCATGCAGATCATCCACCGCATCGACGTCAATGCCTTTGTCAGTGTCAGCAAGGCTCAGGGCGTCTATGGCAAGAATTTCGAAAAACTGAAACTCTAACACTCAAGCAATCCCCCCAATGAAATTGATATCCCCATCCCTCCTCAGTGCCGACTTCGGCAACCTCCAGCGAGACATCGAAATGCTCAACGCTTCCGAGTGCGATTGGCTTCACGTCGACGTCATGGATGGCCTCTTCGTGCCCAACATCTCTTTCGGGCAGCCCATCGTCAGGCACATCAAAAAACATGCGCAGAAGCCCCTCGACGTGCACCTGATGATTGAAGACCCCGGCCGCTACGTCCATGACTTCCGCGAGGCCGGTGCCGACATCCTCACCATCCACTACGAAGCCTGTCGCCACCACGACCGCGTGCTCCATGCCATCCACGATGCAGGTATCAAGGGAGGGGTGGTCCTCAACCCCTCGTCGCCCGTCTGTCTGCTCGAGGACATCGTCCAGCTCTGCGACGTGGTGCTGCTCATGAGCGTCAACCCCGGCTTCGGTGGGCAGAAGTTCATCGCGAACACCTACAGCAAGGTGCGCCAGCTGCGCGAACTGTGCAACCGCAAGAGCACCGCATGCCTCATCGAGGTCGACGGCGGCGTCAACCTCCAGAACGCCCCCTTGCTCTTCGAAGCCGGCGCCGACGTCCTCGTCGCCGGCAACGCCGTCTTCAAGAGCGACGACCCGCAGCAGACAATCCACGACCTGAAACAATGAACAGACCCAAACTGATTATAGCCCCTGGCAAGGAGAAGGCCATCCTTCGTCGTCATCCGTGGATATTCTCGGGTGCCGTCAAACGCATTGACGGAGAGCCTCAGGAGGGTGACCTGGTGGATGTTGTCGATGCCCGCGGCCAGTGGATGGCTACCGGCCACTATCAGGATGAGAGCATCATCTGCAAAGTGCTCACTTTCGATGCTGACGAGGCAGCGCTCCCTGTAGAAGAACTCCTTCGCCGACGTATCCACTCGGCTGTAAACTATCGTGTGATACTTGGTTTCTTCGGAGATGAAGAAACCAATGTCTTCCGCCTTGTCCACGCCGAAGGCGACTATCTCCCCGGCCTCGTGGCCGATTGGTACAACGGGGTGCTGGTGCTGCAAGCCCATTCGGTGGGCATGCACCGCCTATTTCCAGTGCTGACAGAGCTGTTTGTGCATGAATTGCAGACATATCACGGCTATCCACTCAAGGCAGTCTTCGACAAGAGTAGCGCTACCGTCCCTGGTGGAGGTGTGCAGGACGGCATTATTTGGGGCGAGGAGACTGCGGAGAATGAGGTTCTGGAGAATGGCATCCGTCTGACGGTGAATTTCTTCGAAGGGCAGAAGACAGGCTTCTTCATTGACCAACGCGAAAACCGTGCTCTCGTCCAGCATCTCGCCCTTGGTCGTCGCCTTCTCAACTGCTTTGGATATACCGGAGGTTTCTCGCTGGCAGCCCTGAAGGGAGGTGCCGACTATGTCGAAACCGTGGACATCAGCAAGAAAGCCATTGCTCTTTGTGAACGTAATGTCGAACTGAACTTTGGCACCGATGCACCGCATTGCGGCGTTGCTGCCGATGTACTCGAATACCTGAATACCATCGAGGTAGGCGACGATGCACGAGGCTTCGATTTTATCATTCTCGATCCGCCTGCTTTTGCAAAGAATCACCGTTCGTTGCAGGCAGGACTGAAGGGATATCGCTCGATCAACCAGCGCGCCATGGAGAAGATTGCTCCCGGTGGCCTGCTGATGACTTTCTCCTGCAGCCAGGCCGTCAGCAAGGAGGATTTCCAGACCATGGTCTTCACCGCCGCCATGAATGCCGGCCGTCGCGTCCGCATCGTGCGCCAGCTGCCCCATGCGATGGACCACCCCGTCAGCATCCACCATCCCGAGGGCGAGTACCTGAAAGGGTTGCTTTTGCAAGTTGAATAACAATTCCAGTACTTAAATATAAATATGGAAAAAGGATATCTCAAGATAGACAAATACGACGAGCAGTGTGTCGCCGAAATGGCCGAACACTACAAGGCCATACTCCGCCTGCTGGGCGAAGACCCGTCGCGAGAGGGACTGCTGAAAAGTCCCGAACGTATCGCCAAAGCCATGCTTTTTTTCACCAATGGCTACGACCTCGACCCGGAGGAGATACTTCGCTCGGCCATGTTCCACGAGGACTACAAGCAGATGGTTGTCGTCAAGGACATCGAGCTCTATTCACTCTGCGAGCACCACATGGTGCCCTTTGTCGGGAAAGCCCATGTGGCCTATATCCCGAACGGCACAATAGTGGGTTTGAGCAAGATACCGCGAGTGGTCGACGCCTATGCTCGCCGGCTGCAGGTGCAGGAGCGCCTCACCAAGCAGATCAAAGACTGCATCCAGCGCACCCTCAACCCCCTTGGTGTCGCCGTCGTCATCGAGGCGCAGCACATGTGCATGTCCATGCGCGGTGTGCAGAAGCAGAACAGCGTCACCACCACAAGCGACTTCACCGGGGCATTTATGAACGACCCCAAGACACGAGAAGAATTTATGCATATTATAGGAGTCTCATTACATTAAAAAAAACTGTCACAAAATGAAAAGACTGCTTTCAGCATTCATGTGGATGCTTCCTGTGCTGGCCCTCACGTTGCCGGCAAATGCCCAGATCACCCATTCGGCCAACGGCTCTGTTGATGCCAAAGCGGCAGAGGTGTTGAAAAAGGCCGCATCGCGTTTCGACCAAAACGTCACTTTCTCGGTGACGATGAAGGCCTTTGATTCGAACAAGAAAGAGATACAGCGTCAGTCGGCACAAGTGAAATACAACCACGGACGCTACCATCTGTCCACCACGGGAATGGATCTCTACTGCGACGGCACAACCGTGTGGATGGTCAACCAGACGGCCAAAGAGGTCACTGTCGAGAATGTGTCGAAAGAGGATGTCAACCTATTCAACCCCGGACGCCTGTTGGCAACCTACGACAAACATTTCCGTGCCAAATATATCCGCACCGAGAGCGACACCGACGTCATCGACCTTCAGCCGCGTGCCACGCGCAACTATCACAAGATCCGCTTGCGCATCGACACGAAGACTGGCCTGGTGAAACGCCTCGAGGTCCATAAGTACGATTCCTCTCGCGAAGTGTATGAATTGTCCGACTTCAAGCGCGCCAGCAACAAAGAGGCTGAGTTCACCTTCGACCCTGCCAAGCATCCCGACATGGAGCTGATAGATATGCGATAGCCATGAAGATGCTCCTGATAGAAACTGCCACTCAGGTGTGTTCGACTGTGCTGGCCAGCAATGGGTCAATCGTTGCCCATCGCGAAAGCAGTCAGCCCAACGCACACTCGTCACTGCTGGCAGTGTTCATCGACGAGATGCTTCGTGAGGCATCGCTCGTTCCGGCCGACCTCGACGCCGTCTGCGTGTCGGCCGGTCCCGGTAGCTACACAGGCCTTCGCATCGGTGTCAGCACCGCGAAAGGCCTGTGCTACGCCTTGGGAAAGACCTTGGTGTCGGTGCCCACGCTGCAGTCGATGGCCGCCCTCTACTACCGTCAGCACCCCGACTACCACGGACTGGTGTGCCCAATGATCGACGCCCGCAGGATGGAATGCTACACAGCTGTGGTCGACCCCAACTTGGAAATGCTGAGGCCGATAGGTGCAGATGTGATTGAGGCCGGCATCTACGACCGATGGCTCGAAGCGGCGCCGATGGTGTTCATCGGTGACGGCGCCGCCAAGACTCGCCCGTTGTTGGGCAACCATCCCAATGCCATCTACGACGACAATTTCGTGCTGTCGGCTGAAGGAATGCTGCCAGTGGCAATGCGCAAACTCGAATCCGGACAGACTGAGGATGTGGCCTATTTCGAGCCTTTCTATCTCAAGGACTTCGTCGCCAAAAAAAGTGTTGTCCACGGACTCCGCTAGCCGTCTGCCATCATGCTGCGCTACATCGCCAAAAGATTGTTCTACGGACTCCTCGTACTGCTCGGGGTGGTGACCTTGGTTTTTTTTCTGTTCAACGTTCTTCCTGGCGATCCAGCCCGTATGATGCTGGGCCAGCGTGCTGACGCCGAAAGCATCGAAATCATCAACCGCGACCTTGGCCGCGACCGTCCCCTCGGGGTACAATACCTCAACTATCTCAACGACTTGCTCCCCATCTCGGTCCACAACAACCGCGACGTGTCGGATTATTTCTATCTGGATGCGGAAAAATACGCTCCCTACACCACACTGTTGCGGCTGGGTTCCACATCGGTGGTGCTCAAGGCACCCTATCTGCGGCGCAGCTATCAAAGCCAGCGGAAAGTGTCGGAAATCATCGCCACCTCGTTTCCGCAAACGGCTGTTCTCGCCGTTGTGGCCATGATATTTGCCCTTGTGGTGGGCGTGACCCTTGGCGTGATTTCCGCTCTGCACAAAGATACATGGATCGACCGCACCACGCTGGTGCTCTCCACGCTGGGCATGTCGCTGCCTAGCTTCTTTGCCGCCATCCTCATCGCGTGGGTGTTCGCCTATCTGCTGGCCGACATCACCCACCTCAACATGTTCGGCAATCTCTACACCGTCGACGACTATGGCTGCGGCGAATACCTCGACCTCAAGAACTTGATACTGCCCGCGTTGACGCTTGGCATACGCCCGTTGGCCACACTCACCCAGTTGACAAAAAACTCGATGCTTGAGGCCCTTTCGCAGGACTATATCCGCACCGCCCGCGCCAAGGGCATCAGCCGTCGGCGCGTGGTGGTCCGGCATGCGTTGCGCAACGCCCTCAATCCCGTGGTCACCTCGGCCGGCGGATGGCTGGCTTCGCTGCTGGCGGGCGCCGTGTTTGTGGAATATGTGTTCGACTGGAAAGGTATGGGCGTGGTGATTGTCGACGGTCTGGAGAAATACGACTTCCCCGTGGTGATGGGGGCCATTCTCTTCGTCTGCTTGCTGCTGGTGGCCATCAACATTCTCACCGACCTCATCTACGGTTGGCTCGACCCGAGAGTCAGGATGCAGTGACCACGGCAATGGCCTTGGTCATGTTGCTCCAGGAATATTTACGCTTCTCGTCGCGTACGCCTTCCTGCATTTTCAAGCTCCAATCCTCTTTGAAATAGCGCACTATCGCGTCGGCGATGGCTTGCGGGGTGGGCTCCACCACGAAGCCTGCTTTGCCGTCGGGCACTATCTCTGGCAGGCCACCGACGTGGGTCACCACCATCGGTTTCTCAAAATGGTAGGCTATCTGGCTCACGCCGCTCTGCGTGGCGCTCTTGTAGGGCTGCACCACCAGGTCGGCGGCGCAGAAATAGCGGTTCACCTCGTGGTCCGGAATGAAATCGGTGTGCAGCACCACGCGGTCGCCGATCTCCAGCCGGCTGATGCGGTCAATGTAGGGGCGTGAGTCGCCGTAGAACTCGCCAGCCACGATCAGTTTCACGCCGAGCTGTTCCATACGTTCGTCGGCCATGGCGTCGAGCAGCAGGTCCAGCCCCTTGTATTCCCTGATGAATCCGAAAAACAGCACATAGCGCTGGTTTTCCCTGAGGCCCAGCTGCTGCAGCGCCACGCCGCGCTCCAGAAGCTCGCCGTAGTGGTCGTAGAGCGGATGGGGACAGAAGGTGCGCGGACGCTGGCGCTTGGGATCGAACTCGTCGATCTCGTCGAGCACCGAGCGGCTCAGCGTGATGAAAGCGTCGCACGAGTGGACGAACCAGTTGGAGAACAAGCGGTCGCCGAAGCGGTGCTCGTGCGGAATCAGGTTGTGCAGTATGGCCACGCGGCGTGTGCCTTTGCGCTTGGCGCAACGCAGCACGCTGCCGAGGCAAGGTGCCATGAACGGCAGCCAGTAGGCGCAGACAATCAGGTCGGGCTTTTCTTTCCGTATGCGACGGCCGGCGCGCAGCCAGCTGAATGGGTTGATCGAACTCATCAGGCGGCTGATCTTCATCCCTTCTGGGGCAGGCTCGGTGCTGTACTGCGTCTTGCCAGGGAAGAGAAACGACGGGTATTGTAGGGTGAAGGTGACCAGATGCACCTCGTGGCCTTCTGACTGATATTGGCGTGCCAGACGCTCGCTGAAGGCGGCAATGCCGCCGCGATAGGGCCATGCGGGCCCGAGTATGACGACTTTCATGATGGGGTCAGAGTTTGAAGTTGATGGGAAGATTGTATTGCACGCGCACCTTCTTGCCGCGCTGGCGGCCGGGTTTCCATTTGGGCATGGCTTTCACCACACGCACTGCTTCGGCACTCAGCATCGGGTCGGGGCTGTGGATCACCTCCACGTTTGTCACGGTGCCGTCTTTCTCCACAATGAAACGCACATACACCCGACCTTCGATTTTCTTTTCTTTCGCCTCGTTGGGGTACTGCAGGTGGGTGGCCAGATATTGGTAGAGCCCTTCCATGCCGTTCTCGAACTCGGGATCCTTCTCCACCACCTGGAACACCTCCTCCCCGGCATCCTGCAGCTCAGGGGTGTCGTTGTTCTGTGCCTCCACGGCAAAGCCTGTGGCCATAAGCATCAGTGCCAAAAGCAATTTTTTCATAATCTTGATTCCTTAATATTTTTTATAGTCTATAACACCAAACAGGGCCTTTTATTGTGTCTGCCGCAAAATTAAACGTCCCGTGGTGCCGATTCCCTCCCATCGGAGACCGCCTGCTGCGCGACTGTTGTACAACAGTTGGACCGGAGGCGTTGTTGTCGCGGCAGGCAGCGGACCGGTGGGGTGTCACGCGGAGCAGGAGGCAAGCCGAACATGCCGATAGGGTGAGAAAAAAATTTTGCGCATTTGAAAAATAATCGTATCTTTGTAGTCTTCAATTCCGTAAGGATACAATCAAAATTAGTAACAATCAAAAACATACAAAATCATTATGCAGAAAAAAGGCAACAAGTACGGTACCCACCGTGTCATCGAGCCGAAAGGCGTTCTGCCGCAGCCGGCCAACAAGCTTGACAACAACATGGACGAGATCTACGACAACGAGATCCTTATCGACGTTCAGACCCTGAATATCGACAGCGCCTCGTTCACCGATATCCACAACTATGCCAAACAGCAGGCCGGCGAAGGTGCCAGCCAGGAGCGCATCATGGAAGAGGTGAAGAAAGAGATGCTCCTCAATGTGGAGCTGCAGGGCAAGCACCGCAACCGTCGCACCGGTTCGGGCGGTATGCTGCTCGGCAAGGTGGAGAAGATCGGCGATGCCCTGAAGGGCAAGATCGACCTGAAGGAAGGCGACCGTATCGCCACCCTCGTCAGCCTCTCGCTCACCCCGCTGCGTATCGATGAGATCCTCGAGATCCGTCCCGATGTGGACCAGGTCGACATCAAGGGTAAGGCTATCCTCTTCGAGAGCGGCATCTACGCCAAGATCCCGACCGACATGCCCGAGAAGCTCGCCTTGAGCGCCCTCGACGTGGCCGGTGCTCCCGCACAGACCGCCAAGCTGTGCCAGTATGGCCAGACCGTCGTCATCCTCGGCGCTGGTGGCAAGAGCGGTATGCTCTGCTGCTACGAGGCCAAGAAGCGCGTCGGCGTCACCGGCAAGGTGATCGGCATCGCCAACAGCCCCAAGAGCACCCAGCGCATCAAGGACCTCGGCTTCTGCGACGTCGTGGAGAGCGCTGCCGGCATGACCCCCGTTCAGGTCTATGAGCTCGTTGAGCGCCTGACCAACGGCAAGATGGCCGATGTCACCATCAACTGCGTCAACGTCCCCGACCAGGAGATGACCGCCGTGCTCTGCACCAAGGACGACGGCGTGGTCTACTTCTTCAGCATGGCCACCAGCTTCACCAAGGCCAGCCTCGGCGCCGAGGGTATCGGCAGCGACGTGAACATGATCATGGGCAACGGTTACACCAAGGGCCATGCCGAGTTCACGCTTCAGGAGCTCCGCGAGAGCCCCGAGCTGCGCAAGATCTTCGAAGAGCTCTACGCATAAATGCCACAAGGCTTTCCACGGCGACAATGTACGGCGTGGAAGAAAACAATCAACCCGCAGGCAGGGGAGACCCTCCTGCGGGTTCTATTAAACCGACAGTCACATAAATAGAACCAACCGCTATGCGTCCCAACGGAAACAGATATGGCACACATCGTGTGGTGGAGCCGCTCGGCACCCTGCCTCAGCCGGCCCAGAAACTGGACAACACGATGGAAATCTATGACAACGAGTTGCTTATCGATGTCAACACCCTCAATATCGACTCGGCCAGCTACACACAGATACGTCACGCCTGCAGCGACGATGCCGAGCAGATGAAAAAGATGATACTCAGCATTGTCGACGAGCGTGGCAAGATGCAGAATCCCGTCACCGGCAGCGGCGGCATGCTGATCGGCACAGTGCGCGAGATAGGGCCCAACTTCCACAGCAACACGAAGGTGAAGGTGGGCGACAAAATTGCCACATTGGTGTCGCTGTCGCTGACGCCGCTGAAGATCAAGCAGATCAAACATCTCGACCCGCAGCACGACCAGGTGGATGTCGACGCGCAGGCCATATTGTTCGAGAGCGGTTTGTTTGCCGTCCTGCCCGACGATTTGCCCGAACGTTTGGCCCTGGCGGCCCTGGATGTGGCCGGAGCACCCGCGCAGGTGGACCGCCTCGTCACCGAGGGCGACATAGTGTGCCTTATCGGTGGCGGTGGCAAAAGCGGCATCCTGTGCTGTTATCAGGCCATGAAGAATGTGGGCCCCTACGGCAAGGTGATTGTGGTGGAATACAGCGAGAAAAACGCCCAGCGCATCAAGGACATGGGACTGGCCACCGACGTGATTGTGGCCGATGCCACGAATGTGATGGATGTATACAACAAGGTGATGGCCATCACCGGTGGCCGCGGTACCGACGTGACCATCAACAATGTGAATGTGCCTAACACTGAAATGACGTCGATTCTGATCACCAAGGGTCAGGGGTGCGTCTATTTCTTCTCGATGGCCACATCGTTCACCCGTGCCGCTTTGGGTGCCGAAGGGGTGGGGAAGGATATCAGCCTCATTGTCGGCAACGGCTATGCCCGCGGCCATGCCGAGTTGACGCTCAACATCCTTCGCGAGAGCGAGCCGATACGGCGCCTGTTCGAAGAGCTGTACGCATAGCTTTTGCGTATGGCAAAAGGGTGAAAAATAGAAAGTTGCACCGTTGGGTGCAACTTTTTTGGTTAAGGATGTAAGATTTGTGGCTTTAGGTACGACATCTGTGTGTATGCGACTGCAAATAGGCGTTGAAAAGAACAGCATCACGCAGGCCAGCGCCACGATAGACGCCAGGTGGAAGATCAGGTGTCATCCGGAAGTGCGCCGCCGCTTATGGAAAGTGGAAAATATTATTTTGCCATTCGGCTTATTTTTCTTATCTTTGCAGCGTGAATGATGTGGACGGACAGTGCTCCGGACCTCATATCACGCTGAGAGATAATTATTAAACCAGAATATCAGTATGAAAGTAAACCGCAGAAAAGAGCTGTTCCCGAATGTCACCGACGAGCAGTGGAACGACTGGAAATGGCAAGTCAAGAACCGCATCGAGACATACGAAGAGCTGAGCAAATACTTCACCTTTGCTGCAGACGAGGCAGAAGGCATCAAGCAGGCGCTGGCCAAGTTCCGTATGGCCATCACGCCGTACTATCTGAGTCTTATCGACCCGAACGACCCCTATGATCCCATCCGACGTCAGGCCATCCCGCAAGGCGCCGAGTGCAACATCGCTCCTGCCGACCTGAACGACCCGCTGCACGAGGACGAGGATTCGCCTGCTCCCGGACTCACTCACCGTTATCCGGACCGTGTACTTTTCCTGATCACCGACATGTGCTCGATGTATTGCCGCCATTGTACCCGTCGCCGTTTTGCCGGCCAGAAGGATGACGAGAGCCCCAGCGAGCGTATCGAGAAGTGCCTGGCCTATATCGAGAAGACCCCTCAGGTGCGCGACGTGCTGCTCAGCGGCGGCGACGCCCTGATGGTGAGCGACAAGAAGTTGGAGTATATCATTCAGCGCCTGCGTGCCATCCCGCATGTGGAGATAGTCCGCATCGGCAGCCGTACGCCTGTGGTCTGCCCGCAGCGTATCACTCCCGAGCTGTGCGAGATGCTGAAGAAATATCATCCCATCTGGCTGAACACCCACTTCAACCACCCCAACGAGTTCACTCCCGAGGCTGAGCAGGCCCTGGCCCGTCTGGCCAATGCCGGCATTCCGCTGGGCAACCAGACTGTGCTGCTGCGCGGCGTGAACGATTGTGTGCATGTGATGAAGAAACTGATGCACGAACTGGTGCGCAACCGTGTGCGTCCGTACTATATCTACCAGTGCGACCTGAGCATGGGTCTGGAGCATTTCCGCACGCCTGTCAGCAAGGGTATCGAGATCATCGAGAACCTGCGTGGCCATACGAGCGGCTATGCTGTGCCCACCTTTGTGGTTGATGCGCCCGGTGGAGGCGGCAAGACGCCGGTGATGCCCCAGTATGTGATTTCGCAGAGTCCCGACAAGGTGATCCTGCGCAACTTCGAGGGCGTGATCACCACCTATACCGAGCCGCGTGAATATCACGAGGAGTGCCATTGCGAGGCATGTCAGGCGGCCCGTCGTGTGGAAGAGGGTGTGGCTTCGCTGCTCGAGACCGACCGTATGGCCCTCGAGCCTTCGCACCTGATGCGTCACGAACGCAACAAAAAGCGCGAGCAGTAATAATGAAGATCCACGGTTACGTCACCAGAGGTAACGCAACGCAGAAGTGAGACCTGATAGCTCATTGTTGAAACGAAAATTATGGCGTGTAGCGATATGCGCCATAATTTTCGGTTTTCTAAGCACATATTCCGGCCAGGCAAGAGCCCAGGTGGCTGGACTGAACACTTTGACCCTTTTGGATATAGGCCGTGCGGGCCGCACCGCGGGTCTGGGTTTCGACTACCTGTCGCTTTTTGGCAACGACATTTCGGTGGCGATTGACAATCCATCGATGATCACACCCGAGATGAATGGGACGTTGGTGGCCAGCCTGCAGACTATGTCGGGGCTCAGCACGGTGGGGTCGATAAGCTATGGTCTGAATGTGGGCCCACTGGGTACGGCCGTGGTCGGATTCCATTATTGCAACTATGGCTCTTTTGAGGAATACAGCGAAGAGGAACAGCATCTTGGAAAGTTTTCGGTGGCCGACTATGCGCTCAATATAGGGTGGGGCATGTGGATTGACAGCAACTTCAGCATCGGAGCCAATTTCAAGCCGGTGTTGTCGCAATATGAACAATATACGGCTGTTGCGCTGGCCCTTGACGTGAGTGGAAGTTTTGTGACCGACAACAGGCGTTTCTCCGCCACGCTGATGGCTAGGAATATGGGGTCGCAGATTGTCACGTTCGACCAGACGGTTGAGAAATTGCCATTTGAGTTGTCGGCGGCGTTGTCGTATAAATTGGCACGGGCGCCGTTCCGCCTGTTTTTTGCCGCTACCGAGTTGCAGCATTGGAACTTGCGATATGACGATCCGCTGAATCCGACCACACAGACAGACCCCTTTACGGGACAGGTGACCACAGAAAAATGGTATGAGGGAGTGTTTGACAATCTGATGCGTCACACCCTTTTCGGTATTGAAGTCAACATCGGCAAGTCGGTTTATGGCCGGGTGGGCTACAATTATCGGCAGGCTGCCGAGATGAAAGGAGCCGATGCATTCAATCTGAGTGGTTTTTCATTCGGCTTCGGAATCAGGACAAAACGGTTCGACTTTGCTTTTGCCCGACGCAATTTCCACCTGTCGCAGGCACCCAATTTCTTTACATTTGCATATCGCTTTTGAATGCTATGATTCAGTTCGTTGAATCAAATCAATTGAATCCATACTTGAATATTGCTGTGGAGCAATGGCTGGTGCAGAATGCCAGACCTGACTGCGTGACGATGTACCTTTGGCGCAACCGCCGCACAGTGGTTATTGGCATGAACCAGAACCCATACAGCGAATGCAATGTGGCCGAGCTTGAGGCCGACGGTGGCTTCTTGGTGAGGAGGAAAACGGGTGGGGGGGCGGTGTATCACGACGACGGCAACTTGAATTTTTCGTTTGTTGCGCCGCCAGATCTTTATGATGTGGACAAGCACTTTGCCGTCATAAGACAGGCCTTGTCGCATTGGGGACTTGAGGTTGAGGTTTCGGGCAGAAACGACCTGACATGCTTCGGGAGAAAAATATCCGGCAATGCATTTAGCAAGAGTCGAAGTGCCTGCCTCCATCATGGCACATTGTTGATACGCAGCGAGATGGAGGAACTGCAGCGGTATTTGAAAGTTGATAAGGCAAAGTTGATGAAGCATGGAGTGGAGTCGGTGCGGAGTAGGGTTGCCAACCTGTCGGACTTTAATCCCGAAATCACCAGTCTGAGGGTCGTTCCCTCGCTTCGTGATGCTTTTGAGGAGGTCTATGCCGACAACTGCGTGAAAATGGGTTTCGACCACATCTCCCGACGCGAAGATGTGCAGGCCATTGCCCGCTCGTATCAAGACCCCGAGTGGCTGTATGGACGTTGGCGGGAGTTCAGGGCTGACAAGAAAGGCAGGTTCGAATGGGGTGCTGTAGAACTGTCATTGCAAGTGGATGAGTCTGCAGGACGGATAATCGATGCTAAAATTGCATCTGACGGACTTGACCTGACTGCTATCGACTTGGCGCAGAAGGCACTTGTCGGTGCCGACATACATCAACGTCCCGAGCCGCCATCGGGGCCGCATCGCCATATCGTTGACGATATCTTGAGTCTTGTCTACTGATTGACAGAAGAGTCTGCCGCTTCCGGAGAGTGGTGAAGTCTGTTTTTTTTGCCGTTTTTAAGTATTATTTTATTATATTGCTTATTTTTTGCTATCTTTGCATTTTATGGCTGTATGTGCGGCTATATGTATTATATTGAAAGATAATGGACTACAAATTTACTGAAATTGAACCGCGGTGGCAAAAGTACTGGCGTGAGCATGGTACGTATCACGTGGCAAACCCGTCGAAGGGAGTAGCAGACCGCCCCCACTACTATGTTCTGGATATGTTTCCGTATCCGTCAGGTGCAGGCCTTCATGTGGGCCATCCCCTGGGATATATAGCGAGCGATATTTATGCCCGCTACAAGCGTCTGCGTGGATTCAATGTGCTGCACCCCATGGGGTATGACGCATACGGCCTTCCCGCTGAACAATATGCCATACAGACGGGGCAGCATCCCGCGATCACTACGGACAAAAATATCGCCCGTTATCGCGAGCAGTTGGACAAGATAGGGTTCAGTTTCGACTGGGATCGAGAGGTGCGCACCTGCGATCCCAAGTACTATAAATGGACGCAGTGGACATTCCTTCAGCTTTTCAAGAGCTATTATGACAATGACCTGCAAAAAGCACAGCCAATCAGCCAGCTGGAGTCTCGCTTTGCCGAAAATGGAACACAGGGCCTCAATGTGGCATGCACCGAAGAGATGCACTTTTCCGCTGCCGAGTGGAATGCATGGGACGAGAACCGTTGTCAGCAGGTGCTGATGAATTACCGCCTGGCCTATCTTGCCGACATCCCCGTGAACTGGTGTTCGGAACTCGGCACGGTGTTGGCCAACGACGAAGTGGTGGGCGGTTTGAGTGTCCGTGGCGGCTATCCCGTTGAGCGCAAGCTTATGCGCCAGTGGAGCCTGCGCATCACCGCTTATGCGCAGCGTTTGGTTGACGGATTGGAAAAAGTGGACTGGACCGACAGTCTGAAGGAAATCCAGCGCAACTGGATAGGCCGTTCGGAAGGTGCTGCCGTGTGGTTCCCGTTGTCGGTGGCCACCGGTCAGCAAGATGCGCCGAGTTTTGAGATATTCACCACCCGACCCGATACCATTTTCGGTGTCACATTCATGGTATTGTGCCCGGAGCATGAACTGATTGACAAAATCACGACCGATGGTCAGCGTGCTGAGGTGGAAGCTTATGTCTCATGGGCCAAAAACCGTTCCGAGCGTGAGCGCCAGGCTGAGGTGAAGAAAGTCAGTGGCGTCTTCACAGGCGCCTATGCCGTCAACCCTCTGACTGAAGAGAAGATACCCATCTGGGTGAGCGACTATGTGCTGGCCGGATACGGCACAGGAGCCATCATGGCTGTGCCGGCTCATGACAGCCGCGACTTCGCCTTTGCCCGTCATTTCGGTCTCCCCATCCGCCAGGTGGTCTCCCAGGAAAAAGATGTGGTTAGCGACCCCACAACCTGGACCGAGAGTATGGATGCCAAGAGTGGCTGGTCGGTCAACAGTGGCTTTGTCACCGGAATGAAAGTCAAAGAGGCCATGATGGCCGTCATCGACCGTATCGAGGAGATGGGCATTGGACACAGAACGGTGAACTATCGCCTGCGTGATGCCATTTTCAGCCGTCAGCGCTATTGGGGTGAGCCGTTCCCGATTTATTATAAAGGTAACATCCCCTGTCCGATACCCGAAAGTTGTCTGCCGCTCGAGTTGCCCGAGGTGTCGGATTTCAAGCCTACATCCACAGGTGAGCCCCCCCTCGGACATGCCGAACGTTGGGCCTGGGACGAAGCCAATTGCTGTGTGGTGGAAAAAAGCCGCATTGACAATCTGACGGTGTTCCCGCTTGAGCTGAGCACCATGCCTGGCTTTGCCGGCAGCAGTGGCTACTATCTGCGCTACATGGATCCTATGAATGACGACATGTATTTTTCGCCTGAAGCTGTCGGCTATTGGCGGAATGTCGATTTGTATGTGGGTGGCGCGGAGCACGGTACGGGCCATCTTATTTACGCCCGTTTCTGGAACAAGTTCCTCTTCGACTTGGGCATGGCGGTGAAAGAAGAGCCATTCCAAAAACTGATCAACCAGGGTATGATCCAGGGTCGTTCCAACTTCGTATTCAGGTCGAAGTCCGACAACAGTCTCTTCCTTTCGAAGAACATCCCAGGCCGCGAGGAAAACACCACCCCCATCCATGTGGACATCAACATCGTCGACAATGACATTCTGGACATTGAAAAATTCCGCCAGTGGCGCCCCGAATTCGCCAACGCCCGTTTTGAATTGGAGGATGGCAAATATGTATGCGGATGGGAGGTCGAAAAGATGTCGAAGAGCATGTACAATGTGCAGAATCCCGACGATCTTGTGGCCCGTTATGGCGCCGACACCTTGCGTCTGTACGAGATGTTCCTTGGCCCCGTCGAGCAGGCTAAACCGTGGGACACCAACGGCATCGAGGGTGTGTTCCGTTTCCTGAAAAAGTTCTGGCGTCTCTACGACGATGCTCTGACCAACGGGATGGCCAACGGCGAAATGTCGAAGGCGGAGATGAAGATATTGCATCAGACCATCAAAAAGATCACTGACGATATCGAACGCTTCTCCTTCAACACATCCGTTTCCACATTCATGATCTGCATCAACGACTTGTCGTCGATGAAGTGTGCCCACCGCGGTGTGCTGGAGCCGCTGCTTGTGCTGATGGCTCCCTTTGCCCCTCATATCGCCGAAGAATTGTGGCACCGCATGGGCAATGAAGCGTCGGTCTGCCTAGCCTCATGGCCAGAATATGACGAGAAGTGTCTGGAGGAAGACATGGTCAAGTACCCCGTGTCGTTCAACGGCAAGATGAGGTTCACCATCGAGCTGCCCTCCACATGTACGCAGGAAGAGGCATGGAATGCCGTGATTGCGACCCCCGAAGGCCAGAAGTGGGTAGGCGGAGCGCAACCCAAGAAAGTGATCTTTGTCCCCAAGAAGATCATCAATATCGTTCTTTAGAGCACCAACACATTTACGAATTAACGCATTAACACGATCATAAATGCTTAGTAGACACTTTTTAAGATGCAAGGTGCTGCAGGTTGCCTATGCATACAGACTGGATCTGAACGACAATGCCTCCGATGCAGTCCGGACGCTTGAATACAACATAGGAAAGCTGAACGAGTTGGGCGTGCTGCAGGTATCCATGCTCACCAAGATGGTGGAGGTGGCTGCCAAAGTGATGGAAGAGGGAAAACAGAAATTCCGTCCCACAGAAGAAGAGCTCAACCCCAACACCAAGCTGCTCGGCAACGAGTTCCTCCGTCGCCTCGCCGACAACTTCGAGTTCAAAAAACATGTCGCGGACTGGTGCGGATGCTGGGACACCCACGAAAACCTGATCCGCGAGGCCTTCCTCGATTTCAAAAAGCAAAAAGTCTATCTCGACTATCTGGCGAAAGAATCCTCCTCGTATGAGGAAGACAAGGAACTGGCAATTATGATGTTCCGCTATTTGGTCAACCGCGATTCCCTGGTGGCCGTCATGGGAGAGCGCAGCCTTTTGTGGGAGGACGATTTCCATCAGATTGCGCAGTACAACTATATGATGCTCAAGACGCTCAACGAAGCCGACTTCGACGAGGCCATGCTATGGCCGCTGATGTACGACCAGCGCGTCGAAAAAGAGCAGGAGGATATCGACTTCGCCAAGTCGCTCATCCGGCACACGCTCGAAGGCCGCGTGGAGAGTGAAGAACTGATCAAGCGCTATCTGAAAGGATGGGAGTTCGAACGTGTTTCGCTGATGGACATATTGCTGATCGACATGGCCGTGGCTGAATTGACCAAATGTCCGTCAATTCCCGAACGGGTCACCGTCGACGAATATATCGAGTTGTCGAAAGAATACAGCTCGGAGCGAAGCAAGCTCTTTATCAACGGCATATTGGATAAATTGGTCTCAGAATTGCGCTCCCAAGGCAAAATCAACAAGTGGGGGCGTGGTATTTCAGAAGAGGAGAATTAAAAAATGAAGAACATATTCACATTGGTGCTTTTGTCACTCGCACTGACCCTTTCGGCTTGCCATCAGAAAAATGCCGACGATGCCGATATCGACCTGATTCACAACCCCCATAGCGCCAGCGGCTACGACTCCGAGTCCAAAATGCCTGTCATTTCCTTCGACAGTGAGGTTCACGATTTTGGACGCCTGTCGGCCGGCGAGAGCATCAGCTACAGCTTCCATTTCCGCAACACCGGCAATGCCGATCTGGTGATCAGCGGCTGCAGCGCTACTTGCGGCTGCACAGTGGCCGACTATCCCCGTCACCGTATCGTTCCGGGCGATGATGGCTACATCACCGTCACATTCAAGAGCGCCGGCAAGTCGGGTCAGCAGCTGCAGGAGGTGACGGTGATGAGCAACGCCCAACCCTCACGCTCCCGCCTGAGAATCATGGCACAGGTCGGCCATTAACCTTCCGGCAACCGATTCTGAACAAGTCTGTATGTTTAATTGTTAATCATTAATTATTTATTTTCTATGAACTTACAATTTATTCTTCTTCAGGCCCAGCAGGGTGGAGGCGGTTCGATGTGGATTTGGATGATCCTTCTCCTGGTCCTCATGTGGATTCTCATGCTGCGTCCGCAACGCAAGAAAGAGAAAGAGGAGCAGCAGTTCCGCAACGCACTCAAAAAGGGCGACCGTGTGATCTTCTCCGGCGGCATCTATGGTAAGGTGCACTCTGTCGACGAGCACACTGTCGAGGTCGAAGCCTCCAACGGCGTGATTCTCACCGTCGAGAAGAGCATGATCCAGCCCGCACCCGAAGCCAAGACCGAGGTGAAGTAATAAAAACATACATGAAGCGTTTTCTGGTCATACTGTGCTTGACGGCATTTGTCTGGCTCGGAGTTTCCATGTCCGAAACCGACGACTACCCCCTCCGGGCCCATGTCGAGATGTATGGCTACGACACTGTGCGCTATGCAGTTGCAAAAGCCGATTCGGTGCTGACTCTTCATGCCGAGATGACCGGTTTCCAGGCTTTTCTGCGAAGCTTCAGAAAGCAGGTTCCCGTGGTGCAGGTCGACATGACCTCGCAAGGGACGAAGCGGGCCGTGGCCTTGGCCGACATCACCGAGTCGCTGCGCCAACAGATAGGCCCCAACAGCATCCGCAATATCACCGTGGCCCGCGATTCGCTTCGTCTGGAACTGACCGAACGCTATCACAAAACCTATCGTGTCGATTTGGGCAACGTCGACTTTTCTTTTGCCGACCAATACGGCCTCTATGGCGAACCGGTCGTCAAGCCGGAAGACGTGACGCTCTATGGCCCGAAAGAGGCTCTCGACCGCATAACCTCGGTTTCAGCTATCTCGTATAAAGTGGTGAACATCAGCTCATCGGGAAGCTACGAAATCCCCCTCGACGATTCGTGGCGCGACTATGGCGACATCCGTTCCTCCGCCACCGCGGTCACCGTCCATCTGCCTGTCGAGGCCTATGTCGACCGTGAATATTCGGTCCCCATCGAAGTGGTCGGAGCCGACACCAATGTCCACTACCGCATCTATCCCGAGGAGGCCACAGTCCATGTGTGGGTCCCCAAAAGTGCCCTCGACAAGACGCCCGAGTTCCGTGTGGCGATCGACTATCAAGACATTCTCAACCACGAAAGCACACAGACTCCCCGTCTGCTCGAATTTCCCTCCTACCTTCGTCCCCGCAGCCTCGAGCCGTCGCAAGTCGAGTGCGTCATAATCAGATAGTCCGCCATGTTGAAAATCGGTATCACAGGCGGCATGGGTTGCGGGAAGAGTACGGTCGTTGACACCTTCCGCACGCTTGGCGTAAGCAGCTTTGTGGCCGACAAGGTCGCTGCTGAATACTATCGCGATGCCGGATTCCTGAAGCAACTCCGCTCCCTGTTCGGCGATGCGGTGTTCCTTCCCGATGGCTCTGCCGACAAGCGCCGCATTGCCTCCATCGTCTTCTCCGACCCCGCGATGCTCGCTCGTCTCAATGCCTTGGTCCATCCGCGCGTGATGCTCGACTTTGACGCATTCTGCGCCCAGCATGCAGGCGACGACTATGTCCTCTTCGAGAGCGCCATCCTCTACGACTACGGTTTCGACCGCATGATGGATGCCGTGGTGTGCGTCTACCTCGACCTTGAACAGCGTCTCCAGCGCCTCACCCTCCGCGACTGCTCCGACCGCGACACCCTCATGATGAGAATACGCAGCCAGATGCCGGCCGAAGAGATGATGCGACGTGCCGACTACGTCATCCTCAACTACGAAGGGAACCCCCGCCTCCGCCAGGTGGCCTATTTTGACAGCCTCATACGCATGCGCAACAGCAACCCTTGTCCGACGGATGAACATCTGTTGTACGACAGCCGTGTAAAACCCGAACCCGGGCCAGACCGCATGACCACAGGTCAAATAATAAACGAAACTCCCTGTCAATCATGAATATCCACGTTTCGAGACTTAAATGTATCTTGTTGATACTATTGTTGTTAATCCTGTCTGACAATGCCTTTGCGCAGCGCCGTCCGCGACATCGCAAGCACCAGCATTTTTCTTCTGCGGGCATGCGCTATCGCGACCGTCAGGACCAATGGGTGGATTCCGTCATGGCCCGTCTGACCCTCGACCAGAGGGTGGCCCAGCTGATGGTGGTGCGTGTGCCGCTGGACATGACCGACAGTCAGGCAAAAGAATTCTCGTCGCGCATGAACGGACTTGGTGTCGGGGGTGTCTGTTTCTTTGTCGGCACGGCCGAACGACAGGCCCCGATGACCAAACGTTTTCAGCACGATGCCGAAGTGCCCTTGCTTGTCTGCATCGACGGCGAGTGGGGACTAGGCATGCGCCTGAAGGACATGTACAGCTTTCCCCGCAATGCCAAATTCGGGCTGCTGACGCCTGACGCCGACAGCATTGTCTATCGCATGGGCGAGGAAATCGGCCGCCAATGCCGCGAGATGGGCATACACATCAATTTCGCCCCTGTCGTCGACATCAATTCCAATCCCAAGAATCCTGTGATCGGCACGCGCTCGTTCGGCACCGACCGCGCGCGGGTGGCCCGACTGGGTATCATGTATGCCCGTGGCCTTCAGAGCCAGGGCGTGATGGCCGTGGCCAAGCATTTCCCCGGACATGGCGACACCGACGCCGACAGCCACCTCGAGTTGCCCGTCATCAACCATACGCCCGAATACATCGACACGGTCGACCTCTATCCTTTCAAGCGCCTTATTGCTGCCGGGGTTGGGGGTGTGATGGTGGCTCATCTTCAGGTCAATGCGCTCGATCCCACCCGTCCGTCGTCGCTCAGCCCCATCATTGTCGACCAGCTGCTCACCAAGAAGCTGGAGTTCGACGGCCTTGTCATCACCGATGGTATCGACATGAAGGGCGTGACCAACACCTATCATGACGGCGACGCCGAGCTGGCCGCCCTCATTGCGGGCAACGACATTATCCTCCTGCCTCCCGACGTGCCGCGGTCGATCGACAAGATTGCCGCTGCCGCCCGCGACAACGACTCGATCCGTGCGCTGGTCGACTATCATTGCCGTCGAGTGCTCAAGGCCAAGTATCGTTACGTGCTGCCTTATCTCGACGAAGGTGTGCGGGTGCCGGGGAAAGAACATCTTCCTGTCTGCGAAGACATTGTGGCCGACCTGAACCTGAATATCGACCGCCGCATCGACTCTATTGTCCAGCGGGGTCTGGATGCTCATGCCATGCCGGGTTGCCAAGTGGTGGTGATGCATCATGGCCGCAAGGTGATCGACCGCTGTTATGGCCGTCTCACCTACGACAGCACGTCGGTGCCGGTCACCCCGTCGACGGTCTACGATCTGGCTTCGCTCACCAAGGTGACGGCCACCACTTTGGCCATCATGAAACTTGTCGACGACGGCAGTCTGAAAATCGACGACAAACTGAGCCACTATCTTCCCTATCTGAAGGGCACCGACAAGGCTCATATCACAGTCAAACAGGCCCTCAGCCATTGTGCCCGACTGAAGTCTTTCGATTCCTATTGGCAACAGGCCACGGGCTACGACTCGATCCTTGCCCTTGTCGCCGCCAGTCCCCTTAACGAGGACGACGGAATGGTCTATAGTGACCTCGGCTTCATGCTGCTCAGCGATGTGGTGCGCCACATTACAGGAATGCCTCTCGACCAGTATGTCGACAAGCATTTCTACCAGCCGATGAATCTTCACCACACGGCCTTCCTGCCGCTGCAGAATCTCGACCGTGCGCTTGTCCCCGACATTGCCCCCACCGAGCGGGATGCCCTCCGGGGCCTCATCTGCGGCACGGTGCACGACCCCAACGCCCATGCCATGGGCGGTGTGAGCGGACATGCGGGACTATTCTCTAATGCCGGCGATGTGGCCATGATCATGCAGATGCTGCTCAATGGCGGCGAACTCAACGGCCACCACTATCTTAAGAAAAAAACTGTCGAGAATTTTGTCCGCCGCCACTATGAGCGGCATGGCAACCGTCGGGCACTCGGCTTCGACAAGCCTTTGTTCCATCCCACAAAGAGCGGACAGACTGCCATCGAGGCCACGCAGAGCAGCTACGGCCATACCGGCTTCACCGGCACCATGGTGTGGGTCGATCCCGAGTACGACATGGTCTATGTCTTCCTTTCCAACCGCGTACATCCCTCATCGTCACCCAACAAGCTGGCTTTGATGAACATCCGCACCGACATTCAATCCGTAATTTACAATATCCTTATCAAGAAATGAGCTCTTTCACTAAATGGCTTTTTGCAGGCTTGGGGTGGGCCATTGGCGGCCCCATCGGTGCGCTGCTGGGCTACTTTATCGGCAAATCCATCTCTTCCACAGCGCAGATAGGAAGCTCTGGCACAGGCACCTCATCCTCCCACCGCGGCCCTTATCGCAACACGGGCACGCAACAGGATATCAACGTCTCGTTGATGGTGTTGATTGCTGCCGTCATGAAAGTCGACGGCAATGTGAAGCGCAGCGAGCTTGATTATGTGAAGCGGTTCCTGTTGGCCAATTATGGCGAGGAGCGCGGCAAGCAGATGCTCAAGGTGTTGCAGCAGATGGTCGAAAAGGACATCCCGATTGACAGGATATGCCAGCAGATTAAGGTGAACACCGACTACAATACGCGCTACCACATGGTGGACTTTCTGTTTGGTATTGGCGGTGCCGACGGCGAGTTCCACCAGTCGGAGATCAACATGTTGCGCCTGATAGCCCAATATCTGGGCATCTCGCAGTCGGACTACACCTCAATCCACGAGCGCCATGTGGGCTCCAGCGACACTGGCTATTCCTCCGGTTCGGGCCGTTCCCGTTCGTCGTCAAGCTACTATAAGGATCCCTACAAGGTGCTGGGCATCGACAGCACCGCGTCGGATGACGAGGTGAAGAAGGCCTATCGCAAAATGGCCATGAAATATCATCCCGACCGCGTGGCCGGCATGAGCGAAGAGATTCAGCGCAATGCGGCTGAGCAGATGAAGGAAATCAATGAAGCCTACGAATATATCAAATCCCGTCGCGGAGGTTTGAAGTGATATCCGTAGGCTTCTGCCTATACTGTTTTTCTTTCGTTATTCCGCCAGACGTTCCACAATCGTGCCGACCAGTTGTCGCATGGGGTCGTGATAGTCGTTGAGGAATGTTCCTTGCGGACGGTTGGCAATGATCAGACAGACTGTCAGCGCCTCGTGTCCCAGCAGGTGGCTGAAGCCGAAAATTGCCGAGGTTTCCATTTCAAGATTGGTGACTTTCAGTCCGTTGTAGGAAAATGAGGCCAGTTTTTCGTTGAGGCCATCGATTGATGGATGCAGCCGGATGGTGCGTCCCTGTGGGCCGTAGAATCCGGGTGCGGTGGCGGTGATGCCGTGGTGCATGCCGAGGGCCACTTTGTCGAGCAGATTCGTGCTTCCGGCCACGCAGTAGGGGGTCGCCAGGCGTCCGTCAAGAGTCATGTGCTGCTTCAGCAGTTCGTCCATGCCGGGCAGGGGAGAGTCCCATTCGCGGTAGTAGTTCATCAGTCCGTCGAGTCCGATGGCGTAGGCCGAAGCCACATGGCTGCCGCAATCGATATCGGCTTGCAGCGACCCGCTGGTGCCGATGCGCACTATTTTTAGCCGGCGGCCGGTGGTTTCATTCCAGCTGCCGTTGCCGGCGATGTGCAGGGCGGCATCGAGTTCCGTCATCACAATGTCGATGTTGTCGCAACCCATGCCTGTTGACAGTGCCGTCATCCGGCTTCCATGGTAGGTGCCCGTCAAGGCGTGTATTTCGCGGTTGCTCGACTCGTATTCTATGGTGTCGAAGATGGCCTTGAACATTTCCACTCGGCCCGGATCGCCCACCAGTATCACCCTGTCGGCCAAGGTGTCGGCGTTCATTCTGATGTGGTAGAGGCTGCCGTCGGGGGCGAGCACCAATTCGCTGGCTTTCATTTTTGTGGGATTCTTTATTGCGGGTTATCGTGTGCGTGAAGTGGTGTTGCGGCTGGTAGTTGTGCGGCTTGAGGTGGTGTTGCTACGCGATGTGTTGTTGTCGCTGCTGCGCGATGAGGTTGTGCTGCCGGTCGAGCGAGTGGTGCTGGTGGTGGCCGATGAGCGTGTTGTGGTGGTGCTGGAGGAGCGGGTGGTGGTGCCGGAAGCGCTGCTGGAGCGGGTGGGGGTGGCAGATGTGCTGCTGGAGCTCCGCGTGGGGGTGCTGCTCGTGGAGGAGCGCCCGGTGGCCGAGGTGCCGCTGTTGGAGCGGGTGGGCGTGGTGCCGGAGTTGCTGCTACGCGTGGTTGTCGAGCTGGAGGTGCTGCGCGAGGTTCCGGATGTGGCGGTGCTGCTATTGCTGCGCGTTGTGTTGCTGGTCGAGGTGCCGCTTGTGGTGGAACGGCTGCTGCCGCTGGCCGATGTGCTACCTGGACGTGCCGAGGTGTTGGTCGAATTGTGGCTGCCGGTGGTCGGCTTGGCGTTGTTCGTCACATCCACGCTGCCTGTGGTGGTTCCTGTGGTCGGACGGTCTACGCCGGGAGTCCAGGGTGCAGTGGGACGGGGAGCAGGGGTGTGTGGCGGACGGTTGTAGTAGGGAGGCAGCGGGCCGTGCGAGCCGTAGGCGGGGCCGGGTGCCGGGGGCATCCATCCGTAGCTGTGGATTTCGTAATGATAGCTCGGACGGTATCCCGGACGGTGTGCCACGCGGGTGTAGTGGTGGTAGGCTGGCACGTACCATGTGATCGACGGCATGGTGATGGTGGCGTGGAAGCGCAGGTATTGTGCAGCGCTGTACATGCGGCCACCGCTGAACAGCCACACGCACTTTAGGTCGAGCGGCATGTATATCTCGTCGCCGGTGTAGGCGTCGTAGCCGTAGACCCAGATCTCGTAGTAGGACGAGTTGTAGCGCTCCATCCACACCTCGTTGATCAGCACGTAGGTTTCGATTTCATAGTCATATCCGCAGTAGATCATCATCTCGTTCTGCGCGTTGAGGTATTGCACAGTGCGGGCGGCCTGACTGTAGGTGAAGAATCTGATCGAATTGGCCGTAGCTGTGAGGCTCATCAGCGTCATAACTACAATGATTGCTAAGCGTTTCATGGCGTTTGTGTTTTTAGGTTATTCACTGGTTTAGTACTGCAAAAATACGAAAACTTTTTCAATATGGTCCGAAAACCTGCTTTTCTTCTTTCAAAGTGTTCAAAATGAGGTGTTGGCAGAAATTGTTCCGGCTTAATCGGAGCGGTTGGCATATCAGTCCTTTGCCATGGTCGGTTTTTCTGCAGCCGAGGTGGGTTTGTTGTCCGACTGTTGTCCGAACATTTTTCGGACAACAGTCGGACAACAGTCGTGCATCAATCGTCCAAAAAAGGATGGAGGTCGGGACCGAAGCATTGCAGCCGACCGCACCTGCTCCTTCCTGCGGAATAAGAAGCACCCGCCACATTCTGTCGGGGCAGTGGATGGCGGGTGTTTTTCGTTATGGGGTTTCCCTGTGGGTGGATGTCGTCATTTCCGGCGGTCGCGGCCGAACATCTGGCCTATCCAGCCACGGTTGAGGCGTGCGATGTTCTGGCGCTTGATCTGCTTGGGACATTCGGCCTCGCAGGCATAGGTGTTGGTGCAGCTGCCGAAGCCGAGTTCGTCCATTTTGACCACCATGTTGTGCACGCGGTCGAGAGCCTCGGGTTTTCCTTGCGGCAAGAGGTTCAGATGGCTCACTTTGGCGCCCACGAAGAGCATGGCCGAAGCGTTCTTGCAGGCGGCCACGCAGGCACCGCATCCGATGCAGGCGGCGGCGTCCATCGACTGGTCGGCGATGTGCTTGGCCACCAGGATGTTGTTGGCGTCGGGCACACCGCCGGTGGTGGCGCTGATATATCCGCCGGCCTGGATGATTTTGTCGAAGGCGGTGCGGTCGACCACCAGGTCTTTGATGATGGGGAAGGCTTTTGCGCGCCAGGGCTCCACCCAGATTTCGTCTCCGTCGTTGAAGCGGCGCATATGGAGCTGGCAGGTGGTGACGCCGTCGTCGTTGCCGTGGGGGCGTCCGTTGATGTAGAGGCCGCACATGCCGCAGATGCCTTCACGGCAGTCGTTGTCGAAGCATACGGGGTGGGCGATGTGGTCGTTGATCAGCTTCTCGTTCAATTGGTCAAGCATTTCGAGGAACGAGCACTCGGCCGAGATGTTGTCGATCTCATATTTCTCGAAATGGCCTTTGGCGTGGCGGTTTTCCTGCCGCCAGATATGGAGAGTGAAATGCATGGCTTATTTGTAATTGCGTTTGACAATCTGAATGTATTCGTAGTTGAGGTCCTCGCGCGACATCACTTCGGGTTTGTCGTGGCCCTGGTATTCCCATGCGGCCACAAACATGAAGTTGTCGTCGTCGCGCTGCGTCTCGCCGTCCTCGGTCTGGTGTTCGACGCGGAAGTGTCCGCCGCAGCTTTCTTCGCGTTGGGTGGCATCGGCGACGATGAGGCGGGCCAGTTCGAAATAGTCGGCCAGTCGGTAGGCTTTTTCCAGTTCGGGGTTCATCTCGCTGGAATGGCCGGGGATGGTGACGTGCTGGTAGAATTCGGCTTCAAGTTCGGCAATCTTCTGTGCCGCGATGGCCAGGCTCTCTTTCGAGCGGGCCATGCCGCAGTATTCCCACATCACGCGTCCGAGGGCTTTGTGGTAGTGGTCCACCGAGTGGTGTGTGTCGGTGTTCTGGCCGATGGCCATCAGGCTGTCGAGACGCTCGCGCACGCTGCGTTCGGCTTCGTCGAACTCGGGGCCTTCGGCCTTGATCTTGCCCACGTAGATTTGGTCGGCAAGGTAGTTCTGCATGGTGTATGGGAGCACGAAATAGCCGTCGGCCAGGCCCTGCATGAGGGCGCTGGCACCGAGGCGGTTGGCGCCGTGGTCGCTGAAGTTGGCCTCGCCAGCGGCGAAGAGTCCGGGGATGGTGGTCTGCAACTCGTAGTCTACCCATAGGCCGCCCATGGTGTAGTGCACGGCGGGGTAGATCATCATCGGGTATTCGTAGGGGTCCACGTCGACGATTTTCTTGTACATCTGAAACAGGTTACCGTATTTCTGTTCCACCACGTCGCGTCCGAGGCGTTTGATGGCGTCGGCAAAGTCGAGATAGACGGCCAGGCCGGTGGGGCCTACGCCGTAGCCTGCATCGCAGCGCTCCTTGGCGGCACGGCTGGCCACGTCGCGGGGTACGAGGTTGCCGAAGGCGGGATAGCGGCGCTCGAGGTAGTAGTCGCGGTCTTCCTCGGCGATGTCGAGGGCGGTCTTCTCGCCGCGGCGGATGGCCTCAGCGTCCTCTTTCTTTTTGGGAACCCAGATGCGGCCGTCGTTGCGGAGACTTTCGCTCATCAGGGTGAGCTTCGACTGGTAGTCGCCGTGGACAGGGATGCAGGTGGGGTGGATCTGCACATAGCATGGATTGGCGAAGGCGGCACCGCGGCGGTGGCACACCCAGGCGGCGCTGCCGTTGCTGTTCATGGCATTGGTGCTGAGGTAATAGACGTTGCCGTATCCGCCTGTGGCTACCACCACGGCGTGGGCAGCGTAGCGCTCCAGTTCACCGGTCTCCAGGTTGCGCACGATGATGCCGCGGGCGCGGGGCTTGCCATCCTTGTCAGGCACCACGACGAGGTCCATCATCTCATGGCGCTCGTGCAGGACGACGGTGCCGCGGGCAATCTCGCGGCTCAGCGCGCCATAGGCACCCAGCAGCAGCTGCTGGCCGGTCTGGCCACGGGCGTAGAAAGTGCGGCTCACCTGTGCGCCGCCGAACGAGCGGTTGTCCAGCAGGCCGCTGTAGTCGCGGGCAAAGGGCACGCCCTGTGCCACACATTGGTCGATGATATTGCCGCTGACTTCGGCTAGACGGTACACGTTGGCCTCGCGGGCGCGGTAGTCACCGCCCTTGATGGTGTCCTTGAACAGGCGCTCCACGCTGTCGCCGTCGTTCTGATAGTTCTTGGCGGCGTTGATACCGCCCTGGGCGGCGATGGAGTGGGCGCGTCGTGGCGAATCTTGGATGCAGAAGATGTCAACGTGGAAACCTAATGCACCGAGGCTGGCGGCCGCCGAGGCACCGGCCAGGCCGGTACCCACCACGATGATGTCGAGCTTGCGCTTGTTGGCGGGATTCACCAGCTTCTGCGCGGCTTTGTAGTTGGTCCATTTCTGACTGAGTGGACCTTCGGGTATCTTGGAATCTAAATTCATTGCGTTAATGCGTTATTGTGTTAAGTGGTAAGGGTGTTACAGGCCAAGGAAAACCAATATCGGCACCGCGGCAAAGCCGAGAATCACGACCCAGGTGTAGATCTTGCCGAGCACCTCGATGAGGTTGTTGTACTTGTAGTTGTTCAGGCCCAGAGTCTGGAAGGCCGAGGGGAAGGCGTGGCGCAGGTGCATGAAGACTATGGCAAAGAAGATGAGGTAGACGATGACGATGTACGGGCGGGTGAATTTTTCGCGGGCCATGTAGTAGAAGTCGGGTTCGGGATCGCTTTCCGGCATCACGCGGCGCAGCAGCTGTCGGTCGTCGTAGGTCAGGTGGCGGATCCATTTGCCGTCGTCGCTGATGTTGCCTTCGCCGTAGGCACGCTGCAAGATGTTCGACACCTCGAGCTGTTCGCGCAGGTGGTCGATGTATTCTTTGGTCGACTGTCCGTCGATTTCATTGCCGTAGTTGGCGGCTTCGGCTTCCATCTCCTGCAGCAATTCTTCCGGGGTCATGCCCATCTGCATGGCAAACTGTTGCATTTGTGCAGCTTCGCTCTCCTGCAATTTTTCGGTTTTCACCATGTATTCGCCTTTCACCCAACCCAGTTTGACGAAGTAGAAGTCGGTGAAGTGGAATATCAGACAGGCGAAAATCAGGATGCCGGTCCATACCATCAGCTTCGATGTGGTGTGAGTCTTGCTCTTCGAGGGCTGGTGGTAGCGGGTGGGACGGGCCATGCGGTTGGTTAGCGCCAGCCAGAGGGTAAGCAGAATGTGGAGCGCGATGACGCCGAGCAGCACAATCTCGAAGATCTTCACCACCCAGTTGGTGCCCATAAAGTGGGTGAAAGCAGAGTACCATTGGCCATCGTCGTGGCGGAGGATGAAGAGGTTGGCTGTCATGTGGAACAGTAGGAAAATGAGCAGGAATCCGCCAACAAGGGCGACGAGCATTTTCTTTGTGATGGAGTGAATCTTTGGTAAATTCATGTCTGTTAGAGTGTTATGTATATTGTTTGTCGGTTTGAAACTGCAAAAGTACGAAAAAAAAACAACATTGCAAAGCAGAATGGCGTTGTTGTCATGTAAAAATACGCTCTATTGTGCTCAGCCTGCCGTCAGTCGCAATTGTTGTTCGCACCGGCTATTGTCCAATCGATGCGCGTCTGTTGTGCGAAATGAAGCCTTCATCAGAAAGATAGTAGAAGGTCAGGTGAGCCCCTCTTGGAGCAAAGGCCCATGTTTGGAAAAAAAATTCTAAATTAAGCAAATTCAGTGGAAGGCAACCGTAGTTTACAAAAAATGTGTATCTTTGCATTGTCGTGCGGGTGAGTGGAGTGGTTTTTTGATTATTGTTTAATTAATTAAAATACAAATTGTTATGATGAAGAAATTGTTGGCATTTGCCGTTGCTACGGTGCTTTGTGCGGGCGTGATGGCCCAGACTGTGGAAGAGGGAACGGCTAAGATAGGCGAGTTGACCGTTCCGTCTTACACGGTGACACTTGAGAAGGGCGCTAAGTTGGTGCAGTCAGCCATGAACCAGCGTCTTAAGGATGCGAAGTTGAAGACCAAGAATGTGGATGGCTATGTGGCTTGTCTGCAGCAGGTGTTTGCCGAGGTGGCAGCTACACCGATAAACCTCTACACGAAGGTGGAGGACCAGGGTCGCAAGGGCAACAAGACTACCGTGGTGACGGTGTGTGCACTGTCGCAGGACCTGACTATCGACCAGGTGGCGATGAACAACAATCTGAGGCTGTTTGTGTCGGCATTTCCTCAGTATGTTGACCGCTATGAGGCTCTGACGCAGCTCTCGGCCGCCCAAGACGACTTGAAGAAGGCCCAAAAGGCTCAAAAGTCGGCTGCCTCGGATCTGGCTTCGGTGGAAAAAAACATCGGCAAGGCCCAGCAGAAGGCTGCCGACAAGCAGAAGGAAATAGAGAAGCTGACGGCCAAGATTGCCAGCCTCGAAAAGGAAGTGAACTCGCTGCAGGCCGATGCCGAGAAGTATGCCGGCAAGAAGGCTGCTGCCGAGGAAAAGCTGCAGAAGGCCGACGAGGCTGTGAAGACCGCGCAGGAGGCTGTGGACCGCTACAGCCTGATGGCGCAGTAGAAGTACTCTGTTTGTCAGTTGGATATGTAGATAAAAACAATAGATTATGGAAAACAGCTATCGCAGATTGATGCGCAGCACTAAGGACCGCAGGATTGCGGGCGTGTGCGGCGGTTTGGCGGAGTACCTGAATGTGGATCCGACGGTGATCCGGATTCTGTTCCTGGTGGCACTGTTGTGCGGCACATTCGGTTTTTGGGCCTATCTGGTGGTGTGGATCTGTGCACCTGAAGAGGGCAAGCCCAACGGGAATGTGTGAATTCTTTCCGTCAGTTCACCACTGAAAGAGAAAGGGATGCCGTCAGAGACAGCATCCCTTTTTTATGCGTATTGCGACAGGTGAGCGTCAGCCGCCGAAATCGTCGAAGGCGATGTTCTCGGAAGCCACACCCAGATTGTCGAGCATTTGCACCACGGCTTTGCTCATGGGGCCGGGGCCGCACATGTAGTACTCGATGTCTTCGGGGGCGGGGTGATTTTTGAGATAGGTGTCGTACATCACATTGTGGACGAAGCCAGGGGTGTAGGGCACGCCTGCATTGTCGGCAGCAGGATCGGGACGGTCGAGGGCCAGATGGAAGTGGAAATTGGGGAAGTCCTTCTCCAACTGTTGGAAGTCGTTGAGGTAGAACACCTCGTTGAGGGCGCGTGCACCGTAGAAGTAGTGCATCGGGCGGTTCTGGCAATGCAGCGTGCGTGTGAGGTGCATAATCTGTGCGCGGAGGGGAGCCATACCGGCGCCGCCGCCCACCCATATCATCTCGTTACCCTCGGGATTGTCCTGCCATGTGCCGTCGACGGTTCCGCGAACGCTGAACTCGCCGTAGGGGCCACTCATGATGACCTTGTCGCCGGGTTTCAGCGAGAAGATGTAGCTCGAGGCAATACCCGGGTTGACATTCTGGAAACCACTGCGGTCGGCCGTGAAGGGCGGTGTGGCTATTCTTACTGTCAGCATGAAGACGTCGCCTTCGGCGGGGTAGTTGGCCATGGAATAGGCGCGGACGGTGGGCTCGGTGTTGACGCAGACGAGGTCGAACATCTTGAACTTCTCCCACGAGGGCAGGTACTCGTCGCCGATGAGCGAGCGGTCGAAGTCGGAGTATTTGACCGTGAATTTCGGAATGCGGATCTGGGCGTAGCTGCCGGGCACGAAGTCCATGTGTTCGCCGGCGGGCAGCTGCACCTTGAACTCCTTGATGAAGGTGGCCACATTGCGATTGCTGACCACAGTGCACTCGTATTCTTTGATGCTGAGGATGCTTTCGGGAAGCTTGATTTCCATGTCCTCCTTGACCTTCACCTGGCATCCGAGGCGCCAGCCTTCCTGCACCTGTTTTCGGCTGAAATGGGGGATCTCGGTGGGGAGGATGCTGCCTCCGCCTTTGACCACACGGCATTTGCACTGGCCGCAGCTGCCTTTGCCACCGCAGGCCGAAGGCAGATGGATGCCGGCCTCGCCAAGTGTGTTGATAAGGGTGCCGCCCGTGGGCACGATAAGTTCTTTATCGTCGTTTACGGTGATTTTCACGTTGCCCTGAGGAATGAGTTTGGCGCGCAGGATGAGAAGCAGCGCCACCAGCAGCAGGATGACGATCAGGATGATGATAATTGCGGAAAAAAGAGTCTGTGTCATAGTTTAAATCCCATAAAAGACATGAATGCCAGCCCCATGAGGCCGGTGATGATGAAGGTGATGCCGACGCCGCGCAGGGCAGGGGGGATGTGGCTGTAGCGCAGCTTCTCTCGTATGGCGGCGATGGCCACGATGGCCAGCAGCCAGCCAATGCCGCTACCGAGGGCGAAGACGGTGGCCTCGCCGATGTTGGCGTATCCGCGCTCTTGCATGAAGAGCGAGCCGGACATGACGGCGCAGTTGACGGCGATGAGCGGCAGGAAGATGCCCAGCGAGTTGTAGAGCGAGGGGCTGAACTTCTCCACCACCATTTCCACTATCTGCACGATGGCGGCGATGACGGCGATGAACATGATCAGGCTCAGGAAGCTCAGGTCCACCTCGGCCAGCGAGGGCGAGATCCACGCCAGCGCTCCCGGTGCCAGGAAGTACTTGTTGAGCAGGTAGTTGACGGGCACGGTGATGAGCAGCACAAACGTGACCGCTATGCCGAGGCCCGCCGAGGTCTTCACCGTCTTCGACACGGCCAGGTACGAGCACATGCCGAGGAAGAAGGCGAAGATCATGTTGTCGACGAATATCGACTTGATGAATATGTTAATGTAGTCCATAATCTATTAATGCGTTAATGTGTTAGTGCGTCAATGCGTTAGTGTATAATTATCGATTTTGAAGCATCTTCTGCAGTTGATCTTCAATGGCAGTTTCGAGTGACTGATGGTATCCCCGTTGCACCTTGGCAATCTTGCCGTCGCGGTCGATGAAGAAGAGCGTTGGGTAAGCGACTACGTGGTAGGTCTTGGGCAGTTCGCGGTCGGAGTAAAGTGTGGTGTAGGTGATGTCGCGCTTGGCGAGGAAGTCGGCCATCTCGTCCTTCACGGGGTTGTCGATGGGGTCGATGCCGAGCATCACGACACCTCGGTCTTTGTACTTTTCGTGGATGCTTTGCAGAAATGGCAACGCGGCGCAGCAGGGGGCACACGACTTGTAGAAGAAGTCAATCAGCACCACTTTGCCCCGCAAGTCGGCGAGGCGGACGGTGTCGCCTGTCAGCGTGGGCAGCGCCCAGTCGGGTGCTGGTGTCCCCTCGGCAAGAGGTTCGGGTTCCTTGTAGGGTTCGTAGTCATTCAACGGTAGATGTTTCGGTATTGACTTCAAGGTCAGTTGCCGCTTGTCAATCTTAGTAGTGAATTCCACCAGTCGGTACTCCTCGAATTGTGTAGTGGTGTCTCGACCCTCCTCGTTGACATAGAGTATGGTGTATTGCAGGGGCAGATAGTCCTGCCTGTCTATCCAGATGCCAACCTCATATAGTAGGGTGTTGATGCCGAAGATGGTGTCCGGGTCGAAGTCCGTCTTGCTGTAGCGAACCAGATGGCAGGGCTTTCCGTCGAGCACCGTTTCCGAAAGGGTATAGGTGAGACTGCTGTCGGCCAGATTTTCCTCGTCAAGTAGGGGATAACTGCTTTTGTTTGTCAAGGCGGTGTAGAAATTGAAGTTATGTCGTCCGGCGATAATCTTGTCCGCCCACTTGTCGCACGACTGGACAACTGCTGCGGTGTCGTATACCCAGACCAACTCGTTACCCGTATAAAGCTGGTGCCCGTTCCAGTTCTCCGTCGTGTCCAAAGGCACGGTAGTCATATTGAAGGCTTTGCCAAAGATGGTGTCGCCGGACAGTTTGCGGAAGTCGCAGGTGTAGCGGTAACCGACGGTATCCTTGTCGGACATATATTTCATCTTGTAATCCATAACGTAATGTCCTTGCTGTTTTGACTGACATTTCTCGCGTGAGAGACGGAGGACGCTTTTCGCCTCATTGCTGTTCTGGGCTTGAGCGACGAGGTTAGTTACTACGAGGAGCACGAGGAGGAGTGTTCGCCATGGTATGCCCCGCGACCTTGTGGAGCGAAGGACCACCGAAGGATCATAGAAGGATTGAAGAAGGCAGAGGTATGTCGTGGAGGGGTTCATTGCTCGCAGAGGTCTTTGTTGCGGCTGCGGTGCCACCAGATGATGAGCCCGACGAGGATCAGCGCCATGGGGGGCATGATCATCAGGCCGTTGTTCTCGTAGCCGATGTTGTACAGGCCCAGCTTCTCCATGACGGGGTAGCCCCAGAGGGTGCCGCTGCCGAAGAGCTCGCGCACGAAGCCCAGCGTGATGAGGATGACGCTGTAGCCAAGGCCGTTGCCCAGGCCGTCCAGCAAGCTTGGCCACGGCTTCTGCACCATGGCGAAGGCCTCTAAGCGACCCATGACGATGCAGTTGGTGATGATGAGTCCCACGAAGACGGAGAGCTGTTTGCTGACGTCGTACATGTAGGCTTTCAGCACCTGGTCGACCAGCACCACGAGGGTGCTGACGACCACCAGCTGCACGATGATGCGGATGCGCGGCGGGATGGTGTTGCGCAGCAGCGAGATGATGAGGTTGCTCAGCATCACCACCACGGTGACGCTGATGGCCATCACCACGGCGGGCTTCAGCTGCGCCGTCACGGCCAGGCAGGAGCAGACGCCCAGCACTTGCACCAGGATGGGATTGTTCTTGCTGAAGGGGAGTTTTATCAAGTCGGTATTTTTCATTTGGTGGTCTCCTTTCTTTCTTCTGTCGGACAAGTCTGACTTGTCTGACGGTTCAGACCTTGATAGTCCTCATAGGCTTTGGCCAGCATGGCGGTGACGCCGTTGCTGGTCATAGTGCCGCCGCTGATGGCATCAACCTCGTAGGGGTTGCTCTTGTCGGCATTTTTCTTGAGGTGGATGGCTTGAGTGTCCATCTTTTTGCCGATGAAGCGCTGTGCGAACTTGTCGGTGGCAATCTCGCCGCCCAGACCCGGCGTCTCGCCTTTGTGGTCGAAGACGGCACCCACCACGGTACTGCTACTGTCAAGCGCCAGGTATCCCCAGATGGGACCCCAAAGGCCGGTGCCCTTCAGGGGCAGGATGATACCGCCGTCGAACCGTAGGGGCGTACTCCCGTGTACGCCCTCATCAATCGTTCCGTCAGGGTGTTCACCGGGGTACGCCCGTACGTATTGGGCAAATAGCTCGTCGGCGTTGTCGCGTGTGGCCTCGATACCGATGGTCTTGAGGATCATCTGCTTGGTCTCGGCGCGCTGGTTTTTCTCCTGTGCGGGCTTAAGGCTGACGCTCACCACAGTGAGTATCAAGGCTGCCACCACGACGAGGACTGCCGAATAGATAAATATATAGGTGTTGCTGAAGTTCTTTTTAGCCATTGTGAGCCTCCTTTCCAATAGCGACGGTGCGTTTGGCGCGGCGCTTGATGTTCCTGGCCACCACACAGTGGTCGATGAGCGGGGCCATGCAGTTCATGAAGAGGATGCTGAGCATCATGCCCTCTGGATAGGCTGGGTTGCAGACGCGCAGCAGCACGGCGAAGGCGCCGATGAGCAGGCCGTAGATCCACTTGCCGGTGTTGGTCTGTGCGGCGGTGACGGGATCGGTAGCCATGAAGACAGCACCGAAGGCGAAGCCGCCCATGTGGAAGTGGTAGTAGAACGGCAGCTGCATATAGTCATTATAACCGATGGCGTTGAAGAGCAGCCCCATCAGGCCGCCGCCAAGAAAGACGCTGAGCATGATGCGCCATGAGGCGATGCCCGTGAAGAGCAGCAGCAGGGCGCCCAGTGCGATGGCGATGACGGAGGTTTCGCAGGTGGAGCCTGGGATGGTGCCGAGCAGCATGTCGAGGGCCGAAGCCGAAGGATGCATGCCGGCGGCCAGTTCGCCCATGGGGGTGGCACCGGCGATAGCGTCGCTGCCCCACAGGTCGGCGGCTATCCACACCTTGTCGCCACTCATGTGGGTGGGATAGGAGAAGAAGAGGAAAGCGCGCGCCACGAGGGCGGGGTTGAGGAAGTTCATGCCGCTACCGCCGAAGACCTCCTTGCCGATGATGACGGCAAAGGCCACGGCCAGCGCCACTTGCCACAGCGGCGTGGTGACGGGCACAATCATGGGGATAAGCAGACCTGTGGCCAGATAGCCCTCGTTGACCTCGTGATGGCGCACCTGGGCGAAGGCAAACTCGATGGACAGGCCCACCACGTAGCTCACCACGATGAGGGGTAGCATGCGCAGGAAGCCGAACCACCATTGATGGATCCACGTCCAGTCGACACCGGTGGCCATCGAGGTTTGGTAGCCTATGTTCCACATGCCGAAGAGCAATGCCGGCAGCAAGGCTATCACCACCATGATGATGCTGCGCTTGCTGTCCACGGCGTCGCGGATATGGGATCCGCTGCGCGTCACGGTTTTGGGTGTCAGCGCGAAAGTATGGAATGCGTCAAAAGTGCTGTGCAGCCAGCCCAGTTTTCCTCCTTCGCTGAATGTGGGTTCTATCGAGTCGAAAAATTTCTCGAGCCATTTGATTCTCATGCTGTAGCCTCCTTTCTCAGAGCCTCAAGCGCCTCGCGGATAATGCTCTGAATGTCGGTTTTCGAAGGATCGATGAATTCGCACAATGCCAGATCTTCAGGCTCCACTTCGTAGATGCCGAGCTTCTCCTGCAGCTCCATGTCGCCTACGATGCAAGCCTTGATCAACTGCATGGGATAGATGTCGAAGGGAAACACACGCTCCATGTCGCCGGTGAACATCAGTGGCCGACGGCCGCCGTTGAGGTTTGTGTTGAATCTGTAGGTTTCCAGTCCTTCGAGTGCACCTTTGGGCAGCAGGGGCTTCACCAGGTTCATCCATCCGCTGACGAATGTCTTGCTGAAACTGAATTTGTTGAAATTGGGCATCATCCATCCGAACGCCTCATGTAGGTTGCCTTCAGGCAGGAGAGTGATCTGCTGATCGTAGGTGCCCAAATAGCCGTCGGGGGCAATCTGGGTACCGCTGAGTGCACTGCCGCTGATGATGCGGGTGCCGCTTCTGTCGCAGGTCATCGCCGGATAGTCGGCATACATCAGTTGGGCATCGGTGATCTGGTCGACGCAGGCACCGCACACCACACGGTAGTGGTGCGGGTTGCGTGCCGACGGACCGCCCACGCTGATCACACGTTCCGGACGATACAATCCAGTCGTCATCCAGCGTCCGATGTTGGCCACATCCTGAGCACCCACTGTCCATACGCATTCGCCTTTTGCGATGGGCGCAATGGCGGCAATCTGGGTGCCGACGTTGCCTGATGGGTGTGGCCCTTCAATAAAGTGAATCTCACATCCTTCGATGCCGCAGTTCACTTCCTTGGCCAGCTGATCCTGTTCAGGATGAAGGCACACATGCAACGGTGCCAGTGCGGCCAGTGCTTTGAGGCCAGCTTGTAGTTCGCCGATGCGGCCATTCAGAGCCAGATCCATATCCGGTGCCAGTGGGTTTGTGTCCATCATGCTCACAAAGATGCCTTTGGGGCTATGGTAGGGGTTGGCAATTGTGCCGAACGGACGTTCGCGGAGCATCCACCAGCAGGGCGAGCCTTTCAGGTTTCTCTCCTTGTGCGGCTCGGGTTGCGCAGCAGATGCGGATTGTTCGATCCTTACCTCGAGCAACTTGCGTTTCTCGCCACGGACAATGGCGCGCACCACACCGTCGACCGGTGAGGTGAGCGCCAAACGTTCGTCGTTCTTGTCGGCCACCACGGGCTGTCCCGCAGCCACATGGTCGCCTTCGGCCACCTGCAGGCGCGGATTCATCCCTACCACGTCGGCAGGCTTCACGGCGTAGCAGCGGATACTCCTTGCATCCACCACGCGCTTTTCCGGCTTGCCGCCGACGGGTATGTCGAGGCCTTTCTTGATTTTAATAATGTCCACTACAGTAGATTTATGGTCAATGTTCCAACTTCTGCAGGTCCATGGGCTGCAGCATGTTCTCAGGCTTCAGGATCTCGTCGAGCTGTTCCTTGGTCAGCAGGCCGTGTTCGAGCACCAGTTCGTAGACACCGCGTCCGGTCTCCGAGGCCTCTTTGGCGATCTTTGTGCTCTGCTTGTATCCGATGATGGGGTTGAGCATGGTGACGATGCCAATAGAGTGCTCTACCAGCTGGCGGCAGCGCTCTTCATTGGCGCGGATACCGTCGATGCAGAAGTTGCGCAGCGTGTCGTAGCCGTGCTCCAGCAGATGGATGCTTTCGAAGAGGGTGTAGGCGATGACGGGTTCCATGACGTTGAGTTCAAGCTGGCCGTTGTCGGAAGCCAGGCTAATGGTCATGTCGTTGCCGATGACGCGATAGCATACTTGGTTCATCACTTCGGGGATGACGGGGTTCACCTTGCCGGGCATGATGGAGGAGCCGGGCTGACGTTCTGGCAGGTGGATCTCGTTGAGGCCGCAACGGGGACCGCTGCTGAGCAGGCGCAGGTCGTTGCAGATTTTGTTGGTCTTGATGGCCAGGCGCTTCATGGCGGCGCTGTATGCAATCATGCAGGTGGTGGCGCTGGTGGCCTCGATGAGGTTGTCGGCCAGCGTGATATTCCATCCCGTGATTTTGCGCATGGCCTTGATGCAGGCCTCGCTGTAGCCAGGCTTGGAGCAGATACCGGTGCCGATGGCGGTGGCACCCATGTTGACAACGAGGAACTCGTCAGCGGTGGAGCGCAGGTTCTTGTACTCGCCGCGCAGCGAGTCGGCGAAGGCACCGAAAGTCTGTCCGAGGGTCATGGGCACAGCATCCTGCAGCTGGGTTCGGCCCATCTTGATGACGTTGGCAAATTCCTTGCGTTTATAGTCGAGGGCGGCGATCATCTGCTCGAGGTGGGGCATGAAGGCCAGGTGCTCAAGAGCCAAGGCCATGTGGATGGCGCAGGGGTATGCGTCGTTGGTGCTCTGGCTGGCGTTGACCACGTCGTTGGGCGAGCAGTACTGGTACTCGCCTTTCTGGTGGCCCATACGTTCGAGGGCCAGGTTGGCAATCACCTCGTTGGCAGCCATGTTGGTGCTGGTGCCGGCTCCGCCCTGGATCATATCAATCGGGAATTGGTCGTGGTACTTGCCCTCGATCAGTTGGTCGCAGGCCCACTGGATGGCTTCGCCCTGTTCGGGGGTGATCATGCCCACTTCAACATTGGCCATGGCTGCGGCCTTCTTGGTGATAGCCAGGCCACGGATGAAGTTGGGATAGCTGCACAGCAAGCGTCCGCTGATATTGAAATTTTCGATGGCACGGACTGTTTGTACACCATAATAAGCCTCAGCGGGCACGTCGCGTGTGCCCAGCAGGTCGCTTTCCTGACGATAGAGAGATTTTTTAGAATCGTTGCTCATTTTGTTATATTTGTTTATTTTGTTGTTTGTTAATTTGTTATGGGCAATTTTGCCCCTCATTTGCAAGTGCAAATGTACAAAAAAAAAAATTCCCCTCAACAAAAACGACGTTTTCCCAACAAATTTCTGCATTTCCGCTATATTGCACCCCCATCTCTCGGATGTTCTGATGATGACCTTCTGCAGTACTTGCCCGTTGGAGGAATTAACCAGTGCATATTCGACTCTGCCAATCGGCCGATTTATAGGTAATTGATGTATTAGGCAACGCTCATTGCGCTGATTTTGCCGATGATGCAGGCCAACAGGCCGCCGGTGTGTGTTGCATAGTTGCGGATGACCATGTATTGGTCGCACAGTTGCGAAAACACCGTCTCGACGCGCTTCCTCGCCTTGTCCAGCGGGATGAATTTCGGTTTCCATCCCTTTGCGTTGTGCCGGCGCGGGCATGCTGGGGGGCGCTGATTCTTATAATCCGACTCATAAACAGTTATTGATTGATTGTCAGCAATTTGCATATAGGTGGAGTTGCGTCTTATTATCTTCTGTCGTCCCCTGTAGCGCCCGTGTCGATTCTTTCCAACCGCTGTTTCAGGCAAGAAAAATGTCCCTCGAAAGCTTCCATTGCAACCCGCTGTCTTCCAGCATATTCTCCCTATCATCTCCTACCCAACTCCTACCCAACACCCTACCAACTCCTACCGCAGTAGGGGTTGGTAGGATGTTGGGTGGTGGAAGACAAGCAGTTGCATGCTTTTTCGTCCTCTGATGGCTACCACTGCCGTGTAAGTTCCTATAAGAAACACAGCTTTTCTTCATTTGTCTATCCACAATTTGCTTGTCATTTAATTCCGCCAGCGGGTAGTATGTTTTTTTTCTACAACAGCTGTTCTTTTGTCGTGAAAGTATTGCTGCAAAAGGGAGCGCTGTGAGGCTCAAGGTCAGTGCATAAAAGGAATATGTGGATATCGTTGCAGCGATGCGGGAAACGAAGGAGTGGGGAAGAGGCAGGCATGGTGGCGGAAGAGTCTGTTGATAACTTTCGCCGAAAGTTGTGGGCGACGATACAATAAAGATGGGTGTTGTGGCGTTAATGCGGAAATAAATATAAAAAAAGATATGAGGACACTGCCCATGAGAGGATTGTTGCTGCCACTGCTGCTGTTGCTGGCGTTGCCGCTGGCCGCCCAGACCAATGTGCATATCGTCGGCTCGTCCGACAATGCCGCCGGCAAGGTGGTCGGCCTGTATGGCTATACGGATATGCTGACGATGGACGAGGTGCTGCTCGACAGCGTCACGGTGGACGCCGATGGGGGCTTCAGTCTGGAGTGCTATGTCAACTATCCCCGCCTGGTGTTTCTGCAGGTGGAAAACTATAGCCAGTCGTTCTATATCGAGGCCGGACGCACTTACAAGGTGCATATCGCCGAGTTCGACTGGTCGGTTGGCGAGCGCCAGAACGTTTATCTCGACCCGGTGGCCCTGCCGCTGTGGTTCGACGAGCTGCCCGACGACGAGCTGAATGTGCGCATCACCCGTTTTGGCGAAGTGGTGGACAGCATGCTGAATGCACGCCGCGCCGAGTTCGACAGCCGGTTCCGTCCTCGCCGCTCCGCCTTCAACGAGCTGGAGGCGACAGTGAACCGCATGCTTCCCGAAACCGACACCAACAGCTTCTTTGCCCGATACAAACGCTTCACTATGGCGGAGATGAAATTGTCGATGAATTTCACCCGCCGCGGCAAGTTGATGAAAGAATATATTGAAGGCCAGCCGATACGCTACTACGACGAGCAATATATGCGCTTCTTTCTTGCACTGTTTGACCATTCGTTGTCGCGCGGCTCACGCAAGGTGCCCATGGGACGTCTGGTGAGCTGGGTCGATGCTGGCGACCTGCGCACGATGATGGACTCGCTTGGCACCGACCCCATGCTCAAAAACGAGCGTGTCAGGGAGCTGGTGGCGTTGCAGGCCATGAAGGAGGCCTATTACGATCCCGGATACAGCGCGGACCATGTGCGCGAGATGGTGGAAAAAATTGCCCGTCAGACCAAATTTGACGAACATCGCCAGTTGGCCGGACGCATGGTGGAGAAGTTCGTGCAGCACGAGAGCGGCGCTGACATGCCGTCGACTGTGTTGCCCGACGTTGAGCACCAAATGGTTGACTTGGCTACCGATTTTGAAGGCAAGTGGGTGTATGTGAGCTTTGTGCGGGTGAACGACCCCAACTCCATCGGTGAGATGGAGGTGATTGCCCATTTCCATGACACGTTGGCTGCGCGCTGCCCCGACCTTGAGTTTGTCTCAGTGTCGTGCGACCGCGAGTTTCAGAAGATGTACCATTTTCTGAAGAGCAGTAAGCGAGGATCCCGATACGGATGGACGTGGCTCCATTTCGACGGCAACTATTCGCTGCTGGAGCAACTGGGCGTGGTGAGCTACCCGTCGTTCATGCTGATCGATCCCGAAGGCAAGCAGCACTACAGCGTCACCCCGCCGCCGTCGAGTGGTATACTGCTCCACGGCCCATGGGAGAAACCGGTGGAGGAGGAAGAAAGTATCCTGCCGTTCGGCAACTGACGGATTTGCAAAAACGAAATAACACAAAAATAAACACAAACACACTGACGAGATGAGAAGAAACATTGTAGCTGCCCTGCTGGTGATGCTATGTTGGGGTGCGGTGGCCCAGAAGACCACTCCCGACGAGCGTCAGCGGGAGATGTACCGCGAGGCAATGGACCTGTACGGGAAGCAGAAATATGCCGCCGCCCAGCAGATTTTCGACCAGATAGCCAACGGCCAGGAGGGCAGGGCAGACCTCACCACTGCCGATGCCAACTATTTTGCCGGAGTATGCTCCGAGAAACTGGACAACAACGACGCATACTACCGTCTGGAGGAGTTCCTCCGCCTCTATCCGCAGAGCAGCCGCTGCAACATGGCCCGCTTCTATCTGGGCAATTTCTATTACACCCGTGGCGACTACGAGCGTGCCCTGGAATACTACAAGCAGGTGGAACCCCGCGAAGTGGAGTATGACCACCGCAGCGAGTACAACTTCAAAAAGGGCTACTGCTATTTCCAGAAAGGCGATCTGGAACGTGCCTCGCAGCTCTTCTCGCAGCAGGTGGCCGGCCAGTCGAAATACCGCAACTCGTCGCTCTACTACTACGCCCACATTCAATATATGAACGGGCAGTACGACCTGGCCCTGAAGAATTTCCTCGAGCTGCAGAAAGACCGCAAGTTTGCCAAGATAGCGCCGAGCTATATTGCCCGTATCTATTACTATCTGGGCAAGGACGACGAACTGCTGGAGATGGCGCCGTCGCTGCTGAACGACCGCGAGGCGTTCAACCGCAACGAGATCCACCAGATGATCGGCGAGGTGTATTTCAACCGTGGCGACTACCGCCTGGCGCTGGAACAGTACCGCGCAGTAGACGAGGCCTCGAAACGTGAGCAGTCGCTCAGCTGCACGCCTCAGGACAACGATTACCAGATCGGCTACAGCTACTATAAGCTGGCCGGCGAAGAGGCCGACCGCACAGCCCGCCAGAGCCTCTACGATTCGGCCGCCGCCCACTTGGTGAAGAAGACCGTGTGCAGCGACAGCGTGGCGCAGAACGCCCTCTATGTGCTGGGCGACTGCTATCTGCACCTCGACCGGAAGATGGATGCCCGCAGCGTCTTCCTGCAGGCTTCGCAGATGGACTACAGCCCCAAGGTGAAGGAAGACGCTCTGTTCAACTATGCCAAGCTCAGCTGCGAGCTGAACCAAAACGCCTACAACGAGAGCATCAAATCGTTTGAGAGCTACCTGAAGAAATACCCCCGCACTTCGCACCGCACCGAGATTCAGGAAATTCTCACCGAGCTCTACTGCAACACGAACAACTATAAAGATGCCATCCGCCTGCTGGAGAAGATTCCGCAGCGCAATGCCGCCCTGGAGCAGGCCTACCAGCGTGCGGTGCTCAACCGGGGTATCGAATTGGCCAACAGCGGCAACAAGAACGAGGCTGCCGCCATGTATGAAAAGGCCGTGAAGATCAACGCCGTGCCGAAGATCACGGCCGATGCCAACTATCTGCTTGCCGAAAGCATGTATGCCGCCGGCCGCTACGACGCTTCCGCCAAAACTCTCGACAAGTTCCTCCTGTCGTCCTATTCCCGCACATCGCACTACGCCAACGAGGCGCGCTACCTCAACGGCTACCTCCTGATGAAGAAGCACCGCTACGATGAGGCCCGCGAGGCTTTCGGCGAGTTGGCCACCCGTCTGGAGAAGGCTTCGGGCAATCAGATGGTCCGTATGCGCGGCGATGTGTGGAACCGTCTGGGCGACTGCTACTATGTGCAGAGCCGCTTTGCGGAATCCATCACCCAGTACGACAAGGTGATCGATGCCGGAGCCGCCGATGCCGACTATGCCACCTATCAGAAAGCCCTCGCCTATGGCGCCCAGGGCAAGAACAGCGAGAAACTCACCTACCTGAACTACATCTTCGAGCGCTTCAACAATTCGCCGCTTCGCTCGAAGGCGATGCTCGAGATTGCCAACACCTACATGATGTGCGACAACAACGAGATGGCAATGACCTACTACACCAACTTCATCCGGCAGTACCCCCAGAGCGCCTATGTGAAGACGGCTCTCCTCAACCAGGGCCTGATCTACTACAACACCTCGCGCGACGAGCAGGCGTTGCGTACTTTCGACCGTCTGCTGAACAACTATCCCGGCACCGATGAGGCTCGCGACGCCCTCAGCACGGTGAAAAACATCTATATTGCCCAGAACCGTGTGGACGACTATTTCAATTATGTGAAGCGCACCACCAAGTCGACGGTCTCGACGGTTGAGCAGGACAGCACCACCTTCCTGGCGGTGGAATCGCGCTATCAGGAAGGCGATTTCGAGAATGCCGCCGCCGGCTTCGAGGGCTACCTGCAGAAGTTCTCCAACGGTCTCTTCGCCGTCAAGGCCCACTACTATCTGGCCGACTGCTATTTCCGTCTGGGACGCAACGCACAGGCTTTGCCGCACTATGAGGCGGTCGCCTCGCAGGGCAAGAACCAGTACAGCGAACGGTCGCTCTTCAACGCCGCCAACATTGCCTTTGCCCTTGGCGACTACCGCAAGGCGGCTTCCCTCTACAACCGCCTGGCTGCCGACGCCGAGAGCGACAACAGCCTGCTGCAGGGCGAGGTGGGCGCGCTGCGTTGTGCCGCCGCCCTCGGCCACCACAGCAATGTGATGGAGGCCGGTCACCGTCTCGCCGACGAGCCCAAGGCTTCGCCCGAACTTAAGGAGGAGGCCCTGCTCACTATGGCCCGCAGCTGTTTCGACAACGCCATGCGCGACAGCGCCTACCATTTCTATGGCCAACTCGTCAGCTCCTCCAATGGCGAATATAACGGTGAGGCCCGCTGCCGTCGTGCCGAGATCCTGATGCTCGACAAGAAGTATGCCCAAGCCGAAAAGATGATCGAGAGCATCGTCTCCGATGCCTCCAGCGACTATTGGCTCGCCTACAGCTTCATCCTTTGGGCCGATATCTACTACGCCCGCGGCAACAACCTCCAGGCCAAACAGACCCTCCAGAGCATCATCGACAACTACGACGGCGACGACCTGGTGACCATCGCCCGTCAGAAGTACGACGCCATCGTGGCTCAGGAGCAGCAATCCAATCCCGTCGAGGAAGAAGAAATCACCATCCAACTCTAAACCAGAAAGGACGCAACCATCATGAAACGCAATATTCTCACCATCGCCGTCGCTTCGGCAATCGTCTTCGTCGCACTCCCATGGGTGTCCACCCCAACGGCTTTCGCCCAGCAGCCCCAAGGCTCCTACAACGAGAGTGTCGTGGTCAAGGGACAGTTCACCCCGACCATCGAGGAGCACACCAAACTCAATTTCCCCGCGGCCATCACCGACACGCTGACTCGCATGGAGCACACCTTCCAGTACGACATCCGTCCCACACGCATCCGCGCCCTCTACGACCCCTCTCGCATCAAGGCTGCACGCATCATCGGCGAACCGGTCACTCGCCTCTACAACAACTATTTCCGCATCGGCATGGGCAACTATCTCACGCCTCTGGCCGACCTCTATTGGAGCTCCACGCGCGACCGCCTCAAGACCTACGGCGTTCGGCTCAACCACCGCTCGTCGTGGTGGACTCTCCCTGACCATGGCGCCAACCATTTCGGCCTCACCGACGTCACCCTCTTCGGTAAATACATCGTCAAGGATATCCTCCAGCTCTCCGCCGACCTCGGCTATGAGCACGACCACAACCTCTACTACGGCTTCACCGACTCACTCCTCGCTCTCCGCATGGGCGGTCTCACCCGCGACGACATCTCCCTCTCCGACTACCGCTCCAAGTGGAACCTCGCCTCTCTCAATCTCGGCGTCCGCAACATGCAGCTCGACGCCAACCGCTTCGGCTATTCTGCCAACCTCCGCCTCAACGACCTCTGGGCCAGCTGGTATCAGAACGAGTTCAACCTCAACCTCTCCGGCGACATGCACTACGGCTTCAATATCAAGGACAAGTACAAGGGCGTCGCCTATCTCCGTGCCGAATGGGATGGCTACTACCACACCTTCAGCCCCGACGCCGACGACGTTTCGCTGCCTTTGGGCTACACCGCCTTGCCTCCCGATTCCTCTCACGGCGCACGCAACATCGTCAAGATCAACCCTTACGCCGACTTTATGCTCAACGGCCTCCAGATCCATGCCGGATTCACCGCCGGTTGGGACGGCTTCACCGCCAACGGCGACACCGTCATCTTCCGCCTCTTCCCCGATCTCGTCGTCAGCAAGTCGCTCCTCCACGACGCCGTCGTCGTCAGCTTGGGTGCCACCGGCGGCATCGACGCCAACAGCTGGAACACCCTGCGCCTGATCAACCCCTACATCGCCCCCGATGCCGAACAACGCGCCACGCGCCACTACGACGCTGTGGCTCACCTGCGCTGGAACTTCAGCAAGAAGCTCGAGCTCAACTTGGAAGCCTCCTACGCGCTCCTGCGCGACGACGTCACCTTCTCCCTCCATCCCCTCTACGCCCTCGACAATGTCTACACCCCGCACTATTTCGACAACAACCGCATCACTCTCGGCGGCGACATCACTTTCGTCAACGACGAGATGATCACCCTCCGCGCCGGCGGCCACTACTATCACTACGACCTCATCGGCGGCGAGACCCAACTGCTCTACCGTCCCGACTGGGATGCTCTCCTCTCCGCCAAACTCAACTACCACAGCAAGTTCCTCTTCTTCCTCGAGGGCCGTCTGCTGGGTGCCATGCAGGGCGATTCCGACAATGTGCTGCCCATGCGCTATGGTGTCGCAGCCGAGTTCGAGTACCGTCACAACCGGGCCCTCAGCTTCTTCCTCCGGGCCGACAATCTGGCCTTCCAGCGCTATCTCTATTGGGCCAACTACCCCTCGCAGCGCGGCCTCTTCATCCTTGGCCTCACCTACACGATCCCCACGCAGAAATAGCTCCCCGCAGCCCCATGACCTATCAGCAAACCCTCGATTTCCTCTTCTCCCAGCTGCCCATGTACCACCGCATCGGTGCGGCAGCCTATAAAGCCGACATCCAGCCCACCATCGACCTCATGGCCGCCCTGGGCCATCCCGAGTGCAAGTTCCGCAGCATCCACGTGGCCGGCACCAACGGTAAAGGCTCCGTCAGCCACATGCTCGCCTCCATCCTGCAGGAAGCCGGCTACCGCGTGGGCCTCTACACCTCTCCTCATCTTGTCGATTTCCGCGAGCGCATCCGCATAGGCGGCCAGATGATCCCCCAGCAGGATGTAGTCGATTTTGTCGAACGTTACCATCAGCTTTTTGCCGACCTCGGCCTCTCGTTCTTCGAGATGACGGTTGGCCTCGCTTTCGACTATTTCGCCAACGAGCACGTCGACATCGCCGTGGTCGAAGTCGGCATGGGTGGCCGTCTCGACAGCACCAATGTCATTACCCCCGAGTTGAGCGTCATCACCAATATCGGTCTCGACCACACCCAGTTCCTCGGCGACACCCTCCCCAAGATTGCTGCCGAAAAGGCCGGCATCATCAAACCCGGCATCCCCGTCGTGATAGGGGAGACCCAGCCCGAAACCCGGCCCGTCTTCGAGCGCGTCGCCGCCGAGCGCCACGCTCCCATCTCTTTCGCCGACAGCCACTACCTCGTCTCTCCGATGCCCTCCGACGACCCATCGCAGCTCACCTTCGACGTCACTCGGCTCGACGATCATTCTACCGTCCGCGGCCTCACTTGCCAGCTCGCCGGCGACTATCAGCGCCACAATATCGCCACCGTCCTCCGGGCCGTCGACATCCTCCGTCAGGATCCCCTTTTCCGAATCCCCGATTCCACCATCAGCGGCGGCATCGCCCGCGTGGTCGACAACACCCACCTCCGCGGACGCTGGCAGGTCATCTCCCGACGGCCCCTCACCATCTGCGAAACCGCCCACAACACTCCCGGCATCGACGCCATGCTCGGCAAACTCGCCACCATGGATTTCTCGCACCTCCATGTCGTCTACGGTTGCGTCAACGACAAGGACTATCGTCATATCCTCCAGCATCTCCACGCCGCCTTCTCGCGTTTGGGCAAGCCCTTCTCGTGGCGTTTCTCCCAGCCCTCCGTGCCCCGTAGGTTGCCCGTCGCCGACCTCCAGGCCGCTGCCGCCGACCTCGGCATTCGCGGCCAGGCTTTCCCGCATGTCAAAGACGCCATCATCGACGCCCGCCGTCAGGCTGACGCCGCCGACCTCGTCCTCGTCACCGGCAGCATCTTCCTCGTCGCCGACGCCCTCGAAGCCTGTGATGCCGGACTCCTCGGCTGACCTCCGGTCCTTATCCTCTCCTTCTGCGCTCCCATTTTCTGCGCTTCTCGTATTGTTTTTTTCGTATATCAGACAATCAAGTAGTGCTGTTCTCGCGTTGTTTTCAATCTCATCCATTGCAGTCTGATGTGCCATTCGGTGTCGTATGGCACTTTTTTTCAACAGCAGTGCATTTTTCTTCTGCTGTGTCAAGTTTATTTTGTACTTTTGCAGTCTCAATTGTGAGATATGAATTCATAAATATTTAAAAACAATACAATATGACACAAACCGCTACTAAAACGTTGCGCGACAGCGCCGCCATGCGATGGATAGCCCTTCTGTTGCTGGCTTTGGCCATGTTCTGCGCTTACATTTTCATGGACATCCTGTCCCCGATCAAGGACCTGATGCAGGAGCAGCGTGGCTGGGATAGCCAAGCTTTTGGCACGATGCAAGGCGCCGAAACGTTCCTCAACGTTTTTGTGTTCTTCCTCATCTTTGCCGGCATCATCCTCGACAAAATGGGTGTCCGTTTCACGGCTGTACTTTCGGGCGCCGTGATGCTGGTGGGCGGACTGATCAAGTTCTATGCCGTGAGCGACAATTTCATTGGCAGCAGTCTTGACACCTGGTTCACCAACAATCTGAACTATATCCCACTCTTCGACGAGTTGGGCGTGTCGCCTTTCTATCGCGGCATGCCGTCGTCGGCCAAGCTGGCCGCTGTGGGATTCATGATCTTCGGATGCGGTGCCGAAATGGCAGGCATCACTGTCAGCCGCGGTATCGTCAAATGGTTCAAGGGCCGCGAGACGGCTTTGGCCATGGGTTCTGAAATGGCGTTGGCCCGTCTGGGTGTGGCCACCTGCATGATTTTCTCGCCCTATTTTGCCAAGCTCGGCGGCGAGGTGCATGTCGACAACTCGGTGAAATTCGGTGTGGTGCTGCTCTGCATTGCCCTGATCATGTTCGTCACCTACTTCTTCATGGACAAGAAACTCGATAGCCAGACCGGCGAGGCCGAGGAGAAGGACGACCCCTTCAAAATCAAGGATATCGGCAAGATTTTGTCGAGCCTTGGTTTCTGGCTGGTGGCCCTGCTCTGCGTGCTCTACTACAGCGCCATCTTCCCCTTCCAGAAATATGCCGTCAACATGCTGCAGTGCAACCTGACGTTGACTGAGGCTGATCCCAACACCTTCTGGGGTGGTCCATCGGTGACCATTGTGCAGTACATCGTGATGCTGATGGTGGCCGTCTGCGCCTTCGCCAGCAACTTCTCCAAGAAGAAAGGTCTGAAGTATGGCCTCATGGCCCTGGCCGTTGTCGCCCTGGTGGTGTATTGCTACATGGGCTATATGCGTGGCACCGCCGAGACAATCTTCGCCGTCTTCCCGCTGCTGGCTGTGGCTATCACCCCGATTCTTGGCAACTATGTCGACCACAAGGGTAAGGCTGCCTCGATGCTTATGATAGGATCGATCCTTCTTGTGCTATGCCACTTAACGTTTGCCTTCATCCTGCCGATGTGCAAAGGCAGCGCCGTGGGAGGCACGGTGGTGGCCTACGTCACCATCCTGGTGCTTGGCGCAAGTTTCTCGCTGGTGCCTGCCGCCTTGTGGCCCTCGGTGCCCAAACTGGTTGATGAGAAAATCATTGGTTCTGCCTACGCCTTGATTTTCTGGATCCAGAACATCGGTCTGTGGCTATTCCCGCTGTTGATTGGCAAGGTGCTTACCGCCACCAATCCCGAAGGCGTCGCTGCTCACGACCTTAACTATACTTGGGCCCTGGTGATGCTGGCCGCACTGGGTGTGGCTGCTCTGCTGATCGGCATCTATCTGAAGGCCGTCGACAAGAAGAAACACCTTGGTCTTGAGGAACCCAACATCAAAGAGGGCTGATGCCCTTTGCAGTGATGAAAAAATGATGTGGGCCGCGCTGACTGGCGCGGCCCACATTCTATTCCAACCATGAAACCCACTATTGTGATTACCGGCGCCACTGGTGCCATGGGACGTGCTGCTGTGGCTTCGATGTTGAATTCAGGTTGGCATGTGGTGGCAGCCTGCCGCAATATGGACAAGATGCGCACACTGTTTTCCGATGGAAACGACGACCTCGAGCTGTGCCATCTGGACTTGAGCTGCAAGGCCTCCATCCGTGCCTTTGTCGACGCGATAAAAGGGCGCCCTATTGATGCGTTATGGAACAATGCTGGCACCCTGATGCATCATTATTGTCTTAACGATGAGGGGATGGATCTGACGTTTGCCACCAACTTTGTCGGCACGGCGAGGCTGACGATGGGACTTTTGCCTATGTTGAACGACGGTGCTTCTGTATTGTCGACATCATCACTCAGCTGTTATGTCAGTACTTCGCATCGTGACTTTTTCGCGTTGCCACAACACCGGCGATACCGCCGCATACAAGCCTATGCCGATTCTAAAATGGCCCTTACTCTGTGGTGCCAGGAACTGGCCCGCCGTGAGCAGCGCCTGAAGGTGAATTGTGCCGATCCAGGAGTGGTCGACACCGATATCATCAATCTTGGCATTCCTGTCATCGACTGGCTATGCGATCGACTGGCGCGGCCCTTGATGCGCAGCCCGCAGCAGGGCATACAGTCCGCTTTGGCTGCGCTGCACAGTGATGTGAGTGGATACCTTTTCCGCAACGGAAGGGCGTTGCCCTTTCCGCATAAAATGGTCAACCCCGAGGTGGCCTCGAGGTTGTACGATAGGATGCTGACTTTGCTATAGGCGTCAGCGAATGTCCTCCATTGCCCGCTGCAGGAACTTATTGAGCGGTACGCTCGCTTTCCACACCTTCAGCACCTCCGAGGCCAGATTCGGACTGCCTAGCAGACGGTCCGGCAGGGTGTAGGATGTGCAGTAGTCTTTGTATTTCAGCAGGTCGGCATGCTCCCAGTCGGAGGGATATCCTTTCGGAACACGCTGCAGCACCTTGGTAGTGAAGAAAGTGTTGCCGAAATATTTCTTGTACGATGGTTCGTTCATGATGGCCACGAATTCGTCGGGACAGTAGAATATCTCCTGGCGGATGGCATTGAGGGCTTCGGAAGTGGGCATGAAGATGCCGCCGCCGAGGTTGCAGGTGCCTGTGAGGCCGTAGGCTTCCTCTGCACCTATCTGGAAATAGTAGCCAGGCACACCGCTGTTCTTTGGCCCCCACGAGGAAAGAAAGCATGAGACATGGGTCTTGTAGGGAGTCTTGTCTGGCGAGAAGCGCGTGTCGCGGTAGATGCGGTAGACACTGTTCTTGGCCGTGAGGCCTACCAGTGTGTCGTCGTATTTGGACATCTCGTCGATTAGGCCTTGGGTGAAGTCGTCAAAAGCAGCCTTGATTTCCAGCCATTGTGGTTTATGGGCGTTGAACCAGTCGCGGTTGTTGTTCATCATCAGCTCCCGCAGGAAGGGGAGGGTGTCGGGGTGTAGTTGTGGTGTCATTGTCGTTTCTTTTCAAACTGCAAAAGTACGTCTTTTTTGCGAGGTGGCCAAAATGTTTTTATTTCTGTGTCTGAAAGTGCTTGACAAAGAATGGGTCGCTGCAGACTAGCACCACGCGGCAGTCGGCCTCGTGCCCACGGATGCTTTGGGCTACTGCTTCGACGGTCTTGTGCGACACCCGTCGCAGCACATTCGTCCAGAAAACCACCACAGTGTAGCGCTTGTCTGGCGGAGCCAGGGCGGGATAGATGTCGGCATAGTGGCTGAGGGTCATGGTGCCGGAGGAGTCGGGCACCACGGTGGGCGCTGGCGGGAACCGGTCAAAACTTCCGTAGCGGTTCCAGTCGATGCTGATGGGCCCCGTTTGGGCGTAGCAGCTGATGTGGTAGAAGCAAAGCGAGTCGCCGTCGAAGCAGAGCACCTGCACTGGCTGGGCGCGGTGCTGCATCATATCGGTGTCGGCCACGCTGAGGCGCATCATCCGGGCGTACTGTGTCGAGTCGCTGACCAACATCTCGCATGGCACCAGCCGCTGGGCTTCCGCATGGAACGATTCCACCCGTTCCGGGCGGTAGTCACTGATTTCGTCGATGCCGAAGACTGCCTTGGCTAGCGGTGCGCAACCTTGAAGCAGCAGGACGGTGAAGACAAGTGTAAACAATCGCCTCATGGCATCAGAAGCATTTGCCGTCGGGGGTACAGTATTTTGGGCGTGGCTGGTAATGGCGGAAGGTAATAGTGTCGACTGTAAACATGTCGTCTAACCCCCAGGCGTAGGGGTGGCGTGTGGTGTCGATGCGGTCGAAGTCGAGGTCGTAGACCGTGAGTCCATCACGATGCACCATGTCGCGCAGGTCGTAGGCGGTGAGGAAGCCCAAGTCGTCGAACTGCCAGTATTCCTGCTTCACGCGGCCGTCGGGGCTGACCACGAGGGTGAGCGGTTCATAGTCGCAGCACTCGAAGGCACGACGCGGCTGGGTGATGTAGTTGACAATGTTGGTCCAGTTCTGCTGGTTGGTGGCCTTGCCGTCGCGGCACAGCAGGAAGAGGCTGTCTGCATCGCGCATGTAGTAGCGGGTGGTGATGCCGTAGGCGTTGAGGTAGTCGTCGTTCCATGGCAGCGAGCCGCAGTCGCCGAGGACGAAGTACATGTGGCAGCGCATGGTGTCGAGGTCGCGCATCAGCGGCAGGTAGGTGTCGGCGAAGGCTTCGCGGCAGCCGGAACAGCAGTAGCTGTAGACGATGAGCAGCTTGTAGTGTGTGGTGTCGTCCAGCAGAAGGCGGCGCAGGTCGCCGGCATTGAGGGGCGTGTGGTTGGCATACTTGGTCGGCGCCTGGCGCAGCAGTCGATCGGTCGGATCGCATACTTTGACGATCGAATGGCGGCTCTGGAAGCATCCAGATAGCGCGAGGCACAGCAAGGCGATGAGGGGGAGAATGGTTCTCTTCATAAATGTCTGTTTACCCGTTGGCGGAGTTAAACCAGTGCATGTTCGACTCTGCCAATCGGCAGATTGTTTATGTAATTGATGTTTTGTGCGACGGACAGTGCACTGATTTTGCCGATGATGCAGGCCAACAGACCGTCGGTTTGTTTTGCATAGTTGCGGATGACCATGTATTGGTCGCACAGTTGCGAGAACACCGTTTCGACGAGCTTCCTCACCTTGGCACACTTCCGCCCGCCGTTTCGGCAAGAAAAATGCCCCCACGAAAGCAACCATTGCAACCCGCTGTCTTCCAGCATATTCTCCCTATCATCTCCTACCCAACTCCTACCCAACACCCTACCAACTCCTACCGCAGTAGGGGTTGGTAGGGTGTTGGGTGGTGGAAGACAAGCAGTTGCATGCTTTTTCGTCCGCTGATGGCTGCCACTGCCTTGTAAGTTCCAATGAGAGACGCAGTTTTTTTTCATTTGTCTTTCCACAAATTGATTGCCATTCAATACGCCAACGGGTTGTCTGTTTATATAGTAGTCGCAGAAGAGGCCGAAATCTTACACGTCAGACAAAAAGTTTTCCCTCGGCCACGATGGCGGCCGTGCCGCCGACGCGGATGCCGCTGTCGGGAGCCAACTGTGTGGCTACGACAGAGGGACGGCCCATGGCCTCGCCTTGTAGGAACGAGTGGTCGCCGGGTTGGATGAAACCGTTGGTGGCCAGGTAATGGGTGAGGGCGGCGTTGGCAGTGCCGGTAGCACTTTCTTCGGGCACTCCGTAGGCGGGGGCGAAGTCGCGCACGTGGGCGGTGTGGTCGTCATCCGCGAGGACGAAAGGATGGATGCTGACGGCATCGAGCCGTCGGGTCAATGCGCTGACGGCCTCCATGTCGGGCTGCAGGGTGTTTAGGACTTCGACGGAGGGAATGGACAGCATCACGTCGGCAAGGCCCGAATAGGCTATCTGCACGGGCAGGGTGGGGCGGTAGCCAGGCAAGCCCACGGCACGGTAGACCTCAGCGGTGTCCTCCTCGCCAAGGGTGCCGACGATGCGTGGCGTGGCCATTTGCATCATCACCCTCGTCGCGGCCTCCACTTCGAGGTCTCCCGCCAAGGTTTTGCATCGGCAGGGGCCAGAGGCCATGCCCAGCTGGTGTAGCAGGGAAAAAGTGGCGATGGTGGCGTGTCCGCAGAGCTCCACCTCGCCTTTGGGGGTGAAGTAGCGCACCGTGTAGCGGCTATCGCCGTCGAGGCGGACAAAGGCCGTCTCCGAGTAGCGCAGCTCGGCGGCAATGGCCTGCATCTGGTTGTCGGTGGGAAAGGTGTCGTTTTCCAGCAGCACCACACCTGCGGTGTTGCCGCCAAACGGCTTGTCTGTGAAAGCGTCTACAATGTAGTATTTCATTTTTTTTCTGTTGTTTTATATTTCGATGTCGACGTTAGTTATCGCTGGCAATTCTATAGAAACGGTTGATGGTGGAATAGTATACCGATGTCGGTATGGCGGCACGAATGGCGGCGGCCTTGTCGGAGGGGAGGTCGCCGTAGCGGAGGCCGAAGAGTTGTTGCGAGAGGGAGTCGCGCAGCTCGATGATGGCAGCGGCAATCTCGTGTCGCACACTGTCAACGGTTGCCTTAGGGGCACCCTCCAGGGTGTGCAGCACCACAAGCCCCATGCTGATGGGACGTTCGCCCAACTGAGGGATGTCTTCTATGCGCCTCTCAGGCAGGTCGTTGGTGTTGTCGCTGTTGGCGAGGAAACGTCTCACCTGCTCGCGCAGCTGGTCAAGGTCGGTGGGCACACGGTTATCCACGTATTCATATTCCTCTCCCGGCGGAGGAGGCGGCAGTGGAGTGTTGAAGACATCGTGGTTGAGGCTGAGGCCACCTGTGGAGTCCACCCATACGGACATGATGTTGCGCATGCGCCAGTCGGAGCATACATCAAGCGCAATACTGTCTTCTGTTGGCGTCAGTGTGGTGTCGAGGCTGTGGGTCTCGTGGTGTGTGCCACAGGCGGCGAGTAGCAGGGTGGCTGTCAAGAGAAGGTGACGGGCCTTCATAGGCTGCGGAGCCATTTTATCTCGTCGGCCCAGCGCATGGGGTCGGGGGTCTCGAGGATGATGGGCATGTCGTCGAAGCGCGGGTCGTGCATCAGGCGGGCGAAGAAGTCCTTGCCCATCATGCCCTCGCCCAGCACCTCGTGGCGGTCCACATGGCTGCCGGCGCCTTTCTTGCTGTCGTTGAGATGCACGGCGCGCAGGTACTTGAATCCCACCACGCGCTCGAACTCGTCCATGGTGAACTGGTAGCCCATCTCAGTCGAGAGGTCGTAGCCGGCGGCGAGGGTGTGGCAGGTGTCGATGCAGACACCGACACGGGATTTGTCGTCGACGCCGTCGATGATGCGTGCGATGTGCTCAAAGCGCCAGCCGAGATTGGTGCCCTGCCCGGCGGTGTTCTCTATCACGGCCGTTACCCCTTCGGTCTTGCTGAGGGCCAGGTTGATCTCGCTGGCGATCTGGTCGAGGCATTGTTCCTCGCTGATCCGGTTGAGGTGGCTGCCGGGGTGGAAGTTGAGCATGGTGAGGCCGAGCTGCTGCGCGCGCGACATCTCGTCGAGGAAGGCGGCGCGACTTTTCTGAAGGGTCTCCTCGTCGGGCGAGCCGAGGTTGATGAGGTAGCTGTCGTGCGGCAGCACCATGTCGGGACGGAAGCCGCGGTCGAGGAGCAGGGCTCGGAAACCGTCGATCTCGAGTTGCGGCAGGGGTTTGCTGACCCAGCTGCGCTGGTTGCGGGTGAAGAGGGCAAAGGCGTTGGCGCCGATGGCTTCGGCGTTGAGAATGGCGTTGCCCACGCCGCCCGATGCGCTCACGTGAGCGCCGATGTATTTCGTCATAGAGGTGTCTCTGTTTTATTTGTTTACCAAATCAATGCGGTCAGCGACGGCTGAACGGTTGTGACTGCAAAAATACACATTTTCCGTCACACGGAGAAATAAAAAAACAGGTGAGCAGGCGACGAGAGGAGAAAAGGCGCCCTGTAAGATAAAAACGGCCGCGGAGATGCAATAAAAACGGCTGCGATGCGTTAATGGAAAGACTTTTTGATTGAAAACGAACAGCATCAGAGAGATGAACATACTGGTTACAGGCGGCGCCGGTTTTATCGGCACGCACACACTGATAGAACTTTACCGTGCCGGTCATGCGGCTACGGTGGTCGACAATCTGAGCAACAGCAACCCTGTGGCGCTGCAGCGTGTGGCGGAAATTCTGGAGGTGGGAGAGATCCCGTTTCACCAGACCGACATTCGCGACCGCGAGGGGCTGGAACGTATTTTTGCCAGTCAGCATTTCGACGCGTGCATCCACTTTGCCGGTCTCAAGGCTGTGGGTGAGAGCGTAGAAAAGCCCTGGGAATACTACGAGAACAATATCGGCGGCACACTGGTGCTGATCGATGTGATGCGCCGTCACGGCTGCAAGAATATCATCTTCAGCTCGAGCGCCACTGTGTATGGTGATCCAGCAGAGATCCCTATCACCGAGCGTTGTCCCAAGGGACAGTGCACCAATCCCTATGGCTGGACGAAGAGCATGCTGGAGCAGGTGCTGATGGATATCCGCAGGGCCGATGCCGAGTGGAAGGTGGTGCTGCTGCGCTATTTCAATCCCGTGGGAGCGCACCCCAGCGGCCGAATAGGCGAGAATCCCAACGGCATACCGAACAACCTGATGCCGTATATCACGCAGACGGCCATCGGCAAGCGTAAGGAGCTGGGCGTGTTCGGCAACGACTATCCCACACCCGACGGCACAGGAGTGCGTGACTATATCCATGTGTGCGACCTGGCGGCGGCGCATGTCAGCGCGCTGCAATGCTTCGAGCCGACGTTCCGGCATGGGGTTGACGGCGCCCATATCTACAATATCGGCACCGGCCACGGCTATAGTGTGCTCGACATGGTCAACGCCTTCATGCGCGTGAATGGAGTGAATGTGCCGTACAGCATCAAGCCGCGCCGTGCAGGCGACATCGCCACCTGCTACTGCGACCCCGGAAAGGCTCGCGCTGAACTGGGTTGGCAGGCCAGACTGGGACTGGACGATATGGTGCGCGACAGCTGGCGGTGGCAGAGCATGAACCCCGAAGGCTATTGATGCCGGCGGAATAGGATAAAATGGGTGACGTGGACAATAAAATGCCGTTGTTGCCGTTATAAAAGACGTAAGTTAAACAACCAACAAAAACTCAACATTATGGGTATCATTATCACCATTCTTATCGGAGCCCTTGCTGGCTTCCTTGCTGGCCGCCTTATGAAAGGCGCCGGATTTGGTTTCATCGTCAACCTTATTGTGGGTATCCTTGGCGGATTCATCGGCGGCAACCTGCTGTCGTGGCTCGGCGTCAACTGGGGATCGACCATTCTCGGCCAGATCGTGACCGCCGTTATCGGTGCTGTCGTCCTGCTGTGGGTGGTTTCTCTGTTCAAGAAGAAATAATCCCATTGGCGACGAAGGCCGTTTAGTGTAAAGCTGCCGCAAAGCAGCGGTAATCCAACCCGGGGGAGCATCCGCGGATGCTCCCCCGGGTTTTGTGTACTTGTAAATGCAAGTGCAGTTGGGATGCTGTCGGCGGATATTCTGAAATTGAAAGTAATAATAAAAAAGGGTGCCCCATCGGACACCCTTTTCTTATTATGCAGGCTGAATGCCTGTAGGGATAGTAGAGTCTTAGTACATACCGCCCATACCGCCCATGCCGGGATTGGCGGGGGCTGCAGGTTCGGGCTCCTTGATGTCGCAGAGGACGCACTCGGTGGTGAGGAGCATGCCGGCGATGCTGGCGGCGTTCTCCAGAGCCACACGGGTCACCTTGGCGGGGTCGATAACGCCGCTCTTGAAGAGGTTCTCGTACTGCTCGGTGCGGGCGTTGTAGCCGTAGTCACCCTTGCCGTTCTTCACCTCGTTGACGACGACGCTGCCTTCCAAGCCGGCGTTCTCGACAATCATGCGCAGAGGCTCCTCGACGGCGCGACGGATGATCTCGATGCCGAGTTTCTCGTCCTCGTTCTCGGGCTTGACGTTGTTCAGGCACTGGGCGGCACGGATGAGAGCGGTACCGCCACCGGGGATGATACCCTCCTCGACGGCTGCGCGGGTGGCGTGCAGGGCGTCGTCGAAGCGGTCTTTCTTCTCCTTCATCTCGACCTCCGAAGCGGCGCCGACGTAGATGACGGCCACGCCGCCGGCCAGCTTGGCGAGGCGCTCCTGCAGCTTCTCGCGGTCGTAGTCGCTGGTGGTCTTCTCGATCTGGGCTTTGATCTGACCCACGCGGGCCTTGATCATCTCGCTGTCGCCCTTGCCGCTGACGATGGTGGTGTTGTCCTTGTCGATGCTGATCTTCTCGCTCTGGCCGAGCATGCTGAGGTCGGCGTCCTCGAGCTTGTAGCCCTTCTCCTCGCTGATGACGGTGCCACCGGTGAGGATGGCGATGTCTTCGAGCATCTCCTTGCGGCGGTCGCCGAAGCCGGGGGCCTTGACGGCGGCAATCTTCAGGCTGCCGCGCAGGCGGTTGACCACGAGGGTGGCCAGAGCCTCGCTCTCGACGTCCTCAGCGATGATGAGGAGCGGACGGCCGGTGTTGACAACCTTCTCGAGCACGGGCAGCAGATCCTTCATGGTGCTGATCTTCTTGTCGTAGATGAGGATATAGGGGTTGTCGTAGCTGCACTCCATCTTCTCTGTGTCGGTGACGAAGTAGGGGCTGATGTAGCCGCGGTCGAACTGCATACCCTCGACAACCTTGACGGTAGTGTCGATGCCCTTGGCGTTCTCGATGGTGATGACGCCGTCCTTGGTCACTTTCTCCATGGCCTCGGCGATGATGTCGCCGATGGCGCTGTCGTTGTTGGCGCTGATGGTGGCCACCTGGCGGATCTTCTGGATGTCGCCGCCCACTTCCTGGGCCTGCTCCTTGATGCTCTTCACGATCTCGGCCACGGCCTTGTCGATGCCGCGCTTGAGGTCCATGGGGTTGGCACCGGCGGTGACGTTCTTCAGGCCGGTGTTGACGATGGCCTGAGCCAGCACGGTGGCGGTGGTGGTACCGTCGCCGGCCTGGTCGTTGGTCTTGCTGGCCACCTCTTTCACCATCTGGGCACCCATGTTCTGGATGCCGTCCTCAAGCTCGATTTCCTTGGCGACGGTAACGCCGTCCTTGGTCACCTGCGGGGCACCGAACTTCTTGTCGATAACCACATTGCGGCCTTTGGGACCGAGGGTTACCTTCACTGCATTTGCCAACTCGTCGACGCCTTTGCGAAGCTGCTCCCGAGCGTCATTATTGAAAACTATCTGTTTTGCCATAACTTTAATTATTGTGTTATTGTGTTATTGTGTTATTGCGTTAGTGGCTGACGCGGCAGCACTTACGCATTTGCGAATTTACGCATTAATGCATTAGATAATCGCGTAGATATCGCTTTCTTTCATGATCATCAGCTTCTCGCCGTCAATCTCGATCTCGGTGCCGCTGTACTTGCCGTAGAGGACTTGGTCGCCCACCTTCACGGTCATCTCATGGTCTTTGGTGCCCTTGCCCACGGCGAGGACTTCGCCGCGCTGCGGTTTCTCCTTGGCGGTGTCGGGGATGATGATGCCGCTGGCGGTCTTCTGTTCAGCCTCGGCGGGACGCACGAGGACTCGGTCTGCTAAAGGTTTGATGTTTGTCATAACTGTTATGTTTTTTTTGTTTTACTTCGTTGTTGTCGGATTGGTCTGACTGGACTGACCCGTCGGACGTGTCCGACAGAGAATAATCAACATCCGTGCCAACCCCCCAGAAAACTGCCAGCGACTGCCACCGGCTGACACTTTGTCAGTCCCGGTGGCAGTTCACTACCTCCCGGCGACCGCCAAAACCGGTGTCAAAGAGTCATCCAACCTTGCACTACACCTGCCTTTCTTTTTACCTTCCATCCCCCCCAACAATTTACTTTTTCAATCGAGGGTAAAGGGAGGAGTAGGAGAGGAGTAAGAGGAGGTGGTTCTTTACTGTTGATTTATAGTAGGTTACAAATTTCCTTTTTCGGCCGTTTTTCGGACTTTTTTCAAAAATTGATTCGGTTTTTGTAATTGGCTGTTTGCGAGCGTATTGTTTTCCGTCCCTGCTCGATAAACGAAAAAAAAACGCCAGCCTGCCGTTTTTTTGGGGGGGGGCAGGCTGGCTGTAGGTTTGCTATTTTAAAGTTTTCAGTCGACGCGGTTGAAGACAAATGTGGGCGGGTTGTCGCAGTCGCATATCAGGTGCCATTCCTCCTGAGTGGGGCTGACTTGCAGTATATTGTAGGCGTTGCCATAAAGGGGTGTGGTATCGAGCACCGGCGGGTAGACGCCGAGGTAGGTCTGCCTGTTGCCGTACTCGTCGTCCTCGTAGTGGAAACGTCCCTGCGGGAAGTCGACAATGGTGTTGATGTAGTTTGCCGGGGTCGAGGCCACAGCCACGCGGTTCGCACGGTCGATGTGCATCACCACATCGTATCCGTTGTTGGTGCTCACCCAGGTTTCGTACTGTGAGCTGCGCACCATGTCAAACACGCCGATGCAGGTGTTGCACTGAGGAATCATGCCGCCGTATTCCATATGCATCGTATCGCCGTGCAGTTGGCTTGTCCCGCTAACATCGATACCGTTCCAGTAGATGTTGGTGAAGTGGTACTCCTGTGGGCATTCCAGACAGGTATAGCCCGTGAAGGTGTAGGAGCAGATGCCCCACGGCAGTCCGTAGAGTGACCAACCGTGGTCGATGGCCCACGTGCCGTAGCAGCGGTTAGAGACGGGGTCGATGGTGATGAGGGCGATGTAGTCAGGCCAGCGGTCGCAGACATAGGTCATGCCGAAAGGTACAGGGTCGGGACTAGCCGCTTCACCCAGTTCGAGGACGAAGAATTCGTTGCCGTAGTAGTCTTGCGTGGTCAGCACAGTGCCGCATAGGGTCACGGTGTCGCCGTCGCTGTAGGTTACGCCGTCCAGCACCAGCCCATTCCAAAACCATTGACCGTCCATGGCGATAATCATGGTGCTGTCGTCGCTGATGCGCAGTGCGGCCACTAGTCCTGGCGGCACGATTCTGTCCATTGCAGGATTGCCCACCGAGACGAGTACCCCTGTGTAGCAGTCGTCTTTCTGGGGTTGTGGCGCTATGGCGTAGGCGGTGCCGTTCCAGGTGCCAGTGGCGGGGTCGTAGGTCACGGTGACGGTCTTACCCTCGTCCTCCATCTGCGCCATCCAGTGCTTCATGGCCTCGCGGTCGGTGGTGCTGAAGGTGGTGGCGTCCTTGGTGGCACTCTTGGTAGCCATATGGTTGGCGTTGTAGAAGGTGATGGTACTGCCATCCTCGGCCCAGTCGCAGAAGCGGTCGAGCAGGGCCTGCCATTCGGCCTCGGTCTCGAGGTGGATTGTGGTAGTCGTGGCGTTGTCGATGGCAGATGCGGCGGGCGCGATGGTATAGGTGATGTCGCGTGTGCGTCCTTTGTCGGTGGGCTCGCAGGCGGCTAGACAGAGCACAGCGGCCAGCAAGGGGATTAATTTGATTGCGGTTTTCATGTTGTCATAACGTTTTAAGTTTCATTTTAGTATATCAGCACTTTGCGGGTGGTTGTCATACCGATTCTCACGATATAGACTCCAGCGTGCAGAGGCTTGTTAGGGTTGATGGTGCGCCCCATTATGTCGAAGACGTTCACTCTCATGCCGTCAGCGCCTTCCACCACCACTCTCTTTTCGCGCACATACACTCGCACATTGTCCTCTCCGGTCGGGGCAATCCCCACACGCACGCTGTCGGTGGCATGGATGCTTACCTCGTTAAGGGCAATCGTCAGCGAGTTATAGTCAGAAGACCCTTCCGTAACCATGAAGGCAATTCGGACGGGCTGTCCGGCGTAATCGCCTAGCATGAGGCTGTGCTGACGGAAGTAGTCGTCGTTGGAAGCATCGACGGTGTCGGTGTAGAGCAGCGTGGTGAAGCAGACGGTCTCGTCGCATCCTGCCGGTGATAACAGGACACTGTAGGGGGGATTGCTCTGGGCGGCACTCCAGGACAATTCATACACCACGTTGTTGTCGGGCAAAATTATCTGCGGTGACACTGCCCAAAGGGATGACATGTCGCTGCTGTCGGTACACCAACTCCAGAGGAAGTCTTGCTCATAGATTTCCACGCTCACAAAACCGGCGGTGTCGGGATTGAACACCTGCCAGCATCCGGCACCCACGCTGCCCGCGTCGAAACTCTCCGTGTAGGGGAACTCGGTGATGGCGGTGCAGTTGATGACAGTTACAGGAGTGGCGGCGGTGTCAAGACCGAAGTGGTTGTCTGCCACCACGGTGATGGTGTCTACTCCTTCTGTAAGATAGTTGATAGTGAGTATGTTGCTGTCAGGTATCATCGAGGCTTCACCCTTGTCGACCATCGCGCTGTGCCATGTGTAGGTAACATCAATATTGTTCCCGAACAGCAGGTCGGCATTGAGCGTTACGGCGTCGCCCAGATGCACAGGGTGCTCCACGCCCGTCTGTGCCGCCACCGTACGCTCGTAGCCAGATGGGGCCGAAACCTGCACTACAGGTGGGAGGTCACTGCGCACACTCACGTCGTCGAGCCAGATGATTCCCCTGCCACAGTGTGATATATGACGGAAGGCAATCCAGATGGTCTGTCCCGCATAAGCGTCGAGGTCGAGGTCTGTCCGGCGGAATGCATCGCTATAATCTTCTGCGACACGATAAAGCGTGTCGGTAAAGTTGTTGACCGACTGGCGGCCATGTGTCGAAACCAGTACTTCGAGTATCGGACTGGGATAATCGGCCGGAGGGATGTTGGTTACCATCAAACGCTGGAATGAGAGGGTGGCACCTTGAGTACCGGCGGGAATTTCGATGGCGGGTGTCACCAACCATGCGTCGCGTTCCCAGCCGCTGGCGAAGGATGAGGCGATGGTGTGGCTGCCGCCCCAATCAACAAACATGTTGGAGATGTTCCATGTGGACAGCGGGTTACCGTCGTTGCTTATGCTCTTCCAGCAGTCGGCTCCGTTCTCGAAGTCCTCGTCGAAAGGCATGGTGACATGCGCGCAGGGGGTTATCTCCACGATGTGCTGTACCGTGTCGCTGCCCCAGACATTGGAAGCCACGGCGGTGAGGGTGTCGGCGCCACCGATGGTGTAGACTACGGAAAGTGTGTCGCCATAGGCATTCATCGAGGCCAAGCCGGCCTGCACCATCGATGAATGCCATACCACAGTGGCGTGTGGCTGACCACCCACATAGAAATCATCGTGCACCACGGCGAAGAAGTTGGTGTCCTCGGGCAGCACAGTGGTGGGGCCGCTGACGAGCACATGCGGCAGCGAGTCGGTCAAAGGCTGTATAATTAGATTGTCCAGTTTCAGACGGCAGTAGTTCCCGCGCCAGCGGAAGAGCAGCCAGGCAGGGCCGCCGTAGGTTGTAAGTGTGTCCGTGGCGAAGGTGTAGGTGTGCCAGCCTGCATTGGTGCCTCCCGGAACGGTCATCAGCGTGTCAGCACTTTCGATATGGTTCGTGTCGGATACAAGCATCACTTCGAAGGGACCGAAAGTAGGAAACTCCGTGTGGGTGGGCGAGGACTGCATCCACACGTCGAATTGTATGCGCCAACGGTTGGCAGGCCCCTGCAGCAGCGGCGTGAGGGCAACAATGGGATACCTAAGCGTGTTGTAGAGGTTCAACTCTTGTTGCTGCACCGAGGGAAGGGTGTTCGAGTAATGGTTGGGATTTTCCTCAAATCCTATCCATTCTGTCGGCAATTGCCCATTCACTACGTTGTTAAAGTCTTCGCTGAAAGGCAACGGCACGAATCCTCCGGTGTGAACGGTGACGCTGACCGTCTCGGTGGTGTCGCCGCCGGTGCAGAGGGCTCGGATGCCGAAGGTGTAGTCGGTAAGCATCGCCAGCTGGTTAATGCCGTAGGTGGTGTCGGTAACGGTGGCCACGATGCTGTCGTTCAAAGTCACCAGCCACGAGGATTCCTCCCCCGAGGGGGCCCAATGAATGTACACCGAGTCGTACCCCACCACTCTGGCCGTCACCGATGCCACCGGCTGGCAGCCGAACTTCTGCAAAACTATGTTGTCCACCGATGCCGGCGGGTTGGTACCGTACGAGGGGTCGTTCACCCAGATGCAGACCAGTTTCCAGTTGCCTGAATCGGCAATAAAGTCGGTCTCCACTGTCGTGAATGGGGGAGTTGTCGAAGAGGAACTGCTGGACATAAAGCAGGTGTTATTACCCGTCCGCAGTGAGAGGCAGATCCACCCCTCCGGCAGGTTCTCGGCAAAGTCGCGGGCACTCTGCCACGAGGTGATCATCGTAGTGTCGGGCACCACCGTGTCGGGCACCAGCGCCACACGCAGGTAGTCGAACATACTTTCGCCGGCAGCACGCCAACGGAAGCTGCAGCGGTACATGCCGCCGCCAAGCGTCAGGCTCTTCACCGCCCAGGCGCAGGTCGCGGTAGTATTGGTATAGGCGTTGGTCGCGCCACCGTCATTGCTGATATACAGCGAACGGCTGCCACTGTCGGCCACCGCGGTGCCGATATGCCAGCGGTTGGGACCGCCGTAGAACGTCCATGCAGTGTCGTCGCCCACCTCGAAACTGGTGCTGTACACCACCGGGTTCTGTCCCCACACTGCACTGCCCATGAAACCCATCAAAGCAAACAACAGAATATATTTCATTTTATCAAATTTTTTTATCATTATCAACATTTAATCATTTTTATCGGTCCTCTTTAACCAACCTTACCGGAGCTCCCATCTGCCTGAACTCGGCGGTGCCGGTGCCAGTGTAGCGCTCCCATACCGAGAGCACGTAGGCCTTGTCGCTTCCTAGGGTGTCGGCCAGCCAGAAAAGACCATACTTGTTGAAGTCGTAAACCGTTGTGCCGTTGCGTCGTCCTGCTGTGGGGAGGAAGATGGCTCCTGCCTCCTCCATGCATTGCCAGTCGGCGATGGTGTAAAGGTTGCTGTACCAGCCGTTTTCCTGCAACGTGGTGGGCGTCTGCCCATTGTTGTTGATGCCCACGGGCAATGTCACGCCTGTAGGATGGACGTAGTCGTCAGGGAAAAGTATCAGTCCGTGCAGGTTGTTGACCACCGCTAGGGCGTAGCGTGCGTTCTCCACGCCGTTCACCGTCGAGGCGCTGCGCTGTGTCATCAGGTAGGTGGCCTCGTCGTGTGTCATCAGGCGCCATCCCGATTGGCTGTAGCCGTTGGAGTCCCAGCCATGCAGATCCACCCATCCGTCATACCACGTCCCGATGAACTCGTTGGCGTGTCCTACGCAGTCGAACTGCTGCTGGGCGAAACGCCAGCTGTCCGTTGTGGCCTTGTATTGCAGAATGCCGCGCGAAAAGCGCACCTTCACGCCGTCGCCCACCGAGAAAGTGGAGAGTGAGGCGTCTTCTTCATCGAAGGCATTGCTGGCATGGTGCATCACGGCATAGGCTGTACCGTTCCAAACACCTGTCTCGGTGTTGTATGTGATGGTGACCGTCATGCCTGCGTCTTCCATCCGTGTGCACCAGGCCTTCATCTCTTCGCGGCTCGTGGTACTGAATGTTACGTTTCCTTTCGTTTTGCTGAGGATGGGTTGGATATTTTCGTTGTAGAATGTCACGATGCTGCCCAGGGCAGCCTGTTCGAGCAGGTTGTCCAGCAGCGCGTCCCATTGTTCCTCGCCGTGGCCGGTGGATCGATGGTTTTCACCGTCGACATAGTAGACAATATTGCGTTCGTAGAGCACTTCGACGGGTTCGGGTTTGCAAGCCGCAAAGGTGAGCACGGCGGCCAGGAGAGTGAATAATTTAGCTGTATGTTTCATGTATCTTATTTATTGTTTTCCAGATTGTTCAATTGATAATTTAGCAACGCATCGCGTTGCGCTTCGGTGTCGATGCGGTAGAAAGCCACGGTGTGGTCGCCGGTGGAAATATAGAATGGCTTATAGTCGCTGGAAGACGAACTGGCTACCGTTCTCCTTGGAGATGGTGAACTGGTTGTTCACGAAGGGTATGCCTTGGAGGATGAATCCGCCGAGGGTATCGGTGCCGCCGAAGGGACGGAAGTCGAGCGTCAGGCCCCAGTAGGTGGGACCCATGGTGGGCTGCGTCATCTCGGTGCGCCACATCTCGAAGCGTCCGAACTCAAAAGGCCAAAGGAAATCAATCCTTTCCATGCCATTGACATCCATTTGTCCGATATACACCTCGGGGTAGACCTCGATAATGTTGCCGCACACATGCATCGCAATTTTGAGACCCAGATTGCTGCAAAGATATGTGTGCCAACGGTCGGTGCGCACCAGAGTAACGGGGTTGCCGAGGCGGGTGCTGTTGAAGTGCAGGGTGTCGCTGCCGATGGACTCGAGGTTGTATAGGCCTGCGGTATCGCCCCAACTGTCGATGAGCCAGTAGGCGAAGGGGGTGTTCACTTCGTCGGCGTGGCGGTATTCGTACACGCCCACGGGGTAGTCGGGGGCGGTGATGTGTTGGATGTTCTCGTGCAGGGTGATGTAGACGCGGTGGTTCGCGGTGTCGAAACTCCAGATGTAGCCGAAGAGGTTCATTGCGTCGCACTCGTAGGTCAGCAGTCCGCCCGACGGCATGGGAGGCTGCGGCGCGGTGGCGTAGGCGGTGCCGTTCCAGGTGCCGGTGGCGGGGTCGTAGGTCACGGTGACGGTCATGCCCTCGTCCTCCATCTGCGCCATCCAGCGCTTCATGGCCTCTCGGTCGGTGGTGCTGTAGGTGACGGCCTCCTTAGTGGCACCTTTGGAAGCACTGGGGCTTTGGGCGTTGCGGAAGGTGACGGTAGAACCACCTTCGGCGTAGTCACAGAACTGCTCCAGTAGGGCCTGCCATTCGGCCTCGGTAGTCAGATGGACGGTGTAGGACTGATTCGCTACGCTGTAGACGATGTCGCGCTCGTGGCGCAGCTCCTCCTTGTCTTTGTTGCAGGCCGCAAGGGTGAGGACAAAGGCCAGCAATGTGAAAAGTTTGGCTGTTTTCATATTGTAACTAGTTTTATCTTTTTATCTATCTAATTTGTTCATCTGGTAATCCATCAGTGCCTCGCGCTGTTCCTCGGTGTCGATGCGGTAGAAAGCGATGGTGCGGTCGTCGTGTACGACCATAGCGCGCCAGGCGGGGCGGACGCTGCGCTTCACACGCTTGGCGGGTTTGTCGATATCTCCCATCCAACTGGTGACGCCCTCCGAGGTGCGGATGTCCAGTTCCTCCTTCAGCCCCTGCCACGCCACGCTGTCGTCAGCTACGAGGATGACCACGTCGACCTTCACCGTGTCGCAGAGATGGAAGCCTTTCACCTGCGCCACGGTGAGGTCGGTGCGGGCGGCATACCGCTGGTAGAGCGGCACGGTGTCCACCTCGCGCGAGCACCCTACAATGCCCATCAGACCTATTAGACAAATCAAAAACCTTTTCATAGTGTCTCAATTGTCAGGATGTTGGCAGCCACCTCGGCCCAGTGGCTGTCGGCGATGCCGCTGCGGTTGCAGCATACGGCATCATAGCCTTTGGGCATCGAAGGCCGCAAACTGAAGAGGATGGCGCCCGTTGCCACCAGCACCGCCAGTGTGGCCACCACCGACCGGCGGCGATTGCGTCTGCGCCGCCAAGTGGGGAATTCTCGTTTCAGGCGCCTATGCAGCCCCTGCAGCTCTTCCTGTTCCCACAGGCCGTCGAATGTCATTCTGTTCTGTTCCATTGTTCTTTCAGTTTGTCTTTTATCCTCATCAGGCGCACCCCCACGTTGTTCTTGCTCATGCCGGTGGCTTTGCCGATTTCTTTGTATTCGTAGCCCTCGAGGTGCATGGTCACTATGGTCCGGTCGGGTTCGTCCAGCAGGGCGATGAGTTCGCGCAGCGCCAGGCGGTTTGTGTTGTCGGCTGCGGCCGCGTCGTAGCCCTCGGGCAACTGGCAGGGTGGGGGCGTGCGCCGCATGATGTCGATGCAGGTGCTTCGCGCCACGCGCCATATCCATGCGGCCTGTTTGGACGGCGAGTTGATGCCTGTCATCGTCTCCCGATGGTGCCACAACGCGAGCATCACCTCCTGCAACAGGTCGTCGGCATCCAATCCGCGTCGGGCGTAGCGGCAATACACCGCAAAGAGCAGTCTGCGGTAGCGGATCATCAGTCCGTTGAATGTTTCCCGATCTGTCACGCTATAATAACGTAAAACAGGGGGGTGGAAATTACATCGCATGCAAAAAAAAATGCAGCCGGCCCGCCAAATGGCGGGCCGGCTGCATTTTAACCCAAATATGTTGTCCTTTTATATGTTGCGGTTGAACACCATGGGGAAGTTGATCGTGGTGGTCTCGTCGAACTCCACGCCGAGGGGGATGATGAAGGTGATGGCGTCGGTGGCATCGTCGTAGGTGAAGGTCAGGTTGGCGGGATTGCCTTCCTCGTCCATGCCCACCAGGTAGCCCGTATGGGTGGTGCCGTCGTAGCTGTACTCATAGTCGATGCCGGAGATCTGCTCCATCGAGTTCTCGTCGGCGCTCAGGCCCCACACCTCCACATTCGACGAGAAGGTGAAGTGGGCGTAGGTGCCGTCGAAGTTGAGGTAGGTCTCGAAGGCGGCGGCGTCGATGCTGTCGATGCAGCCCATGTCGAAGCCGGTGAGGCCGACGAGCAGGTCAGCGAGGCTGACGGTGCAGGTCCAGTTGGTGTTGTGCAGGTCGGAGGTGGTCTTCACCAGCGGGCCGGCAACGTCGGTACCGGGGTTGATCGGGGTGATGTCCTCAGGCTGGCAGGCGGTCAGGGCAAAGGCCAAAGCGGCGATGGCGGCAAAAAAGATGTTTTTCTTCATTGTGATTGGTTGTTTTTTTTGATTTGTTATTTTTGTTTGATTTCTGTCGGAACCGTTTCCGATGATAAGAACGGAAACCGTTGACAAAAAACTACAACTGGGTGCGATTTTTTTTTCGTGTGTAGCTCTCGCGCGTAGAAATTAATGATGGCGATGCGGGGAAAATATTGGAACGGCCTGTCGGGTGCCGGCGAGAGACACCTCGCCGCTTCCACCTCGCCGTTTGTCGTACATCTGTTGGACAGGAGTTGGACCGGAGATGTTGATGCCGCGATGTGGCCGACGTAGGGTGGACGTGGCCATGAAGGCACTTTTTTTTGCCTTTGCAAAATATTATCATTCTTTTTGCGTTAAGATAGGCATGAGAATTTATAGAATAGCCATATTTCTCTTTGCAGCAGGCTTTTTGGCGCCGGCCTTCGTGTCGGCCCAGGTGCCGGTGACCAGCGGCGAGGCCGAGCTCATGACTCGCCAATATACGGAATCTTACGACAGCATGCTCAACAGCTACTATATGCGCCGCTATGCCCACCACAACCTGCGCCACCAGCGCGAATTGTCGATGGAGGAGTTTGATGCGCTGCCCGATTCGGTGCTGGCTTCCCGCCTGCGGGCGCTCCACACCGTGATTCCCATGACTTACAACCGCGAAGTGCGCCAATATATCAAGTTCTACCTCCGCCACATGTCGACTCGCCTCGATGTGATGCTGACGCTGTGCGAATACTACCACCCCTTGTTTGAAGAGGCGCTGAACCGCTACGGTGTGCCCGAGGAGCTGAAATACCTGACCATCGTGGAAAGCGCCATGAACCCCACGCTGACGTCGCGTGCCGGCGCCGCGGGATTGTGGCAGTTCATGTACAGCACGGGCAAACTCTACGACTTGGAGGTGAACTCGGTGGTCGACGAACGGCGCGACCCCTACAAGTCGACCGTGGCCGCCGCACGCTATCTGAGCGACCTGCACCGTGTGTTCGGCGACTGGCAGCTGGCCATCGCCGCCTACAACTGCGGCCCCGGCAACATCAACAAGGCCATCGCCCGCTCGGGCGGCAAGCGCGACTTCTGGCAGATCTACGGCCACCTGCCCCGCGAAACACGTGGCTATATTCCCGCCTTCATTGCCGTGGTCTATGTGATGAACTATTACGACGCCCACAACCTGCACCCCACCAAGATCAACCTGCCCATCCGCAGCGACACCGTCATGGTGGACCACGACGTGCTGATGCACTATGTGGCCGAGCAGACGGGCGTGGACATGGCCGAGCTGAGGACGCTGAACCCCCAGTACCGCGTCGACCTGGTGCCTGCATCGTCGGGACGTTATGCCATCTGTCTGCCCACGTCGAAAATCGAGAGCTTCATCCGTTGCCAGGATACCATCTACGCCCGCACGCAGGACAGCCTGTCGCGCCGTCCCGTGAAGGTGGAGCCGCAAGCCGTGGCGTCATCGTCGCGCAACAGCGGCGGCGGATCGCGCTACCACACGGTGCGCAAGGGCGAAACGCTGAGCAAGATAGCCTCACGCTATGGCGTCAGCGTCAGCACCCTGAAGAAACGCAACGGCATCCGTGGCGACAAAATCCGTGTCGGACAACGCTTGAAAATCAAATGACAGGACAAATACAGGAGCATCTGCTATGGACTGGAAGAAGATATGGAGCCGGCTGGGCAACAAATACGTGATAGCCACTTTGGTATTCCTGGTGGTGTTTCTGTTTTTGGACGAATTCAACATCTCGGTGACGTCGCGCCTGCACCGCCAGGTGAACCGCCTGCATGCCGAAGAGCGCGAGCTGAAGAAAGCCATCGAGGCCGACAGCATCAACGCTGCCGTGCTGAAGGACAACCCCGACGCCATCGAGCACTACGGGCGTGAACAATACTATATGAAGCAACCCAACGAAGATATCTTTGTGATCAGAAAATGAAGCTGTCTGCATCCATAGAGGGCGGCCGGAGCACACTGGCGGCACGGGCGATACGCATGGCGATGTTGCTCAGCGTGGTGGTGCTGTTTGCCGGTTGCGAAACCATCCGCGCCTTCATGGCTCGCGACCTTGAGGAGGAGGATTTCGTCATCGGGCAGCTCTACGTGGACGAGTTGGTGGTGGAAACGCCGGTGATTGCGGCTCCTGTCAAGGTGGAGCCAGCCAAGGCCAAGAGCACCAATGCTTTGGGCCTGGAGTACAGCGCCGACGACAATGCGGCGCTCTATGAGGCCATCAATTCATGGCTCGGCGTACCCTACCGCTATGGCGGCACCGACCGTTCGGGCATCGACTGCTCGGCATTCGTGGGCACAATCTATCGCGATGTGTATGGCGTGGCGCTGCACCGTTCGTCGAACGAGATGCTGTCTGATGTAAAGCTCGTTTCGCGCGACAAGCTCCGAGAAGGCGACATACTGTTCTTCACCAACAGCAAAGGCAAGGTGTCGCATGTGGGTATTTATCTCAAGGACGGGCTTTTCGCCCATGCGTCGACAAGCAACGGCGTCAGCGTGAGCCGTGTCGACGACACCTATTGGAGCAACCATTTCTATAAAGGCGGCCGGGTGAAATAGGCATCCGGCATCAGAGGCGGTAGCCTTCTTCGGCAAGCAGCTGTTTCACACGGTCGGCATGCTCGCCCTGGATGATGATTTCGCCATCCTTGGCCGAGCCGCCCACGCCGCATTTGTTTTTCAGTCGACGGCCGAGGGCCTGCAGGTCGTCGTCGGTGCCCACGAAGCCAGTGACGAGGGTGACGGTCTTGCCGCCACGGTGGTGCCGTTCGATGCTGATGCGCAGTTTCTGCTGCTGGGGCGGCAGGGTGGCGGCTTCGGGCTCGTCGTCGTACTGGTACTGGAAATCGGGGTTGGTGGAATAGACCACGCCGACGCGGTTTTTCTTGCTCATAGCTGTGGGGGTAATAACAGTTGTTTCGGGTTGCGGCTGAAGATATGCACCGATTTGGTGTCGTTGACAAAATGGAGGGTGGTGCCGATATTCATGTATTCGCCGTCGACATCGACCCAGCGGTCGCGGTTGCCCTCAATGGTGAGCTCCGAGGCGCGGAACATCTCGACATGCTGGGAGAGTTCGATGTGGTTGCTCAGCGCCAGAGGCACGGAGAGGGGCAGGTGGTCGAGGGGCACCTTGTCGATGATATCGATGTCCATCAGGCCGTCGTCGAGTTTGGCCTTGGGAGCGGCGGGGAAATTGTAGCCAATGCGGTTGCTGTTCATGATGCCTATGATCCAGGCGGTGCGCTGGAACGACTGACCGTTGACGGTGAGGGTGTAGGTGGCGCTCTCATAGCTGTTGTAGGCCCTGATGATGCTGTTGGAATAGCCGCTGAGGCCACGTGTCTTGACGCCCTGCATCAGACGCGAGACGTAGGCGTCGAAACCCACTCCCGAGGCGTTGACGCTGACATGTTTGTCGTTGATGATGATGGCGTCGATGCATATTTCGTGGCGCTGGTTGAGCGCACGGATGGCGAGCCATGGCAGCATGGGTATTTTGAGAGTGTGCGCCAAGCCGTTGCCGCTGCCGCAGGGAATGATGCCCATGGGAATGGAGGTGCCGCGGAGCCCTTGCACGATGTCGTTGACCGACCCGTCGCCGCCCACGGCCACGACGCACTCGTAGCCCTTATCGGCCGCATTGCGGGCCAGTTCGGTGCCGTGGTGTATGCGCTCCGTATAGCAGATGTCATAGGTGAACAGGTCGTGGTCGAGATTCTTTTTGATGAGCGTCTCGATGCGCTTCTGTTTGCCTATGCCCGAAATGGGGTTGACAATGAAAAGGGTTTTCGTGCGCATGGTTTTCCGGTTAGTTGTTTTTAGGGCGGGCGACAAGAATCTGTTTCATGTCGCGCGAGTAGATCTTGACCGAATTGGGGTGGTTGACGAAGTGGATAGACTTTCCGATGTTCTCGCCTTCGCCGTCGATGTTCACCCATTTGTCGAGGTTGCCTTCGATGAGCAACTCCTTGGCCTTGAACATTTCCACATGCTGCGAGAGGTCGAGATGGTTCATGAATGCGAGGGGGGCAGTGATGGCCACATGGTCGAGCGGCACCTTGTCGATGATGCTGATGTCGATCAGACCGTCGTCGAGTTTGGCTTTGGGAGCAACGGCTAGGTTGAAGCCGAACTGGCGGCTGTTAGCCACGGCGATGAACCAAGCGTTGCGGAGATAAGTCTTGCCGTCGATGGTGAGGGTGTAGTCGGAGTTTTTGTAGCGGGTGTATTCGCGGACAATCAGGTTGGTGTAGGCTGCCAGTCCTCGGGTTTTTGCCGCTTTCATCAGTCGTGCGATATAGGCGTCGAAACCCACACCGGCCACGTTGACCACGATGTGGGAGTCGTTGACCACGATCGAGTCGATCGACTGCTCGTGCTGCTGGTTGAGCACCCGCACGGCCAGCGAGGGCTGCAAGGGTATTTTGAGCGTGCGTGCCAAGCCGTTGCCGCTGCCGCAGGGGATGATGCCCATACGGGTGTCGGTGTCTTTCAGTCCCTGTACCACATCGTTGACCGAGCCGTCGCCGCCGACAGCAATGACACAGTCGAAGCCCTTCTCGGCAGCGTTGCGAGCCAGATCGGTGCCATGATGGATATGTTCGGTATAGCAGACACTATAGTCGAACAGGTCATGGTTGAGGTTGTCTTTCAAGATGGTCTCGATGCGTTTCTGACGACCAATGCCGGAGACGGGATTGACGATCACAAGGGTCTTTTTTCTCATTGGGGCAGGAGTTTGTTGTGGATGACGCGATTGTTGTATTGCTGGATCACGGCTTTCAGGAAGGCGATGTTTTCGGGCGAACCTATTTCGCGCTGGCCTTGGATGATGGTGATATCGTGCCGGGTGGGGTCATCGGCGTTGTTGCTGACCATGCAATGGTAGCCGTTGCCGAAGTATATCTGCCAACCATTGTCGGGCTGCGTGAGGGCGCTTTTGCCGAAACAGAGGATGTGTTCGTCTCCATAGCCCAGATAGTCAAGAATGGTGGGGTAGAGGTCGGTCTGTTGTACGATGAGGGGACTGCGGCTGCCCTTGGGGCTGCGAGGGTCGAACACCATGACGGGGATTCGGTACCAGCCGTCATAGTCGTTGAATTCTCTGCGAATGCCGTGCCCGCTGTGGTCGCCTGTGATGATGAATATGGTGTTGTTGTACCAGGGCTGCTTGCGGGCCTCGTCGAAGAATCGGCGGATGGCATTGTCGGTGTATTCCACACATTTCAGGATGGGGTGCTCGCCCTCTTCATAGAGGTCTTCCTGTCCCGAAGGAATGGGGTAGGGGTGGTGCGACGTGACGGTGAACACCTCGGCGAAGAAGGGCTCGGCGTAGGTGTTGATGCGTCGGACGGTGTATTGCAGGAAGGGCTCGTCGAAGATGCCCCACACGCCGTCGTAGTCGTCGGCAGTGCCGATGCCTTCGGCCTCATATTCGTTTTTGCCAAGATATTCGTCGAAGCCGATCTGGGCACATGTGCGGTCGAAGTTCATGACACCATTGTAGGTGCCATGGAAGAATCCGCTGTAGTATCCGTGGCGTTTCAGGCTGGCGGGAAGGCCGGTGAGGCTGTTGCCAGCGTAAGCTGAATTGGTAAGCGGGGCATTCATCAGGTTGGGAATGCCGGTGTTGATCGCCGTGATGCCTTCGATGCTCTTTTTGCCGTTGGAGCGGCCATCGTACAGGGCGCTGTGGCGGGCGAGTGAATCGAGGAACGGTGTCCGGGTGACAATGCCACCCTGATTATAGCAGCCCATAAACTCCTGACCGAGACTTTCGACCACGATGAGCACGATGTTGCGGCCTGCCTCGCCTTGTGTGAGGCCGCTGTGACGTTCGGGGTTGAAGAGCGCCAGGGCGTCGCTGTCGCTCATGTAGCTGACGGTGTCGAGGTCGGGTGTCAGTAGGGTGGAAAAGATGTTGTAGGCGTCGTTGTTGACGAGGGCTGTGTTCTTGGGCTGACAATAGCGTGCCGCGGTGTCGGGTCCGATCATTTTGCCGAATCCGCCACGGATCATGACGACGGTCAGACCCATACCGACGACCCATCCAAGTGTGTTGCTCAGGTTGGGCGATTTGACGGCGGCTATCGGGCGCAGACGGATCTTGCTGTTGAGCACCAGGAAAATGATGAAAATGGCCAGCGGCACCACCCAGGCATACCAATAGTCGGTGGCGAAATGGGGGGCCAGCGACCCCATTTGTCCGCTGATGCCGAGATAGGAAAAGATCTCGTCGCTCAACAGCCGGTAGGTGTACTGGTAGTAGGCGGTGTTGGCGCCCCTCGGTATCAGGATGAGCATCATCGGTATGATGTAGAACGCTTCGGCCACGCAGCGGTAGGCCTTTTTTGTCCTGACGTTGAACGGCAGAAGCATCAGGAAAAGGTAGACGGCGAAGAAGGTGCCGATGGTGGCCATGCCGAACCGGAGGTTCCCCATCAGGATGCCGGTCCATTCGCCGCTGCCGTCCCCATGGAAGATGCGCGTGTTGAAAGCGTAGAATGCCACCTGGGCCAGCATCAGGGTGACGAAGGCCAGCAGCAGTTTCAGTATCAGATACCAATAGATGTTATGTCCTTTTTTCATGCGATTGTATTCTTGGTTACGGACGCCAGCCCGACTCGGTCAATATCTTGCGGCTGTCGGTTTCCTCCAGCAGGCTGCTCATCGATGTGCCGCTCTTTTTCATATAGCGGCGCACAATCTGCCATCCGATATAGGAGGTGGTCCGCGGTGCCGACCCGTCGCCGAAGGCGTTGGTCTTGGGGGCGTCGTCAATCAGGTTGTGAAACGAGACGAGGTCGGTGCTGTAGAGCATCTTGTTCTGTATCAGCCATGCCCATACGTTTCCGACATTGCTTTCCATCCAGTCCAACTGTGCCTTTGTGTATCGCAGCCGGATGGTGTCGGGGGTCTGCGGCAGCACTTGTTCAAGAAAATAAAGTGTCTTGCCTTCAGCAATGGCATAGTCGAGCAGGGTCAGGTCGCCCTCGGGCAGCACAATGTGCTGTCGGGCGATGGCGGCCATGCAGTCGCTGGCAATATGGTCGCGGGTGCACAAGCCGACGATGTATGCCGGTACACCGAAATACTGGTAGCGTTCCATCGCCCCAAGCGCATAGTGGTCGATTGACACGGCAAGTGCATTGTCGGTGCAGAACACGCGGTATTCGTAGCCCTGATAGTCGCCTGTGACGAGGGTGAAGAATTTGTCGTACCGGATTTCCGGACACACTTTGGCCATACTACCCAGCGCACCGTCCATCTGTTTCTCCAGCCACCCCAGATCGCCGTAGAGACTGTCGGTGATGGCATAGATGCTGCGCATCACCGTGTCGGTCACGAAGCCGCCCAACTGCTCCATGTATCCCTGGTCGTAGGGGTTGATGTTGAACAGCTCGCTGTCGAATTCCTGCGAGTGCTCTACCAGTTGGCGCTGCAGGTCGGCCACCGGAGTGGTGAAAAGCAGTTTTTCGAAACGTGAAAAATGCATCGTGTTGTCGCCACGGTTGCCTGTGTGGCATCCGGCGAACAGCATGCATACAGCAACAATACAGAGACACAGTAGGCTGCATCTCTGTATTGTCGGTTGGTATGGGAATGGCTTATTCAGCATTCTCGGCAGGTTTGTCCTGTTCATTGGCGTCTTCTTTTTCGGCCTTCTCCGCTTCGCGAAGCATGCGCAGTTTGGCCTGCATCAGCGCAATCTGCTGGCGGGCGCCCTGCATCTTCTTTTCGAATTCCTGCTTCAGCAGGTCGGCCTGCTTGCTCGAGGCAAGGAAACCAAGGTTGTTTTCCCACAGGCTGAGGTCGCTTCTCAGCTTTTCGATTTCACCTTCGAGTTTGGTGCGTTCGTTGTTGACGAAGTTTTTGGCACCGGAGGCCGCATTGCGGATGCGCTCGCGGTAGGCGGTGGCTTCGGCTTCGCGGGCACTGATCTTCAGCTGCTCAAATATGCGGTCGATTTCGCCGCGGAATTCCTTGTGCAGGCGCTCCTTGTCGGCGATGGGCACAAAGCCCACTTCCGCCCAGCGGCGCTGGAAATCCTTGATGGCTTCGAGATTCTCCTCGCGGTTGTCGCCGAAGACGTGTTCTTTCAGCTCTTTCAGGATGGCTTCTTTCTGGGCCAGGTTCTCGTGCTCCGAGCTGCGGCGGTCGGCGAAGAATTCGCCCTTCTTGGCGAAGAACTCGTCGCAGGCACCCCGGAAGCGCTGCCAAATCTTGTCGCTCACTTTGCGGCTGGTGGCACCGATGCTTTTCCATTCCTGCTGCAGCTGCAACAGCTCGTCGGTGGCCTTCTTCCAGTCTTCACGTTTGGCGATGGCTTCGGCCTTGAGGCAGAGGTCCACTTTTTTCTGGTAGTTGGCGTTCTGCTCATCGCGCAGCGAGCCGAAGTATTCCTTCTTCTCGGCATAGTGCTTGTCGATCATGCCTTTGAATTTCTTCCACACTTCCTCGTTCACCTCGCGCGGCACCGGTCCGATGGTTTTCCACACCTTCAACAGCTCGTCGAGGGCGGCCGTGGTGTCGTTCCATTCCTTGGTGCTGCCGGGGGTCTTCTCCGTCAGGTCGGTGGCCTTGTCGATCAGGGCCTGTTTGGCCAGCAGGTTGCTGTCGAGTTCTTCTTTGCGCTGGTCGTAGTATTCTTTTCTGCGCTCGTCAATCTGGTTGGCGGCATTGCAGAAACGTTGCCAGATCTCCTCGTTCTGTTCGGCAGGCACTGGTCCGATTTCTTTCCAGCGGGCACGCAGATCCTGCAGACCTTTGAAGGCCTTAGTCACCGAGTTCTCCATGATCAGCTCTTCGGCCTGCTCGCACAGCTGTATTTTCTGTTCCAGGTTGCGCTTCTGGTCAAGGGCGCGCAGCTCGCGGTTGATCTTCAGCTTATTGAAGAATTGTTCGATCTGGAAGTGGTAGTTCTGCCACAGGTCGTTCATCTGCTCGCGCGGCACCTCGCCGATGGCTTTCCACTTGTCCTGAATGGCGTTGAATTTGTCGAGGGCGGCTTTCACCGACTCTTCTTCCGAATCGACAAGCGTGCGCAATTCCTCGATCAGGCTCTGCTTTGCGGCCAGGTTGGCCTTCTTCTGTTCCTCCTGTTCCTCCATATATTGTTGACGGCGAGTGCGGTATTGGTCGTAAAGGTGATGGAAGGTCTCCGCCACGCTGTCGTCTTTCTCTTGATAGTCGTCTTTGTTGCCGCCGTTGGCCAGGAATGCCTCGTAGGAGGCCTTCTGCACCTCGCGGTTCAGCGTGTTGAACTGGTTGCGGATGCCGGCAACGCGGTTCTTGATTGTCTGCACTTCTTCGGCGAGCAGGGCATTCAGAGCGTTGACCAGCTCCTCGCGGCTGAGAGTGCTGTAGTCCACCTCCGGCTCTTTCTCCGGCTTGGCGGCGTTCTGGCTCTCTTTCTCTTCTGCGGCAGCGGCTTGGGGCTCGGCCTCCGGTGTCTCCACGGCTGGGGTTTCGGTCACCGTCTCTGGCTCACTTTTGGGCTCTTCGGGGGTTGATGCAGTCTCTTCGACTGGGGTCTGAGGGTTAGCGTTTTCAAAATCCTCGTTGCGGACTTCGAATTTTTCTCCGGTCTCTTCCATGATAAATGGTTTTTGTTTGGTTAGAACTACTTCTGTAACAGCGAATTACAGGTTAATTAATCATACGCCTCCTTTTTTGAGGCAATGTGCAAAAATAGCAATTTATTCTGATATTGCAATAAAAAAGATTTTCTTTTACTGACAATCTTTCCGTTCCGCCGCCCGGCCGGCGACGTTTCTTGGCCGATTGTTGTATGATTGTTGTTCGACTGTTGTACGAACATTTTTCGTACAACAGTCGTACAACAGCTGTTCATCAGATGCACATGATATGGGCCGGCATGGGCCGGCATGGGGCGGCGGAGGTGTGGCGGGGCTATTTGTTGGTGGTGGCGGGGGTTCGGCGGAAGCGGTGGGTGATATCGAGCATCTGTCGGTTGTCGATTTTGTAGAATCGCTGGTTGGTGCGCGCGTTGTTGAGTGGACCCAGATGGGCGAGGTAGGGGCCGAGCTTGAGATAGTCGAGATGGGCGATGTCGACGGCAGGCGACAGGAGCGATCGGCCGCTGTACCAGGCGGTGTGCAGTTTGGGGTACTGCCGGCGGATGTGGAGCAGCAGCGAGTCGACCTCGTCGGGATGTGCATCGCCGCCCATCAGGGCGAGGCACGTGATGGAGGAGAGACAGGGCCGGAGCAGACGGTCGATGCATTCGGCGTCAATAGGCTTACCGATGTCGCTCCAGAGGTGCTTGGAGTGGCAACCCGGGCAGCGGCATGGACACCCCGAGAGGTTGACGGCCAGGGTCACCTCGTCGGGTATCTCCTGAAAGACGATATCGGTGTCGACGTATTTCAGCATGGCTTCATGTATTTACACTGGCGTGTTCACAACGAGGCGTAGTAGCGGCGGGAGGCTTCCTGCTGGCGAGGCTTGCTGAAGTTGGACACGCGGCGCAGGTAGCCGATGACGCGGGTCAGGTAGTCGATATTCTGCGAGTGGCAGTGGGGGCACTCCTTGAGGTAGCGCTTGTCGATGTGGCCGCAGTCGTTGCAGATGGTGTTGGGAATGTTGAAGGTGAAGTAGTTGCATCCCTCTTTGGCGGCCACTTCGAGCAGGTGCATGTACTGCTGCTGCGTGAGGTGCTCTTCAAGGTTGCAATGGAGGGCGGAACCGCCGGTGAGGTGCTCGATGTAGGGGGCGCCGTGCAGGCGGAACTTGTCGAGGACGGTGAGCGAGGGGTCCTCGACGATGTAGAAGTAGGAATTGTAGCAGTCGCGCGGGACGAAATAGCCGTCTTCGCGGTCCCATTTGGCATGCTTGACGCCGACGTTCTCGGCGGGGATCATCTCGCAGTTGAACATGATGTCCTTGGTGCGGTATTCCTTGTTTTTCTTCTCGACGAGACCGAGAACCGTCTGCACAAAGTCGCGGTATTCGGGGCAGTCTTTGATGGGTATGCCCATAAATTCGGCGGCTTCCACCAGACCGTTGACACCGATGGTGAGGTACTGGCGGGCGATGTTGATGTAGCCTGCGTCGAACAGCGGCAGCATGCCGTGGGACTGGAGGTCCTTGAGGTTTTCGTTGTAGGCCAGCTGCACCTTGTGGCAGAGGTCGATGATGTCGGTGAGGAACTCGCGATAGTCGAGCCCGTGGTTGACGGCATACTGGATGCACCGGTTGAGGTTGATGGTGAGCACGCTCTTTGATCCGGTGCTGACGCCGCCGGCGCCGAGGGTGTAGCTGAAGCCGTTGTCGGTGATTTCGTTGCGCAGACGGCAGCAGGAGGAAAGCGAGTCGGCATTGTCGCTGATGTAGGTGAAGAACGAGTGGCCTTCGGCATACATCTCGGCAGTGAACTGGGCCATCTCCTGGTCAACGAAGCGGCCATCCTTGTCGTAGAGCAACGCCATGGTTTCGACGGGGAAGGTGAGCACCGTCTTGGTACGTTCGGCGTTGAACCAGCGCATGAAGCGTTTTTGCAGCCACTTGAGGCCATCCCAGTCAGGCTCGCTGCCGTCGGGGAAGCGGAATTCGCCGAAGAGCGAACGGAAGTAAGGCTCGTCGTAGTAGGCGATGTTCCAGAACACCGACTGGTAGTTGCGGGCGCCGGTGGGCTGGTTGAGCGAATAGACGATCTGCTCGAAGCAGTCGGTGATCACCTTGTCGATCGAGCGCTTTTTCAGGCTGAGGTCCACCACCTCGTCGGCGCGTAGGTAGTAGTCTTTGCCGTAGTCGAGGGCGATGAAATAGTTGAGGTACATCAGGAATTCCGGAGTGGCGCAGGCTCCGCTGAGCATGGACGAAACCATGAACACCATGTTGATGAAGCCGCCGCAGAAACTCTTCAGGTTGGTGGGGGCTGTCGAGTTGCCACCGATGCTGCTGGTGCCGCCGAGCAGCCAGGGATACATCGTGATGGAGGCGCAATAGTTGGCCAGGCTGGTCTCGTCGTTTTTGTAGATGAAATGGTGGGTGAGGAGGTCGATGTATTTGTCGGCCAGCTCCTTGCCATACATCTGTTTGATACGGTCGGTCAGCAGGCGGCGGTTCAAGCGGATGAAGTTCGACTTGGGCAGTTCGCCGATAAGGGTGGCGATGTTCTTGTTCTCCACATTGGCATTGGCATCGTATTTGCTGCCTGTGGCGGCATTGGCGGCGTCGCAATAGTCGGCCAGAAAGCGCAGCTTCTCCATGGTTTCGCGGTCCTCGGTATGGCGCTGGCGATAGAGCATGAAGCTTTTGGCCACAAGGTAGTAGCCTTCCTTCATCAGGGCCACCTCCACCTGGTTCTGGATCTCTTCCACCGTGATGCCGTTGTGGATGTCGAGGTGGGTCAGAATCTTCGACAGGCAACCCAGGTCGATGGGCTGGTCCACCGAGTCGAAGGCCTTCCTGATGGCATCCATGATTTTGTCGAGCGAGAAGCGTTCGGCCTGTCCGTCGCGTTTGGTGATGGTGAATGTGTTTGTCTCCATATATGTTTGTCTCCGTTTTTGTTCTTTACGCCGATGGCGGACGATGCGGCAGCGACAAATGCCATATATGACGAGTGGTGGCACCCATGCATATTGTTTTGACAATTGGCTTTTTATCGCGAAAGCATTGTCCAACAGGTTTGCGGCAGGTCTCCTGGCTGGCCTCTGGCAGCGGTGCGCCTTCTCAGGTGTTGTTTGAATGACAGTCACATTCATGCGTCATCACGTCCCCAATGGCATCCCGCACCGCCTTGTGGCGAGGCTTCACAGTTGCGCGACAGCCCACGATTTCCACGTGGTTCCCTATTGCCCTCCATACGTCGGACCGCAACCTTTTTCGACGATGCAAAGATACACCCTTTTCTGGGGATGGCGGCACCCTCTTTGCGATTTCTTTTCAACAGATCTTGTTTATTTCTTATATCACCCAGAGCCTGCCTGATTCTCCGGCAGCGACCTTTTCTTCAGTGCGCCGATGGCGGGTGCCATAAAAACGACAATTCGCAGGCCATGATGGCCTGCGAATGTGCTTATGCAATTAAGCAACTAAAACTTTTTTTCGCGTTTTTATTGCGCCGAAACATTGCTCAGCTGCATCTGGTAGACCATCATTTCGCCGTTCGAGTCGTAGTCTATCCGCGACAGCACCATCGTGCTGCCGGTGAGCCAGTTGATGCTCCAGCAGGCATTGCCGCCGTGAAGTACGTCGCAGCACAGCTCGCCATCTTCCTGCAGATTCCATGTGCCGCTTGTCGTGGTGCCTCCGATGGTGCATGAGGCCGTGCCGTCGGCGGTGAAGGTGTAGAGCTCATCAATGGGAGGGAAGACTATCATAGTGCTGAGCAGCTCGTCGCCGTCGCCCATAGTGGTGGTGGCAACCCAGTCCAGCAGCCACTGTCCGGCAAGGCTTTCCATCGAGGCATCGAGGTTCAGTATCAGGAAGTCGTTGTCATCCGAGTCGGTCATCGTCATCAGCATGCCGCACAGTGTCATCGTGTCGCCGACGGGGAACATGTCGTCGCCATAGCCATTGGTCAGCAGATGGTTGTCCTGGAGAAGGATCAACGTGGTGTCGTCGTTGATCTGCAGCGCCAGCGTTGTGCCCTCAAACACGAGGCCTGATATGGGAGGTATGGGCACGCGCACAATCACCCCCGTGAAGCAGTTGTCCTGCACTGGCTGTACCGGCGCGTTGGCATACGCCGTGCCGTTCCACATGCCGGTTTCGTTGTTGTAGGTCACGTTCACCGTCTTGCCTTTGGCCTCCATCTCTTTCATCCAGGCCTTCATCTCCGAGCGGCTGGCGGTGGTGAAACTGGTCGCCTCCTTCACGGTGCCTTTTGCGCCGAGCTTGCTCTCGCCGACCATGTGGCCCATATTGTAGAAGGTCACCGAGTGACCCTCCTGGGCCAAGTCGCAGAAGCGGTCCAGCATCTGGTCCCATTCGGCATCGGTTTTCAGCATCTCGCGGCCCTCGTCGCGGTCGATGGCGTACAGTATGGTACGCTCGTTGGCGATTGGATCATTGTTCGGAGTCTCGCATCCGATGGCCAGCAGCACGATACCCAATATGGTGATGATATGTCTTGTTTTCATGTCTTGATGATTCTTTATCTGATATATATAAATGATTTTTGAATCCACGCGTTCACCGGTTGTCAGATTCACGCCTCATTTTTTCTTTATTGCGTTCATCTGGTAGTCGATCAGCGCGTCGAACTGTTCGTCGGTCTCTATCCTGTAGAAGCCGATGGCCTTACGCGAGTGCGACGCTATGATGCGCAGCACTGGTTTCTGCTCCCAACGCGCGCGTTGTTCGGGATGCTCCAGCTCGCCCAGCCACGAGGTGGTGCCAGCCGTTCCAGTGATGCCGTACTCCTTCTTCAGCCGCTGCCACGTGGCCTCGTCGTCGGCCGTCATCAGCACCACGTCGATCTTCACGCTGTCGTTGATGCGGAACCCCGTGACTTCGGCCACACTCACGCCTTTGCGCTGTGCCAGTTTCTTGTACAGCCCGCTTTGCGACATTGCCGTCAGCGGCAGCATCACCAGCAGGAGTATGGCTATTATTCTTGATGTTTTCATCTGTCTTTCTGTTTACGGTTTAACGCATGCACATGTTTTTTATGCGTTTTCCATCAGCAGGTCGGCAGCCAGCGCCGCCCATTGGGCGTCGGTGCCACCGCTCCGGTTGCAGTACACGTGGTCGTAGTCCTTCGTCGTGCTCGGCACTAACAGCGGCACCGACACCATGGCCACCACCAGCGCGGCCGCCACCATGCCCATGGCCCTGCGGCGCTTCGCCAGCCAGGCCGGATACTCGGCAGCCATCCGGCTTGCCGTCTGCTTCGCACCCGCCATCTGCCATAGTCTGTCAAATTCTTGGTTGTCCATAACTATCGTCGTATCTTATCTGTTGAATTCTTTTCTCAGTTTCTCTTTCACCCGCACCAGCCTCACGCTCACATTCTTTTCGCTCATCTCCAGCTTCGCGGCAATCTCCTCGTAGCTGTAGCCCTCCAGCTGCATCTTCACGATGCTGCGGTCAGGTTCGTCGAGCAGCTCTATCCTTTCACGCAGCTCGTGTATCGCGGTGCGGTCGTCGCTGGCCATTTCGGTCTCGCTGCTGAGTGTATCGGTCTGCTTGGTGGCCCGCACCAGGTCGATGGCCTTGTTGTTGGCCACCCTCCATATCCATGCCGCCTGTGCCGGCCCTTCGGGCATCCTGTCGAACTGCTGGAACAGCGCCAGCGCCATCTCCTGCATCAGGTCGTCCACATCCAACCCACGCCTGCTGTATCGTCTGCACAGATGAAACAGCATGCCTCGGTAGCGGCGGAGCATGGACTCGAATGGTGTTTCGACCTTCATCACTTGTAATAACGGAAAAAATGCGCGAATAACTACACGCGTGTCAATTTTTTTGTTTTTTTTGGTCATGCATGCCGCCCCGCCGCTCCAAGGCCCCTCCTTCCGATGTACAACAGATGTCCATCATGCGGCGAAGATGCGTTGGGGCTTCAGGGGGGGCATTGGCAGGCTCCTGCCGTCGAGCAGGAGAGGGGATAGCTGCATGAAAGAAAAAAGGCGGCGGGGTCGCGCCACAAAGCGCAACCCCGCCGCACCATGGTATATGTCGCCTAGGACTCTGTTACCAGAGCAGGGCGCGTTTTTCGGGAGCCAGATACATGGCGTCGCCTTCCTTCACTCCGAAAGCGTCAATGAATTCGGTGATGTGGGGCAGGGTGACGTTCACGCGGTTCTTGGCCAGGGCGTGGACGTCCATCTGGGTGAGCTGCAGGATGGCTTCCGGACGGATGTTGGATGCCCACACGGCGGCGTAGGCCAGGAAGAAGCGCTGCTCGGGAGTGAAACCGTCCATGTCGCCGGCGTTCAGCTGGCCCTGGCTCTTGGCGTTCTGCATGGCCAGATAGCTGATATGGAGGCCGCCGTTGTCGGCGATGTTCTCGCCGAGGGTGAGCTGGCCGTTGGCATAGGTCTCGGGGTCGTCGAGAACCTTCACGGCGCTGAAGGCGTCGACAATCACCTGGGCGTTGTTCTTGAAGTTCTCTGCATCAGAGGCTGTCCACCAGTCGCTCAGGTTGCCGTTCTTGTCATAGTTGCGGCCCTGGTCGTCGAAGCCGTGGGTCAGCTCGTGGCCGATCACCACACCGATGGCACCGTAGTTGGCGGCCTCGTCGGCATTCATGTTAAAGAAGGGGGGCTGGAGGATGGCAGCGGGGAAGCAGATCTCGTTGGTGGTGGGGTTGTAGTAGGCGTTCACGGTCTGCGGGGTCATCTGCCACTCGTCGCGGTCGACGGGTTTGTTGATCTTGCTGAGCATATAGGCCACGTCGAACTCGTTGCTGCGGACCACGTTGGCGTAGTAGCTGTCGTCCTTGATTTCGAGGCCGCTGTAGTCGCGCCATTTGTTGGGATAGCCGATTTTCACCAGGATGGTGCTGAGCTTCTCGTGGGCACGGGTCTTGGTGGTGTCGCTCATCCAGGTGGCCATGTCGATGCGCTGGCCAAGGGCGGTCATCAGGTTGTTGACGAGGGTCTCCATGCGGGCTTTGGCTTCGGCGGGGAAGTAGCGCTCCACATAGAGCTGGCCGAGGGCTTCGCCCATAGCGCCGTCGACGGTCGAGGTGACGCGTTTCCAGCGCGGACGGTTCACCTCACGGCCGCTGAGCAGCTTGCCGTAGAATTCGAAGCTGGCGTTGACGAAGTCGTCGCTGAGGTAGCTGGCGGCGTCGTTGATCTGGTGCCATGCGAAGTAGGCCTTCAGGTTGTCGACACTCTCGGTGGCGAGCACCTCGCTGACCTCGTAGAAGTATTTGGGCTGGGCGATGTTGAAGGTCTCGAGGCCGTTCAGGATGCCCATGGTCTCGAAGTAGTTCTTCCAGTCGATGTTGGGAGCCACGGCGAAGGCCTCTTCAAGGGTTTTGCGGTTGAAGGTCGAGAAGGGGTCGCGGTTCTCCAGACGGGTGTTCTGGGCTTTGGCCAAGCGGGTTTCCACCTGCATGACGGTGCGGGCCAGCTGGTCGGCGGGCATGCCGCTGAGCTTGTCGTAGCCGGCAAGTTCAAACTCGGTGGTCATCAGTTTGATGTAGCCTTCGCGGATGGCCACGTTGTTGCCCTCGTTGGTGAGGTAGTAGTCGCGGTCGCCAAGGCCGAGACCGCTCTGGTAGGCCCAAGCGATGCACTTGGTGGCATCGTCTTTGTCGGCTTCACCAAAGACGCCGAACAGCACATAGTTGCCGCGCTTGTGCATGCGCAGGATCTGGGCTTTGATGTCGGCGCGGGTCTTCAAACCGTTGATTTCTTCGAGGAAGGGCTGCAGCGGGGCGGCACCCTGCTCCTGCAGGCGTGCGCTGTCCATACCGATGTTGTAGAGGGTGGCGATCTTGTCGGCTACCGAACCTTTGGTGTTCTTCATGCCCGAAACCGAGTCGATGATGCCCTTGAGCTGTTTCTGGTTTTCCTCAGCGAGGAAGTCGAACGAACCGTAGCGCGAGTGCTCGGCGTCGAGGGGATGGCTGTCCATCCATCCGCCGCAGGCGTAGCGGTAGAAGTCGTCCTGTGCACGGACGGTGGTGTCAAGGTTGTTCAGATCGATACCCGAAGTGAGCTCTTTCTTGTGCTGACATCCAGTAGCGATAAGTGCCATGGTTGCAATTGTTAATAAGGTTTTTTTCATATTGGTTGATTTTGTATTATTTCCGTTTGATGGTTATGTAGGCTAAATGGTTGTCGTGTAGTGCATTATAGCATGAAATGAAGGTGGCCCTACCATGAAAAGCATTATGCAAAAGTACAACATTTTTTCTATCTGGCAAAACTTGCATGTTCAGTTTCAATGATATTTATGTCGATATCAGGCGGAATGCGATGTGGCGCCATTGGTTGCCGAACTTGCCGGGGCAGCGACAAATCAATAAAAATGAAGCGGACATCGTAGGATTTCCGGTGTGGCCGAAAATGAAAAATATCTTTTTTAGGGTCCACATTATATATTTTTATGTATTTTTGCAGTTCGAATCAATCATTAAATACGACGATGAAAACCAAGGTTATTTTGCTGGCGGCCATGCTGATGGGCTGTTTTGGCGCGGCACGTGCCCAGGGCATCATGGGTGGTCATGTGACTGGAAACATCCAGCTCGACGGCCAGATGAGCCGCGAGGACACGGTGATCGGAGCCGACGATGTGCCGGAGAAGTTGTTGATGAATGCCCGTGCCGACATTCTCTATACCAACGGCGCATTTAGTGCAGGTCTGCGTTTCGAGATGTATCAGAATCCTTTGCTGGGCTTCGATCCGCAGTACAAGGGTCAAGGGTTGGCCAACTATTTTGTGGCCTACAACGGCGAGCGCCTCAGCGTGACGGCAGGCAATTTCTACGACCAGTTTGGGTCGGGCATGATCCTGCGCGCCTACGAGGACCGCTATCTCGGCCTCGACAATGCGCTTCTTGGTTTCAACATCCAGTATCGCCCGGTCAACGGCGTGGTGCTGAAGGCTTTGGCCGGAAAACAGCGTATCTATTGGGGCTATGGCGACGGCCTGGTGCGCGGCATCGATGGCGAGGTTTCCCTCAACAGCGTGATCAAAGCCCTCAACGACAGTAAGTTTCGCATGACGCTGGGTGCCGGTTTTGTCAGCAAGTACGAGGCCGACGAGAACATAGTCTTCCCCGACAATCCTGAGTATCGGCTCAATCTGCCGCTCAATGTGGGGGCCGGTGCGGTGCGCATGGATCTTGGCTATGGCCGCTGGAACCTTCAGGCCGAATATGCCCGCAAAGGTCAGGATCCTTCAATCATGAACAACTATATCTATCGCCCCGGAGAGGCCCTGATGCTCAACCTGACCTATTCGCAGCGGGGCTTCAGCGCCAATGTGCAGGCCAAACATGTCGACAACATGAGCTTCAAAACGGTCCGTAGCCAGACGGGCGAAATGCTGTATATCAACTATATACCTGCCATCAACAAGCAGCACACTTATGCTTTCCTTTCTATGTATCCCTATGCCACGCAGGTGGCTGGCGAGAACGGCGTCCAGGCCGACCTGATGTATCGCATCAAGAAAGACACATGGCTTGGCGGCAAGTATGGCACCGACATTCACCTCAACGGCTCTGTCATCACCGGCCTCGACACATCCTATATTGGCGGTGCCGGCACTGACGGCTATACCGCTTCGTGGACCTCGTTCGGCGAACTCTACTATGCTGACATTTCGCTCGAGGTGGCTCGCAAGCTCAGCAAGAGCGTGAAGCTCACCGCCACCTACGCCTACCAGCTGTTCAATCCTGTCGTCGAGGGCCATGCCTCTGACCTTTATCACAACCATGTGGTGGTGGCCGATGTGTCGTGGAAAATCAACAAGAAGCATTCGCTCCGCTTCGAAGGAGAATGGATGGGCAGCGACTCACGCTACGATCCTGCCCATGGCCACACCGACCGTCGTGCCGGCGACTGGATTATGGGTCTTGTGGAATGGAACATCGGCACGCATTGGTTTGTCTCGGCCAGCGACCAGTATGCTTACAACGACGGCATCGGCAACTACTACAACCTCAGCGTCGGCTACACCTTGGGTGCATCTCGCTTCCAGCTCGGCTATGGCAAGCAGCGCGAAGGTCTTTTGTGCATTGGCGGTGTCTGCCGTCAGGTGCCTGCCAGCAACGGTTTGACTTTCAGTTTAACAACAAGCTTCTAAAGGTATGAAAATCAATAGAATTTTTATCGTATTAACGACTGCAGCTATGCTTCTTGCAGGCTGCGACAAGATAGCTTCCGACGAGTATGTGCAATACGACGGCGCCGTCATCACCTGGTCCGAAACTTCGGGCTCTCTTGAACCCGTCCAGTGTGCCTATGTGGAGAAGTACACCGGCCCCCGTTGCACCAACTGTCCTTCAGCCGACGTCACCCTTGAACAGGCTCACCAACAATATGGCGACCGTCTTGTGGTGGTTTCCGTCAACTATCCTACCGGCCAGGGGGTCCCGTTTCCCGGCGATCCCGACATGCGCACCGATGGCGGCAACGCATGGGCTTCCTATTATGAAATCAACACCATTCCTGCGGCCTTGCTCAACCGCAACACCGCGACCATGTACTCCGGCCCGATGAACAATATCATTGGCGACATCGGCACCGCACTGCAAGCCACGCCAGCCTTGGCGCTCCAAGCCGATGCCAGCGCTTCCGGCAATGAGGTGCATGTCAGCGTCAGTCTTCAGCTCCAGCGCGACTACAGTTCGCCAATGACGATCACCGCCGCTCTGGTCGAGGACAGCCTTGTCTACCGCCAGCTGTTGCCCGACGGCTCGCTTGATGAGCAGTATGCCCATAACCACATGTTGCGTAAGGTGGTCACCAGTTTCTGGGGCCGAGACCTTCCGTCGCCCGCCGCCTCCGGCAGTGTTCATGTGGGACATTTCTCTTTCGGGGCTCCCGAAGATGTGAACCTGGCCAACAGCCATGTGGTGATCTTCGTCAGCGACAAGGCTTCCCGTCGCGTCATCAACTGCACTTCTGCTGAAATCGACTGATAACCGCTTTCTGGCCCGATGAACAAGCGGATTCTTGGACTGGCTCTACCCAACATCATCACCAATATCACCGTGCCTCTGCTGGGCATGGTCGATATGGCCATTGTCGGGCACCTCTCCAGTTCCCACATCGGGGCCATCACTATCGGCACCTCGATATTCAACCTCATCTATTGGAATTTCGGTTTTCTCCGGATGGGCACGAGCGGATTCACCGCCCAGGCTTACGGTGCCGACCGCATGGACGAGTCGCTCCGCATCCTTGTGAGGGCGCTGGCCATAGGCATCGCCATAGCAGGATTGCTGTTGCTGTTGCAATGGCCCATCTCCCGCCTTGCTGAGGTGATTTTCGAAGGCAGCGCCACTGTTATGTCGTTGGCCTTGACCTATTTCTTCATCCGCATCTGGGCTGCACCCGCCACGTTGAGCCTATATGCGATCAAGGGGTGGTTCATCGGCATGCAGAATTCCAGAGTCCCGATGTGGATCGCCATCGCCCTCAACATCGTCAACATCGTTTGTTCGTTGCTCTTCGTGCTGGTGCTCCATTGGGACATTGCCGGAGTGGCTTTCGGCACGGTCATCGCGCAATACTCCGGCTTGGCGCTAGGCATCGTCTTCCTTCGTCGCGAGTTGCATCGAATTGGCGGTCGCACCGGCTACCATCGTGGTTTTATCCGTGAGGCGCTGCGTTGGAACGACATGAAGCGCTTCTTTAAGGTCAATGGCGACATCTTCCTCCGCACGGTATGTCTCTCGGCTGTGTTCACCTTCATCACTGCCGCCAGCGGCCGCATCAGCGACCAGGTGCTTGCCGTCGACGCGCTGCTGCTCCAGTTCTTTACGCTCTTCAGCTATATCATGGACGGCTTTGCCTATGCGGGCGAATCGCTGGTGGGCCGGTATATCGGAGCCCGTCAGCCCCACAATCTGCGCTTGTCGGTACGTTGGCTTATGGTTTGGGGCGGCATTTTGACGGTGCTATTCACCATCCTGTATGCGATCTTCGACGAACAGTTCCTGCATCTCTTTAGCTCCGACCCGCAGTTGATTGCCGCCACCGGCGACTATCTGTTTTGGGTGCTGGTGATACCTGTGTGTGGTTTTGCCGCTTTCCTTTTCGACGGCATTTTTGTCGGGGCCACCGCTTCCCGCACTATGCGCAATGCCATGTTTGTGGCCACCGCTGTATTTTTCCTGCTCTATTTCGGCTTCAAGTATTGGGCACAGAGCCGCAATCTTCTTGATGAGCATCTGTGGAACAACATCCTCTGGACAGCATTTTTGGTCTACCTCCTGCTGCGTGGTATTTTGCAGGCCATACGTCTCCGCCGCGATGTCTATTCGCAGGCAGGTTAGGACAAAAAAACGTCATTAGGATGAGCGCCTGACCGTATCCTCTCCAAGTCCGGTCCATCACAACCGGCGGCCGAGTTTGGCCGTCATGCCGGATTTCCACATGGCAAAGTCGCCGGCTATGATGTGCTTTCTGGCCTCGCCCACAAGCCACAGATAGAATCTCAGGTTCACGATGGAACATATCTGCAGTCCCAATATCTCCTCGGCCCGTATCAGATGGTGGATATAGGCCAGCGTGTACGGCATCTGGGGCACAAAATCGGCCATCTGCAGTTCTTCGTGGTCTAGCGCCAGCTCTTCGCGGATGGTACGGAAGCACGACTCCCACTTTTTGTTCTTGATGTTGATAGTGCCCTCCGGAGTGAACAGCAGTCCGTTGCGTCCGTTGCGTGTGGGCATCACACAGTCGAACATGTCCACACCCCGCTCAATGGCTTCCAGCAGGTTCTGCGGTGTGCCCACACCCATCAGGTATCGTGGACGGTCGGCAGGCAGGATGGCGTTCACCACCTCGATCATCCGGTACATCACCTCGGTGGGTTCGCCCACGGCCAAGCCTCCTATGGCGCAGCCTTCGGGATCCTTTGACGCAATGTATTCCGCACTCTGTTGGCGCAGGTCGGTGTATTGGCATCCCTGCACAATGGGGAACAGCGCCTGGTGGTGGCCATACAGCGGCTCGGTGGCATCGAAGCGTGTGATGCAGCGGTCCAGCCAGCGGTGTGTCAGTTCCATCGAGCGCTTGGCATAGCGATAGTCGGCATCGCCCGGACAGCATTCATCCAGCGCCATCATGATGTCGGCCCCGATGACGCGCTCGATGTCCATCACACCTTCTGGGGTGAAGAGGTGGCGGCTGCCGTCAATGTGGCTGCGGAAGGTAACGCCCTCCTCCTTTAGCTTGCGGTTGGCGGCCAGCGAGAAGACCTGGAAGCCCCCGCTGTCGGTCAGCATAGGGCGGTCCCATGCGTTGAAGCGGTGCAGGCCGCCAGCCTGGCGCAGTATGTCGCAGCCGGGCCGCAGGTAGAGGTGGTAGGTGTTGCCAAGGATTATCTGGGCTCCAATGTCGTCGCGCAACTCGTGCTGATGCACAGCCTTGACGCTTCCTTGTGTGCCCACTGGCATGAAGATAGGAGTCTGGATGTCGCCATGGTCGGTATGTATAATGCTGGCGCGGGCATTGCCGCAAGTGGCCACAAGGTCGAAAGTGAGTCTGTCAGTCATGAAATACGATGGTGGGGGGGGAATACTGCCTTCTGTTGTTTTGTTTCTCTGTTGTGCACCAGTCTCATCGCCTGCATCAGCTGGTGGGGCAGGAGAGGTCTGGGTGCACGTTTATTAATGAAAAGTTTTTTGAGCCTGGAGGCCTTCCATTATAATACACCCCCTTGGCAATGCCAGCCGCTGTGTATTGTTTCAGACTGGACATTGTCAAGAGCGCGCGTTGTGATGCATGCAGCCGTACTACAGCGTGATGCCTTCGATTTTGGCACGAGCCTCCAACACGGCCATGTAGTCCTTCATCGAGCGGATCTGCAGGTCGTAGATACTCCGCGGGCAGTCAGGCGTGAACGTCAGTTTGCCGCTGTCCCAAAGCTTCAGCACGGCTTCGAGGTTCTCCTTGCGGTTCTGAAGGTGATAGTATTCGGCTTTCATGCGGTCTTTGTAATCTTGTGAAAGCATCAGGCGGGTAATGGTCTGTAAATCCATGGCGTTGTTTTTTATGATGGTTTGTCAATGATAACGCAACCCGGCGGAAAATATTGTGCCCTGGGCAAAATTGCCGCCGTATGCGGAGTCCGGCACGAAAAGCATCTCTTCCTCTCGTGCCGGAACAATGCGTCGTGCGCCGGACTTATGCCTTGAGCAGGAAATTCAAGTCGGCATCCAGAGGCAATTCTCTGGTGTTGTCGATATGTTTCTTGAACACCTTCATCTTGTTGGGCTTGCCGATCAGCGACAGCTTGCCGTCTTCCAGCAGCAGTGCCGTGGCCTCGCGGATGGCAGCCACCGTGGCTTTGGGGTTGACCATGATGTATTCTTTCAAGCGGTCGTCGCGGGTCTCGCCACCGTGCTTCGGGTCGAAGAAGTCGGTGTAATGGGGGTTGATCTGGAACGGCACCAGGCCCATGCAGTCAAACGATGCAGGCATCACAATGGGCATGTCGTTAGTGGTGCACAGCGTCGGACCGGCCACATTGCTGCCGGCGCTCCATCCCATGTAAGGCATGCCGTCGAAAGCACGCTGGCGGATAGCCTGCATCAGTCCGGTACGCTGTAGCTCACGGACAAGGTGGAACGTGTTGCCGCCGCCCACAGCCACGCAGTCGGTGTCGTAGACGGCGTTGACGGGCAGCGCCTTGTGGTGCACCGAGGTCAGCTTCACTCCGAACTCTTTGTACACGGCAGCCACTTTCTTTTCGTAGGCGTCGTAGCTCTTGGTCAGGCCCCCTTCGGCCAGCGACACGCCGGCATAGGGCACAAAGAGCACCTTTTTCACATTGTGCCGACGGCAGAAGTCGGCGATCATATCCTTGCACCAGCCGAGGTAGGCCTCGCCACGCATGGTGCTGTTGCTGATAAGCAGAAGATTTCTTTTATCCATAGTGTATACGTTTTTTGGTCAGTCCGGAGGCTCACAAGAGAGCCTTCCGGATTTTCCAGGTGTTTGTCCGGTAATGTTTTACGCGTCGATAGTGGCGTAGGTGGCGTTCTGCTCGATAAAGGCGCGGCGTGGCGGCACGTCGTCGCCCATGAGCATCGAGAAGACACGGTCAGCCGTGGCGGCATTCTCGATGGTCACCTGACGCAACTGGCGGTTGTCGGGGTTCATGGTGGTGTCGCGCAGCTGGTCGCTGTTCATCTCGCCCAGACCTTTGTAGCGCTGCACATGGATACCCTTGTCGCCGAATTCCATCAGCGTGCGCTCGCGGTCTTCCTCCGTCCAGCAATACACCTGGCGCGTGCCCTTCTTGATCATGTACAGCGGCGGAGTGGCCAGATAGACATATCCGTTCTCGATCAGCTCCGGCATATAGCGGAAGAAGAAGGTCAGCATCAGCGTGTCGATGTGCGCACCGTCGACATCGGCATCGGTCATGATGATGATCTTGTGGTAGCGCAGCTTGCTGAGGTTCAGCGCCTGGCTGTCTTCGGGTGTGCCCACGGTGACACCCAGCGCGGTGTAGATGTCGCGGATGGTCTCGCTTTCGAAAGCACGGTGACGCATCACTTTCTCCACATTCAGGATCTTGCCCCTCAAGGGGAGGATGGCCTGATACTTGCGGTCGCGGCCCTGCTTGGCGCTGCCGCCTGCCGAGTCGCCCTCGACGAAGAATATCTCGCATTCGGCGGGATCGTTGCTCTGGCAGTCGGCCAGCTTGCCCGGCATTCCGGCGCTGCTGAACACGTTGCTGCGCTGCACCATCTCGCGGGCTTTGCGGGCCGCCTGGCGGGCGCGTGCGGCTAGAATCACCTTGTCGACAATCGTGTGAGCCTCGTTGGGGTGCTCCTCCAAATAGTTCTCCAACATCTCGCTGACGGCCGAATCAACGGCGCCGCGCACCTCGGTGTTGCCCAGCTTGGTCTTCGTCTGGCCCTCAAACTGCGGCTCGGCCACCTTCACGCTGATGATGGCCGTCAGGCCTTCGCGGAAGTCGTCGCCGCTGATGTCCACCTTGGCCTTGGCCAGCAGGCCGCTACGGTCGGCGTATTGCTTCAGCGTTCGGGTCAGTCCGCTGCGGAAGCCGGCCAGGTGTGTGCCGCCCTCGTGGGTGTTGATATTGTTGACGTATGAGTGGATGTTCTCGTTGAAGGTGTTGTTATACTGCATGGCAATCTCGATCGGGATGCCGTTGCGTTCGCCCTCGATGTAGATGGCGTCGGGCATCAGCTTCTCGCGGTTCTCGTCCAGATAGGCGATAAAATCGCGCAAGCCGTGCTCGCTGTAGAAATGGTCCTGTCGGACCGGCGTGTTGGCGACAGCGCTGTCGGCCGTCTGCCCATCGGATTCCGCATCCTGCGGCTTGCGCCAGTCGGTGATGTTGATCTCGATGCCTTTGTTCAGGTAGGCCAGCTCGCGCATGCGGTCGAGGAGGGTCTCGTATTTGTATTCCGTCACCGTGAATATCGACGCGTCGGGATGGAAATGCACATGGGTGCCGCGCTTGTCGGTTTCGCCCACCTGCTTCACGGCATACAAGGGGTGGCCTTTGGCATATTCCTGGCGGTAGATCTTGCCGTCGCGATACACCTCGACGGTCATGTGGTCGCTCAGCGCATTCACGCAGCTCACGCCGACGCCGTGCAGACCGCCCGACACCTTGTACGAACCCTTGTCGAACTTGCCGCCGGCATGCAGCACCGTCATCACCACCTCGAGGGCCGAACGGTGCTCTTTCTCGTGCATGTCGACAGGAATGCCGCGGCCGTTGTCCTCAACCGTGATCGAATTGTCGGGGTTGATGCTCACGTCGATGCGTGTGCAGTAGCCGGCCAGGGCCTCGTCGATCGAATTGTCCACCACCTCGTACACCAAATGGTGGAGACCGCGTTCATTGACATCGCCTATATACATAGCGGGGCGCACCCGCACTGCCTCCAAACCTTCGAGCACTGTGATATTGCTCGCACTGTAGTTGGTTTTTGTTTCTTCACTCATATTTGTAATCAGTAACTTTGTATTTTCGTTTTAAAATGCAAAAATACTACTTTTTTTTCATACGCGACGAATATTTTTTTTCAACTTTTCAACAATAAATCCACACCCGTTTTCTCCCCCGATTTGTGCACGCGCAACACCCACTCTATCAATACCTTCTCCTTATCAACTCCTACCCAACTCCTACCACAGTAGGAGATGATAAGGTGTTGATAAGTGGTTGTCAAGGTGTTAGGGCGTTTTTATGGCAGGCGGCGGTGCATGGCCGGGTGGGGGATGCCGAGCCCTGAGGGAGGGGTGGAGTAGGGTGGTGGCGAGGCCTGTTTCAGGGCTTTTTCGTGATGAGTCAATATGCTGTTTTTATGTTCAATTTTTACTTTAATATTCATATTGTTGTTTTTTGTGAATGAATATTGTATATTTGTTTATATAAACCTGTGATTTATCTGATGTAAAATGGGTGTTGGGAATTTTTTTTGTTTGGGTGGACAAAAAAATGTATTTTTGCATTTTGTTTTAATCATTAATATAAATTAACTGCAACGAGTTATGAAATACGATCTGATAGTGATTGGCAGCGGGCCGGGAGGCTATGTGGCTGCTGTGAAAGGTTCGCAGCTGGGTATGAAGACGGCTGTTGTCGAACGTGAGAATCTGGGTGGCATCTGCCTCAACTGGGGATGCATCCCGACCAAGGCCTTGCTGAAGAGCGCGCAGGCTTTCAACTATGCCAAGCATGCTGCCGCCTACGGCGTGAAGGCGGAAGGCGTCGAAGCCGACATCAACGCCATGGTCGACCGCTCGCGCGGGGTGGCCCAGACGATGAACAAGGGTGTCGAGTTCCTGCTGAAAAAGAACAACGTGGATGTCATCATGGGCAACGCCAAGGTGAAGCCTGGCCACGTGGTGGACGTCGATGGCACTGACTATGAGGCCGATCACATCATCATCGCCACCGGAGCGCGCAGCCGCGTGATGCCGAGCATGCCTCAGGATGGCCGCCACATCATCGGCTATCGCGAGGCCATGACCCTGCGCGAGCAGCCGCAGCGTATGCTGGTGTGCGGCAGCGGCGCCATCGGCAGCGAGTTTGCCTATTTCTACCAGAGCATCGGCACCCAGGTGACGCTGGTGGAATTCATGCCGCAGATCCTCCCCAACGAGGACGAGGAGGTGGCGGCCCAGATGAGCCGCAGTTTCCGCAAGATGGGCATGAAGGTGATGCCGTCGTGCAGCGTCGAGAAGGTCGACGTCGATGGCGATGTGTGCCATGTGACGGTGAAAGACCTGAAGAAGAACACCGAGACGGTGGTCGATGTCGACGTGGTGCTGAGCGCCGTCGGCGTGGTGACCAACTTGGAGAACCTCGGTCTCGACGAGACGGGCATCCGCTACGAGCGCGGCAAGATTGAGGTTGACGATTACTACTGCACCAATGTGCCTGGCTATTACGCCATTGGCGATGTGGTGCACGGACCCGCGCTGGCGCACGTGGCCAGCAAGGAGGCCATCTGCTGCGTGGAGCATCTTGCCGGCCACGAGACCGCCAAGGTGAACTATGCCAATGTGCCGGGATGCACCTACACTTCGCCCGAGGTGGCCAGTGTCGGCCTGACCGAGAAGAAGGCCGTCGAGGCCGGTCACGAGGTGCGTGTGGGCAAATTCTTCTTCAAGGCATCGGGCAAGGCCACGGCCGCCGGCAACACCGACGGTTTCGTCAAGGTGGTGGTCGACAAGAACGACGACAGCATCCTGGGATGCCATCTGTGCGGCGACAATGTAACCGAGATGATTGCCGAAGTGGTGGCTGCCCGCGAAGCCGGTTTGACGGCCCGCCAGGTGGCCAAGGCCATCCATCCTCACCCCACGATGAGCGAGGGTGTCATGGAGGCTTTCGAAGCCGCCTATGGCGAGGCTATCCATGGTTAATGTGGAGACTTGACAATGAAGCTTATACCGTATAGACTGAAAAAAGTGGCCGAGGACACCCGTGTGTTGGTGTCGGAGCATTTCTTCTACACCGATTTCGGCGTGTGCGAGTCGAGGAAGACCAGAGACTACGGCCGCACGTATGTCTGCGAGGGCACTCCCGGCATGGGATTCATCGAGCGCGACTCGGAGAGCCATTCCTATCACGAGTTCATCCGCGACATACATTACCGTCAACGCCCTTCGTATTGGAAGATGGTGACCGGCCAGGAGCCCGACTATGCGCGCGAGATAGCGCGCACCAAGGTGGCGCTGGGCAAGGCTACCGACCCGAAGAAGCGCGAGATATTGGAGTGCTACGGCAACGCGTTGGCCATCGGCAAGCAGGAGGAGTATCTCGAGCGTGTGGCTCAGGCCATCAAAAAGAAGATCGGCCACCATTCCAACAAGTTCCTCGTCAGCGTGTTGAGCTACTACAAGAACAAGATGTCGCAGCTCGACTCGGATATGCGCGAGGTGGAGCTGCATGTGAAGAACACCTGCAGCCCCGAGGTGTATGCCGCCTACGACGAGATGGTGATGGCGTTCCGCAATGTGGCCGCCTGCCGGCGTGTGTGGCACCTCAACGAGGCCAAACGCCAGCGCTTTATCCAGGTGTGGTTCGACCACGGGACGTTCGACTTCATCCGCAACGAGCACTATCTGCCGATTCTCCGCACGTCGGCCGGCGAGAACCTCTATTTGCTGCCTGAACATGTGATCGTGGCACGCAGCTCGGTGGATTTCGACGTGGTGCCCCTGAGGAAGGTGTCGTTGATATGCCAGGAGCTTGCCATCGAGGAAACAGTCGAGTCGCTTTCGTCGCGTTTGGGCGACGCCGCCTCGATGATGCGCATTCCCGAACTGGGCCACACGTGGTATTTCAACCATGTGCGTCCGGTGATGCATTTCTTCGAAACTTACGAGCGCCTGAGAGGAATGTTGTAAATGTTGTGAATCATGAAGTTCTACGGAAAGCATACCTACAAGTTCAACCCCCACACGCTGAAATACGAGAAGGTGTTCGTGTCGCTGCGCGACCGTTTGCGCAATATCGGCTTCAGCGTGCTCTTCGGCGTGGTGTTGGGCGTGGTGTTGGTTTTCGTGGGACTCCAATTCCTGGATTCGCCCAAGGAACGTTCGCTGGAGCGCGAGGTGGCCACTTACCGCCGCCAGAACCGTGTGCTCAACGACCGTGTCGACCGCGCCGAGCGTGTGCTCGAGGATTTGGAGGAGCGCGACAATGTGCTCTACCGCACCATCTTCGAGAGCGAGCCGCTCAGCGATGCCCAGCGCCGTGGTGCCGTGGACGATGACGACCGCTACAGCGACCTTGAAGGTTACGACTACAGCGAGATGCTGATCGCCACCACACGCCGTGTCGATGAGCTGTCGCAGCGGCTCTATGCCCAGTCCAAGTCGCTCGACGAGATCTACGCGATGGCTTTGAGCAAAAACGAGCGTATGGCGTCGATGCCGGCCATCTTTCCCGTCAACAAAAAGAGCGGCAAGGTGGTCAGCGGCTACGGCATGCGTTTCCATCCCATCATGAAATACATGAAGATGCATTCGGGTATCGACATCACAGCCCGACAGGGCACGCCGGTCTACGCCACCGGCGACGGCGTGGTGCGCGAGGCCGGCCACAGCCCGCAGGGCCATTCCGGCTACGGCAATGTGGCTCTGATCGACCATGGCTTCGGATTTGAGACCCTCTATGCGCATCTGAATACGGTGACGGTAAGGCCCGGCCAGCGGGTGAAACGCGGCCAGCAGATCGGCACGGTAGGCTCGTCCGGAATGACGACGGGTTCGCATCTGCACTATGAGGTGATCCTCAACGGCAACAAGGTCGACCCGGTCTATTATTTCTCGGGTGACCTCACTCCGGAAGAGTATGAGGAGGTGCTTGAGTTGGCCCGTCAGCAGAACCAGTGTATGAGTTAACGATAAGTGCCTATGGAAGTGGTGATTGATTCGAATGCCGGTTATTGTTTTGGTGTGGTGAACGCCATCGATACCGCCGAGGCCGAGCTCCGCGGCAGCGGCACCCTCTATTGTCTGGGCGACATCGTGCACAATAGCGCCGAGGTAAGCCGTCTTGAGCGCGAGGGCCTGCAGGTGATCGACCACAGCCAACTCGACCGTTTGAATGGGTGCCGGGTGCTGATTCGCGCTCATGGCGAACCGCCCGAGACCTACGCCGCCGCCCGTGCGAGGAATATCAAGCTGATCGACGCCACCTGTCCCATCGTGCTGGCCCTGCAGCGCCGCATACGTCAGGGCTACGAGGAGATGCAGCGCGTGGGTGGCCAGATTGTGATTTTTGGCAAGCCGGGTCATGCCGAAGTGATCGGGTTGACCGGACAAACGGCCAACTCGGCCATCGTCGTCAGCAGCCCCGACCATTTCGAGGCTGTCGACCTCCATCGGCCTATCCGGCTCTATTCCCAGACCACCAAAAGCCGCGACGAATACCGCAAGCTGATCGAAGGCTTGCGGCGGTGTCTGCCCGAGGGCAGCGATTTTGTGGCCTACGACACCATCTGCAACCGCGTCGCCAACCGTGCCCGCCAGCTTGAGGATTTCGCCAAAAGCGTCGACGTGCTTCTCTTTGTGGCTGGCGCCAACAGCAGCAACGGACACTATCTTTATCACTATTGCCGTCAAGTGCAGCCTTCGACCCACCTCATTGGCGGTGCCGACGACCTGGTGGCCGACATGCTTGCCGGTGCCCGCCGCGTAGGCATCAGCGGAGCCACTTCCACGCCCCGGTGGCTCATGGAGGAGGTGGCTGCCAAGGTGAACGATTTCAACGATACCAACCCATCGATATGATATTGGAGCGACTCATACTGAGCAATTTCAAAAGCTACGAGGAGGCCGACATCGAGCTCTGTGGCAATGTCAACTGCTTCCTCGGCAACAATGGGGCAGGGAAGACCAACCTGCTCGATGCCGCCTATTACCTTTCGTTTTGCAAGAGCTGTTTCAACCCTGTCGACAGCCAGAACATCCATCGCGGTGCCGATTTCTTCGCCATCCACGGCCATTATTCCGACCCCAAGGATGGGGTGGGGGTGGCCAGCTGCATTTTGAAGCAGGGCCAGCCGAAGCAGATGCGTTGGAACAAGAAGCCCTACAAGACGCTCTCCGAGCATATCGGCAAGATTCCCCTGGTGATGGTGTCGCCCAACGACCAGTCGCTCATCACCGGCGGCAGCGACCTTCGCCGCAAGTTTATCGATGCCGCCATCTCCCAGGTCGACCACGCCTATCTCGACCACCTTTTGCACTACAACAAGGCGCTCGAACAGCGCAACCGCCTCTTGAAGACCATGTGGGACGACCGCCAGTGGGACGAGGCCATGGTGGCCATCTGGGACGACCAGCTTTGCCTGCATGGCGAGCACCTCTATCAGCGTCGTCTCGCCTTCGTCAAGGATTTCGAGCCCCTGTTCATGGAATATTACCATTGGATTGCCGGCAGCGACGACGAGCCCGGCCATATCGCCTATCTCCACGACGATCGACCGCTGCTGCTCCAGCTCACCGACAGCCGCCAGGCCGACCGCTATTCGCAATACACCACCTGCGGACCCCACAAGGACGACTTCCTCTTTACGCTCGACGACGACATGCCCCTCAAGCGTTTTGGCTCGCAGGGTCAGCAGAAGAGTTTCGCCCTCGCGCTGAAGCTGGCGCAGTTCCAGTATCTGCTCGACCATCATGGCGTCAAGCCTATCCTCCTCCTCGACGACATCTTCGACAAGCTCGACCTCCTGCGGGTCAAACAGCTCATCGCCCTCGTCGGCAGCGACCGCTTCGGGCAGGTGCTCCTCACCGACACCCAGCCCGGTCGCGTGCAGTCGATCTTCGACGAGATGCCTCATCTCGAACACCGAATTTTCACCGTCGAAAACGCTTCTGTCTATGCAAGAGGATAGGGACATCAACTATTACATCGACCACGTGTTTCGCAAGATGGACCTCGGCGATTTTGCCACCGAGATTGAGGTCGAGCGGGCCTATCGCTCGCTGGTGGGGCCGCTCATCAGCCGCCTGACGCTCAATGTCAGCTATCGCAACGGCACTCTGGTGCTGCGCCTCCAGGGTGCTTCGCTGAAAAACGAACTCCGTCTGCGGCGCGAAAGTCTCCGTCTGTGCATCAACCAGTCCCTCGGGCGCGAGGTGGTCAAACGAATCATTCTGCAATGAAGCATCTCTGGAAATCCCTGCAAATGGTCTGCCAATGCGACCGCGGCTCTTTCTGGCGCCGCGCTCTCTATGTGCTCCTCGGGAGTCTGTTGCCGCTGGCCAACCTCTTCCTTCTCAAGCAGCTCGTCGATGCCGTGTCGGCTGGCGAGGGAGCTTTCCTCCCTTGGCTGCTGGCCATGTGTGGCGTCTTCCTGCTCCAGCGTGTGGTCTCCATCCTCGACGGTGTCAACTCCGACGTCCTCTCCCAGCGCCTCATCGACCATGTCAACCAGGCCATCCAGACCCAGGCCGCTCGCCTCGACATGGCCTACTACGACAATCCCTCTTATCACGACACGCTGCACCGCGCCCAGCAGGAGGCCTCCTCACGCCCCGTCCAGGTCTTCTCTTCCATCATGTCCCTTTTTGCTTCGGCCGTCACCATCGTCGGCATCGTCGTCATCCTCGCCTCTGCGTCGTGGTGGGTGCTGCCTGTCATGTTTGTCGCCGTCGTCCCCTCTTTCGTTGTCCGTCTCTCCAAGTCGCGCATCGTCTATCGTTTCCGTCGGCAGAACACCCCTCTCTTCCGCCTCTCTTCCTATCTCGCCGCCGTGCTCACCCGTCGCGAGTACGCCAAGGAGCTCCGCGCCTTCCGCGCCGAATCTTTCTTCCGCTCCCGCTACACCCGCACCCGCTCCCGCCTCACCTCCCGCATCGTCGCCATCTCCCGCCGCCTCGGGGCCTACTCGCTCCTCTGTGCCGTCGTCGAGGCGGCAGCCATGCTCCTCGTCGTCGCCCTCCTGGCCGCTCGCACCGCCAGCGGCATCTTCTCTGTCGGCACCTTTGTCATGCTCTTCGAGGCCTTCCGCCGCGGGCTGGGCGCTCTGACGTCCCTCGTCGCCTCCCTCTCCAGTCTCTACGACAACCGTCTCTTCCTCTCCAACCTCTTCGAATATCTCTCCCTCGAGCCAACAGTAGTCTCTCCGCCCGATCCGATCCCCGTTCCTTCCGACATTTCCTCCATCCAGTTCTGCGACGTCGTCTTCCGCTATCCCGGCATGGAGCGCGATGTCCTCAGCCACTTCAACTTCACCGCCCGCCGCGGCGAAATCACCCCCCTCGAGGGCCACAACGGCATCGGCAAGTCCACCGTCATCAATCTCCTCCTTCGGTTCTACGACCCCCAGCAGGGCCGCATCCTCCTCAACGGCACCGACATCCGTCGGTTCGACCTTCACTCCCTCCGCGCCTCCATGTCTGTCCTCTTCCAGGACTTCGGGCGCTATTTCATCACCGTCGACGAGAATATCACCCTCTCCGACCGACCGCACACTTCCCGCATCGCCGACCCGCTGCTCGATTTCGTGCCCTCGCTGCCGAAAGGCTATGACTCTACTCTCGGGCGCCTCTTCGACCAGGGCTCCGAACTCAGCATGGGCCAGTGGCAGCGCCTTGCCATCGCCCGTGCCCTCGACAGACCCACGCCCCTTCTCCTCCTCGACGAACCTACAGCTTGGCTCGACACTGCCACCCGACAGACCTTTCACAATATCCTTGAAAAAGAAAAAACCAACCGCATCATAATCCTTATAACCCACAGATAATCAATATTGAATCAGAAAATTAACATATTCACGAAATAAACATTACAGTCATGCAGTACATATCCCAAAACCTCAATCCTAAAGAATATCAGGGCGATTTGGTGCTCCTCTATGGCGACGAGGTAGCCGACCGCTCCCTGCCGCTCTCACGCAAGGAAATCGATCTCATCCATCATCGCCGCTCGATCAAGAAGTCCTTCGTCCAGCCTTTCGACCGTCTGCCGTACCGCATCTATGTCGTCTCCTTCGACAGCGAACTGCCTTCGGCTCGCTCGCAGGAGATGTTGCGCCGCGCGGCCAAGGACCTTCATACTCTGCTCCGCAACGACGAGGTCCGTCACCTTGCCGTCACCGGCGAAGGCACCCTCACCGAGGAAATTGTGGCGCTCGTCGAAGGCCTCTCGCTGGCCGACTATAGCTTCGACCGCTATCGTTCCACCGACATCTTCCATCTCGACTCCCTCGTCGTCGACGACCGCTATCTTTCGCAGGCCGAACTCGACACGCAGGCCCGCCTTTGGAATCGCATCTTCTGGTGCCGCGAATGGGTCAACCTTCCTGTCGCCGACCTCAATGCGCCACGCTTTGCCGACGAGCTGCAGGCTGTCGCCGCCGACCTTCCCGATGTCACATGCACCGTCATGGACAAGAAACAGATCCAGAGCCTCCGCATGGGCGGCCTCATCGCCGTCAACAGCGGCAGCGTCGACGAGCCCCGTTTCGTCGTCCTCGAATATCATCCTGCCGGCTCGCCCGACCAGCCCATCGCCCTCGTCGGCAAAGGCGTCATGTTCGACACCGGCGGCCTCAACATCAAGCCCGACGACTATATGCAGGAGATGAAGTCCGACATGGCCGGCGCCGCCACCATGGCTTCCGTGCTCTTCGCCGCCGCCGACAACCGGCTGCCCGTCCACATCGTCGCCCTCCTTCCCCTCACCGACAACCGGCCTGCCTTCAACGCCTACGCTCCCGACGACATCCTCACTATGTACGACGGCACCACCGTCGAAATCGTCAACACCGACGCCGAGGGCCGTCTCATCCTGGCCGACGCCATCGCCTATGCCGCCAAGGTCTACAATCCGCGCCTCATCATCGACGCCGCCACCCTCACCGGTGCCGCCGTGCGTGCCATCTCCACCTTCGGCATCGCCGCCATGCACAAAAATGCCGCCGACGACCTCTGCCTTCTGCATCTCGTCGGCGAGCAGGTCTACGAGCGCCTGGCCGACTTCCCCATGTGGGACGAATACGACGAGCTCATCAAGTCGCCCGTCGCCGACCTCCGCAACTGTGCCACCGTCCCCCAGGCCGGCACCATCACCGCCGCCAAGTTCCTGGCCCACTTTGCCCATGAGGTGCCTTTCATCCACCTCGACATCGCCGGCGTGGCCTTCTTCTCCAAGCCCCAGCATTACTATGCCCAAGGCGCCTCTGCCGTCGGCGTCCGCCTACTCTACGCTTTCCTCCAGATGCAATCCTGACAATTAATCACAATAAAGCTTACACGCAAAAAACGCAACACATTTTATGGAACATAAAAATCAAGAAAAGAAAATCAAAGTCGCCATCTCCCACGGCGACATCAACGGTGTGGGCTACGAGGTCATCCTCAAAACCTTCGGCGACAGCCGCATGTACGACATCTGCACCCCCATCCTCTACGGCTCCACCAAGGTGGCCTCCTATCATAAGAAACTCCTCACCTCCATGCCCGGCGAGATGAACTTCACCTCCATCCGCGACGCCTCCGAGGCACAGGACCGCAAGTTCAACGTCATCAACCTCACCCAGGAGGAGGTGAAAATCGACCTTGGCAAGAGCACCGACATCGCCGGCCGTCTCTCCCGCGAGAGCCTCAACCGTGCCTGCGCTGACCTCAAGGCCGGCACCGTCGACGTCCTCGTTACCGCCCCCATCAACAAGCGCAACATCCAGGCCGACGATTTCGATTTTCCCGGCCACACCGAGTATCTCTCCCACCAGTTCGGATGCTCCAGCCTCATGCTCATGGTCTGCGACCGCATCCGCATTGGCATCGTCACCAACCACCTTGCCCTCAAGGATGTACCCAACGCGCTCACCCACGACCTGCTGCTCGAGAAAATCACCCTCATGAACCAGAGCCTCAAGCGCGACTTCGGCATCACCATCCCCAAAATCGCCATCCTCGCCCTCGACCCCCATGCCGGCGACAACGGCGTTATCGGCGACTTCGACCTCAAGGTCATCCGTCCCGTCATCGACGAAGCCCAGGCCAACGGCATCCTCGCCTATGGCCCCTTCCCCAGCGACGGCTTCTTCGGCAGCAGCGAATTCAACAAGTTCGACGGCGTCCTGGCCCTCTACCACGACCAGGGTCTCATCCCCTTCAAGCTGATGTCCTTTACCGAGGGCGTCAACTACACCGCCGGCCTGCCCTACGTCCGCACCAGCCCCGCCCACGGCACCGGCTACGACATCGCCGGCAAGGACCGCGCCAGCGAACAGTCGTTCCGCTCCGCCGTCTATCTCGCCTGCAACATCCTCAAAAACCGTATCGAATACGACCAACTCACCGCCAATCCTTTGGTATGAAAAAACTGATCCTCATCGACGGTATGGCCGTCGTCTATCGCGCCTACTACGCCCTCAACCGCAAACCCCGCGTCAACTCCAAGGGCTTCAACACGTCGGCCGTATTGGGTTTTTCCACCACCCTCTACGACCTGCTCCGCCATCTGCAGCCCACGCATGTCGGCGTCGCCTTCGACCTCCAGAAGCCCACCTTCCGCCATGAGCTCTATGCCGAATATAAGGCCAACCGCGACGCGATGCCCGAGGACATCCAGCTCTCGCTCCCGTGGGTGCGACAGATGATCGAGGCTTTCCGCATACCCATTCTCACCTGCGAGGGCTTCGAGGCCGACGACGTCATCGGCACGCTCTCTCATGCCGCCGAGGATTCCGGTTTCGACGAGGTGGTCATGATCACCCCCGACAAAGATTTCGCCCAGCTCGTCACCTCGCACGTCAAGATGTACCGCTTCGGCCGTGCCGGCAAGCCCGACCAGATACTCTCGCCGCTCGAGGTGCACGAGCTCTTCGGCGTCAACCATTGCCGCCAGGTCATCGACCTCCTCGGCCTCTGGGGCGACGCCTCCGACAACATCCCCGGTGTGCCCGGAGTGGGGGAGAAGACCGCCAAAAAACTCATCGCCCAGTTCGGCTCCATCGAGGAAATCATCGCCCATGCCGACGAGATCTCCAACAACAAGGCCCGCACACTCATCCAGCAGTATGCCGACCAGGCCCTCTTCTCCAAGCAGCTCGCCACCATCCGCCTCGACGCTCCCATACCGTTCGAGCCCGACCAGCTGCTGCTCCAGACACCCGATTTCGCGCTGCTCCAGCAGCTCACCTCCGAGCTCGAGTTCCGCCAGTTTGCCCGACGCATCGCCGCCGACTACAACCATCCCATGACCCCTTCCGCCGCCACTCCGCCGCCCCGCCCTGATGCGGCTCCCGCTGCCGACGTGGCAGCCCCTTCGCATCCTGGCGCCACGCCCGAGGCCCCGTCGCTTTTCGACCAGGCCCTCCCGGCCACCCAGACGCCCGTCCAGGTGCAGCCCCTCACCGCCGAGGTGCTCCGCTCGCTCGAAGGTGCCGACGTGGCCATCATCGTCGACGGCACCGAGGTGGCCCTCTCCACCCATGCCGACGCCGCCTGGGTGGCCGACCTCGCCACCCTCGACCACGACGCTTTCTCGCGCCTGCTCCTCCATCCTGTCTCCACCAAGCTCTGCTTCGATCTCAAGGCCCTCATCCACCTTCTCCACAGCCGTCAACTTGCCCTCGCCGGCCCCGTCTTCGACGTGCAGCTGGCCCACTACCTCGTCGATGCCGAGATGCGCCACACCCTCGACGCCATCTCCGCCTCGCGCATAGGCTTCGAGCCCACCGGCGCCGCCAACCAGGCTGCCGCCCTCTGGCAGCTCTATCCCCTCCTTGCCGCCTCCTTGCGCGACGCTTCCCTCGTCAGCCTCTATTCCGACGTCGAGCTGCCCCTGGTCGATGTCCTCGTCGACATGGAACGCACCGGCGTCCGCATCGACACCGCCGCCCTGCAGCATCTCGCCGGCCAGCTCTCCGCCGAGCGCGACGACATCGCCCAGCAGATCTACCAGCTCGCCGGCACCACCTTCAACATCGCCTCGCCCAAGCAGCTCGCCGACGTGCTCTATCAGCAGCTCCGCGTCACCGACAAGCCGCCGCTCACCGCCTCGCGCCAGTTCTCCACCGCCGAGGATGTCCTCGTCAAGCTCGCGTCGCGCCATCCCGTCATCCCCCTCATCCTCGAATACCGCTCCGTGTCGAAACTGCTCGACACCTACCTGCTCTCTTTCCCCAAGCTCATCAACCCCGCCACCGGCCGCCTGCACACCATCTATCATCAGACCGTCACCGCCACCGGCCGCCTCTCGTCGTCCAACCCCAACCTGCAGAACATACCCATCCGCACCCCCCGCGGACGCCAGATACGCGCCGCCATCGTCCCCGCCGACGACCAGCATCTGATCCTCGCCGCCGACTATTCCCAGATCGAGCTCCGCATCATCGCCTCCCTGGCACGCGACCATCGCATGCTCGAGGCCTTCAACACCCACCTCGACATCCACGCCGCCACCGCCGCCCGCATCTTCCACCTCGACATTGCCGACGTCACCCCCGACCAGCGGCGCATGGCCAAGAGCGTCAACTTCGGCATCCTCTACGGCATCTCGGCCTTCGGCCTGGCCTCGCAGCTCTCCATCCCTCGCAGCGAGGCGTCGGCGCTCATCAGCCAGTATTTTGAGCAATATCCCGACATCCGCGCCTTCATCACCCAGTGTGTCGAACGGGCCCGCGAATGTGGCTACGCCTCCACGCTGCTCGGACGCCGCCGCTACCTGCCCGACATCAACTCGCGCAACGCCGCCGCTCGCTCCTTCGCCGAGCGCAACGCTGTCAACATGCCCATTCAGGGCACCTCCGCCGACATGATCAAGCTGGCCATGGTCCGCATCCACCGCCAGTTCGCCGAACAGCACCTGCAGTCAAAGATGATCCTCCAGGTCCACGACGAACTCGTCTTCGACCTCTACCGTCCTGAGGAAGAGGTAGTTCGCGACATCGTCACCCGCGAGATGCAGACCGCGCTTCCCCTCGAAGGCCTCCCCGTCGAGGTCTCCGTCGGCATCGGTGCCAACTGGCTCGAAGCCCATTGATCCATGCGCCCCGCGCCTCCCCGTCCACAATCCGTCGCCGCCCAGATGTGTGGATTCAGATTCAATTAATTTTTGCCATTCCGGAAAGAATGTGTATCTTTGCATTTTGAAATAATACATACAATATGATGTGTTAAAAGCAAAAAATGTAAGATATACATACTATAATATGCATAAAGAATATACGTTTGACCCCTATCCATTGCCTGTGACAATGCAGCGGATGGCCGAGAATATGAAGGCGCGCAGGCTGGAAAAGAAGCTCTCCACCAAGAGCCTTTCCGCCATGAGCGGAGTGCCGGCATCCACTATCCAGCGGTTCGAGCTGAAACACTCCATATCGCTTGAGTCGTATGTCAAGCTGGCAAAAGCGCTGGGCTATTCCGAAGAGGTTATGCAGCTGCTGTCGGAACCCAAATACGACACTATGGAAGAGCTGCTGGAGATCAACAAGAACAAAACTCGAAAACGTGGAGTATGATTAAGGATATTTTAAGCGTCAGCGTGAGGTATCACGGTCGCAAGGTGGGAACCTTGTCGATGGGCAACCGCTCATGCTGCCAGTTTGAGTACGACCACGCGTGGCTGCGCGAGGGATTCTCCATCTCGCCCCTGCAGCTGCCGTTGAAGCCCGGCCTCTTTTCTGCCCCATGGCAACCTTTCAGCGGCAACTTCGGCATCTTCGAAGACAGTCTTCCCGGTGGCTATGGCGAATACCTGCTCCGCAAGGTGCTGCGACGTGAAGGCCTCGATTACGGTAGTTTGTCACCTGTGCAGCGGTTGAGTCTTGTCGGTAATTCGGGCATGGGGGCTTTGTGCTATATCCCCGAGAGCAAGGTGGGCGGCACGACAGCGGACTTGTCGCTCGACGAGATGCAGTCTCTTGCCCTCGATGTGCTGTCCGAAAGGACCGACAAGGGGTCGGACCTGCTGCTTGCAGGCAGCGGCAATTCGGGCGGAGTGCGTCCCAAATGTCTCTACAGCGATGCCGACGGCCATTGGCTTGTCAAGTTCCGACACACCTTCGATCCCGCGGACATCGGGCAGCAGGAATACCGCTACAATGAGGTGGCCAGGAGTGCCGGCATCGTCGTGTCCGAATTCCGGCTGATGGAGGGTAAGTATTTCGCCACGCGGCGCTTCGACATCGACGAACAGGGCAACCGCCTCCACATGGCCACGGCCAGCGGCCTGCTGGGCGAGCCTCTCACTCCACCCAAGATGGACTACCACAGCCTGCTGCAGCTCACTGGATACCTCACGCAGTCGCCCGAGGCCGTCGAGCAGCAATTCCGTCGTATGGTCTTCAACCACTACGCCCGCAATTTCGATGACCATGCCCGCAATTTCAGCTTCCTCTGCCGTGATGGCCGCTGGGAACTGGCGCCTGCCTACGACCTCACCAACGACCAAACCCTTGGAGAGCATGCCACCACCATCAACTTCAAAGGCTTACCCACCGACGAGGACATGATCGTTGTCGGCACGAACACCAAGATGACCCGTCTTCGCTGCCAGCAAATCATCGACGAAGTAAAAGTCATCCTCAAAGATTTATAGTACATTCCCACTAACACATTGGCTCCACATGGTCGCCGACCTCAGTTCCCGCATTCTGCCTGGCTCCATCGGAGACACGGCCTGCGACGCAAGGTCGGTATCGTGTAAGGGGCTGGATCAAACCATTAACCATTAATCTTTAACCATTAACCATTAACCATTAACCATTATTATCATAGGAAAAGTGTATTTTTGTAGCTCGAAAACCATAGGAAGTGACGCAAGAAAATCCGTGTGATCCGTGCAATCTGTGTGACATATTTGAATGGTTACTCAGTCGTGTCAAAGAACTCTCTCCTTGCCCTATGCAAGCGTCGTGATGGCGGCCTCCTATATTGCCAATATACGCAATGCCGGGCAGGGAAGGTGCCATTATGTGACGCTTTCGTGTTGGTGCAAAGGCAGAGTAAAGGATCAGTAAAGGATTAGTAAAGGATCAGTAAAGGATCAGTAAAGGATGAGTAAAGGATGAGTTGGTCAGGTGGCAACCTCTCGCCTTGAATCTTTGCTGAAAGCTCGCTCCTCTTCGGTCGCGTTCTTTCCACTATGCAAAGATACGAGGGCTTTTTGTGCGGTTCTGACGATTGCTGTTGATAGGTGCCGATTGTTTGCGATTTCGAGCGATGGCAAAGGCATTACGGTTGTTCCACAACTTCTGTAAGGCTCTACAGGGCACCACAAATGTGCGCATCCCTCACGAAGTCAAGTACTTTGCGGTGGCCTTGTAGAGGAAATCCTTACACTTACAGTTCTTACAGTTGATTTTCGGAGGGGTACCATTCTTACTTACACACTATCTATATTATTAATATTTAATTAGTTAAATAGTATATAAAAGGGGAATGGTATGCCATTATTTCAACTGTAAGAACTGTAAGTGTAAGGAAATGACTGTTTCAATAAAGATACCCGACTGTTCTTCAAGTGGTTATCATATTGGGCGTTTCAGTTTCAGTTGTTACAGTTGTTTTTCGAGGGGGTGGGTTGTTTCGTTTTCTATACTTATATTATTTATTCACTAGTGTCTCTTAAATTTAAGAGACACTAGTGCCGTTAACCATTAACCATTATTATCATAGGAAAAGTGTATTTTTTATTTGCCCATTTTATAGGAAAAGTGTATTATTGCAGCGTTGAATTTATAGGAAAATGTATTTATGCCATTGAAAAGATTAAAAATCAAACAGAAATACTTCATACATCCTCAATAAATAATCTCAAAAATCAATACCATACTCCCTATTTTTGCATAAAAATCAGGAATACACTTACCCAGGTTCCCTTATGAGGAACATCTCGATTGCCGACTTATCCTCGTGTCGCTCGACCCCATCACACGCCGTTCCGGCGACACCGAACTAATCTACATTCTAGACTTCTTGAAGATGCTCTGGAATGGTGAAATATTCTAAAAAGCACATTCCCGTATTCACTAGCACATTAACGCAATAATGCATTCCCGAATTCCTGCATTCTTTCTCCCTTCTATGTGGGTTGTCGGCTAAGCCGACGGCATACCACTTTGTGCCTTCTTTGTGGCAATTACATATCTCCTGAAAACCAGTACATTGCGTGTGCGAACCAAACAAGATGGCAAGTTGCCGATTTTCACCCCCAAGGTTAGTGATCCTTGTCGGCCAAGCCGACGCCATAGCACGGCGATCCTTGTCGGCCAAGCCGACGGCACACCACGACGGTCTCTCGGTGACCCTTTTCTATTCCACGACTCATCTTTCCAATTAACCCCACTAACGCATTATCGCATTCACACATTCATTATATTTTGCCATTCAAGAAAAAAAAGCGTATCTTTGCAGTCGATAAATCTACTGAATATCACGAAGTAATCAACGGAGAAACTTCGATATTTGCTTCAATGGTGGTACAACCACCACTTAAATAGGTAGTATATGCAATAAAAACGAAAGAAGTGCGTTAGTAAGGTGGTATGAACCCCATATAATATAGTGGTACGCTTATGAAGATAGAAGAAATATACAACAACTGGAAGGCTCTTTTCCCACTATCGGAGAAGCATGTGGAACTGTTGCGTAACAAGTTTACGACCGAGTACAACTACAACAGCAACCACATCGAGGGCAACACGCTGACCTACGGGCAGACGGAGTTGCTCCTGCTGTTTGGCAAGGTGAGCGGCGAAGGAGACCTGAAGGACTTTGTTGATATGAAAGCCAGTCAGGTGGGCGTTGAGATGGTGATGGAAGCCGTGCACGACAAAGGCATACCGCTGACGCAGAACTTCATCCGTCAACTGCACAAGGTGCTTCTGCGCGAGGACTACACCGTCTATCGCGACCTCCCTGGAGGTGGACAGACAAGCTACACCGTCCATGCCGGACAGTATAAGACGCGTCCCAACAGCGTCATTACCCGATATGGCGACCGCTTCGAATATGCGTCGCCCGAAGAAACGGCCTCGCTGATGAGCGACCTTGTGGATTGGTACAACGCTGCCGAGCAGGAGGGCAAGCTGTCGCCTGTGGAGCTGGCTGCTTTGTTCCATTACCGCTACATCCGCATCCACCCCTTCGAAGACGGCAACGGACGCATCGCCCGCCTGATGGTGAACTACATTATGGCCCGTCATGGGTGGCCCATGATTGTCATTCGCAACCGCAAGAAAGCAGAATACCTTGAGGCCCTGCATCGTGCTGACCATAAAATAGGCAAAGTGCCCTCCGACGGTGCTCACGCCACCATAGGCAAGATTGCTTCCTTCCTCGCCTTCTTCCGCCAGACGGTGTGCGAGGAGATGCAATGCGAGATAGACATCGTGAGGAGTGCCGACAAAGACACCTGGTGGTACGACGGTCAGCGGATCCACTTCAGGAGCGGAAACGGCAGTCGCCTGCTTGCGCTCCTGCGTGACAAGCCCTTCGTCACCTTCTCCGAGATGGCGGACTATCTGTCGGTCAACCGTTCTGCTGTACAGAAGCAGGTAGAGAGCTTCCGCAAGAAAGGCTATCTCGACCGCCGCGACGACGGTAGCTGGCACGTTTTGGCATTGAACTCAAACATCAAAAAAACGTAGACATCGCTCAACTTTCGTATCTTTGCAAATTGAAAATAATATAGAATATGGCAACCAAATCCGTCGAACCGCAAATTGCCGACCTCGCTAATGGTTGGTTAAAGCAATATAAGCTAGACTATCGTCTGGAGCAGCAACCGCTTAATTCCAGTATTGACAATGCCCTCAACGAATACGCATCCAAACAAGGAGGCACAGGAGTGCCGGCATCGTCGTGCCCGAATTCCGGCTGATGGAGGGTAAGTATTTCGCCACGCGGCGCTTCGACATCGACGAACAGGGCAACCGCCTCCACATGGCCACTGCCAGCGGCCTCCTCAACGAGCCCCTCACACCTCCCAAGATGGACTACCACAGCCTTCTGCAGCTGACGGGGTACCTCACCCAATCGCCCGAGGCAGTAGAACAGCAGTTCCGTTGGATGGTCTTCAACCACTATGCCCGCAACTACGACGACCACGCCCGCAATTTCAGTTTCCTCTGCTGCGACGGACGCTGGGAGCTTGCCCCCGCCTACGACCTCACCAACGACAAGACCCTTGGCGAACACGCCACCACCGTCAACTTCCGTGGTCTTCCCTCAGATGAAGACCTCATCGCCGTCGGCACCAACACCAAGATGTCCCGCCCCCGCTGCCTCCAAATCATCGACGAGGTGAAGACCGCCGTTAAAGAATTGCAATAGCATCCAGTATACTTCCACATTCACGCATTCATTCTTTCTATCTGTTGTTGAAAAAAAACATTTCGCTATTCCAGAAAAAAATCGTATTTTTGCAGAATAAAATAATAAATCAAATGCGGTTTATACCAATTAACATCAACTAGAATGACAGTTAATGCCCATACAAAAAACACCTTACCTTATAACATTAAAGATGCTGTAAGTATCTTTGAATATAGCAAAGGCTTATTGGGTAAAACTTTACGTAACTTTGTCCAAGAGAATTATGAACCAAAGAAAGGCAAAGGAAGTCTTGGACAAATGGTGGAAAACATCTACTTTCTGCTTGAAACAAACAACCATTCAGGCGCCGATTTCTCCGAGGCAAGAATGGAACTGAAATGCACCCCGCTGAAAAAAAACAGACAAGACGATTACATCATCAAAGAACGTCTTGTCTGCAATATGATAAACTATTGTGAGGTTGTAAAAGATGACTTTGAGCACTCCCATTTCTATCTGAAATGCCAGTTGATGCTGTTGCTCTTTTATCTGCACCAGAAAAACTGCAACAATCTCGATTTGGAATTCGTCTTCTCCGTTTTGTGGAAACTGCCCAAGAAAGATTTACTGATTATTCGTCACGATTACGAGGTTATCATCGATAAGATAAAGCAAGGGAAGGCTCACGAACTCTCTGAAGGTGACACGATGTACCTTGGAGCCTGTCGCAAGGGGCAAAAGGGTGACAGTTTGATGAAGCAGCCCAACAATCCCGATATTGACGCTCCCCGAAGAGCATTCAGCCTTAAAATGGCCTATATGCGCACCGTCTTGGAGTATGTTGTGAAGAGTGGGAAAAACGCCGTTTCAAATGTCGCGGGAGCGAAATCGGAGCTGGTCAGCGCGAATGCTCTTTTGAAGAAATCCTTTGACGACATTTTGCTCAGTCGCTTCAAACCATACTTGAACATGCCGTTTGCGAAGATTGCAAAGCGGAAGAAAGTTGACATCTCAAACAATCCGAAAAATAAGTTCGCAATGGTTGCAAATGCTATTGCAGCTTCTACAAAGTGCGCCAATGTGAATCGCTCGGAAGAATTCCTCAAAGCGGGACTCACAATGAAAACCATTCGAGTGCAAGCTAATGGCATCATCAAGGAGGCAATGTCTTTTGAGAACATTGACTACATCGAGGTAGCTGAGTGTGAGGAGTGGTTTGAGTCGCGCCTATACGAACTATATTCCAGTCGGTTTATGTTTGTGATATTTAGAGAACAAAACGCAGGTAAAGAGGATTATGTGCTGGACGATGTGTTCTTCTGGACAATGCCTCAAAAAGATTTGGAGTGGGCGGAAGTGTACTGGAACCATATCAAAGACAATGTGTTAGCCAATCATATTTCTGAGGAGTATTGGTGGAAAGGTGCGGATGGAAAGAAATTTCACGTTCGTCCCAAAGCTCAAAAGGCTGTAGATTTGGCACCAACTCCTGACGGCAAAGGAGCGAAGAAGTTCTGTTACTGGTTCAATAATGATTATGTGCGTGAGATTGTGGAAAGTAGAAGAAGGGAGAAACTGAATGGCTAAGCATAAAATAAAGGTAGTGGAACTCTTTGCCGGTGTGGGAGGATTCCGCATTGGACTTGAAGGAGCATCGGATGCCTATGATACCATTTGGAACAACCAATGGGAACCTTCGACGTTGCATCAAGATGCATCGCTGGTTTATAAGGCTAGATTTGGATGCAAAGGACATGTGAACAAGGATATTAATCTTGTGAAAACCGAGGAAATTCCTGACCACGATTTGCTGGTAGGCGGATTCCCCTGTCAAGATTATTCCGTAGCTGCAACACTCAGCCGTTCTGGCGGTATTGAAGGGAAAAAAGGTGTGCTTTGGTGGCAGATATACCGCATTCTTGACGAGAAAGGCGATAAACGTCCGCAATACATATTTTTCGAGAATGTTGACCGCCTGCTGAACTCACCCGCCACACAGCGTGGTCGCGATTTCGCCATCATACTGGCCTCTCTTGCCGATTTAGGATATGTTGTTGAGTGGCGTATCATCAACGCGGCTGACTATGGGATGCCCCAACGTCGCCGCAGAACCTACATTGTCGGCTACCGAAAGGGTTCTGTTGTCGCTAACAAAATTGAGACGATGGAAAACTGGGTGGAATACGACGGTGTAATGGCAGAGGCATTTCCCTTCAAAGTAAGCGAGGGAACACAGTCAGAGTTCGACATCAAAGGCACTATCCAAGAGGTTTCTTCCAAGTTCAATAAAGGAGAGAAAGAGACTCCCTTCGGAAATGCCGGTATTATGATTGACCGTCACGTCTATTCTGTTGATGCGATTCCTGTCCATGAGGGCACCAGCCAAATGTTGGGTGACATCCTTGTCGATGAGGACTTCGTTCCAGAAGAGTTTTTTATCTCAGAAGAGGATTTGCCGAGATGGCAATATGAGAAGGGAGCCAAGAAGATTAACCGCGTCTCGAAAGAAGGGTTTGAATATGTGTTTTCCGAGGGTGGGATGGCGTTTCCCGATTATTTGGACAAACCATCTCGCACGATGATTACTGGAGAGGGAGGTCCTTCTCCGTCGAGATTCAAGCATGTGGTTCAAACACCTTCTGGTCGCTACCGTCGTCTGATTCCTATTGAGATGGAGCGTCTTAATATGTTTCCTGACAACCACACATATCATCCAGATGTTTCGGATGGACGCAGGGCTTTTCTAATGGGCAATGCATTGGTATGTGGCATAGTGCAAGAGATTGGCAAAAGCTTGTATCGTTTCATCTACAATGAGGCCCCAGTGTCAACCAGACCCATTCACATGCAGCGCAACCCTCGTCCACTGTTAACGTTGGACCTTTTCCCCACAGAGGGGAAAGACCTTATTTATAACAAACTCAAGAAGACCCATCAGCTTGATACATCGAAGCGGTTGTTGGTGGGCCTTGTGAAGAAAGACAATCAAGAGTATTTTCTTACCGAGGAACCAACGAAACTTTATTATACTGACTCGATTCGCAAGTTTCCTTCCACCATTGCCCTCAACAAATTGTACTACTTTATGCCATATATCAAGGGTAAAGGTGTACGAGACATCTATTTAATAAAAGTACTGCGTCTGGGAAGCAAAACCGAAGTGCACCCCGAAACCAAGAAAGACCTCAACGCCCCACGCTTTGTCCTCGAATTGGAGTACCTCGAAAGCCTCCCTGAATACCAGATGCTGACACTGCGATTCCAACGTGCATTCACAGATACATTTCTTGGACGGGTAATGAACAGTAAATAATAAACAATCTACATGGATATGGAAGCAGGATAGATTGGTACAATTATACAGGCTATTGCAGGATGGGCAAGGGCGTATATCAGTTTGTCTGAAACGTCGCTGCAGAAAAAGACCAATTGTTGGGATGGAAATATGAGGCGTACAACTGATTCCTGAATAAACTGGATGAACTAAATGGTTCCATGCGAATCAATCCTAATTTGATATTTGGAGATACGGCAATCTTTTTAAAGTGATTGGTGGGTCGACAGAGGTAATAAACGACACACACATCAAATATAACCATAGTTTAATTGATATGGTAAAAGATGCTACAGAACCTCATTTATTAATCAAGAGGCAAATGCTCTAACATTGATTGTTTCTGAAAATTGAAGGTAAAACATAGATTCTTGCAAGAATTGGTGACAGACTTAGATGACGAAATGCGGAATTGTCTATCAATTGTATCTGCAAAAGATACAAGTGGTTTTATGACTTTTTGAGACGATAGGGCATAACAAAAGATAGTTTGGATATCAAGAATTGTATGATGTAATTGTGTACTTGATGAGAAAGAAAATTAATGTGAAATAATAATGGTTGTATAAACATAATGATTATAAATCTCGTTGAATCAGAATCGATTATCAATGAATAGGCTTGTTCTCATAGGCAACGGCTTCGACTTGGCTCACGGTCTCAAAACCAAATATGAACACTTCATAGATTGGTATTGGGAAGAGTGGGGTAATCGATTGATGCGCATGTCTGACAATAGTATTTCAGATGAATTTTGCTCGTTTAAACTGAACAATATTGGTATAAGTGATTGGTATTTAGTGCGTGATTGGTATTACAAAAAAAGAGGTATGGAGGCTAAAGAGTTCATTCAGAGGGTTAAATTGGATGCTCAACTATGTGATTTCGAGTATAAAAGTACGTTTTTTGAGAGAATAAATTTTGATATTGAAACAACGGGGTGGGTTGATATTGAGAACGTATACTATCGTTTTCTAACAATGGTTTTGGAAAATGCAATTATTCCAGATTTGAGAGATTATGAGAAGTTAAATTTTCAATTAAACGTCTTGAAAGATTATTTAATCAAGTATTTGAAATTGGAGGAAAAGAAGAAAATTATCTATCTTGACAAAATTAATGAAAAGATATATAGGCCTGTTGAAAGACGAGAAATCGCCGTTGGAATTCCATTTGGCTTTTCCAGAGAAGATTTGAACGTCGATTATGTACAGCTACTTAACTTTAATTATACCACCACCCCGGAATTGTATTTGGCAGATAATACGACGGTCAACTACATACATGGGAAATTAGACAAACCACAAGGCGTTATCTTCGGCTATGGGGATGAATTGGACGAGAATTATAAGAGGCTCAAAGAACAAAATGATAGTGAGTGTATGCGTCATGTGAAGTCAATTCGATATCTGGAGCACGACAACTACCGTCGCATGCTCGAGTTCATCGAGTCGGGTCCTTTCCAGACCGTCATTATGGGCCACTCCTGTGGCAATAGCGACCGAACATTGCTAAACACCATCTTCGAACACCCCAACTGTGTATCGATAAAGCCATATTATCACCAAATAGGCGACAGAAAAGACAACTATTCTGAATTAACAATCAACATCAACCGAAACTTCAGCGACCCAAAACTGATGCGCGACCGCGTTGTATGCAAAGACTATTGCGAACCACTGATAAAAAAGACATGAAAGATGTGTGAATAAGAAATGGCAGTATAGAATATTGAATTATAAAAAACAAGCTAAAACATTTATAGAAAACAATTAAAGATGGATAATTTGGTAAAAATAATGGATGGGAAACCTCTGGAGAAATTAATAGAAGTGGTTTCAAATGCAATCGGTACATTATATGAGCCAAAACAAATCGTTAGGAAAGCAAAAGCCGAAGCAAAAGCCGAGTCAATTATCGCAATTGAGCAAGCTAAAACTCAAGCAATTATTGATGGCGACTTAGAAAAAGTTAAATATCTTGAAAGAATAAACAATCGTATTGTAAATAAAGAAGAAAAACGTCAAAAAAATATTGAAGAAGTTGTTTCTAATGCAGGGAAGATACTAGAATCGGAAGAAAATGTGTCAAAAGAACCATTGAATTCAGATTGGACCACCCGTTTTTTTGATATAGTCCAAGATGTATCTGATAACGATATGCAACTATTATGGAGCCAAATTCTTGCTGGTGAAATAAAACAACCCAAATCGTACTCTCTAAGAACATTAGAGTTATTACGAAATATGACAAAAGATGATGCGGAATTGTTTCAAAAAGTAGCTCAATTAACCTTTGTATGCGGAGATGCTTTCCTTTATACGCCTAATAATGATTTAAGCAAATTTGGCATTAACTATGTGGATATTGCAAAACTTGTTGAAATTGGCCTGTTGCGTCCCGGAGATTTTGTTCAAAGACACCTGTCATCTCAAGAATTAACAGACACAAAAACTGCATTTATTTATGGTGATATAGTTGTTATTGTCAGTATTAAGGCCAAATCTCAAGAAATAATATTCCCTATTAGGTCATTCACAACATCAGGACAGGAATTATATCAACTAATAGACATTTCTCCTAATATAGATTATATAAAAGATTTTGCTAACGCGATTAAAAACAAAAATACAAAAGTCACATATTCTAAGATTATTAGCATTGACGAAGAAGGATCGATACGCTATAAAACTCCAGAGATTGAAATATAATCCAGAGATTGAAATATAAAAATGTAAGACAGCGGAGGAAACCATTACGCACTCATCTATCCATACAATGGCAATAGAAGTTAAGTTATACACCATCACTTCAAATAATTGTATTTGTTCTTGCCCTTAGTATGAGCATTTCGACAAAAAAAGAAAGATGATTATTGAAAAATGATAGAGGTTGTGTAACAAAAGGAACTGAAATACGGCATGTGTAATGAATTGTGTAAATCTTGAACAATTGATTGCTTAAACTGAGGTCGGCAGTATGGTTAATGGTTCATGATTCACGGTTGTCGGCAGAGCCGACGCCACAGCACATGATTCAAAGAGAATGCAATATAAATGTGTGAACTGAGGTCGGCGACCACTGAATAACTGAATGTGCTAATGTGGGAATGCGTTTGCTCCAGTCCTCTGCACGTTGCCGTGCTTACGTCGCAGGCCGTGTCTCCTGCGGAGCCAGGCAGAATGCGTTTGCTCCAGTCCTCTGCACGTTGCCGTGCTTACGTCGCAGGCCGGCAAAACGGCCACAGGCAGTTTCGCTCATGCGGAGCCAGGCAGAATGCGTTAAAAGAATACGTGAATGCGAATTTCCGAAACGCTAACGAGACTTCGCCGTGGGGTAACGGCAATCTGGCTGACAGGGTCGTTATAAAATATTTTTCCAATACTTTTGCATTTCGAAAAAATGGATGTATAACCACAAAATCGAAATGCAATGACCATTGAAAGCCCGAAATATATTGAGCATCTGATGAATGCACGTGGCAATAGTCAGCGTGGATGTGGGCAACGTGATTGTTAGGCCACAAGGAGAGCCTCGACAGACGTTGGAAGTGGATTTTGTGGCTAACAAAGGAGGGCAACGCTACTATGTCCAGTCGGCATACCAGATGCTATCAGACGAAAAAATAATACAGGAGAAGCGGTCCTTGCTGCATATTAACGACTCTTTCAAGAAGATTTTGCTCACGATGGACCACCAGAATGTCAGACACGATGAGAATGGTATTGTCACGATGGGCCTAATGCATTTTCTGTCCGACAAAAACAGCCTGGAGGCGTAAACTTGATGTGCAAACCCTCCAAGAATTGGTCAACATCATTTAAAGAAACTGCCGACCCGTCGCCGTGGTGTGCCATCGGCTGAGCTGACTGGTATGCCGTCAGCTCGGCTGACAACTATCGTCGGACCATCGCCGAAGGATCACCGAAGAAACAATAAGCTTGAACGTGTGAATGCAATATAAATGTGTGAATGCGGGAATGTGTAAATGTGCTAATATATAATGTGTGAACGTGTGAATGCGTTAATGCGGGAGTTGTTGTTTAATAGAGCAGCCCAAACGTCCACAGCGGTATGCTTATTCCGTGGCCGTACTCTATGTCGTCTTTCACGATATGGCCGTTGGCAACATCCTCAATTTGTTTCTTTCCTTTCTTTTTACCGCCAACCTCGAAGGTGTGGTCACCAATGATGAAATCGGAAACTCCTGATGAGATAACATCGCCTACTACTCGCGTCTGATTGAAAAAGAAGGTCTCACGCAGGTTGCCTTTGTTGGTACTGTCCGCCCCAAGGGCATACATTATGTTGGTGTTGTCGAGATAGGTTTTCTCCACCTTTCCCAAGCTTCTCACCCCACCAGTCTCATTACGTAGCTGGCCAATCATTCCCGCTCGTTCCATATATATAAGATAGTCGGGCACCACATTGCGGCTGACACCAAGGGCGTTGGCAATGCTGGAATAGTCGGGTTTGAAAGGAGCGCTCTGCGCCACAATGGCCATCAGCCTACGCAGTTTGCGTCCCGTGGAGACGGAGAGGGAGGCATATTGCGGGATGTCGGATTCGAGGGTTTGGGTGATGATTTGGTCGAGTCGCGACCGGAATGCACCTTCTTTGCTGAAAGGATAGTAACCATCCTGGAGATACTGCCTAAAGAGCGGAAGCGGATGGGGGAGCACGGTGTCGTCTACTTTGTTGGCGAGAACATCCTCCAACGAGTATTGTGGCATCTTGATGCTGTGGAACATCTCAAGATATTCGCGGAACGAGAGTCCCTGCATGGTGTACATGACAGCGCGACGGCTCAAGTCGGCCTGCCCCTTGAGCAAGTCGAGCACCGACGATCCTGTGAAGACTACTTTCAACGCCCCATAACCGTCGTAGATATTTTTTAGTTCTGTCGACCAATTCTCATATTTATGTATCTCGTCGATATACAGATGAGTGCCCCCTTCTTTGTTCCATTCTGAGGCCACCTCCAAGAGCGTGTGGTTGGCAAAATAACTGTGGTCGGCCGAGATATAAAGCGCCTTTTGGTTGTCTTTTTCGAAGATTATATGCTGTTTTATGAGGGTTGACTTACCCACGCCTCGCGGGCCCACAAGACCGAACATCCGCAATGTCCAATCAATTTGTGGATATAAATAGCGCACAAAATCATGGCTTGTCGTTGCCAGCTGCTCGCGCATAAACTCGTATAATACATCGTCAATCATGGTGAGTTGTCGTTTTTGTTTCCGGCTGCAAAGATACAAAATGTTTTTAATATGCACTAAAAAAAGTGCGTCTGCATTATAATTTGCACTAAAAAAAGTGCATTACAAACAAGGCGTTAATGCATTTTTCGCTTGATTTGATTAATTTCAGTGGTGTTGACTCGCTACATATGTTCTTTTTAGCGGTGCTATTCGCTGTATTAATTCGTATTAAAGCGTTGCCCATCACACTTTCAGTGGTCGCAGGCATACCACGCAGGCCGGCAAAACGGCCACAGGCAGTTTCGCTCATACGGAGCCAGGCAGAATGCGCTTTAAGAATGCGTGAACGTGTGAATGCGTAAATGTGTAAATGCGTGAGTGGGTATTGGAATGAATATAATAAACGACAATGGGCAATAAGAAATCCATACGTTTTTTCAATAACCACGAGGTGCGAGCCGTGTGGGAATCGCGTCGGATGCAGATGAAATTTTGAAGTGATAATTGTATTTTATTTGCGTAGTTTGTTTATTTTGTGTAATTTTGCAGCGTGTTTGTTCAAAATATTTGCATGTTCAAAAATTTTGAACAACAAATAATTAATGAACAACTTTTACCGAATCAGATACAATGGGCACCGTCTTTCGTCCGACACCTTCAACCTTGAGCATGAGCGCTGTCTGCAGTTTGTGAAAAAGGCCGTCTCAGAGAGTATTGCAAAGTTCAAGATCACGCTCACACATCATGTGCCGACAGGACTGTGCACCGCTCCTGAGTTCCGCGACAGCCTGATAAATGGTGCTTTTACCGTGGAATTGGGAAACTACATCGCAGAGTCAGGCATCGACTATTGGATTTACGGCCACTCGCATAGGAATATCGACGCACAGATTGGCGACACACGTATCATTTCTAACCAGTTGGGCTATGTATCTCATGCCGAGTATCGGACGAACGGCTTTGTCCCTGGACGATATATTGAGGTGTGACGTAAGATATATGATGTAAGCATTGCGGTATAATGATATGAAACAATACACTATTACCAAAGGCTATATTTCCGTTTATTGTTTTCCGGAGCTATTACCACATCGTGGGAGAACCGGGTTTGTCCAGTAATATTGAGGTGGTTCTGTCTGAAAAAAAACACGAAAACGCTATGACCGAATACGAGAAGATGTGCAACAACATGCCGTATGACTATACGGATCCGGAGATACAGGCACGCATCAGGCACACCTACGAGGCGATGCGGGCCTTGAACCAATGCGGGGCTTGGGATATGGACGAGTGCCGCCGCTGCACAAAAGCCCTGCTGCCCAACGCCCATCCTTCGGCACTTGTCATTCCGCCGTTCCACTGCGACCACGGCGAACGCATCACCCTCGGCGAAGGGGTGGTCATCAACTTCAACGGGGTCTTCCTCGACGGCGGCGGCATCACCGTCGGCAACCACACGCTGATTGGTCCCAACTGCCAGCTGCTGACGCCCGACCACCCGCACAACTACCTTGAACGCCGCAAGACCATCGAAACCGGACTTCCCATCCACATCGGCGACGACTGCTGGCTGGGCGGCGGCGTGACGGTATGCCCAGGTGTGACCATCGGCAACCGCGTGATTGTGGGCGCCGGCAGTGTGGTGACACACGACATCCCGGACGATGTGGTCGTGGCCGGAAACCCCGCCAAAGTGATAAAAAAGAATGACAGAGACGCTGTTTTAAACGATGGAAAATATCGCCCATAAGGATCGAAATGCAGTCTAAGGGCCACACCATCAGAATGAGAGGGGCGAATATGGATTTTCGGGTGGATGTTTTGGGGCGAGGGGCAATAATTTCTGTGGATGGGCGTTACATTTTTCGAAAGCATAATGTTTATTGCGATATGAGAATGCGTTTCTTTTTGCCGCTTTTCTTTTTCATGGCATTTGTGCCTTTGGCTGCGGCACAGCATCCCTGGAATTTCGCCACGCTCGACGAGGCTTGCCGCTCAGAGGCTTTCCTGGTGGATCCTCCGGCCGAGTTGCGCTCGCGCCTGGTGGAGGCTACCGGCGGAAGTGTCCGATTCAACGCCGACTATCATCTGTCAGGTCCCTACAGCCGCTGGGGCCGCAAATATATCCGCCTTCAAAACGACACTGTGGACGTGCGCCTCGAGGAAGGACTGGCGCAGGAACTGTTGCCCTATCTGGTGTCGCACTCCTATTGGCAGCAGCGCTTCCGCTCGCTGTTGCGCTGGGCCTACGTCGACATGGACCTCTGCCAGGGTTTCCTCGACGTCGACACCACCAACCGCACCTTCGGCCGCTACAGCGCCATCCAGTGGCTGGGCTACGATTTCCGCCCGTCGGAACAGTGGCCTGTGGAGTTTACGTTGGCCACCAACACGCGACAGCCGCAGCAGGTGACGCTCCGCGCCGTGGACCGTCTGGCCGAGTGGGCGGCCTTCGCCACACAAGCCTCGCAGCTGGAATATGAGCGCAACCGTTCGATGCTGGTGCGTGAGGACAGCGCCCGACGCCATGCCCTGCAGGCCGAGCTGGACTCGCTGAACGACATCTCGCTCACCGCCGCCCGCACGGCCGACAGCATCGCGGTGGAGATGATGCAGGATTCGCTGGCCGACGCACAGGCCCGACTGAAGGAGGATGTGCTGCGCACCAAGGACCAAATGAACCGCAACGAGATCTTCTTCATGTCGGTGCGTCCCGCCCGCAGCGAGTATATGTTCGGATTGGAATTCAACATATACAACTGTTTCAAGAAGCCCATCACGAAGGTGGAGCTGACGGTGACCCCCTACAACAGCCGCGACCGGGTGCAGGAGGACAAATTCCACCGCTCGGTGCGCACGGTGCGCTGTATGGGTCCCATCCATCCTGGCAGCCCGGCGCAGTACACCTTCGACGAGCTGTTCTGGCAGGGCGACGGCAAGATCAAATACATGCGCGTCACGTCGGTGACGTTTCATTTCACCGACGGCACCACGCGCACCTATTCCGGCTACGACCGCATCATGCGCCACACGCTGCATTGAGGCGCTGAGAGCAGGGGAGGGGAAGGAGAGGATAAGGACAAGAAGAGGCCCGAGCCAACGGCTCGGGCCTGTTCATTATAGGAGTGTGGATGGCTTGATTACACCTCCCAGGTGTCGCCGCTGTTGAGCAGCTCGTCCACGCTGTGGTATTTGCCGTTGGCCATCTGTTCATCCATCTGCTCTTCGTAGAGCTGGGTGTAGGAGACCTTCTTGACGTTGCGGATGACGCCGAGTGCCACGGGCAGGTCGCCGCCCATGTGGGCCAGCATCATGTGGATGCCGGTGTCTTCGGTGGTCTCGTCGTGCACCATGATGTCGTCGATGGTGACGCCGTTTTCGCCGATGGTGACAGCCTCGAGGCAACGGCCGTTGAAGCGAAGACCTTTGTTCTTGTCCTTGCCGAAGATCATGGGCTTGCCATGTTCGAGCACGATGGTGCGGTCGTCGCGGACAGCGCGGTCGGTGATGGCGGCATGGGTCTTGTCGTTGAAGATGACACAGTTCTGGAGCACCTCGACCACGGAGCATCCGTCGTGCTTGGCGGCGCGCGTCATGCACTCGGTGGAAAGCTGCGGGACACAGTCGAGAGTGCGGGCAAAGAAGGTGCCCTGTGCGCCCATCACCAGCTCACCCGGGTTGAAGGGATAGTCGATGGTGCCGAAGGGGGAAGTCTTGGTCACCTGGCCGAACTTGGTGGTGGGGCTGTACTGGCCTTTCGTCAGACCGTAGATCTCGTTGTTGAAGATGGTGATGTTGAGGTCCTGGTTGCGGCGTACAGCATGGATGAGGTGGTTGCCGCCGATGGCCATGGAGTCGCCGTCGCCCATGTTGACCCACACGCTCAGAGCTGGGTTGGCCAGTTTGACGCCGGTGGCGATGGCGCAGGCACGACCGTGGATGCTGTGGAAACCGTAGGTGTCGACATAGTAGGGGATACGGCTCGAGCATCCGATACCGGAGACCATGCAGACATTTTCTTTCTTGTAGCCGGTCTTGGGGAAGGTGGCCAGCAATGCGGCAAGGATGGCGTGGTCGCCGCAGCCCGGGCACCACTTCACCATCTGGTCGCTCTGGAAATCAGCTTTTGTATATTCGCGATCCGCTTTGGGAACAAAATGTTTTTCCATATCTTTAATTTATTGTGTTATTGTGTTATTGTGTTATTGCGTTAGTGTCGGGCGCTTCAGCACTCGCACATTCACGCATTAACGCATTTACGCATTTAGGAGTCTGTTAAACTCAGCCTTCAGCTCGCCGACCTCGAAGGGGAGGCCCATCACCTTGTTGTACTGGGTCATGGGGCATTCGGGGAACTTGGTGCGCAGGTAGCCGGCGAACTGACCGTTGTTGAGTTCGCAGACCACGATCTTCTTGTATTTGCGCAGGATGTCGCCAGTGTTCTTAGGCAGCGGGCAGATGTAGTTGAAGTGGGTGTAGGCCACCTTCTTGCCTTCGTTGTTCATCTCTTCGACGGCGAGGGTGAGGGCGCCGCTGGTGCCGCCCCAGCCGATGACGAGCAGGTCGGCGTCGGGGTTGCCGGTCACCTGCTGGTCGGGGATGTAGTTGGCCACGCGGTTGACCTTTTCCTGACGGTTGCGGGTCATGAGGGCGTGGTTCTCGGGATCGGTGCTGAGGGGGCCGTCGGGGCACTTCTCAAGACCGCCGACGCGGTGGCTCAGGCCAGCCATGCCGGGGAGAGCCCATTCGCGGGCGAACTTCTCTTCGTCGCGGCGGAAGGGACGATAGTTGGGGTCGTTCTCTTTGGCCAGACGCGGTTTGATTTCGGGCATGTCCTTCATGCTGGGGATGCGGAACAGCTGGCTGCCGTTGCCGAGATATCCGTCGGTGAGCAGGATGACGGGGGTCATGTGCTCGAGGGCGATCTTGGCGGCGTTGAAGGCCCAGTAGAAGCAGTTGGCGCTGCTGGAGGCGGCGACAACCACGAGGGGAGCCTCGCCGTTGCGGCCGTAGAGGGCCTGGTCGAGGTCGCTCTGCTCGGTCTTGGTGGGCAGACCCGTGGAGGGGCCGCCGCGCTGCACGTCGACGACGACGAGCGGGAGCTCGGTCATCACGGCGAGACCCAGAGCCTCGCTCTTCAGCGACAGACCGGGGCCGGAGGTGCTGGTGCAGGCCAGGGCACCGGCATAGCTGGCGCCGATGGCGGAGCAGACACCGGCGATCTCGTCTTCAGCCTGAAACACGCGGGCGCCGAGGCTCTTGTGTTTGGCGAGTTCGACCATCACGTCGGTGGCGGGGGTGATGGGGTAGGAGCCGAGGAACAGACGACGGCCGCTCTTCTCGGAGGCGGCAAGCAGACCCCAGGCGGTGGCCACGTTGCCGGTGATGTTGCGATAGCGACCCTTCTCCATCTTGTCGGCTTGAGCCACCTCGAAGATGTGCGAATGAATCACCTCGAGCTTGTCGGCATATTCATAACCCTCGGTCAGGACGGCTTTGTTGAGCTCGATGACGGCGGGTTTCTTGGCGAACTTGCGCTCCAGATAGGCGAAGGTGTGGTCGAGGGTCTTATGGGTGGAATAGAAGATGATGCCGAGGGCAAACATGTTGCGGCTCTTGTCGGCGGTCTTCTTGTCGACGCCCTTTTCCTCGCCGATGCGCTCGGTGAAGCTGGTGATGGGGGCCTTGATGATGGTGTAGGCGCGCTCCAGCTCGTCGGAGAAGGGGTTCTCGGTGTAGCCGGCCTTCTCGATGGCTTCATCGGTGAAGGTGTCGATGTCGACGATGACGGTGGCACCCTTCTTGGCCCATTTCAGCTGCGACTTGAAGGCAGCGGGGTTCATGGCGACGAGGATGTCGCATTTGTCACCGGAGCTGTAGATATGGTTGCCCACATGCACCTGATAGCCGCTGACGCCGGCCACGGTGCTGTGCGGGGCACGGATTTCGGCCGGATAGTCGGGGAAAGTGGCAATGTCGTTGCCGGTGAGAGCCGATGCATCGGAGAACAGAGTGCCCGAAAGCTGCATGCCGTCACCCGAATCGCCAGCAAATCTGACCACGAGGTCATCTTTATTAACAATCTGATTTTGTGTCATGTTGTTATTAATATTAATTTATTATCCAATGATTTTTATGGCTGCAAATGTACTAAATAAAAATAACCCCGCAAAATAAATTTATCCACGAGGGCGGTTGATAACGGGAAAAGGGCTGGAAGGGGGCGTGAAGAAGGCAGGAGATTGGCAAGAAAATGGCAGGAAGAGGGAAGGAAGCCGTGACGGGTGGCGGAACGTATGGCAAGGTAGGGGAGGGGTTGGAGAGGGGTTGGAGGGGCTCAGGACAAGAGGTTGATTTTCAAGGCGTAACAAAAAGGAGAATTTTGGCTGCCTGGAGACGATGGAATGAGCTTGACAACTGTTTGATATTCAGATTATAGAGAAAGGGTGGCCGTGATCATATAGGTGAAATTGGCGGCGGCACCTTGACGGTGGTAGGCGGCGGAGGAAGGGGTGAGGCGGTAGGCGGCGGCGATGCCCCAGTCGACGAGACCCCATTTGACGAGCGCGTTGACGCCGGCGGCGCCTTCGAAAATGCCCTGGTAGGGCGATTGGAGCACGAGATCGTTGAAGGGGGTGGCGGCCCACAGACGATGGCCATATTCATCCTGACCCCAAAGCCAACCCCACGCGGCTCCGACCTGCAGGAAGGGACGAGGGCTGCTGCCCAGACGGAAGAGATTGTTGTAGATGTTGAAGAGCGGTTTGGTGAGACCCAGACGGGCGGTGACAAGGGCGAAGGTGTTGGCGGTGAACTCGTTGGGTGCAGCCGTCAGCAGCGAGCGCTGGAAGAAGACGGGGCTGCCCATGTTGCCGCCGAGGTCGAACATGCGGCTGTAGTAGACATGGTGGTTGGTGGTGATGCCGGCTTGGGAGTAGAGGCTCATGCTGAAGGGCCCCAGCTTATAGGCGTGGCTGTACTGGCCCAGCCAACGGAGGTCGGGGACAGGGCCTTCGCCTTCGGCCCAGAAGATGAGCAGCTGGCTTTTGAAATCGGTGTTGTGCTGCAGGGAGAAGAGGGCTTCGGCATAGCGGGTATGGAAGAGGAAGAAATCGTCGTACTGCCCGGCAGGGTAGATGACGACATCGGAATGGAAGAGATCGTATTCGCTCGACAGACGAGCTTCGATGCCGAGGGAGGTGGTTTTGGAGGGATTGAAACGCATACCCAGCGCCAGGCGCCGGACGGTGCTGAAGCGGCGCGACATGAAGTTGGTGTAGGAGCTGATGTCGGTGAGCTGATAGGTGTCCATGTGTCGGGTGCCGACAGGGGTCAGGTCGTCGAAATAGGAGGCATAGAGATGCCAGTTGATGGGCTTGGCGAGGGAGGCGTCGACGTTGACGCCCCATTTCCAGCGTTTGTCGGCGGTGCCGTAGCCGAGGTAGACGTCGGAGGTGAGAGATTTGAGGGTGGCACCGACATTGTTCCAAGAGTAGCGGAGGCCGCCACCCCAACGGCTGTGCTCGTAGAGATTGTAGGACCAGAGACGGTCGGTGTTGAAATAGAGCGCATGACGGTCGGGGTTGCCGAAGAGTTTGAGATATTGTGCCGGGGCATTGACGGCGAAGAGGGATAGGAGGATGCCGAAGAAGAATTTTTTACTCATAACAGGATGCAAAAGTACACAAAAAAAATCACTCGGCTCCAGATATCAATAAAAAATGTGTATATTTGCAAAATGCAAAAAACGTATAAATATTAAATAAACCACAGATATGCAAAGAGATACCGAAATTTTCGACCTCATTCAGAAAGAGCGTGAGCGTCAGACCAAAGGCATCGAGCTGATTGCCTCTGAGAACTTTGTCAGCGACCAGGTGATGGAAGCCATGGGCTCCGTCATGACGAACAAATATGCCGAAGGCTATCCTGGCAAGCGCTACTACGGTGGCTGCCAGGTGGTGGACCAGAGCGAGACCATCGCCATCGAGCGCGCCAAGAAGCTGTACGGTGCCTGCTGGGCCAACGTGCAGCCCCACAGCGGCGCACAGGCCAACATGGCCGTGTTCCTGGCCTGCCTCAACAGCGGCGACACCTTCATGGGCATGGACCTGAACCATGGCGGTCACCTTTCGCACGGCAGCCCCGTGAACTTCAGCGGCATCAACTACAAAGTGGTTGGCTACCAGGTGAAGGAAGAGACCGGCATGGTGGACTACGAGGACATGGAGAAGAAGGCGCTTGAGCACCACCCGAAACTGATCATCGGCGGCGGTTCGGCCTATAGCCGTGACTGGGATTGGGCCCGCATGCGCGAGATTGCCGACAAGATCGGCGCCATCCTGATGGGCGACATCAGCCACCCCAGCGGCCTCATTGCCAAGGGTTACCTGAACAATGCCTTGAAATATTGCCACATCGTCACCACGACGACCCACAAGACCCTCCGCGGACCTCGCGGCGGTATGATCCTGATGGGTGAGGACTTTGACAATCCTTGGGGCAAGACCACCCCGAAGGGTGAGATCAAGAAGATGAGCGCCCTGCTCGACAGCGCCGTGTTCCCCGGCACCCAGGGCGGCCCGCTGGAGCACGTCATCGCCGCCAAGGCTGTGGCCTTCGGCGAGGCTCTGACCGACAGCTACGACCAGTACATCCAGCAGGTGATGAAGAACGCCAAGGTGATGTGCGAAGCCTTCGTCAACAAAGGCTACAAGGTGATCAGCGGCGGTACGGACAACCACCTGATGCTGATTGACCTGCGCACCAAGTTCCCCGAGCTGACCGGTAAGGAAGCCGAGAACGCCCTGGTGGCCGCCGACATCACGGTGAACAAGAACATGGTGCCCTTCGACAGCCGCAGTGCCTTCAAGACCAGCGGTCTACGCGTTGGAACGCCCGCTATCACCACCCGCGGTCTGAAAGAGGCTGACATGCCCGTCATCGTGGACATGATCGACACTGTGCTCTGCAATCCGACCGACGAGGCCGTGCGCGCCAAGATCACCGGCCAGGTGAACGAAATGATGCAGAACCGTCCGCTCTTCGCCTGGTAAAAAGGAACAGACATGAAATCCGTAAGGTCCTTAAAGTCCCCAGTGGCCTTAAGGACCTTTTCTTATCACAAGATAGAAGGTATGAAAGCAAGATTTATCCTGAGTGTGGTTCTGTCGGCTACAGTTGCCCTGTGGCTTGTGTCCTGCCAGGAAGACATTCCTGTACCCGATGTCGAGGAGCCTATGGGAGGCTTCGACAAGAACGGTGCAAGCCTGGCCGTGTTCTCGGTAGCCGAAGGCCACACGGTGCGCTTCAGCCGAGGCAACCTGCAGCATCGGCCATCGACAGGTTGCTGGCGCTTTGCGGAAAACCAATATGACACCATAGGCGGAGACAATGTCGCCTTTTACGATTTGGCCTATGGTTACATTCCCAGCGTCAGCACCTATAGCGGGTGGATTGACTTGTTTTCGTTCTATGTCGAAGGCTCCGGGCTGGATGTTTCCTCCTATTACAACAGCAAAAACACGGACATGCCGGAAGACACCACCAATATTGACTGGGCGTGGCACAACGCCATACAGAACGGTGGCGACAAGGCGTATTTCTGGCGCACAATGACCAAGGACGAGTGGATGTACCTGCTGCAAGGGCGTCCCAATGCCGCCAGCCGCTGTGGCGATGCCACGGTGAACGGAGTGAACGGTCTGGTAATCCTGCCAGACGAGTGGATCAGCCCGTCGCAGCACGTGTTCACCCCGGGCTTCCACAACTACGGCGGAGTCAATGTGTACACGGCTGAGGAGTGGCTGACGATGCAGGAGGCCGGTGCCATATTCCTGCCGGCCGAGGGACTTTTCAACGGCGAAAACCTATATGCAGCCAGAGAGTGGGGGTGCTATTGGACCTCGACAGCCGTTTATTATGCACAAGAGCATAAATATTACGCAAACCACTTGATTTTCAATGGGTATGGGACGATAAGTCCTGGTGTGGTATATTGCGCGCTCAATGGATATGCGGTGCGTCCCGTGTTGGACGAGAAACAAGACTGAACGGACAGGCCAAGGGCAGGTAAAAGGCCTTCGGGTTGATGTATTAATTAATAATGGCTCTGATTAAATCATACAAAGGGAAGTCGCCCCGGTGGGGCAAGGACTGCTACTTCAGCGAGAACGCCACGCTGGTGGGCGACGTGACGCTGGGCGACGAGTGCTCGGTGTGGTTCAACGCCGTGGTGCGCGGCGACGTGGCACCGATCACCATCGGTGACCGCACCAACGTGCAGGACGGCTCGTGCATCCACGTGACGCACGATACCGGTCCCACGCATATCGGCAGCGACGTCACCATCGGTCACAATTGTACCGTCCACGCCTGCACCATTCGCGACGGCGCGTTGATCGGCATGGGAGCCACGCTGCTTGACGACTGCGAGGTGGGGGAGGGGGCTATCGTGGCTGCCGGAGCGCTGGTGCTGCAAGGCACCAAGATACCGCCGCATGAGATATGGGGTGGCGTCCCAGCCAAATATATCAAACCCACGCGTCCGGGCCAGACGGACAATGCCGCCCATTATGTCGAATATGCCAAAGAGTACATGGCCGCACAATGATTGCACTTCCGCATAAAAAAACATTTGGTCATGTCGGGGGAAATGCGTATTTTTACAAAATAATTGAGATATCGAAGTAGCCTTCGAAAAATATATAATAAAGGACGAGCCTGGACGAAAGGAGCGCGCTGAGAGCTGTCATACGGCCATCGGGCTGCAGACGGAGCATGGCCAAATTGAGGAGCGCGTGTCCTCCGCTGCAAGGGCGTCCGATGGGAGGTGTGGAGAGACCATAAAATATGTATAGATAAAAAATATACTAATCGTGTTGCTGCTGGCATCGGTAGTGCCCACCGCTGCGGGCCAGAACAAGGCCCGCATGCAGCAGTTGCAGCAGCAATTGTCGGCCAAGCTAGAGATGGTGTCGGGCGCGGGTACCGACAATGAACGCTATTTGGCATCGGAAGAAGCTGTGCAACTGCTGACGCCCATATTCCTCGTCGCCACCGCCGTGATGGCCGCCGGCTGCTGGCTGGCGGCTAAAAGTGATGGCGGTACTTAAGGCTTTGCCCAAGTACCACCAACGGAGGACTCAAAAGATAGTGCTGAAGGCTGCGAACACCGCTGAATAAAAATTAATTGAAGTGAGCAAGGGCGGCAAGGACGAGGACGAAGCGGAAGCCACACCGGCCGCCGCACTACGACGACAGGCGACGATGGCGGCGGGCACTGGCAGAGGCCAGGTCTTTCCACAGCGTGGCCAGCTGCTTCTTTTCACGACAAAGTTTCTCGGAGCAATTCGCGCAAGCCAGATAGCCGTTGGTGTTCACCGAGAAGCGCTCGGGATGCCGAAAAAAGGTTATCTCCCAACGGGCCAGCAGCGCCATCGAGAGTGCCAGCAAGCTCCAGGTGTAGGGCTTCTGGACGAAGAAGAGCGGCGTGAACATCATTGCGTAGTCCCAGTTGTAGATGCGGCAGGTGCTGCAGCATTTGTTTTTGAGAAACCACGTTTGGAAGGGACAGAAAAAGAGTATGCATATCATATCGCACACGGCGTAAGCCATACACAGCAGCAGCATAAATCCGTCGTCGAGGATGCCGACCTGGTGGAGCGCGCCGAAGACGAGGTTGAACGAAATCCACACCAGCGCCACAAGGAAGACGGCGTTGTTGTCCTCGATGCGGATGTCGGTGCGGCCGGTCTTCACGTAGTTGCGTGCAAACTGCTTCTGCGAGCCGGGGCTCTCGAACCGCGAGGGGAAGAAGCGCAGCACCATCTCGACCACAAAGACAGCCCAGATAACCACCAGCAGCAGGGGGCGGCTCTCGATGACGGTCTCCAGATTGTCGCCGCCGCGCACGTGGTGCAGCACATAGAGCACCAGCAGGGTAATGAAGATAGCCGTCCTGATCAGCAGCTTTGCATAGTGGAGAGCGCAGACAGCGGTTGTTGACGGTTTTGATGGCTTCTTCACTTGTTATATCTTTTTGGGGGGATCTATTTTTGCATATTTGCGTGCATCGGATATTACAGTACAGAGATAGATGACAGCAAGCGCTGCGACAACGACAACAGCCAACGGGTCGAGTGGTGCCAGCTCGCCTTCGATGACATTCAGCGTCCAGGTGCGTGTAGCCAGCGTCGGGAAGAGTATGAGCAAGCTGTTGGCGATGATGATGAGCAGGCGGAACTCGGTGGGGCCCAACTTAGCGTAGGTGAGACGAAATTCGCTCTTAAGATGGGCGTTGATGCAGACGTTGATAGTCAGAAAAAGGTAGAGGATAAACGCCATAAGAGCCAAATCGAGGTGGACGAGCGGCGAAAGACCAGCCCCGACAAACATAAAGGCCTCGTTAACACAGTCGACTGTATGGTCGAGGTAGTATCCGTAGATGGGCCGTTGGCAGTTTCGAACACGTGCCAATGTGCCGTCGAGTGAGTCGCCGTACCAGTTGATGACGAGGCCAGCAGAACTAAGCCACAACCAGTCTATGCTGTAGCGGGTAAGATAGAACCCCAAACCAGTCAGGAATGCGCCAACCCCTCCGACGATAGTCAACATATCGGAGGTAACCCAAACCGGTTGCCGTCGTGCGAGCCATACGAGACTCCTGTGCTCTAGTTTGTTGATGATAGATTTCTGTATGCGTTCTGCTTGCTTTACGTTCTCCATATTTGTCATTACAGTTGTGATGAGATGATGTTGCAGATATTCTCTTTCAGTCGTTGCCATATGGGTCGGTGATGCCACTGATCAGGGTCAATATAGGTGGATTGCCTCTCGTCGGTAAGAAACACGTCGCGCAGGCTTGCGGCGAAGGCGGCATTGTCGACAACGGTGGCCACCTCTTGGCATAGGCAGTAGCTACGTGGATCGATGTTGCACGACGAGACCACGCCTATGCGGTCGTCGCTTACAATAATCTTTGAATGTAGAAATCCCGGATGGTATACTCCTATTTTGACACCTGCGTCGAGAGCCTGTCCATAGTGGTGCTTCGAAGCCCATTGCGTTGCCTCGCCACGGTCGCCACGCGGTGGCTGCAACACACGTACATCCACCCCTCGCCGTGCAGCTCGGCACATAGCCACCATCACTTCACGTGTGGGAATAAAATAAGGCGACTCGAACCACACGTACCGCTCCGCCTCGTCGAGCAGAGCGACGGTGTGCAGCATTATGGAACGGTCGTGAAGGTTAGGGTCGGAGGTGATGACTTGAATGGAGGCATCCGCTTTGGTGGCGTTTTGTGATGGATGTGCCCTTTCGTTGGGTCGGCGAGGATGTGTACTGGTATCCCAGTCGTGGAGGAAACAGTCCCTTAGCTGCAACGCCGACGGCCCTTCGATGCGTATCATCGTGTCGCGCCAGCATCCCCACTCAAGACCGTGTTGGTAGCGTTCAGCGATGTTCATTCCGCCAGTATAAGCGATGGTGTCGTCGATGGACACAATCTTGCGGTGGTTGCGGTAGTAGTCGCATAAGCGGGGCAGGGGCTTGTGGATCGGTGCATAGCCAGCCACCGACACCCCTTGAGACCGAAGGTGTCGATAGTACCAACGCCAGGGGTGACATATAAAGTCATCGTAGAGGAGGCGAACATCGACACCCTCTTTGGCACGCCGCGTCAGAGCCTCACCCAACTGCTGTCCCAAGGCATCGGGCTCATACTTGAAGAACTGCACATACACCCGTTGCCGTGCCGCATTGATATCGGCCAGCATCTTGTCGTAGAATGGTCCAAATGTAGTATATGTATTTATTAAACTATCCATCTAATAAATGTATTTATTAAACTATCCATCTAACGACCGACATACGTAATTACGAATTCAGAATCTTCATAAATTCTTCGCCGGTGATGGTTTCCTTCTCCAGCAGGTAGTCGGCCACGGCGTGCATCTTGTCCATCCGCTGGGCGATGATGCGCGAGGCCTTGTCCTTGGCGTCGGCTATGATGCGCTGCACCTCGGCGTCGATGTCGGCTGCCGTCTGGTCGCTGCAGGTCAGCTGCGAAGCCCCACCAAGGTAGGCGTTGCCGCGGGTTTCGAGGGCCATCATACCATAGCGGTCGCTCATACCGTAGCGCGTCACCATCGAGCGTGCCAGGTTGGTGGCTTGCTCGATGTCGTTGCTGGCGCCGGTGGTGCAGGTGTGGCAGATAAGCTCTTCGGCCACGCGGCCGCCGGTGAGGGTGGCAATCTTGTTGAGCAGGTAGTCGCGGCTGTAGAGGAACTTCTCGCCCTCGTCGACCTGCATCGTGTAGCCCAGCGCCCCCGAGGTGCGCGGGATGATGGTAATCTTGTGGACGGGAGCCGAGTCGGTCTGTGCGGCGGCCACCATAGCGTGTCCCACCTCGTGGTAGGCGATGATGCGTTTCTCTTCGGGCGAGATGACGGCATTCTTGCGCTGTTCGCCGGCCATAACGGTCTCCACGCTCTCCTCGATGTCAGCGGTGGTGACGGCACTCTTGCCCTGTCGCACGGCACGCAGGGCGGCCTCGTTGACGATGTTGGCCAGATCGGCACCCGACGAACCGGCTGTGGCACGTGCCACCACGTCGAGGTCTATCGCGTCGTGCTTCACGTGGTTGAGGTGCACCTGGATGATGGCCTTGCGGCCTTCGAGGTCGGGCAGTTCCATCTGTATGCGGCGGTCGAAGCGGCCAGGGCGAAGCAGGGCCTTGTCGAGGCTGTCGGGACGGTTGGTGGCGGCAAGGATGACGACACCCTTGTCTCCGTCGAAGCCGTCCATCTCTGTGAGCAACTGGTTGAGGGTCTGCTCGCGCTCGTCGTTGTGTCCATAGCTGCCTTCGCGGCTTTTGCCAATGGCGTCAATTTCGTCGATGAAGACAATACAGGGAGCCTTCTTCGAGGCCTCGCTGAAAAGGTCGCGCACCTTGGCGGCACCCATACCCACAAACATCTGTACGAACTCCGAACCCGACATCGAGAAGAACGGAACTCCCGCCTCGCCTGCCACGGCGCGTGCGATGAGGGTCTTGCCGGTACCCGGAGGACCCACCAGCAGGGCACCCTTGGGCAGCTTGGCACCGAGGGCGGTGTAGCGCTTGGGGTTGTGGAGAAAATCCACCATCTCCTGCAACGACGCTTTGGCCTCGTCCTGGCCTGCCACGTCGGCAAAGCGTGTCTTCACCTGCGTGTCGGCATAGACCTTTGCGCCGCTCTTGCCCAGCGACATAAAGTTGCCCATACCCATACCGCCAGCGGCACCGGCACCCTTGCTCATACGTTTGAACATAGCTCGGTAGAAGAGCCAGAAAAGCAAGCCGGGCAGTATCCACCACATGATGAAGTCGATGATGGGCGACCGATGGCCTTGGATTTTCTTGACAAACTCAATCTTGCCGCTTTCGTTGGGACTTGTGGCCTGCAACAGACGGTCCACCAGGTTGGGGTCGTCGACGCTGCCGGTGCTGTAGGTCTGTTTGCCGGCGGTGTAGAGTATCTGTTCGCCGGTGATGACCACCTGCTCCACTTCGCCTTCCTCCACTTTGGCTATGAACGAGCCGTAGTCGGTTTGCACGATGCTGCGTTGTTTGATGGCTGGCTGCAGCACAGCGTTTATCAGCAACAGGAACAGCGCCACAGCGATAAAGCCCCATATCTGGGGACCGTTGCCGCCAAGCTTCTGCTCGGGTTTCTTCTTCTGCTGCTGGTTGTTATCAGGTTGCCGGTCTGGAAATTCCACAAAGTTCATATTGTCTTTCTATTCGTTATTGTTCGTGCTTTTGTTATTCACCGTATTTCTCGATATATTCAGCCGTTTCTCTGGAGCGTCAATTTGGTGGTCAAGTTCCTCGATAGCGCGGTCAATCTCAGCCATCTCGGCCTCGATTTCTTCACGTCTCATCTGGCGTGCGTTTTTTGCTTTTTCGCTGGCTTTTGCCACGCGTGCTTTCATTTCGTCCATTTTGGCTTGCGATTGAGCCAGTCTTTCCTTCATTGTCATAGATGTAATCTATTTTGTTATGAATTATTTTGCAAAATTACATCTAAATTCCCATACTCGGTTTATTCTAAAGTGTAAACCTGAGGAGATTTAACCGCTTTTTACACTTTTATGTAATAATAAGAGGCTTTCAGCGTTACATACATAAATAGAATACAAAGAGAGAATGACAGCATACGAACCCTACATAGCAATGGCGCAATCGATAGCCAACATCACTTTTCAAGGAATATACCTTATCAATCCCGTTGAAAAGCAGGTTGTCTATGCCTCCGACATGCTGCTCCAGCGGTCGCCCGGCGACACTGTTTCTGCCGAGACGTTGATTTCGCTTGGCCAACGGGAACTGGACGCCATCGCAGCTGCCGCCGTCCAATACAAAGCTGCCACACCTGAGAGGCGAAAAGGATTCATGCTCCATATCAATACCCCTTGGCAAAATCAAAACACGTTGGCCTCCCACAAACTGACAATCATACACACCGATGAGCAAGGCAACCCACTACTGGTGATGGGACTTGTCTCGCCATCTGTCCGCGAGCGCACAGATGGCATCATGTTCCGTTTTGCCGACGAGGATGCCTTGTACCAATACCAACACGAAACAAGACAATGGGTACGCCAGCCGTTACCACATCTTACCGGCAACGAGCTCACTATGCTTCGCCTCACCTTGCAGGGACATTCGCTCGAAGCAATAGGCCGACTGATGTATAAAAGCACCGAAAGCGTGAAATACTATCGCCGTCAGGTCTTCGAGAAACTCAATGTGCGAAACATCACCGAAGCCCTTGCTGTCGCCGCCGACTACTGTTTGCTATAACCGCATCCCTGCCATACGGGCAACAAGGAATGATTGCGATCATGTGTCAATGTGTAAATGCGTGACTAGCATACAGACACAAGATACCATTAAAAATTGGCACAACAAATTCTCAGATGCTCCGGCTGCGTTGCCATTGCTCGCCCTTGCGGTGGCGGACAAAGCGGAAGTAGCACCGATCGCCGCCCTGGCAGAGGGTCTGGGTGCGGATGAAGTCGGTGTAGGGCAACGGGAGCTTTTTCGCAGTAGGTTTTTATAGAAATGTAGTCGTCAGACAATAAAAGCGGGAGGGATGCGTTATTGTGGGCGTAAATGATTTTTCGGATGAAAGATAGATTTGTTTGTCTGCCTGGCTCTGAAAGAGACATGGCCTGCGACCAGCGAGGAGCAAACTCGCTGATTTTTCCCACACCCCACGAATTGCACAAGTAATCGTCGGGAGGCTTTCCTCTTTGTTTTTTATTCATTTGCCTGCACCTGCCGCAATGCTGCGGCGGTTTTTGTTTCTGTCAAGGCAATAATTTCAAGGAGTTGGCGTTAATGATGGCAGAAATATCTAAATCTTGAACAATATGAAGAAAAAACTTCTATTAATAGCGTTAATATTTTATTCCCTGTGTTCATTCGCCCAAAGCACAATAAAAGGAAGGCAAATATACTATATTGAGAATTACTCGGAGCAACAAGCTCGGAAGTATCTCGACAACGCGACCGAACTTGACCCCCTTGAAGGAATATATGTGGGTGATGATGGGTACAAATACAGCATTGAGAAAGATTTTGATGGATACAGGAGAAATCCGAACAGTTTTCGCATGGTGCGTGTATATGTACCAGGGCAAACAGTGGCCGATGTTGGAGATATTGTGTGCTTTATAAAAAAAGGAAGTAACACTAGCGTATTTGAAAGCACATACTATTTGTGTAGAGCAAATTGGAAGAATGGCAATAGAACTTATGTATGGGAACCATTTCCTTGTGTGTCTGTTTTGCAAGGGGCAACATTAACTTCAAAATGTCCGGATTTTGATGGTTACGGCAATATTACGGGAAATAGTAACAAAATTTACTATAAGGTTTACTCGCCAATAGGTTCTGCTCCTACGGAAACCAAGGTGGAAAAATGGACAGGGTCGGGTTTTGCTCTAAACGATGGCTACATTGTTACAAATTATCATGTGGTAGAAAACGCCAAAAAGATTATGGTGCAGGGTACGCAAGACGATTTCAATAAAGCTGTCGAAGCATGGGTCGTCGCCACCGATAAAATCAATGACTTGGCGATTTTGAGATTGGCTTCAAACCCTAATAATATTCGGTTACCGTATTCCGTAAAAACAACCACATCCGATGTCGGAGAAAGCATTTGGGTACTTGGGTATCCCCTCACCTCTTCAATGGGAGATGAAATTAAACTGACAGCGGGAGTAATTAGTGCAAAAAGTGGTTATGAAGGTGATGTTTCCATGTACCAAATATCTGCTGCCATCCAGCCAGGAAACAGCGGAGGCCCATTATTTGACAAAGACGGAAATTTGATAGGAATTGTATGCGCACATCACAAAGGAGCAGAAAATGCCAACTATGCAATTAAAGCATCATATTTGAGGAACCTTGTGGAAAGTTCTATTAACAACGATGTGTTACCGCATAACAACATTTTATCGGGTAAAGAACTGCCTGAAAAAGTAAAATTAGTCAAACATTTTATTTACTACATAGTATGTACCCAGTAAAGAGACAACCAATGGAATTGCAGGAGGGATTACGTCTGTTGGAAGAAGCCCTTCAAGATTGCAGGCTGGCCAACCTGAAAAGAAGTGGATTTGGCAACAAGAGAATCCCCAAAAGCATTGAAGATGAAGTCGAGCGAGAGTTGAATAGCATCTACATAAGAGTTGAGGGTATTATGAAGACATGTCCTCAAATAGAAACATACATTGACCATAACAACATTCATTTTAGCAGAGTGTTTTGGGAAACAGATTTGCCAAGTTTAATTGATGCAATAAAAGCTGATATAAAATAAATTCGAGCAAATTTTGCAATGGCTGAAATGACCCATTACACCCCCAAGCAAATTTGAAAACGTCTGAAATGAGTCATTACAGCCCCAAATGATTTTGAAAATGCCTAAAATGAATCATTACAACGCCAATTGATTTTGAAAACGGCCAGAATGGATCATTACAACGCCAATCGATTTTGAAAATGGGTATAATGAGTCATTACAACGCCATTTGATTTTGAAAACGCCTTAAATGGGTCATTTCGGCCAGAAAAAAATTTGAAACAACAAATAATCATCAAAAACAATAAGAACTATGGATGCAACGAAATTCAATGAAAAGGCTTTAAGCAATTATCCAGTTGCTTATTATTTCAGCGCGGTGAAATCGTTTGAGGAGAGAATCGGCGCGGCGGAGTGCGCGTTGGACCGCTTCCGCGAGATGCGCGACGAGTACGACCGGCTGTTCAAGGCTTTCGACGAGGCGTACAAGCGGACGTAGAAGAGCGAGCTGACGGCGAAGATTGCCGCCCTGGACAAGGAGCGCGACGGCTACGCCTATGTGATGCAGAAGGTGGCCGAGGCGTGGGCCGCGAAACTCGAGGACGAGACGCTGGCGGTGCACGGCCGCAGGGTGGCGCAGGTGTTCCGCGACTACGGCTTCCGCACCAGCGAGGCGCTGGTGGCCGAGAACGCCAAAATCCACAATATGGAGCAGAAGCTGGCGGAGCGCGACTTGGTGAGCGACTTGCAGATGATGGGCCTGACGGAGCTGAACCGCCGCCTGCTGAGCCGCACAGAGCAGATTGAGCAGACGATGGGCAAGCGCAACGAGGAGAAGAGCGACGTGGTGGTGGGCGAGCTGAAGGCGGCGCGCGAGAAGCTGGACGGCCACTACCGCGCTTTCATCACCTACCTCAACGCTGTGCAGGAGCTGCAGCCCGAGGAGAGCCTGTCGAAGGCGGCGCAGTACTACAACGCCGACCTGGCCAAAATAGACCTGCAATACCAGCAGAGCCGCAAAAAGGGCGGCCTGCCTGACCAAACGGGAACGGCTTTGAGCACCGATGAATGAAAAACAATACTGCGAAAAAAGACGAGGACGAGCCGGAGACCGTCGCCGAGGCATAGCACCGCGGCGGCGGACATAAACGCCCGCCCGCAGGACATAGATCAAGAAAAGCGAGACCCCCAGCGGGGCCTCGCTTGTTTTTGAACACAAATTGCCATATAATTGGCCATTAATTGCTGCCGCGACAAGTATTAACGGATAATTACAAGCTAATCAGTTTAACCAGCAAAAATCTGTCAAGCGATTTCAGGAAAACACAGATTGATGTTTGTTGTTTTTCCTCCGATTACACACGTGTGTCTGGTGCGACCATTCGTGCGTGTGTAATCGGAGGTACTTCGCAATGCTTATTTCTTTG
>CAKZZD010000015.1 GCA_937886715.1 uncultured Bacteroidales bacterium | reverse complement strand
GGGGGGGGGGGGGTGGAGGGGCTGAGGCAAGCAAGCTGATTGAGTGAGCGTTGCCGCAGGCGAAACGCCTCGAGACCCTCAGGGTTCCCATAGCCCCATTCGCCCTCTTACTATTTTTCTTTTTCTTTCTCTTTCTCTTTTTCTTTCTCTTTTTCTTCATCGGATGGCTCCACGTCCTTGAGGAATATGGCTTGGTTGAGCATCTCCAGCACCTTGCTCAATCCGGCAGGCATCGACTCCTGGTGGGCGACAACGTTGATGTCGATGGTGGCCTCGACGCTGTAGGTGGATTTTTGCGTGGCGACAGAGTCCTTTTTGTTGGAGACAGAGCCATACATGACGGAGCGGTGGCGGCTGGCGCAATAGTTGCCCAGGCCGCGATAGGAGGAGGACCCCGCGGTGTAGTCGGTGGAGGTGTCCTTCTCCTTCCGCACTTCCGAGTCGACGCTCTTTAGGTTGGCCTTGAAACTGATGTTGACCGTGTCGATGGCGATGAAGGGGATGGGGACGATGGTGAGCAGGGGGACCGTGAGTTCGACATACTTATCGTCGCGTTTGTATTTGAAGCTCACGTTGACCACCTCGTCGGGGTTTTCCTTCGAGAAACCGACGCTGCGAATGAAGTTGACGGTTGACGTTGCCGCCTGCTCCTGGGCATCGATACAGGCGGAGAGGGGGCCGCCGATCATGCTGCCGAAAGGCATGGAGGAGAGGTCTTTAGCCACTTTGCTGACATCATTTGCTTGATTGACTTCTTCTGGGGGCATAATGATATGTGTTTTAAATGGTTTATTATTTTTGAAAAAAATTAATCGATATACCGTTTAAGGATTGTATTCACCTGCGGGGAGAATCGATAGTCGGCAAAATGGCCGACTATGGCGCGGGCCAAGGTGGCACAGAGGCGGTTGCTGGCGGTGGGGTTGTTGCGGGCCTCGTCCTTGCCTCCCCATATGTGGGTGAAGGCGGGGTTGTTTTCGAAGGGCGAGGAGAGGAAGGTGTCGACGGGGATGTTTTTGAATTTGGCGCACATGGCGAAGATGCGCTGTTCGGCGAAGACCATCTGCGAAACCATCTCGAGCGGGCGTTCGGTGTTGCCGCGCATGAAGTCGATGGCCTTGTCGGTGTAGTAGCGCACGAAGGCGTCGTTGTGGTAATAGGTGAGTGCGGTGTTGTAGGGGTCCTGATTCCAGTCCCACTTTGAGTTGGGCTTGTAGTCGGGCCTTTTTTTGAGGTATTTGTAGTCGATGTAGCACGACGACTGGTAGAAAAGGCTTTCGGTGTGATAGGCCATGAGGTCGTGGCCGGAAATGCGGGACTGGATGTTGTCCCACACCATAAGGTCGGTGTCCATCATCACAAAGGGGCCTGACTGGTCCTTGATGGCAAAAAGCTTGGCACCGGCCCAGAAGATGTCGGCCGGAATGTCGTCGGGAATATGGTCGAGCACACCGGTGTCGATTCCTGCATCCCACAGAGGCAGGAGGCCGAGACTGTCGTAATAGGAATAGCCCGTTGTGTCGGTGTATAGCTTGATGGGGCCGTTGAGGCGACGCCAAAGGAGTGCGGAGAGGATGGTGGAAAGTATGTCAAAATCGTCGATACGGTATTGGGCCGAGGGATGGCGGACCGCGGAGGGTTTGGTCCAGTTGACATGGAGCGCCAAAAGGCCGGGCTGGTGGCTTGACGGATCGACATGCGGGATTATGCCCGGAACGGTGATGGGCAAGGCCTGGCCTGACGACAGCGGCGGCGCGACGGGCGGTTCAACCCCGTAGTGAGGGTCGATGACAGGCTTGACGCCATGGATTTTGTCACGGATCTCGTTGGAGATGGTTTCAGCATCGGAGGGATGTCCGCTTGTACCGCCAGACGACGATGTGGGCTCGTGAGCATCGACGGCGACGGCCACTTCTTCGACTGTGGGTCCCTTGCCGCTGCCGGAGCCTGAGGAAAAGGATGAAGGGTAGTGAGGCTTGGGTCTGGGAACATTGTTGCCGATCTGGTGGATGACCTCCTCAAGGGAGGGCCCTCCGGACGACGTGGGTGCCGGATCGGGTTCAGGTACGGGTGCTGGGATGTCTTCGACGATGAAGCCGTCGTTCATATAGTCGAGCAGGGCTGCGAGGCCTGCGGGCATGTCAACGGTGCCGGCGTCGATGTCGATGTGCATGTTGGCATTGCTTTTGGCCGACTGCTGCAGAGAGCCTTCGGTAGAAGTGTTGTTGACCTGGACGGTGAACTGGCTGGAGGCCTCGTTTTCAACCCTCACGTTGGCGTCGAAGTCGAGTTTGATGTCTTGCAGTTTGATGTAAGGCAACGGGACGATGGTGACGAGGGGGACCTCAAGGCGGCGCAATCCGGTGGCGTCCTGGAAAGTGAAGACCATCGGCGCCTCGCGAGAGAGCACCTGCTGGACATAGTCCCACGCGGCATTGGAGGCGTTTTCCTGAGCGTCGACACAGGCGGAGAGAATCTTGCCGATAAGGGTGCCGAAAGGCATCCGGCTGATCTCGTCGAAAGAGCGGGAGAGGTCGTGGACCTTCAAATCCTGGAGAGTGGCGGGTTGTTTCATTCCTGATCGGTTTTTTCCTGGTTGGATTCAACGTCCTTGACATGGATGTTCTGCTGCATGAATTGAAGCAGTTTGGCCACGCCCATGGGCATGTCGGACGAGGTGGCGACGATGTCGACGCCAACCTTGATGTCGCTCGAGAACGAAGAGTCGATAGAGTCCTCTTTTACGGACGAGGAGCCAGCCGACGGGTTGTCGGTGGAGACCTTGGCTTTGAGCTGTCGGGAATCGCCTACCGAGACATCGGCGGCAAACTTAAGGTTGACGTTGCGGATCTGCAGGTAGGGAATGGGCATGACGGACACGAGCGGCACGGTGATCCGCTTGTCGCCATCAGGAGTGGAGTAGCGGAAGGAGATGGTGACGGTGTCGTAGGCTTTGTCTTCGGGATTGTATTTGAAGCAGACGCGGTCGATATAGTCGGCAGTGGCATTGGCGGCCTGGACCTGAGCGTCGACACAGGCTTTCAGCGGCGCACCAAGCAGGGATCCGAAATCGATATGTTCCAGCGGGGAAGCGCTGTCGGGTAAATCCGGTTCACACATAGGCTGGGAATGTATTCGTGGATGAACTTCTAACGTTTGAAATTGCTGGCCTTTTCGAGATTCTTCGAGGCATCATCGACCTCTTTGAGGATATCCATGGCCTGCTTCGATTCGTTGCGGTTGATCTGGAGCTGGAGTCTGCAGTGGGGACATACCAAAGCAGAGGCGGAAAGCAGTTCGGATATGGTGGTGGGGATAAATTGGCCGCACTGGGGGCAATTGAGACCTGGGGTTTGTTGTTGTGGCATAATAAATCAGATGTTATTTGGATTGTGAATCGTTGTTGTCTGTGATGGATGTCTGAATACTGTTGGCGGCTGCCTGGAGCATCAGCTTGATGCCTTCGGGCAACTCAGCCTGTTTCATCTTGACATTGACTTTCAGGTTGGTGGTGGAATCGGCTTGTTCCTCCTTGTCTTTGGTGACCATGAACGAAGAATTGGAGCCGATGGTAGACTCGGTTGATGCCTTATATTTGTAGAGGAGCCTCAGTTGCTCTTCGATGCTCATGAAGCTGAAGCTGGTGGCCCCTCTGGGACGGGAGTAGTAGGGCAATCTCAACTGGCCTTCCAGGTAGTTGATCAGACCGTCGACAGTGGAGCGGCCCGAGGACCTGTAGTGAGAGAAAATTCTCCCCACAAGATCCAATTCCTGTTCGGTGAGGGCGCCCACATATGATGATTTGTCAACCAGGTTGACTGTGAGGTCAATGTCGAACGTGGCCTCGGTGACATGAAGCAGCGGCAAGGGCATCATGGTGATTTGCGGAATCGAGACCTCCCTGACGCCGCCCGAGGGGTCTTTCATTGTGAACTTGGCCATAGCCAAATCGTGGGCGGAAGTGTTCGCGACGAAATCCTGCTCGGACATTTCATGCTCAGCATTCCCACCGCCATCGGTGGCTTTCATCGGGGTGTTTTGGGCAATGTTGTCAATGGTATGGTCCAGATATTGCCGCTGGCCCGCGGCCACCATACTGAACGAACTGTTTCCGGCAGTTTCTTCGGCGGTAGGGACCTCTCCATAGGCATATTGTTTGATCAACTCGATCGATTTCTGCGATGCCTTGGTGTCGGCCGTCACAGCCGCTTCCAACAGTTCGGAGAGGGCGTCGGCAATACCGTATGTTTTTCCATTCATGTTCATAATTGCAGATGTTAGTAGTTGGTTTTACCGTCGTTGGCTTGTATGTCCTGCGTGGCCGGATTCACCGTGATGGTGAGCGGATGGATGCTCTCAGGGGGCAGTTGGGAAAGCTGATTGTCGCCAACCACGATGTTGAGTGATCCGTATTTTTGGATTCGACGGAACGAACTGACGGCGCTTTCCCGAATGATGTCGTCGAGTTCCTTCTTGAGCACGCGCTCAAACTCGTCACAGATATACTCCCTAAGCCCCACGGCATCATCCTGACGGAAAAGGTCGCGGATGTCCTCATGGTCGATCAGATACTCGACAGCAGCCGGCATCAAAATACCGATCAGCAGATCTTCCTTCATGTTGCCATTGGCATCGATCAGCGATTCTGTGTCGGCAGAAAGCAAGGCAAAGAAGCGACGGCGGATTTGCCTGAGAAAATCCCTGTTTTCGGGCAACATGTCGACAAAGGCAAATTTGGTGGTATAATTGGCATGCGAGTTTTTGATCGCATGCACCATCGTCTTGATCAGCAGTTCGGACACCTCGTTGCATACATACCGCAAGGTGCGATCCACCCCCTTTTCGTTGACACCTTTTTCTTCTTCTTCCACAATTCCGTCGGTGACGGCATAGTTGAGGGTCAGCGTCAGGTTGCCGATGGCAGCCGATGGCGGCTTGATACCTGCGAGGCGGCCGTCATTGCCATATTGGTCATAGAGCCGTCGGACACGCATATTGGATTCGTGCTGCGCCCGCATCACATCGGTCAGCACCGTACACAAAAGATCTTTCAGTGTTGTTGCCATATCAGTCTGGTTTAGTTTGCTTTTTTCATTCCGCGGAGGCTTTTGCCTCTTCTTTCATCACGACGACGACGTTTTTCAGCTTCTCGGCCGACACCACATAGGTGCCTGGCGCGCTGAACAGCAACTGCACCGAGTCGCCAGTGTTCAGAAGCTGCACCGCGGAAGTCTTTTCTTGTGCACCGTTGAGGACACACTTGATTTTGTCGGGCGCCGAATTGCCGTCACCATCATAATAGGTGGCATTGACAACGGCATAGCCATCCACCAGGCGCACAGAGTTGGTGGACACAGCGAGTTCGCCATTCGGGTTGTACACATTGATAGCGCCGTTCAGTATTTCCAGCATTCGCGACACACCACCCGGCAGGTTGTCGTCCGACACCACCGTAATGCCGATATCCATGCTCGATTCGACGCTGTATTTTGAATTTTGTGTGGCTTTGGAATCTTTCTTCGACGAGAAGGACGCTCCGAAGGTAGGCTCGGTCTTGACGGAGTTTTTCACTGCTGCCGATACTGCTGCCGCATCGGACGAAGGCTTGGGCTCCTTTGGATCCGTATCATTCGCTTCTTTTTTCTTGGATCCATCCTCGGTAGTGTCTTTCTTTTTGTCCGACTTGGGATCGGGGGTTGCCTCCTTGCCAGCAGATTCGTCATTCTTTGCCTGCGGCGTTTCTTTGCCTATGGCCGCATTGTAGCCGAACGAACTGTCAGCACCCGTGGTCATGCCTACAGACGACTCTGACGAGATCTTGATCTTGAAGTCATACTTCATTTCCTTGATCCGCATAGCCGTAATCGGCACCAAGGTCAGCAGCGGAATCGACATCTTGGCCAGTTTTCCGTTTTTGAAAAACGAGAATGTGACCACCGCCACCGTCCCGTCCTTTACACCAATGTCGTTGATGCAGCCCAACATTTTCTTGGCAGCATTGTAGTGAGCTTCCACTGCCGCATTGATGGGTGCACCAATCAACTTGGTCATATCCATCGACTCCATCTGGCGTATCGACTCATCTCCGGCCTTGGTCGGGGCACTCACTTCTTTCAGCGTAAGTGTGACATCTTGCAGCTTAAGAGCGTCGGACACACCTTGCACACCGGGCATCATGTCTTTCACCAAATCTTTCGCCTCATTCAGCTTGTCCAAAGTGGTGTCATTGTCGTTTTCGGTTACAACAGGGGCAGCCTCGGGATCCTTGGCGGTATTTTTTGATTTGTTGTTGTCTGACATCTCGATATTTTTTTAAATTTTTATCATTCAATTACTTGCACCTGGACCCTGCGTTCGCCTGCCACTACCAGATATCGGCCGGGAGTCTTGAAAAGGCATATCAATCCGGGTTCGTCCTTTATCAACTGGAAGTCGTCTTTGCCCGCATCCACCTCGGTGGCCTTGTCGTCGCCATACTTCTTGATTTTGATATTCTTTGGGTCGGAATCATAGTATCCGTCCTCGCCTTTGTAGGTGATGTATGTGCCTCGCATTCCGTCGTTCTCTCCGCTAAGGCTGATCACTTGATTCGAGACATGCAATTCGCCTCCCTTTTCCACAGTGTCAATCGACTCGTTCAGCATCTCCAGCACCTTGGCCATACCTGCCGGCATGTCGTCCTGACCGGCCTTCACGGCCACATCCATCGTGTATTCCACCGAATATTTCGAGTCGCGTGTGGCTGTCGAATCCTTCTTGCTCGACACGCCCACATTCATCTCCACCGATGCTTTCGCAATCAGAAAGTTGGCCGATGCTTTCGTTTTCATGTTGAAATCCACATCCAGACTCTCATGTTGCTGCGTGGAGGTGGAGGATGCTGCCGATATGTTGGCCTTGAAGGCAATGTCGATGTCGCGGATGGCCAGATAGGGAATGGGGACGATGGTGAGGAGCGGGATGTTCATGGTTGCCTCGCGCCCATTCTTGCGATAGGAGAAGGAGACGTAGGTGGCCCTGGCGGCTCCGTTCTCGTCTTTTGTAAGGCCTACTTCCTGGATGAATTTCCATGTGGCCTGCGCCGCATTCGTCTGCGCCTCGACACATGCCTGCAAGGGACCGCCGATGATTGTGCCGAATGGAAGCGACTGGAGGGCTGAAGTGGCCACTGTCGAGGGCGTGGTATCTATTTTGTTTGCCATATTGAAGTCAATTTTTATATATTACATTATTATTGGAATGGATGTGGCTTATCCAATAGCGATCGATCTGGAGAAAACCACGTCTTGGGTCTGTTCTCCATTATCATCCAACTTCATCGCCTTCACTACGGCTGTGATGCCGCTTTGCGAGAATACGTATCGCACACCTTCACCGGCATACGTACCATCCGGTTTGCCTTGTTCGCAGGTCAACTCTTTCGTCGAGTATTCTCCAAACGGATTCTTATATTTAGCCGTCAGGTAAAATTTGCCCTCGTCGTCCTTATAGGGGCCGTCGATGGTGAGGTCGCCGTTTTCGGGGACTACGTCCACTGCCTCGTTCAGCATAGCCAGAATCTTGGCCATACCCGAGGGCATCGACTCCTGCCCAGCCTGCACATGGACGTCGATAGTCGACTCGATGCTGAACTTGGAGTCCTGCGTGGCTTTACTGTCGCGCTTTGTGGAGATGCTGGTGCTCATCTTGGTGGTCTTTCGTTTGGTGAGCCAACCGCCGCCTTTTTTTGTTGATGTTTCGCTCTTGGATTCTGATTCAACGGTCGTGCCATCTTCGAGGTGGGATTCCTCTGTGCCATTGATGGTGACCTTGAAATCCAATTCGATGTTGTTGATGGATATGTAGGGGATGGGAACCAGGGCCAGCAGCGGAACGCTGATGTTGGCACGGCGGCCGTTCTGCAGATAGGAGAAGACGACGTAGACGGCCTCCTTGGTGTTGTTGGGACCGTCTTTCAGGCCCACGGCCTCGATGAAATTGACGGTGGAAACGGCAGCCTCAGCTTGCGCTTTCACACAGGCCGAGAGTGGACCGCCAATGATGGATTCAAACGGAATGTTGTTGAGGGTGCCAATCGTCTTGTTGGCCACACTCTCTTCGGGTTGTGCTGACATGTCTGTTGTTTTTTTATTGTGTTATACTTCCTTTTTTGTCGCTTTCTTCTTGGTGGGTCTGGCTCCCCCAAGGGGGAATCCACTTTCAAGGTGCAAAGGTAATAAGATTTTCCGAACCGTGCAAGCAAAAGGACAAATACTATACAAAAGTATAGGGGGTGCGAGAGGGCGTGATTGCGTGATTGCGTTAAAGCTGGAGGTAGGCAGGAAGTAGGCAGGAAGTAGGCAAAAGGTTAGGAGGAGGATTTTTTTTTGACGGAGGGGCAATAAAGGAGGGAAAGGTGTGTTTTTTTAATGATAATGGATTTACGATTCACTCACGCACTAACGCACTAACGCATTAACGCACTAACGCACTAACGCACTAACGCATTAACGCATTAACGCACTAACGCACTAACGCACTCACATTTTATGTATATATCTTTTTTGTTATGAATCACTCAGGTATGCAATCAGGAGAGTGGCGCTGCCCCAAGGGGCTGGTGCTGCTGGCAGCGGCGATGTGCTGCCTGCTGCCGCAAGCCTGCGCACAGCGGCAGGAGGAAACGGCGAAGGCGCCGGCAACGATGACGACGACGGGACAAGCACTCCCACAGGGCAGCGGACTGCCCGTGACGGACTTTTCGACAGTGGCGGAAGGGGCGATCGACGCGGTGGTGCACATCAAGACGCGGATGTCGCAGCTCACGCCGCTCTACCAGTCATTCTTCGGACTGATCATCCCGCAGGGCGTGCAGCGGCAGGAATATGAGGCCTACGGCTCGGGCGTGATCGTAACGACGGACGGATATATCGTGACGAACAACCATGTGGTGCAGGATGCGGAAAGCATCAGCGTGACGCTGAACGACCGCCGTGAGCTGGCGGCAACGCTGGTGGGACACGATCCGGCCACCGACCTGGCGGTGATCAAAATCGACGCCGAGGGGCTGGACTACCTGCCCTTCGGCAACAGCGACGCCGTGCGCGTGGGCGAGCCCGTGCTGGCAATCGGCAACCCGTTCAACCTGACGTCGACCGTGACCGGGGGCATCATCAGCGCAAAGGCACGCAATATGCACATCATCGACAACCCCCGCACGGGCGAAACACCGCTGGAATCGTTTCTGCAGACCGACGCGGCGGTGAACTCGGGCAACAGCGGCGGCGCGCTGGTGAACGCCCGCGGTGAGCTGATAGGCATCGTGACCGCCATCGCCTCGGGCAACGGGGGCAACTATATTGGCTACTCGTTCGCGATCCCGTCGAACATCGCGGTGAAGGTGGCGGGCGACCTGCGGCGCTACGGGCGCGTGCAACGGGCCTACCTGGGAGTGCAGGTGACGGAGGTGGACGCCGAGGTGGCGCGCCGGACGGCGGTGCGCGACCTGAAAGGGCTGTATATCGCACAGGTGACGCCACAGTGTGCCGCCGACCGGGCGGGAATGCGCGCTGGCGACGTGATAGTGCGAGTGGCGGGCAAGGAGGTGAACACCTTTGCCGAAATGATGGAAGAGCTGGGACTGTTCAACCCGGGCGACGAGGTGGAGGTCGACTATGTGCGCGACGGCAAGTCGCAGACAGCACGGGTGCGGCTGCTGAACTCGAAAGGGACGACAGAGACGGTGCGGGAGTGAG
>CAKZZD010000014.1 GCA_937886715.1 uncultured Bacteroidales bacterium | reverse complement strand
GGGTACGCTTTGATGGGCGTACACAGGGTACGCTTTGATGGGCGTACACAGGGTACGCTTTGATGGGCGTACACAGGGTACGCTTTGATGGGCGTACACAGGGGGGGGATGCTTTGATGGGCGTACACGGGGGTACGCTTTGATGGGCGTACACAGGGGGGGGGATGCTTTGATGGGCGTACACGGGGGTACGCCCCTACGATTTAATCTACGTTTTTGATGAACTTGGCAGGGTTGCCGCCGACGATGGTGTTAGGGGCTACGTCCTTGGTGACGACGGCACCTGCGGCCACAACGGCGTTGTCGCCCACGGTGACGCCCGGCAGGATGGTGGCGCCGGCGCCCACCCAGGCGTTCTTGCCGATATGCACAGGCTTGCAGACGAGCAGCTGGCGGTCGTGCAGGTCGTGGTTGTTGCTGATAAGCTGGGCGTTGGCGGCAATCATGGCGCCGTCGTCGATGGTGATGCCGCCTCGGCTCATCATCAGGCAGTTGTTCATGATCATCACATTGCGTCCAATCTTCACCTTGTCGAAGCAGACGCCGGTCAAGCCGGGCATCACCCAGCCGCCCTCTCCGAGGTTCGCACCAAACAGCTCGCGTAGCAGCGCATTGTACTCGTCGGTGTAGGGCATTGTATGATTGAGTTTAAAGAGCACCTGCGCCTGGCGCACACCTTCGGCGTGCTCCTCGGGAGTGGTTTTGCGGGGGTCGACTATAGTAGCTTCCATCATAGTCTGTTTTTTTTTATTTTACCAAACCATTAATCCATTTCTCCACCTTGGCTTTGCCGCCGCCAGAGGCGCCGTTCGCTCCACTGCGGTCGCGATCGGCCTGCACCTCGTGGCCGTAGATGCTGAAGGCACCCGTGACGGTGGCTTTGGGGAAGGCCTGCTTCACGTCGTTGACACAGCTGGCCAGGCCGCTGCCCTCGTGGGTGGTGAAGGGGATGACGGTCTTGTCTGCGAGGTCAATGTCGCGGAAGAGGGTGAACATCACCTGCGGATAGGTGCCCCACCATACGGGGCCGCCGATGAAGACGGTGTCGTACTGCGAGAGGTCGGGAGCCTGGCCCTCGTAGGGCGGCAGCTCGCCCTTGTTGGCCTCGTCCTGCGCCAGCTTGATGATTGGCGTGTAGGCCATGCCGTCGTACTTGTGGGTGACGATTTCATACTGGTCGGCACCGGTCAGCTCGCTGATATAGTCGGCCACGATCTTGGTGTTGCCCGTATCGATGACGCCGACTGAATAGTTGTCGCCCGCGTGGGAGAAGAAAATGACGATCTTGTTCATTGTGTTATTGTTTGAATGCGTTATTGTGTTAGTGTTTTCTGCGTTTCCCTGTTGGACCTGCCCGTTGCAGGCGGCCATTCCCAGGGTGGCTATCAGGGCCATCACGAAGGCTTTCGTTTTCATCATCATGGCGGTTTGAAATTTTTTGCAAAAGTAGACCTTTTTCGCGACTTGCCGAAATACGGATTGCCGTAGTTTGTTCACTTTTTTCTGTTGTGGCCACGACTGCCACTTTCCTGTCGTCCGGACCAGCACCTCATGGTGCCCCAAACGAAGAGTCGGGGGAAAAAACGATAACCAGATAAATGAAAAAAATGTATCTTTGCATGTGGAATGAATGTCAACGGCCATCGAATCATACTGAATGACAATACGATAGAAACAACATCAAAAAAATCAATCATCAAAAAAAAACTTTACAATTATGTTTTTCCAAGTTTATGGGGCTAATGCCCTTATCCAATGGGGAATGCTGCTGGTGGTGCTGGCTGGCCTGATCCTCTGGAACGAGTTTGCCCGCCGCACCAAGATGGGCGGTGCCATCACCTTCTTCCTCATCCCGGTGCTGCTGACGGTCTATTTCGTCGCCATCGCCATCGGAGCCCGCAGCGGAGCCGAGTGGGCGCTCAACAACCAGACGCACATCTACATGAACGGATGGTTCCACTATGCCAAGCTGTATGCCGCCCTCACCGGCTGCATCGGCTTCATGATGATCAAATATAAATGGGGCATCGGCGCCAAGCATTGGTTCAAGCCCTTCCCGTTCGTGATCGTGGCCATCAACATCCTCATCGCCGTCGTCTCCGACTTCGAGAGTGCCGTGATGGGCTGGAACAAGTGGTGGCTCAGCAGCGAGGGTGTGTGGCTGTACGGCGGCTGGCACAACGTCTTCAACGGTCTGGCCGGCATCCTCAACATCTTCTGCATGACGGCCTGGTGGAACGTCTATCCCTCCAAGGACAAGAAAGACATGATCTGGGCCGACATGACGTGGGTCTATATCGTCATCTACGACATCTGGAACTTCGCCTACACCTACAACTGCCTGCCCACGCACAGCTGGTATTGCGGCATCGCCCTGCTGCTTGCCCCCACGGTGGCTGCCCTGCTGTGGAACCGCGGAGGCTGGATCCAGAACCGTGCCAACACGCTGGCCATCTGGTGCATGTTTGCCCAGGTGTTCCCCCTGTTCCAAGAGACCTTCAAGGACGGCCGCCAGTGGTTCAGCTGGGCTGTGCTGCCGGTGCAGTACCCTGACGGCATCGAGACCATCAAGCAGCTCTACGAGGTGGCCGGTGGCGAAGCTGCCGCTGTGGGCACCACCGTCGACTCCGTGGCCGCCAATCCCACGATGATGACCGTCATCAGCGCCTTGGCCCTGGTCACCAACATCATCGCCCTCTGCTACATCATCTGCGTGTCGAAGAAACGCCACATCAACCCCTACAAGGAAGATGTCTTCGTCAACCAGAAGTACTACAAAGACGCTATGGCCCGCGCCGACGTCGAATAGTGGTGCAGTCCGGCTACAGCCGAATGGAAAAAGTATGGGGCGGCTCGCAATGCGGAGCCGCCCCATACTTTTTGTTCACTTCCTGCAGGCGTCAGCGTTTCCTGCATTGCCCGTCGTCGACGGGGAGCAGATTCATGATGAAGAGTAGAGGGAAGTATGGTGGGGAATTGGAAAACACGCCTGAGGTTGCTCTGGTCCGGAATAACTCGTGCTGGATAAAAAATACTATCACAACATAGAGAGAGGACGATGGAGGCCGCCATGAGGAAGGAGGGATCGAGGAAGGTGGCAACTAATTGGGAACCAGACGGCAACAAGTCTTCATTATGCCATGTAGCAAAGGGAAAAGACGGGAGAAGATGGAGAGGGGTTGGAGAGGGGTTGGAGGGGCTTGCGGGAGGGAATTGGTTTTCAGTACGTTGCAAAGTCGGTGGAAAAGGGAAATATTTGCGGTAGAAACAGGGAACATTTTGTGGCAAAAACAGGTGATATTTGCGGCAGAAACAGGTGAAATTTTGCGGCAGAAAATGGAGATGACCAATCGCATGATGACTGAAGCGAGATGGCACAATGCGAGCATGTTGGACAGGTCGAGGCGCTTTGTTGATGGAGAGAAGTCCGAAGAGGCTGATGAGGATGCGAAGAGGGTGTGGACAAGGGGCTCGGGCAAGTCCTGAGGCAGGAGCAGGCGGAGAGGGGCTGAGATGGGGCCAAAGGCCTACATATTCCGAGAGGTGACGGACGAAGAAGGATCTGGCAGAGGGTAAAATGACGGGGCTGGCGATGTTGGCCACGCCCATTCGGGACTTTGACTTTTCAACTGCCAGCCGCGACAGGCGGGCTATCGGCGCAGGTCGGATGGCGATACGCCGAGGTGCTTCTGCACATAGCGGATGAAGTAGCTTACGCTGGAGAAGGAGAAAAGGTCGCTGACTTCCTCCAACGTCAGCGCGGGGTTGCGGAGTGTGCGGCCGATCTCAAGGACGGTGTAGCGCGTGATCCACTCGCTGGCAGAGAGTCCGCTGACCTTGCGGGAGACCTCGCTGAGGTATTTCGGCGTGACGCAGAGCTCCGAGGCGTAGTGCTGCACCTCGCGGTAGCGGCGGAAGTCGCCGCGGTCGAGCATGGCCTGGAAGCGCTCCATGAGCTGCGCCTGGGGGCTGCCGAGGCGGACGTTGCCGTAGAGCTCGGCATGGAAGTCGAAGAAATCGATGATCATGCATTGGACGGCGTTGAGCATCGCGTCGCGGTGGAAGTGGTGATGAGGGAGCGCCAGCCGAGCGCGGATATAGTCGAAGTTGATGGCACAGACGCGCTGCTGGTCGGGAGTGAGGTGCATGACGGGGTCGTTGAAGAGGGCGAGGCCGCCGCGAGCGCCATAGTTGCTCATGGGGGTGGCGAGGTCGATGAATTCCTGCGTCACATAGACAATCTCGACTTTGAAGCCGGGCTCGGGCTGGAGGTCGCGCAGACGCCCGGCGCGGCGCACCATGATCATACAGTCGCCGGCGGAGAAGAGCATCTCGCGGCCGTTGTAGCGCATGCGGCAACGGCCCTCGGGACACCAGGCATGAAGCAGGTAGCCGTCGAGGGCGGGATCGGTGGCGGTGCGGATGTCGTCGGTGACGACTATGTTGTCGTGCTCTGTCATAGATGAGGTGGGCCGGTGGAAAAGGCGTTAGAAAATGCAAAGATACGATTTTTTTTGCCAATAGGGCGGTATTTTTTTTTAAAACAAAAAAAACGTTGTTTGGGCCATTGCACAAGGGTGTTGCGCCCCGATGCCGAATCCACAAGATGGGGAAATGCCCCCCTCGACACAATAATGCGGTCCGGGATGCGTTAATTTGGAATCCAACAACCATTAATTTAAAAATCTAATAATTAGATGAAGAGAACAATTCTCCTATTTGCGGCCGTCGCCGCGATGATGTGCGGATGCAAGCAGCAGACCCACGAACCCGCCGCACAAGAGCCCCTGGGCTCGGCAGTGTATATGACCAGCGAGATCAGCCCCGAGGCGCTGATCCGCATCTTTGACTCATTGGGTGTGAAGGCTGAGGGCCGCGTGGCTGTAAAGATCAGCACCGGTGAAGCCGGCGGGCACAACTACCTCAAGCCCGAGCTAATCGGCGCCTTCGTGCAGCACGTCGGGGGCAAGCTGGTGGAGTGCAACACCGCCTATGCCGGCAGCCGCATGACGACCGAGGAGCACCTGAAGGTGATCGAAGACCACGGCTTCAACACCATCGGCGGCGTGGACATCATGGATGCCGAGGGCGACATGCAGATTCCGGTGCGCGACACCACCTATATGCGCTACAACATTGTGGGCAAACATCTGGCCAACTATGACTTCATGGTCAACCTGGCACATTTCAAGGGTCACCAGATGGGCGGCTTCGGCGGTGTGCTGAAAAACGCCTCCATCGGCGTGGCCTCGACCGCCGGCAAGACCTATATCCACAGCAACGGCAAGACCCAGGACGCCACAGTGCTGTGGGAGAACATCGACCCTGCCGACCAGGACAAATTCCTCGAATGTATGGCCAACGCGGCTGCCGCCGTGCACGACTATTTCAAGGGCAAGGTCATCTACATCAACGTGATGAACAACATGAGCATCGACTGCGACTGCAACGGCAATCCTGCCGCTCCCGAGCTGAAAGACATGGGTATCCTGGCCTCCACCGACCCTGTGGCCCTCGACCAGGCCTGCCTCGACCTCGTCTATGCCCACCAGAACGCCGAGGGCGACGATGCCACCAGCCTCAAGGCCCGCATCGAGAAGCAGCACGGCATCCACACCGTGGAACATGCCGAGAAGATCGGCCTCGGCAGCCGCATCTACCACTTGGTCAGTATAGATAAATGAGAATGCGGGAATGTGTTAATGTGTTAATGCGTTAGTGCATTTGCTCCAGTCCTCTGCACTTGGCCGTACTTGCGTCGCAGGCTGTGTCTCCTGCGGAGCCAGGCAGAATGTGGGAATTTGTGAATTTGCTAATTTGGAAATTCGGGAATTCGTATGGGGGGCCGGCAAGCGGGAGCTTGCCGGCCTTGCCTTTTCATTATTGTCGGCGAAGGAAGGAGGGCGGTAGCGCCCGCAGGGCGCGTGGCCAAGGAAAGCGGCGAGGGAAAAATGTGCACTTTTTTCCGCCGTTTGTATGGCTAAAATCTAAAAAAACGTCGTATTTTTGTAGTCTGCAATCCGCAGACAGACATCACACTAAATCACTAGTTATGAGCAATGTACTATTGATCAATGGCAGCCCGCACGGTGCCGGCGGCTGCACCCAGACGGCCCTCGAAGAGGTGGCCCGGACGCTCAACAGCGAGCATATCGACACCCAGATCGTACACATCGGCCACCGCGACATCCGCGGCTGCATTGCCTGCTACAAATGTGCCGAGAGAGGGAGGTGCGTGTTCGACGACGAAGTGAACCGCGTGGCGCCGCTGTTCGAACAGGCTGACGGCCTGGTGGTGGGCTCGCCTGTCTACTACGGCGCTGCTGCAGGGACGCTGGTGTCGTTCCTGGACCGGCTGTTCTTCTCCACCCCCTTCAGCAAGCGCATGAAGGTGGGAGCGGCGGTGGTGTCGGCGCGGAGGGCTGGCACGACTGCCACTTTCGACCAATTGAACAAATATTTCACCATCAGCGAGATGCCCATTGCGAGCAGCCGCTACTGGAACATGGTGCACGGACACAATGCTGAAGATGTTTTGAAAGATGAAGAAGGCATACAATGCATGCGTATTCTTGGCCGCAACATGGCTTTTCTTATCCGTGCCATCGACGCCGAGCGCCAACGCAACGGACTGCCCATGCAGGAAGAGACCGTATACACCAACTTTATCCGTTGACTCCGTGGATGACAAGAAGGAAATCGCCGCACTATACGAGAGGATGTATCGCGCCATGATTGCCAAGGACAGCGCCACGCTGGCGCGAGTGATGACCGACGACTTCGAGCTTATCCACATGACGGGCATGCGGCAGACGAAAAAGCAATATATCGATGCCATCATGGACGGCACACTGAACTACTACAGCGCCACCACCGAGCGGCTGGACATCAAAGTCGACGGCGATGAGGCGGTGCTCACCGGGCGCAGCCGCGTGACGGCGGCAGTTTTCGGCGGAGGGCGACACACATGGCCCCTGCAGCTGCGCTTCCGCCTGCGCCGCACCACCGATGGATGGCAGTTCACCGAATCGTCAGCATCGACCTACTGACACTATCACAAAAAAAAATCATAAAAAAATACAGATATGCAGAATTTCAACTACATGACCCCCACGCGCCTCATCTTCGGCAAAGGCGTTGTGGAGAAGCTGCCCGAAGTGATGGGGCAGTTCGGAAAGAAAGTGCTGCTCACCTACGGCGGCGGCAGCATCAAGAAGATCGGCCTGTACCAGAAGGTGATGGAGTTGCTGAAAGGCTACGACATCGTCGAGCTGAGCGGCATCCAACCCAACCCGAAATACGATCCCAGCGTGCTCGACGGCGTGCGGCTCAGCAAGGAGCATCATGTCGACGTGATTCTGGCCGTGGGCGGCGGCTCGGTGCTCGACTGCTCGAAGGCCATCGCCGCAGGCGCCTGCTACGACGGCGACCCCTGGGACCTGATTACCTACAAGGTGAAAGCACAGGTGGCGCTGCCCCTCGTGGACATCATCACCCTGGCCGCCACCGGCAGCGAATACGACGCCGGCGGCGTCATTTCGCGCACCGAGACCAATGACAAGATTGGCTACGTAGACCCCCTGCTCTACCCGCGTGTGTCGTTTCTCGATCCCACCTACACCTTCACGGTGAGCAAGAAACAGACCGCCGCAGGCATCGCCGATGCCATGAACCACACCATCGAGCAATACTTCGCCGAAGACACCACGCTGCTCAACGACGGCTTCTGCGAGTCGATGCTGCGCTCGCTGATGGTGAACGGGCGCAAGTGTCTGGAGAACCCGGAGGACTATACCGCCCGTGCCGAGATGATGCTATGCTGCACCTATGGCTGCAACCGTATCCTCTCGCTCGGCAACAGCCCTTCAGGCTGGCCCTGCCACGGAATAGAGCATGCCCTCAGCGCCTACTACGACATCACGCACGGCGAAGGTCTGGCCATCATCACGCCCCGCTGGATGCGCCATATACTGAACGACCATACCCTGCCGCGCTTCGTGAAATACGGCATCAACGTGTTCGGCATCGACTCCACCCTGCCCCACCGCGAGATTGCCGAGCGCGCCATCGACGAGACATACCGCTTCTTCGAGAGCATAGGCATCCCGATGCACCTGCGCGAGGTGGGCATCGACGACAGCCGCATCGGTGAGATGGCGCACCACATTGCCGAGAACGAAGGCCTAGACCAAGCGTACGCCCCACTGACCGAAAAAGACATAGCCGAAATAATCACAAACAGCCTTTAAATATAAACGAATATGAAGAAAGCATTTCTATACATAGCCGCTGCCGCCATGCTTATGGTTGGCTGCAAACAGAACAACAGCCAGCCCGTCGAGGCTCAGGAACCCGTCCAGGAGGGCGCCGCCGTCTATCTGACCCGCGACATCAGTCCCGAGGCGCTGGTGAAAATCTACGAAGCCCTGGGCGTCAAGGCCGAAGGCCGCGTGGCCGTGAAGATCAGCACGGGTGAGGGCAGCAACCCCAACTACCTCAAGCCTGAGCTTATCCGCATGCTCGTGGACACTGTGCACGGCACCATCGTCGAGTGCAACACCGCGTACGGCAACGGCCCTGCCGACAAGAAGGACGAGCGCACCACCTCGGCCAACCACTGGAAGGTGATCGAGCGTCACGGATTCACCAAATATTTCAAGGTCGACATCATGGACGAGGAGGGCGAAATCCGCATTCCCGTCGCCGACTCGACCCATATCAACTACGACATCGTGGGCAGCCACATCGACAATTACGACTTCATGATTGCCCTCAACCACTTCAAAGGACACCCCATGGGAGGCTACGGCGGAGCCCTGAAGAACCTCAGCATCGGTTGCGCCAGTCCCAACGGCAAGGCCTACATCCACTCGGCCGGCAAAATGGAGAAGCTCGACATTGCCAAGCTCTGGACACCCGAGTTCATCGGCGACCAGGACGGATTCCTTGAGAGCATGGCCGCCGCCGCCCAAGCTGTGGTCAACCACTTCAACGGCAAGAAGGGTATTATCTACATCAGCGTGATGAACAACATGAGCATCGACTGCGACTGCGTAGACCACCCCGAACCCGTGAAGCTCGAAGACTACGGCATTCTGGCCAGCACCGACCCCGTGGCCCTCGACCAGGCCTGCGTCGACATCATCAACAACATGAAAGCCTCTGCCACCAACGACCCGACAGACCTCATCGGCCGCATCGACAAGCAGCACGGCGTACACACCATCGAGCACGCTGAAGCCATCGGTCTCGGGACCCGCAAATACCATATTGTAATGGTGAATGATTAACGGTTGGGGCCAACAGCCATTCAACAATTAGACAAATTAGCGAAGAATGAAACACATAGCAACACTCATCTGCGCAGCGGTGTTGATTTTCGGCACTACCGCCTGCGCACAAAACAACAGAAAGGAGAACAAGGAAATGAAACGTACACTTGTGGCCTACTTCTCGGCCACCGGAACCACCAAGGCGGCCGCGCAGCGGCTGGCCAAAGAAACGGGTGCCGACCTCTTTGAAATCGCCCCGGCTGTGCCCTACACTTCGGCCGACCTCGACTGGCGTGACAAGCAAAGCCGCTCGACCAAGGAGATGCAGGACAAGAGCTCGCGTCCCGCCATCAAAGGCACCTGCCAGAACATTGCCGACTACGACACGGTGTGGATCGGCTTCCCTGTGTGGTGGTACACCGCACCCACGATCATCAACACCTTCATCGAAGCCCACGACCTGAGCGGCAAGGTGCTCTGCGTGTTCGCCACCAGCGGCGGCAGTGGCGTAGAGGGTTCGGCCAGAGACCTGAAGAAGGCCTACCCGCAGTATAATTGGGGCGAAAGCCGACTGATGAACTGAACAATCCGCCCATGAACCCAGACAGACCCTCAGGCAAAGACTATGTGGGCAGCGACGCCCTCTACGCCGATGTGCAGCACACCATGCGTCTCTGCGCGGAGATGAACACGGGCTGGCACACAGAGGCCGAGGTGCGCGAATACCTGCGCCAGATTACTGGCGGGGAGATACCGGACACGGTCCGCGTGTTCGCTCCGTTGCACATCAACTACGGACCGGGCGTGAGCTTCGGCGACGATTGCTTCCTCAACTTCGGCTGCACGCTGCTGGCCATCGGCGGCATCACCATCGGCGACGGCGCCTTCGTCGGCCCCCATTGCGTGTTGGCCACCGAGTATCATCCCGAGGACCCTGCCACACGCCATTCGCTGCTGACCAAGCCCATCGCCATTGGCCGCAACGCGTGGCTGGGCGCCAACGTGACGGTGCTGGCCGGCGTCACCATCGGCGAGAACGCCATCGTGGCCGCGGGCAGCGTGGTGACCAAAGATGTGCCGCCCGACACCGTGGTGGCGGGCACTCCGGCGCGCATCATACGGGAAATCCACAAAGGCTGACAAACAAAGCAGCCGGTCCCCAGATGGAGGCCGGCTGTTGCTTTTTTATTGTCGCGGCAGACGGGCGATCAATATTTCGGAGGGTCGATCTTGGCGTACTTGCGGATGTTGGTGACCACCGTGACCATATAGATGAGGGCCAGCATGACGACGACAAAGATGGCCACCATGTCGAACAGCAGCACATGGCGACCGAACAGATGGAACGTGTGGGTGGCCAACGAGGGGAAGATCAGGATGATGGTGTTGGCGAGGACGATGAGCATGCGGAACTCGGTGGGGCCCAGCTTGGCGTAGGTGAGGCGGAACTCGCTCTTGAGGTGTGCGTTGATGCTGACGTTGATCGTCATGAACAGATACAGGATAAAGGCCGTCAGGGCCATATTGAAGTTCACCAACGGCGACATGCCGGCACCGACAAACATGAAAGCCTCGTTGATGCAGTCGACGGTGTGGTCCAGATAGTAGCCATAGATGGGCCGTTGTGTGTTGCGGACCCGAGCCAAGGTGCCGTCGAGCGAGTCGCCGTACCAGTTGATGACCAGTCCCACCGAGCTGAGCCACAGCCACGAGATGTCATAGCGGGTGAGGAAGAAGCCCAAGCCTGTGAAGAAAGCGCCTAATACGCCAACGGCAGTCAGAAGGTCGGAGGTGACCCACCGCGGCTGCCGTTTTGCCAGCCACACGAGGGCTTTGCGTTCGACCTTGTTGATGATGGATGTCTGTATGCGTTCGGCCTGTTTGGGGTGTTTATCTTCCATATAATGTAGGGATAGGTGGTGTGATTTTTGGTGAGGGATATGCTTTTTTTACGCCATTTTGCGCTTTTTATTGCGCCAACGACGTTTTTTTCGGAAAACTTTGTGTATTTTTGCAGGCAAAACAGGCCAGATGGTGCGCCGGTAAAGTGCTGAATGCAAACATGCTGGCCGCAATGAAGACAGGATTGTCATGAATGGCTTTTTCTCACAGTTTCTCGCCGTGGTCAACGAGATGAGTCCGTTCCTGCTGTTAGGATTCCTCATCGCGGGGCTGTTGCACGTGTTTGTTCCGGCGGGCTTCTACCGCAAATTTCTTTCGCGCGACAACAAGCTTTCCGTGCTCTTTGCCGCCCTGCTGGGCATCCCGCTGCCGCTATGCTCGTGCGGCGTGATACCCACCGCCATCGGCCTGCGCAACGAGCGTGCCTCAAAGGGCGCTGTGGCCTCATTCCTCATCGCCACGCCGCAAACCGGCATCGACTCCATTCTGGCCACCTTCTCGATGATGGGGCTGGGATTTGCCATCATGCGACCCGCGGCGGCGCTGGTGACCGGCATCTGCGGCGGGCTGCTGGTGAACCGCCTGGTGCCCGACGACGGCATGGGCGAGACGAGCGTGGCCGAGGTGACGCGAGCCTCAGGCAACCGTCTGTGGCGCGTGCTGAAATACGCCTACTACGACATGATACAGGACATCGGGCCGCGGCTGCTGCTGGGCTTGCTCGTGGCGGCGCTGATCAACATCGCGGTGCCCGACGAGTTCTTCCTCACGTTCGGCAGCCAGCCCCTGCTCCAGATGCTGGTGATTCTCATCGTCGCCGTGCCGATGTATATCTGCTCCACCGGCAGCATTCCTGTGGCGGCGGCGCTGATGATGAAAGGTCTCTCGCCGGGAGCGGCGCTGGTGATGCTGATGGCCGGACCCGCCGTCAACCTGGCCTCGATCCTGGTGGTGCGCAAGTCGCTGGGCAAGCGCTTCACATGGATCTATCTGGCCGTCATCGTCGTTTTCTCGGTGCTCTTCGGCCTGCTGGCCAACGCCATTGGCATCGGCGCTGAAATCGTGCCCACCGGCGGCGCAGCCTCCGGTGCCTGCTGCCACTCCGATGCCGCACCACCCCAGTTGTGGCGCACCGTCTGTTCCGTTTTGCTACTCATTTTCATTACAATAGCTTTAACCATGAAATTTCTCAGCCGTTTCAAAAAGCAGGAAGCCGTCAGCGGCACCCACATCTATTGCGTCGAGGGCATGCATTGCAACCATTGCAAAGCCGCCGTCGAGAAGGCCGCCCTCGGCATCAAGGGCGTCACCGCCGCCGAAGTCAACCTCGGGGCCAAAACCCTCTCCGTCACCGGCACCGCCACAGAACAGCAGGTGCACGACGCCGTCGAGAAAGCCGGTTTCGACTTCAAGGGCAGGCAACAGTAGGCCCGACCACGCCCCCGGGTCCCCGCCGAACCCCGCGGGAGACAGCACACGCACCGGCAACGGTAGTATTCACAGCTCAATAATAATATGAAGTACACCGACGAAGAACAGCTGCTGCTGACGCGCATCAACGAGATGGGCCAACAGGCGTTGGAAGCAGGCATTGTGCCCATACGCGACGTGATCGACATCCTCGGGTCGCGCTGGAAGGTGGAGATTCTGACTGGCGTGGCTCGCGGACACCACCGCTTCTCCGAGCTGAACACATTTCTCTACGACATCTCTGAGAAGATGCTCGCCAGCGGACTGCGGCAGCTGACAGAGCTGCAACTCATCGAGCGCACCGACCGCTTCGGCTACACCAACCGCGCCGAGTACCACATCACACACCAGGGGCTGATGCTGTTCAACGTCATCTTCGCCATGCAGGAATGGGGCGAAGGCTACCGCAAGGAGCTTTTCGGCGGCGAAAAACACTTACCCAGCAGTGAGTAACGGCTTCCGTGTCGGGAAACGGCCGTAATTTTGCGGCCAGAAACAATCAAAACAATCACCGACGATGAAACACATCAAAACACTGGTAACCAGCATTGTAGTAGCCACTATGGCGCTGGCCGGATGCAGCAACGCAAACCAACAAAAAGAAGAGAGCAATATGAAACAAGAACTGACATTGACCCAAGAATGGGACAAGACGTTCCCGCTGAGCGACAAGGTGAACCACCAGAAGGTGACCTTCCGCAACCGCTATGGCATCACGCTGGCGGCCGACCTCTACACGCCCAAGAACGCCGAGGGCAAGCTGGCGGCCATTGCCGTGAGCGGTCCCTTCGGCGCCGTGAAGGAGCAGAGCAGCGGCCTCTATGCGCAGCACATGGCCGAGCGCGGCTTTGCAGCCTTGGCCATCGACCCGAGCTTCACCGGTGAAAGTGCCGGCGAACCCCGCCGCATGGCGAGTCCCGACATCAACACCGAGGACTTCCTGGCCGCCGTCGACTTCCTGTCGTGCTGCGACCGCGTCGATCCCGAGCGCATCGGCATCATAGGCATCTGCGGCTTCGGCGGCATGGCCGTCAACGCCGCCGCCCTGGACCCGCGCATCAAGGCCACCGTGGCCAGCACGATGTACGACATGACGAAGGTGAACCGCGAGGGATACTTCATGAGCAGCGACACGAAAGAGCAGCGCATGGAAGCCCGCAAGGCCATGGCGGCCCAGCGCACCGAGGACTATCGCACGGGCGGCTACAAGCGTGCCGGCGGTGTGGTAGATCCTTTGCCGGAGAATGCGCCGTGGTTCGTCAAAGACTACCACGCCTACTACAAGACCCCGCGCGGCTACCACGAGCGCAGCGGCAACTCGAACGACGGCTGGAACGTCACCGGCTGCCAGAGCTTCATGAACCAGCCCATCCTCGACTATGCCCACGAGATCGAGACCCCCGTGCTGCTCATCCACGGCGAAAAGGCCCACAGCCGCTACTTTAGCGAATACGCCTTCGAGAAGATGACCGGCAAGAAGCCCTTCGCCTCGTCGGTGGCCGAATGTGCCGTCGCCAACGAGATACCCACAGGCAAATATGCCGGCAGCTACAAGGAGGGCAACAAAGAGCTGTATATCATCGCCGGTGCCAGCCATGTGGACCTCTACGACGACGAGGCCGGCGTGATCCCCTACGACAAGATGGAGCAGTTCTTCCGCGACAATCTGAAATAGGGACCTCGTGCCGCAGATGCGGCAGGAGAGCAGACTTATGGCAGAAGCGCGCCGGCCTCGGGCCGGCGCGCTTTCCCTTTTTCCTTTGCTCCGGCCCGACCGATGGATGACTGTTGTACGGTTGTTGTACGAAAATGTTCGTACAACAACCGTACAACAACCGTACAACAGATGGAGGGGGACAAGGAGGGGCACGGGGGAGACAATTTAAAAATACATTATGCGCCGGATGCAATAAAACGGGGAGGGTCGGCGTTAGTATATTATTTATTAAAAAAGACAAAGGATGCTTTTACTCGACGACAAGACTCCCTCGCTGATGGCGCTGGCGGCGGCGCAGAAACCCGACTCGATGCCACCGCCCGACGAATTCGGGAAGATGGTGCATTCCACCGACAGCATCACCCAGACGATGAGCGACAGTCTGAAGAACATGAACCTGACCGACATCAAGGAGGTGGTGACGGGGGAGAACACGATAGTGAAGGACGGCCTGAAGGCGCTGACGGAGCTTACGGTGAGCTTTGTGCCGAAACTGATAGTGGCGATATTGGTGCTGTGGATCGGCCTGAAGCTGTCGAAGATGCTGTGCCGCCTGATTGCCCGCTGGCTCGACCGCCGCGATGCCGACCCGTCGCTGAAGAGCTTCCTGACGTCGCTGTCGAACCTGCTGCTGAAGGCGATGGTGATATTCATGTCGATGGACATCATCGGCATCAAGGCCACGTCGTTCATCGCGCTGCTGGGAGCTATGGGCCTGGCCATCGGCATGGCGATGCAGGGCACGCTGCAGAACTTTGCCGGAGGGGTGATCATCCTGCTGATGAAGCCGTTCAAGGTGAACGACTATATCGAGTGCGGCGAATACAAAGGCTATGTGAAAGAGATACGCATATTCCACACCATCGTGCGGCCGTTCAACGGGAGGACGGTGGTGATACCGAACAGCGAGCTGTCGAACAAGTCGCTGATCAACCACACGCGCGAGCCGCAGATACGTCTTGACGTGGTGGCGTCGGTGGCCTACGGCACCGACCTGGAGAAGGCGAAAGCCGTGCTGTGGGACGTGATCAACGCGGAGCCGCTGATACAGAAAGAGCCCAAGAAGCCCAACGTGGCGGTGAGCAACCTGAGCAGCAGCTCGGTGGACATCACGCTGTGGCTGTGGACCCGCGTGGAGGACTACTGGACGCTGTGGGAGCATATCCGCGAGGACATCTACATAGCCTTCAACGAGAACGACATCAGCATACCGTTCCCGCAGGTGACGGTGCACCAGGCCACGCCGCAGCCCCATGTGCAGATGACCCCGCGTCTGCCGGAGGAGCACCTGCCCACCAGCGAAGAGGAGCAACTGGGCACGGGAAACTAGGAGCAGGCCTGAAGAAATCAGAGAAGAACCAGAATACAACCCAAAAGGCAAGAGAATATGAGGAGAATCATCTGCATGGCGGTGCTGGCGCTGGCGACGGCGCTACAGCTGCCGGCACAGACGCTGCCGCTGAGCGGGCATGCACGCGCGAGCGTGATCACCTGCGGCGCCGGCAACGACTTCTACACCACCTTCGGCCACTCGGCCATCCGCATCACCGACACGTCGGTGGGGCTGGACATGGTGTACAACTACGGCACATTCGATTTCGACACGCCGCATTTCTACTGGAAATTTGCCCAAGGGCGGCTGGACTATTGCCTGAGCCGGACGGAGTTCGACCGCTTCATGTATGTGTATGCGGGCGAGCAGCGGGCGGTGTGGGAGCAGCCGCTGAACATGAGCGAGCAGGAGGTGAACAACCTGTATGTGCTGCTGGAGCAGAACTACCTGCCAGAATACCGCTACTACCGCTACGACTTTTTCCGCGACAACTGCGCCACCCGAGTGCGCGACATGGTGGAGGCGGCCTTGGGGCACGACGGCGCCGACCTCAGCGGCAGCGAGGAGGGACAGATGACGTACCGGCAATACCTGCACCGTGCGATGCGCGACACGCTGGAATGGTGGGCCGTGGGCATCGACATCCTGCTGGGCCTGCCGGCCGACCACCGTTGCACGGCGGCCGAGGCGATGTTTCATCCCCTGGTGATGATGGAAGAATATGCCCTTGCCGAACGGAAAGAGAGCCGCCAGCCGGTGGTGAACGGCAGCATCCGGCACCTGCAGGACATGCGGCCGCCGCTGAAGCGCAGCTTCCCGCCGCTGGCGGCATTCGCGCTGGCGTTGGCCGCCTTGGCCGCGTTGACCGTGTGGGGCGGACGCCGCGGATGGAGGCTGGCGTGGCTCGACCGCACGCTATATATCGTGGCGGGGCTGATCGGACTGTTCCTGCTGTTCATGTGGTTCGGCACGGACCATTACTGCACCAAGTGGAACTACAACCTGCTGTGGGCGTCGCCGTTGCTGCTGCTGATAGCCATCCGGCTGGAGCGGAGTCCGCGCTGGGCCCTCTGGCTGCAGACGGGCATGCTGGTGGCCTACATGATCATCGCGGGCGTCAACCACACATTCGCCCTGTTGCCGATAGCACTGCTGCTGCTGATCAGGCTGTGGGCAGGACGGAGCGAAGGAAAAAATAAAAGTCGAAAAGCATAAAAGACGCGAGTTATGAAAAGGAACCTCCTGATTGCCATCGGCATGGGCGCCATGCTGGCGCTGGCCACGGGATGCAGCGTCTATCACCCGCAGGCGGTCGACATCCCCCTGATCAACCATCGCGGCGAGACGCGCGTTGACGTCAGCGGCTCGCTGTCGACAGCCTACCTGCCCGATGCCGTGGGCATCAACATGACGGCCAGCCACGGCGTGAGCGACTGGATAGCCGTGCAGGGCCACGCCAACTATGGCGGCGACAATGCCTACGGACAGATAGCTTCGGGCGTGTACCGCCCCATCGGCAGGAACTTTGTGCTTGAAGGCTACGCCGGCATAGGCTTCGGCGGCGCCTGGCACGATGGTGGCACCCTCAGGGGCGAATCTCCGGACGACAGCACGACGACAAGAGGCTCGACCTATGCCGTGAGGGGGCGCTACACGCTGCCCTTCGTGCAGGTGAACCTGGGCTGGCGCGACCTGACCAGCGCCCACATTGGCATTGCCTTCGGCATGAAAGTGGGCCGCTTCCTGCCGCAAATCAGATATTCGGAATACGACCCGGCGGGCTATCCCATCGCCGACAGGGAGGAGCTCTACGCCACGCCCGACATGCTGTTTGAGCCGCAGCTGCAATTCAACATCGGCACCCACCGCGTGAAATACAACCTGCGCGCAGGATTGGCCATCCTGCCGAACCTGTTCGAGAACGCCGGACACGCGTACAACGACATACTGACCATATCCACCGGACTGACATTCAACCTGTAGGACAAAAAATAAACGAGAACAGATGCACTACAAAACACTTGCAACCGTCTTATGCCTGACGCTGGCCATGATGGCCCAAGGGCAGAACAAACAGACCTTCCCGTTTGCCCAACGCGGCGACCGAACGCTGTACCTCGACGTGTACTTCCCCACGGCACCGCGGGCCGACTCGGCATGCGTGATCAGCGTGTTCGGCGGCGGCTTCGTCAGCGGCGAGCGTGACAACGAGCTGCAGCAATCCATTGCGCGCGAGCTCACCGACAGGGGCTTCACGGTGGTGAGCATCGACTATCGCCTGGGGCTTCTCGACAGCGCGAAGGTGGCCGAAAACGGCACCCTGCTGAAGATGACGGCGCTGTTCCAATATTGCATCGACATAGCCACCGAAGACTGTTCAGAATCGGTGGCATGGGTGGTGGCGCATGCGGACAAGCTGGGCATCAATCCCGATCGCATCGTGCTCACCGGCAGCTCGGCCGGTGCCATTACGGTGCTGGAAACCGACTATTGCCGTGCCAACAACCTGCCGCAGGCGGCAGCGCTGCCGAAAGGGTGGCGCCCTGTCGCGGTGGTGCCCTACTCGGGCGCCATCCTGTGCCGCGCCTCGAAGCTCCACTATGCCACACCGCCGGCACCCACCATGTTCATGCACGGCACCAAAGACAAGATTGTAGCCTACAAACGTTTCCCGAAAGTGTTCTCCCCCACCCTGTCGGGCTCGGCGCGCATTTTCAAAGAGTTCAAACGGAATGGTTACCCTGCATGGATCATCCGCTTTGAAGGCATAGGCCATGAGGTTGCCTCGTTCCTGCCCGCATCGGCCGACCTGTTCTGCGGCTATGTCGACCAGGTGCTCACCGGCCGTAACACCACCCTCGACGCCACAATGCACGACAGCAAACTGGTGCCGACACGATGGACCAAGATGAACGTATTCGACCTCTACAAGAAATAAATGCAAAAGATTGAGATCATGAGCCCTGTAGGCTCCTACGAAAGTCTGCAGGCTGCCATCCAGGGCGGTGCCAACGCCGTTTACTTCGGAGTGGGCAAAATGAATATGCGCTCACGCAGTGCCGCCAACTTCACCCTCAACGACCTGGGGCACATATGCCATATTGCACAGCAGGCCGGCGTGCGCACCTACCTGACGGTGAACACAATCATCTACAACCACGAGATCGACGAAATGCACACCCTGCTCGACGCTGCCCTCAGCGCCGGCGTCAGCGCCATCATCGCTTCCGACATGGCCGTGATCACCTATGCCAACAGCATCGGACTGGAGGTGCACATCTCCACCCAATGCAACGTCAGCAACACAGAGGCCGTGCGCTACTATGCCTGCTTTGCCGACGTCATCGTCACCGCCCGCGAACTGTCCTTGCAGCAGGTGGCCGAAATCACCCGCTTCATTTCCGACAACGACATCCGCGGACCGCGCGGCCAATTGGTGCAGATAGAGATTTTCGCCCATGGCGCACTCTGCATGAGCATCAGCGGCAAGTGCTACCTGTCGCTCGACAACTGCAACTCCTCAGCCAACCGCGGCGCCTGTCTGCAGCTGTGCCGCCGGGGATACATCGTCAAAGACAAGGAGAGTGACCTGGAGCTGGAGATCGACAACGAATACATCATGTCGCCCAAAGACCTCTGCACCATCGGATTCCTCGACAAGATCGTCAAAGCCGGCGTGAGGGTGCTGAAGATAGAAGGCCGCGGACGCAGCGCCGACTATGTGCGGACGGTGACGGAATGCTATCGTGAAGCCGTCGAGGCCATTGCCGACGGCACCTACAGCCCGCAGCGCATCGAGGAGTGGACGCGGCGCCTGTCCACAGTGTTCAACCGCGGCTTTTGGGACGGATACTATCTGGGGCGCCGCATGGGCGAATGGAGCGAACGCTATGGCTCGCAGGCTACCGAGAACAAAGTCTATTTGGGCCTCATCAAGAACTATTTCAACCGCATCGGCGTGGCAGAAGCCCTGCTGCAGACGGCAGAAACGCTCCGTCCCGGCGACGACGTGATGGTGATAGGCGAAACCACGGGAGTCTACCGCACCACCATCGCCGAACTAAGGCTCGACCGCGATCCTGTGGCCAAAGTGAAACAGGGCGACCGCTTCAGCTTTGCCACCACACAACCCCTTCGACGCGGCGACAAGCTCTACCGCGTGGACCAGGTGACCGACGAATTCTGACGACATGAACACGCAACAGGACAAAGCCATGCAGCTGGCCACCGAGGCCGGACACATACTGCTCGAAAACGGGGCTGAGATCAGCCGCGTGGAAGAGACCATGGACCGCATCGCCACCGCCTACGGTGTCGGCGAGAGGGACTTCTTCGTGCTCAGCAACGGCATCATCGCCACCGGCCACGAATATGCCAAAGCCGAATTCATCCCCATCCGCGGCACACAATTGTCGCGCATCGTGGAGGTGAACCAGCTCAGCCGCGAGGTGGCAGAAGGCCGCTGCACGCTCGACCAGCTCGACCACCGCCTCAAAGCCATCCGTTTCTCAAAAGACAAACCGTGGTGGGAACTTGTGCTGGGCATTGCCCTCGGCGTGGGATCGTTCAGCATACTCTTCGGCGGCAGCCTCGTGGACGCAATCGCCACGTTCGTTTGCGGGGTGCTACTCGGCCTGTTCATGGCCTTTGTCAGTCCTCACCTCAGCCGCATCTTCGGCCCCTTGCTGGGAGGCCTGGTCGGCGGACTGCTCTGCATCGCCTCTTCGGCGGTGGGATTCGGCGAACATCTGCCCAACATGATCATCGGCACCATCATCGCGCTGGTGCCGGGAGTGCCCTTCACCAACGGCATGCGCGACCTCGCCAACGAGGACTACATCGCAGGTGCCACCCGCCTGCTTGACGCCTTTCTGGTGTTTCTCTGTTCCGCGTTGGGTGTAGCACTGGCCTTCATCATCGACGGGTGGATCACCGGCGGACTGATGCAGCTGGGAGCCCCCACCACCGATCCAACCACCGCAAAGTGGTACATCCAACTGGCCGCGGCCTTCGCCGGCACCGTGGGCTTCTCGGTGCTGTTCGGTGCCCCCCGCAGGTTCTACCTCGAATGCGGACTGACTGGAACCGCCGGATGGATGGTCTACTACCTCATCAGCATCGCCAACCACGGGCTGTCGCTGGCAGGCGGCGCCTTCATCGCGGCGTTGCTCGTCGCCCTGGTGAGCCACTTGCTGGCGGTAACGCGCAAATGCCCCGTAACCGTATTCCTCATCTGCGGCATCATACCCCTAGTGCCGGGCGGCGGCATATTCTGGACAGCCTACTACCTTGTCGGAAACCTCCTGCCGCAAGCCCTTGCCACAGGCTTTCTGGCCCTCAAGATCACCATCGCCATCGCCGGCGGCATCATCCTGGCGTCCGGCCTCTACCGGCTGATACACAAAAAGAACAGACATCATGGCTAAAGCAAAGACATACTATTTCTGTCAGGGATGCGGCTACCAAAGCAGTTCATGGCTCGGCCGCTGCCCCGAATGCGGCAAATTCGGCACCTTCGTCGAGGAGGTGGTCAAAACCTCGTCGCCAGCATCTGCAGCAACGAAACACGGCTCTACGGCCGAATCGGCGCCGAAGCTCATCCAGGAGGTGACCTACAGCGAGACGGTGCGCATCCCAACCCACTGCGCCGAGTTTGACCGTGTGCTCGGCGGCGGCATCGTGCCCGGCAGCCTGCTGCTGTTGGGAGGAGAACCCGGCATCGGCAAGAGCACTCTGCTGCTGCAGACCGCGCTGGCCATCCACGACCGCAAACTGCTCTACGTCAGCGGCGAGGAGAGCGAACAGCAAATCAAGATGCGCGCCGACCGTATCGGCATTGGCGGCGCCAACTGCTACGTTGTCAGTGAGACAGTCACCCAGCGCATCTTCGAGCACATCGACGCCGTCCACCCCGACCTGCTGATCATCGACTCGATACAGACCGTCACCACCGGCGACGTGGATTCACCCGCAGGCAGCGTAAGCCAAATTCGGCAATGCACCACCGAATTCCAGCACTTTGCCAAAGCCACGGGAGTGCCGGTGCTGCTGATCGGACACATCACCAAAGACGGCACTCTGGCGGGGCCGAAGGTGATGGAGCACATCGTCGACGCCGTGCTGCAGTTTGAGGGCGACCGCAACTACGGCTACCGCATCCTCCGGGCCTTGAAAAACCGCTTTGGCAGCACGGCCGAAATCGGCATCTTTGAGATGATGTCGGAAGGTCTTCGCGAAGTGCCCAACCCCAGCGAATTTCTGCTCTCGCAGCGCGACGAGACCCTTAGCGGTGCCGCCGTTGCCGCCACCCTCGAAGGGGCTCGCCCCATGTTCATCGAAGTGCAGGCACTCGTCAGCAGCGCCGTCTACGGCACTCCGCAGCGCAACGCCAACGGCTTCGATTACCGCCGCCTGTCGATGCTGCTGGCCATATTGGAAAAACGGTGCGGCTTCAAGCTCGGCGCCAAAGACGTGTTCCTCAACATTGCGGGCGGACTCCGCACCGGCGACCCTGCCATCGACCTCGCCGTGGCCTGCTCGATCCTTTCCAGCAATGTCGACATCCCCATCTCGCCACGAATCTGCTTCGCAGCCGAACTCGGCCTCAGCGGCGAGGTGCGCCCCGTGAGCCGTGTGGAACAGCGCATTGCTGAAGCCGACCGACTCGGATTCGAACGCATATTCATCTCAAAATACAACGTCAAAAGTCTCGACACCAAACGCTATAAAATCAACATCGTCGCCGTCGGTGTCATCGAAGAGGCCTTCCGCGCCCTGTTTGCCTGACATGAAAAAAATACTAACCCTACTGATAGCCACACTCTTCTGCACCCTCGCCTCTGCCCAGGAGCCCGTCACCGGACTCGCCGGCAAGGTGGTCGACGCCGAAACAGGCGAATCGGTGCCCTTCGTGCAGATCGTGTTCGAAGGCACCACCATAGGCACCACCACCGACATGGAGGGCAACTTCCGCGTCGAAAACCGCGAAGGACACACCAAACTGTTGTTCCGCATGATGGGCTACGAGCCCGTCGACATGACCCTCGAGCGCGGCCGCATGCAGACCAAGGCCAAAGTGACCATGACCGCACAGGCCAAGCTGCTCGGTGCCGTCGAGGTGAAAGCCCGCCGCGGCCGCAAGACGCGCTACACCCGCCGCAACAACCCAGCCGTCGAGCTGGCCAGGAAAGTCATCGAACACAAAGACATCAACCGCCTGGAAAGCGTCGACCGCTACCGTCGCGACGTCTACGAAAAGCTCACCCTCGCCCTCGACGATTTCCATCCCGACTGGGAGAAAAACAAATGGTGGAGAAAGCTCAACTTCCTGGAAAAATATGTCGATGTGACCCCCTACGACGCCACCCCCATCCTGACCATCTCCATGCGTGAGAAAATGATGCAGCAGAGCTACCGCCGCCGGCCCCGCCAACGCCGCACCCTCACCACAGCCTACCGCATGGAAGGGCTGGACCAGATTCTCGGGCAGGAAGGCATCGACGCCGACCTCTCGGCCATGTTCACCCCCATCGACATCTACGACAGCGACATCGAACTGATGCTCAACCACTTCGTAAGCCCCCTGTCGAAAGAGCTGGCCATCTCGTTCTACAAATACTACATCACCGACACCACCTGGGTGGACGACCGCCAGTGCATCGAGCTCTCCTTCGTGCCGGTCAACAAAGAAAGCTATGGCTTCACCGGACAACTCTATGTGGCCCTCGACAGCACCTACGCCCTTGTGAAATACGTCATGACGGTCTCGCCCAACGTGAACCTCAACTTCGTTCGCGACCTGACCATCATCCAGACCTACTGCGAATCCGACAACGGCAAACTGCTGCCCGACCGCTGCGACACCTACGGCCGCATGTACATCCACAAACGCCTCCAGGAGGTCTACGCCCACCAGGTGCGGCTCAACACCGACTACGACATCTCATCCACCGCCGAGCTGCTGCCCGACAGCCTGTTCACGCCGCTCAACAACACCGCCACCCTGCCCGGCGCCAACAAGATGCGCCGACGCGAGTGGAACCGACGCCGCCCCATGGAGCTCACCGCCAAGGAAACCGTCCTCGACAGCCTCAAGATCGAACTGGCGCGCCTGCCCGAATTCCAAGCCATGAAAAAAGCCGCCGAGATAGGCATCAGCGGCTACGTGCCCACCCACCGCAGCCGCCAGCAAAGCTATTTCGACATCGGCCCCATCTACAACATCGCCAGCTACAACCACGAGGAAGGCTTCCGCCTGCGCCTGGGCGGCATGACCACCGCCCGCATCAGCCCCCGCAACTTCGCCGAAGGCTATGCCGCCTACGGCTTCCGCGACCGCAGGGCCAAATTCAACGCCACCCTCATCCACACCTTCGACGACAAGGAGCACCACTCGCACGAGGCCCCCATGAGCCAGCTGAGCCTCACCGCCTCCTACGAGATGGAAACGCCCGGACAAGGCTTCGACAACTTCGACCGCGACAACATGCTCATGTCCACCGACATCCCCCACAAGGTGCAGTATGTCGGCCAGGCCGTGCTGCGCTGCCGCAAAGAATGGCGGAGCCATATCAACATCGACACCTGGCTTGCCGCCCGCCAGTATGAACCCGCCGGCACCCTGACCTACATGCAGATACAGCCCGACGGCAGCACCCTGGCCGTCGACCGCTTCGCCGAAGCCGAATGGATGGGCAAACTCAGCTTCACCCCCAACCGCGCCAACGACAGCCGCCGCCCCGGCGGGGCTAACCTGCTCAACATCGTCAAGGACGCCCCCAACATCAGCATCAGCCACCGCATCGGCCTGATGGAAGGCGGATTCTTCTACCAGCGCACCGACTTCGCCGCCGAAAAACGCTTCTGGCTCGGCGCCTTCGGCCACATCGACGCCAAACTGCGCTCCGGCGTGGTGTGGAACCGCGTGCCCTACCCGCGCCTGTACATCCCCAACGGCAACTCTAGCCTCTTCCTCTCCGCCTCGTCGTTCAACAGCATGCAGCCCATGGAATTCATCATGGACCAATACGTCGCGCTCAACGCCACCTACCACCTCAAAGGATGGATCCTCAACCGCATCCCCCTCATCAACCGCCTGCGCCTGCGCGAAGTGGTGGGCTTCAACGTGCTCTACGGCCGCCTATCGGCCAAAAACGACCCCTCGTCCGACGCCAACGCCGGCCTCTTCGTGCTGCCCGAACAGACACGCGCCATCGGCACCGAGCCCTATATGGAATACAGCGTCGGCATCGAGAACATATTGAAATTCATACGCATCGACTATGTGCGCCGCCTCACCTACATCGACCACATGGCACCCAAAGAGCGCGGCTTCATCCGGATGGAATTACGTTTCACACTATAACAAAAAAATCAGGCAACATCATGCGACACACCCTATGCCTTTTCCTCATCGCCCTCATGCTGCCCACGGCACTCCTCGCCCAGGACGGCTACGACGATGAACCCGAAGCCAATAGGCAATACGTCAGCTGGGGCGTCAACGCCGGCCCCAACATCAGCGGCTACCGCATAGGCCTCCACGACATCGAAGGCCACAGCGTGCAGCCCTCCTTCGGCTTCGGTGCCGACGCCTTCCTGGAATACCACATCTCCGACCCGTGGCGGCTGCGCCTCGACGTGGGACCCTCGATCGACCACGTGATCGTCGACCGCAGCCACAAAGCCGCCATCTGCGTCGACGTGGCCCTGCCCGTCATCCTGCGGCTGCCCACCCCACGCCGCTGCGCCTGGGTGATAGGTGCCGGCCCCTACAGCCACTTCGACGCCATCGGCAACAACGCCCCCATGGCCATCGTCGGCAGCGACCAGCAGGCCGACAACTTCAACTCCGGCCTGGCCATCCTCGTGGCCTACGAAACGCCCAGCCACTGGCAGCTGCAGGCCGTATGCCACTGGGGCATGACCAACCTGCTCAACAGCGAGTCGCACAACGGCTACATCCTTCCCTACAAAATCGCCTTCAGCATCGGCCACCACTTCCAATAGGCCGGCTTGCCGACATACACACAAAGAAAAACCCCTGTCTCGGATGAGGCAGGGGTTTCGGGTCTAAATCTAAAACAAATTACATTTTTCAATCAATGGGGCCCCTCCGGGTCCTGACACCGCGATTATTTCTTGGCGTACTTTTTGTACTTGTTCATGAACTTATCCACACGTCCAGCAGTGTCGACGAGTTTCAGCTTGCCAGTGAAGAACGGGTGGGAAGTGTTCGAGATTTCGAGCTTCACCACGGGATACTCTTTACCATCGGTATAGACCACGGTCTCTTTGGTGTTTGCGCAGCTCTTGGTCAGGATCATATTGTCGTTCGACATGTCCTTGAAGACCACGAGGCGGTAGTTGTCGGGATGGATTCCTTTTTTCATTTTAATCTGATTTGCCGTCTAAGCCATTGATCCTTAGACGATTGTTTATAATCTATTGTTAATATTCGTTGTGCAAAGATACGAACATTTTCCGAACCCACAAATTTTTTTTGCTCATTTTCATCTTTTTTATCAGTTGCGGCCACCCCCTTCCACACCCGAGCCCCTCCAACTGTTGTACGAAAAAAGTTCGTACAACAGTCGTACAACAACCCTCCATCAGACGTTGAAGGCCATAGGTGGGGAGAGGGACAAACCAAACGGACGGGATTATTTTTCGCGGGCGTGCAATATATAAAGACATCTGTCGTTAAAAAGAATGAGAACGAAGCTGCCATGAAAAAGACACTACTCCTTATGCTGCTGCCCGCCCTATTGCTGTCGGCATCGTGCGGCGGCGGTCGCAAGACCTCATCCACAGAGGCTTACCCGCACCCGACGAAGCACCAGACGTGGCGGCTGGTGAAGATGCAGGAACGGCCGTTGCGCAAGGGGATGCGGCCGGTGACGATCGTTTTCAACTCCGAGGCCGGCTCGGTGAAGGGACAGTCGGCCTGCAACCGCTACTACGCCGACTACACGCTTCGGGGCGACGCGCTGAAGCTGCAAGGGCTCGGGTGGACCGACGTGGCCTGTCCGGAATGGGAGATGAATGTGGAGCAGCGCTATCTGTGGCTCCTGTCAAAGGTGACGCGCATGCACATCGAGGCCGACACGATGACCCTCTACCAGAAGAACAAAGCCATTCTGAAATATTGTCTACAATGAAACTGTCGTATCGCCGAATCACGCTATGGGTCACGCCCCGGATGCTGCACAAACTGGCGCAACGGATGCGCTATGTGAAGGCTGCCGGCGGCATTGTCGAGTCGCCCGACGGGCAACTGCTGATGATACTCCGCAACGGACGTTGGGACCTGCCCAAGGGCAAGGTGGAAGCGGGCGAGACCCTGCGCACCGCCGCCGCCCGCGAAGTGGAGGAGGAAACCGGCGTTCGCGCAGCCGAGGTGGCCCAAGTGCCCCTGCTGAAGACCTACCACATTTACAATCTCTATGGCGGATGGCACCTGAAGCAGACGTCGTGGTTCGAGATGAAGAGCCACTCGCTGCAGAACACCGCCCCACAGGAGGAAGAAGGCATCAGCAGCGTGGAATGGGCCGATGCCGGCACATGGCACCAGCGTTTGAGCAAAAGCTATGGCACACTGAAACTTACGGCATGGAAACACTCGCACAGATAGCCCTCACGATGACCCCCGGACTGGGGTCCACCAGCATCCGACGGCTGATCGACGTGTGCCCCGATGCGGACGAGCTGTTTTCCATGAGCCACCGCCAGCTGAAAGAGCTGTTCGGCAATCACGACGAGATTGTTTCGTTCATCGAGAAGAAGGCGGCCCATACGCGAGCCGAAGAGGAGCTGCGCTTCATGGAGCAGCACGGCATACAGGCCCTGTTCTTCACCGACCCTGACTATCCGCAAAGGATGAACCGCACCGAAACGGCCGACTGTCCTGCGCTGCTCTACGTGCTGGGCAAATCCGACCTGAATGCGGAGCGAGCTGTGGCAGTGGTGGGCACGCGCAAAGCCACCGCCCATGGCCGCGACGTCACCGACCGGCTGATCGGCCAGATGGCCGAGTGGAAAGCCTCCATCGTCAGCGGATTGGCCTACGGCATCGACACCGCCGCCCACACGGCGGCCCTCAACCACGGGCTGCCCACCATCGCCGCTCTGGGACACGGGCTGGACAGGATCTATCCCGCGCAGAACCGCAAGCTGGCGGAGCGCATCCTGGCCGAAGGCGGGGCGCTGGTGACCGAATATCCCTCAGGCACAGCCATCAACGGCGGCAACTTCCCTGCACGCAACCGCATCATAGCAGGGATGTCGGACGCGACCCTTGTGGTGGAAGCCTCCTCCAAGGGAGGTGCGCTGATAACGGCAGCCATTGCAACGAGTTACCAACGCGAGGTGTTTGCCGTCCCGGGCCGCATCACCGACACCTATTCTTCCGGCACCAACAACCTGATTGCCACCAACAAGGCAGCGATGCTGCGATCGGCCGACGATATGGCCTATCAGATGGGGTGGCCTTCCACAGACGCCACCAAGACTCGGCAGCAGGAGCTGTTCCCCACGCTCGGCGCCACCGAACAGAATCTGATCGACCTGCTGCACAAGCAACAGACCGCCACCCTCGACGACCTTGTGCGGCTGTCGGGCCTGCCGCTGCCGAAGGTGGCGGGCATCATGTTCACTCTTGAGATGCAGAAGGTGGTCAGGGCGCTGCCGGGACGGCTGTACGAGGTCTGCGACTGACCTCCGCCCCCAGTGCCAAAAGCCTCATCCATCGTCACCATCGCGGGTCCACAAAGCCCGAGAACATTTTTTTTCATGGGCAGAATACGATTTGCGGCAGTTGGGCGTTATTATTAATTATTATGGGTATATTGTCAGGAAAACGCATAGTGATGGCGGTGACCAACGACGTGGCCACCGACAGGCGAGTGCTGCGTCATGCAGCGACTCTGTCGGAAGCGGGTGCGATGGTGACAGTGGTGGGCCGACGGCTTCGCGACTCACTGCCGGTGGAGGGTGATGTGGCGTGCCACAGGATGCGGCTGCTGTTCCGCCGCGGAGTGGGGTTCTATGCGGAGTACAACATACGCCTGATGCTGTACCTTCTCGTTCACCGCTGCGACCTGGTTTACGCCAACGATATCGACACGATGCCGGCTTGCCGCATGGCGGCTTGCCTGAAGAGGAAACCTCTGGTGATGGACGTCCACGAGCTGTTCCCCGAGGTGCCCGAGCTGGTAGACAGGCCCAAGGTGAAGCTTTTTTGGCAACGGCTCGACGACCGGCTGATGCCGCGCGCCAACGTGCGCATCACCGTGTGCGACAGTCTTGCCCAATACTACCGCCAGCGGCTTGGGGTGGACCTTACGGTGGTCCGCAACATTGCGCCCCGTCACGAGGTGGTGGAGGTGGAGAAGCGTGAACCCGCCCACGACAACCTGAAGGTGCTGCTCTATCAAGGCTGCGTCAACAAGGGCCGCGGTGTGGACTGGGCTATCGACGCGATGGGGCTGCTGCCCGACTGCCGGCTGGTGATTGCCGGTGGCGGCGACTTGCTCGAGGCGATGAAGCTCCGTGCACAAGCCACCCCGTGGGCCGACCGTATCACGTTCACCGGTCGCCTGTCGCCCGACCAATTGGCCCAGCTGACGCCGACCGCCGACGTGGGGCTGGTGATGCTGGAGGACATGGGGCTGAGCTACCACATGGCTCTGCCCAACCGCATTGGCGACTTTGTGGCGGCGGGTGTGCCGCTGGTGGTGAGCGACCTCCCGGAGATGGCTCGCGCGGTGCGGCTGTTCCGCATCGGCGATGTGATGGAGGCTCCCGGGCCCGAAGCGTTGGCCTCCAGCGTGCATCGTGTGTTGCAACGCAGGTGGTCGGCGGCCGACTTCGCCGCAGCACGCGCCGATATGGACTGGAATGTGGAAAAGACTAAACTGACCGATGCCGTGGGTGCGGCGCTGACAAAACAACAAACGCAAAATCAATAACAAACCAACCGGAGATGATATACGAATTTCTTCTTATGCTCTACGTGCTGGGGACGCAAGCGGGTCTCTGCCTTGTGTTCCGCAAAGCGGGAATGGCCTGGTGGAAGGCCCTCATTCCCATCTACAACATCGTGCTATGGATCAAGATGTGCGGCAAATCGAAATGGTGGTACCTCTATTTTCTGGTGCCGGCCATCAATGTGTTCACCTTCCTGCTGATGGTGGTCGAAACCGCCAAGGTGTTCCGCCGCTACAATTTCTGGGAGCAGACCGCTGCCGTCATTTTCCCCTGGATCTACCTGCCTTTCCTGGGTCTCAGCCGCCTGCAATACACCTCGCCTTCCGAGCTTCCCGAGCACAAGGTGAGCAAGGGGCGCGACTGGCTCGATGCCATCGTCTTTGCCATCATCGCCGCTATGATCATCCGCGGCAATATCTTTGAGCTCTACAAGATCCCCTCGTCGAGCATGGAGCGTTCGCTGCTGGTCGGCGACCATCTGCTGGTTAGCAAACTGGCCTATGGTCCCAAGACCACCCAAACGCCCCTGGCGGTGCCGCTGATCCACAACGTGCTGCCGCTCACCAACGGCAAGGTGGAGTCATATCTCAAGTGGATTCAGCTCCCATATCACCGCTACAAGGGCTACACGGAGGTGAAGCGCTTCGACGCCGTGGTGTTCCACTATCCCGACGGCGACACGATGTGCACCGCACAGTTCAGCAACCGCAGCTATCACGAGTTGGTGCGACGCTATGGCCGTGAGGCGGTGTGGAACGACCGCGTCTACGACGAGTACGGCCAGCAGATCCCCATCGGCAAGATCCGCGTGCGTCCCGTCGACAAACGCGAGAATTTCATCAAGCGCTGCATCGGCCTCCCCGGCGAGGATCTCCAGATCGTCGACCAGCAGGTGCTCATCAACGGCCAGCCTGTCCTCTCCCCCTCCGAGGCCGAGTTCACCTATGCCGTGCTGTTCGACCCCATGGTGGGCCGCCCCGAGAATGTGCTGGCCTCGTTGGGCGTCAGCCTCGAGGACATGTCCACCGCCGCCTACTACCAGTATGCCTACCACACCGACTATATCATACTCCCCCTCACCCGTGGCACAGCGGCAAATCTGGCCGGCCGCTACGATGTCAAGGAGGTGCGACAAGTGCCCAATCACGATGTCGAAGCCTTCCTTGGCCTCCAGCCCGCCGCCTCGTCCCTGTTCCCCTTTGTCGACAGCCTCCAGTGGACGGTCGACAATTACGGTCCCGTGCACATCCCCGCCAAGGGCGAGACCATCAGCCTCTCTGTGGACAATCTCCCCTACTACCGCCGCGTGATCGAGGTGTTCGAGGGCCACTCCCTCAAGGTCGACGGCACTCAGATTCTCATCGACGGCAAGGTCGCCGATTCCTACACTTTCGCTATGGACTATTATTGGATGATGGGTGACAACCGCCATAACAGTGCCGACAGCCGCTTCTGGGGCTTCGTCCCCGAGGACCACATCGTCGGCAAGGCCCGCTGGATCACCCTCTCGCGCGATAAAGACAGCGGCAAGTTCCGCTGGAACCGCTTCCTCAAAAACGCCTCCGCCCTATGAACAACGACGATCTCACCCCCCTGTCCACTCCCGATCCCGAACAGGGTAACTCCACCCCCCTCGAGGGTATGTTCCGCGACTATTGGATCGACTATGCCTCCGATGTCATCCTCGACCGCTCCGTCCCCGACATCGACGATGGCCTCAAGCCCGTCCAGCGTCGCATCCTCCATGCCATGAAGGAAACCGACGACGGCCGCTTCACCAAGGTGGCCAACATCGTGGGCAACACTATGCAGTATCATCCCCATGGCGACGCCTCCATCAAGGATGCACTTGTCGGCATGGGGCAGAAGGATCTCCTCATCGACTGCCAAGGCAACTGGGGCAATATTCTCACCGGCGACGATGCCGCTGCCGGCCGTTATATCGAGGCGCGTCTTTCCAAGTTCGCCAAGGAGGTGGTCTTCAACCCCAAGACCACCCAGTGGAAACCCTCCTACGACGGCCGCAAGCAGGAGCCCGTGTCGCTCCCCATCAAGTTCCCTCTGCTTCTCGCCCAGGGAACCAAGGGCATCGCCGTCACCCTCACCTCCGTCATCCTGCCCCACAATTTCTGCGAGCTCCTCGAGGCCAGCATCGCCATCCTCAAAGAGCAGCCCTTCACCCTCTACCCCGATTTCCCCACCGGCGGCCTCATCGACGTCAGCCGCTGGAACGACGGTGCACAGGGGGGCCGTCTGCGCATCCGCGCTCGCATGCACTACGACGACAAGCGAAAGGCCATCGTCATCACCGAACTCCCCTATTCCGTCACCACCGATGTCCTCATCGACAGCATCCTCAAGGCCAACGAGAAGGGCAAAATCAAGATCCGCAAGGTCGACGACAACACCGCCGCACAGGTCGAAATCGTCGTCTACCTCCCCTCCGGCGTCAGCCCCGACCAGACCATCGACGCCCTCTATGCTTTCACCTCCTGCCAGATCAGTTTCTCTCCCCAGACCTGCGTCATCGTCAACGACCGCCCCGCATTCCTATCCACCTCCGACATCCTCCGCCACAACACGTTCCGCACCCGCGAGCTGCTCCGCCAGGAACTCCTCATCCAGCTCGACGAACTCGAGGACCGCTGGCACTGGGTCTCTCTCGAGAAGATCTTCTTCGAGAAGCGCATCTACAAGGTCCTCGAAAACGACCGCGCCCGCTCCTGGGACGACCAGCTCACCCAAATCGAGCGTGCTTTCGACCCCTACCGTCCCTTGTTCAAAAAGCCCATCACCCGCGACGATGTCCTCCGCCTTTGCGACCGTCCCGTCCGCAAGATTTCCAAATTCGACATCAAAAAGGCCATCGACGAACTCGAGGGTATCGAGATGACCATCGACGAGGTGCAGAACCATCTGGCCCACCTCACCGACTATACCATCAACTATTTCCGCCACATTCTCTCCAAGTATGGCGCTGGACGCGAACGTCGCACCGAAATCCGCAACTTCGAGGACATCGAGGCTGTCCAAGTGGCTATGGCCAACGAGAAGCTCTACGTCAACTACAACACCGGCTTTGCCGGTTGGGGGCTCAAACGAGAAGAGGGGGTCGAAGTGGCCTGCGATTGTTCCCGTTTGGATGATATCATCGTCTTCCGACGCGACGGCACCATGATCGTCACCAAGCTCCAGGAGAAGGGCTTCGTCGGCTCACAGGCCTGCAAGGAGCTCCTCTTCGTCTCCGTCTTCCGCAAGCGCGACGAGCGCACCGTCTACAACCTCATCTATCGCGACGGCTCCGCTGGCTATGTCTTCGTCAAGCGCTTCAGCGTCACCTCCATCACCCGCGACCGCGAATATCCCCTCACCAAGGGTACTCCCCATTCCAAAGTGCTCTATTTCACCGCCAACCCCAACGGCGAGGCCGAGGTCGTCACCGTCCATCACGTCTCCAACCCCAAGCTCCGCAAGGTCTCTTTCGACTTCGACTTCCGCACCCTTGCCATCAAAGGGCGCCAGTCCATGGGCAACATCCTCACCCGCAACCCTGTCCGTTCCATCACCCTCAAGGGCGAAGGCGTTTCCACCCTCAGCGCCCGCCAGATATGGTTCGATCCTTCCGTGCGCCGCCTCAATGTCAACCAGGCCGGCGATTATCTTGGCTCTTTCAAGGGCAAGGACCGCATCCTTGTCGTCATGCAGTCAGGAGCTTTCCGCACCGTGGGCTTTGATCTTGCCACCCATTTCGACGACGACCTGCTCCTCATCCGCAAATACCATCCCTCCCTCATCATCTCCGCCCTCTATCGTCTCCCCGACGGCACCCCTTACCTCAAGCGCTTCTCCCCCGAACCGTCCGACCGAAAGACACCCTTCATCGAAGAGGGTGAACTCATCTCCCTCTCCGTCTCCTGTCATCCCCGCCTCGAAGTTGTCTACGCCGAAGGCAGTGGAAAGAAGATATCTTCCGAGATCATCGAAGTCGACGATTTCATCGCCGTCAAGAGTCCCAAAGCCCGCGGCAAGCGTGTCACCACCTTCCCCGTCCAGGCCTTCAACTGGCTCACGCCCCTCATCCCCGATCCCGAATTTTCCGACGACACCGACGACACCGACGCAGACACCCTAAGCGACGCCGACCTTCAAGGCTTCGCCGAAGGCACCCAAACCGAACTCTTCTGACCTTCACTAATAATCAGGCAATCAGCATGCGCTCGTCTTTCGCTTCTGTTTTCTCTTCCCCTCCTGCCCCTCTCCATCGTCTCTTCTCTCCGATGGCGCTTTTCTTTTCCCTCCTCTTGTCCCCTGCCGTGTCTCACGCCCTCTCCGATCAGCCGCCTATGGCCTGTCTGGGCGAGTGCGATTCCCTCCAGTGCTGGATCTCGCTGTCCCCACACTCGGGGCCTTCGTTGGTGCTGCATGAAGGTGATGCTGATGTGTGGCGTCACGTCTCCATCGAAAACGGCAGTCGCTATGAGCTTCTGGCTTCCTCTTTCGACAGCTGCTCTGCTTCGCTCATGCTCCTTGACAGTTCCGACCCTCGCAATCCGCATGTCGACATCTGCCGCATGGATCTCTTTTCCGATGCTTCCCGTCTCGACCCCGTGGTGGTTCAAGCGTTCCACTGTGGCCGCAACGACAGGTTCTACGCTTGGGCGGCATCTTCCCCCAACGGCCGTTTCTGCGCCCTGGTTTCCCTCATCGCCTACGTCGACAAGAACTACTATGCCGCTTCGGCCACCCTCTTCGACGCCCGCATGCAGCCGCTCTGGTCGCGCGAGTTCCCTGTCGCCTCGCTGGACGATATCTTCGTCACCGACGACGGCAGCATTGTCACGCTCGGTTTCGAGCACTCCGATTTTTTCACTGCTTTCTCTTATTCCTGCATCGCACCCGACACCATCGCCTCCCGCACCGACACCGTCGCCGTCGGTGCGGTCCACGACCTCCAACTGGTCCACGCCGGCCCTCAAGGTGCTTTGGCTGTTGGCACTTATGTCCCCTCCGATATTCAAAGTCTTGATTCTCTTTGTGGCGGGGTCTTCTCGGTGGCTTTCAACTTCATCTCCGGCGCCGCTCCGGCTGTATCTCGCCATCGTTTCTCGCCTCAAGATATGGCCGTCTTGTACAACCGCAATTTCGCCGACACCCTCCATTCTTCGCTGGCCGACAATGTGGATATCGAAGGCATCTTTCCCATGCCCTATGGCGCTGTGGTGGCGCTCTCGCGTTCCGAAGACGGTTTCAGCGGTTGTTCCGCACGGCTGGGCCTCCATCTGGTGGCTTTCAACACCGACGGCACCATCCGCTGGACCCGCAACGTGCGCCGCTATGCTCCCGATTGCGACATCCCGGCCGCCATCGTCGCCGTCGACAGTTCGCTCTTCCTCTTCCAGAACGAGCACAAGCGCACGCTGCCGCTCTACACCGTCGAATTTTCGGCACGCGAGTTCAGCCTGTCGAAGAAATCAAACATAGCCATGTACCGTCTTTCGCATGACGGCCTGATCTCCAAGTCGCTCATCGAAAAACGCACGCTTTCCACCCTGGCCGATGCCCATCTGCTGGCTGGCCGTCGCATTCTGCTCTTCCTGGCGCATGGCTCTCATGTCGCCACCAAATCCTTGATAATTGACACACAATGAATATCACCATTAAAGGGGCTCGTGCCAACAATCTGAAGAATATCGATGTCGAGATTCCTCGCAACAAGCTGGTGGTCATCACCGGCTTAAGCGGCAGCGGCAAATCGTCACTGGCTTTCGACACGCTCTTCGCTGAAGGACAGCGTCGCTACGTCGAGAGCCTCAGCTCTTATGCCCGGCAGTTTCTTGGACGCATGTCCAAGCCCGATGTCGACTATATCCATGGTCTCTCTCCCGCTGTGGCCATCGAACAGAAGGTCAACACCACCAACCCTCGCTCTACCGTCGGCACGCAAACCGAAGTATATGAGTATCTTAAACTTCTCTACGCCCGTGTAGGCCACACCTTCTCTCCCGTTTCCGGTGTCGAGGTCAAGCGGCATTCCGTATCGGATGTCGTCGACTATATCCTCACCCTGCCCGACTCCTCCAAGGTGCTCATCCTGGCCCCTCTCGAAAATTCTTCCGCTCGCCCGTTGGCCTCTCAGCTCGACATCCTCAGGCAAGAGGGTTATGTCCGCGTGATGGTCCAGGGCAGTATCCTCAGAATCGAGGATATCCTGGCTTCTCCCGATCTCGACGTCATGAAGGGCCAGGCCGATTGCATGCTCGTCATCGACCGCGTCGAGGTGCATCGCGACGACGACGACCAACTTCCCCGTTTGGGAGAAAGCGTCCAGGCCGCCTTCTTCGAGGGGCGCGGAGCATGCACCATTTCTGTTGTCGACGGCCCCACGCGCCAGTTCTCCAACCGTTTCGAGGCCGACGGCATCTCTTTCGAAAAGCCCAACCCCAATTTCTTCTCTTTCAACAATCCCTATGGTGCCTGCCCCGATTGTCAGGGATACGGCAACATCATCGGCATCGACGAGAACATGGTCGTGCCCAATAAGAGTCGCAGCGTCTACGACAATGCCATCGTCTGCTGGAACGGCGAAAAAATGCAGGAATGGAAGCACGATTTCATCCGGCATGCGGCTGTCATCGACTTCCCCATTCATAAACCCTATTTTGAGCTCACCCCCGAACAGCGCGACATCCTCTGGAACGGCGACGGTGTCTTCCCGGGCATCAACGGCTTCTTCAAGTGGGTCGAATCGCAATCCTACAAAATCCAATATCGCGTCATGCTCGCTCGCTATCGCGGCCGCACCGTCTGTCCCCGCTGCCACGGTCACCGTCTTCGCCCCGACGCCGAATATGTCAAGATCGCCGGAAAGTCCATCAGCGAACTTGTCGACATGCAGGTGGCCGACCTTGCCCTTTGGCTCGACACCATCGACGACGCGCTCTCCCCCACAGAACGCGATGCCACCGACCGCATCCGCACCGAGCTCCGCAACCGCATCTCCTATCTCGTCGAGGTGGGACTCGGCTATCTCACCCTTTCCCGCGCCAGCAACAGCCTCTCCGGCGGCGAATCGCAACGCATCAACCTCGCCACCTCGCTCGGCAGTTCCCTCGTGGGTTCCATGTACATCCTCGACGAACCGTCGATAGGTCTCCACAGCCGCGACACCCAGCGGCTCATCTCCGTCCTCCGCAAGCTGCGCGACCTGGGCAACACCGTCATCGTGGTCGAACACGACGAGGACATCATACGTTCTGCCGACTATCTCATCGACATCGGACCCGGCGCAGGCCGCCTCGGTGGCGAAATCGTCTTCGCCGGCACCCCCGACAAACTCTCCTCAGCCACCCGCTCCCTTACTGCCGACTATCTGCTTGGCCGAAAGCAAATTGCCGTCCCCGACCACCGTCGCAAATGGCGCGACCGTATCCGCATCCACGGCGCCTACTGCAACAATCTGCACAATGTCGACGCCGACATCCCTCTCGGTGTCTTCACCGTCGTCACCGGGGTCTCCGGATCCGGCAAAACTTCTCTCGTCAAGCATATCCTCTACGATGTCCTCCAGCACCGCTTCGAGGGCAACGCCGACTATGTCGGCAACTGTGTCGCCCTCGACGGCGATGTGCGACGCATCTCTTCTGTCGAACTTGTCGACCAGAACCCCATCGGCCGCTCCACCCGCAGCAACCCCGCCACCTACATGAAAGTCTTCGACGAGGTGCGCGCGCTCTACGCTTCCCAACCCCTTGCAAAAGCCCGCGGCTATAAGTCCGGATTTTTCTCCTTCAACGTCGAGGGGGGCCGATGCGAGACATGCCAGGGTGAAGGCTTCGTCACCGTCAGCATGCAGTTCATGTCCGACGTCCACCTCCTCTGCGACGAATGCCACGGCTCTCGCTACAAGGACGAAGCCCTCGAGATTCTCTATCATGGCAAAAACATCAGTCAGGTACTCGACATGACCGTCGATCAGGCGCTCGATTTCTTCAACGACGACGAAACCCGCTCCATCCAGCGCCGCCTTCAGCCGCTCCACGATGTCGGCCTCGGCTACCTCAAACTCGGACAATCTTCCTCCTCTCTCTCTGGCGGCGAGTGCCAGCGCATCAAGCTGGCCTCCTACCTCGTGATGGGCGAATCCGAACAGCCCAAACTCTTCATCTTCGACGAACCTTCCACAGGTCTGCATTTCCACGACATCGACAAACTCCTATCGGCCTTCGACCGTCTCATCTCCGCCGGCCACTCCATCGTGGTCATCGAACACCACCACGACATCATCAAAGTGGCCGACTGGATCATCGACATGGGTCCCGGAGGTGGCGATGCCGGCGGCAACGTCGTCTTCGCCGGCACCCCTGAAGATCTCCTCAAGTGCCCCGACTCTTTCACCGCCAAATACCTCCATCTCAATTGACATTCAAACAATAAAACAACAATCCTATGATCCCCGATTCCATCCATCGCCATCAACAATCCATCGCCCGCACTTCAGCCATCGGCCTGTGGGGCTCTGTGGCCTTCGTCATCATCGCCAGCCTCTTCCTCCTGGTCAGCCCATGGCAGTTCTATCCCTCTCGCCACACCGCCCAATGGATGCTCATCGCAGGCAGCATCCTCGCCGTTCTCGCCCTCAGCATGGCTCTCCTCGTGGTCCGCAAGCATATCCCCTCTCTCCGGCAGGCCGACTCCCTCGACACTAAATTCGCCGGCTACGCATCCCACATCCGCTCCGTCTACTCCACCCTCCTCTTTGTCGTCTTCGCTCTCTGCGCCATGATGGTCCTGTCCAACCAAAACGTCCTCCTCATGCTCGCCATCGTCGTCGTCCTCTTTCTTTTCCTTTCCTACCCCAACATCTACCGCATCAAGGTCGACCTCGGACTGACCGACGACGAGATGAAACTCCTCTACCCCGACCGCTACCTCCCCGACCAACCCGACGACGACCACCCCTCCACCAAAGAATCCTAATCCACCCTTCACACCTCCCATGAGTCCGAACACCGACACCATCATCGCCTTCTCCACTCCTCCCGGCATCAGCGCCGTCGCCATGTTGCGCCTCTCCGGTCCCGAGGCGCTCTCCATCGTGCTGCCCTTCCTGTCGGTACACACGCTGGCACCTCGGCATGCCACCTTTGCTCGATTCACCGACAATGGCAACATCATCGACGAAATCGTCGCCACCTACTATCCCGCACCGCATTCCTACACCGCCGACGATATGGTCGAAATCACCTGCCACGGATCTCTCTACATCCGCCAGCACATCATCGACACTCTCATCGACGCCGGCGCCCGACTGGCGCAGCCCGGCGAATTCACCCTCCGTGCCGTCCGCGCTGGCAAACTCGACCTCTCACAGGCCGAAGCCGTGGCCGACCTCATCGATGCCGTCAGCCCCGCACAACACCGCCTCGCCGTCAGCCAGCTTCGCGGCGGCTACGCGCAGAAACTATCCCACCTCCGCGAGCAACTCGTCGACCTCACCTCGCTCCTCGAACTCGAACTCGACTTCTCTCAAGAAGATGTCGAATTCGCCGACCGCAATCAACTCTTGGCCACCATCCGCCGCATCTTGGACGAAACACAGGTGCTCCTCGACTCCTTCCAGACCGGCAACGCCATCAAACATGGCGTACCCGTCGCCATCGTCGGCGCTCCCAATGTGGGAAAATCCACCCTGCTTAACGCCCTCCTCAACGACGATCGCGCCATCGTCAGCGACACTCCTGGCACCACTCGCGACACTATCGAGGAATCTCTCCTCATCGACGGCATCCTCTTCCGCATCATCGACACCGCCGGCATCCGCCATGCCACCGACGACATCGAGCGCCAGGGCATCCTCCGCTCCCAAAAAGCCCAGGAACAAGCCTCCGTCATCATCCACCTTTCCGACACCTCTTCCCCGCTCCCCGCTCCCGACGGCAACACCCTCAACGACGGCAAGATACACATCCACGTCGTCAACAAGAGCGACCTACTCCCCTCCTGCCCCCCCCCCCCCCCCCCC
>CAKZZD010000013.1 GCA_937886715.1 uncultured Bacteroidales bacterium | reverse complement strand
TGCAGACGGCGCTCTTGGCGGCCTTGCGGAGCTGTTCCTCGGGGATGCCGACGGCAGCCTTGAGGGCACCTCCGTTGGCGTTGATGGTGTCCACTTCGTCCTGGGGCACGCTGCTCGAGCCGTGAAGGACGATGGGGAAGCCGGGGAGCTTCTTCTCGATGGCTTCGAGCACGTCGAAGGCCAGGGGAGGAGGCACCAGACGGCCGGTCTGGGGATCGATGGTGCACTGTTCGGGTTTGAATTTGTAGGCGCCGTGGCTGGTGCCGATGCTGATGGCCAGCGAGTCGCAGCCGGTGCGGGTGGCAAAGTCGATCACCTCTTCGGGCTTGGTGTAGTGGCTCACCTCGGCGGACACCTCGTCTTCGACGCCGGCCAGCACGCCGAGTTCGCACTCGACGGTGACGTCGTACTTGTGGGCATATTCCACCACTTGGCGCGAGATCCTGATGTTCTCCTCGTAGGGGAGGGCGCTGCCGTCGTACATGACGCTGGAGAAGCCCATGTCGATGCAGGATTTGCAGGTCTCGAAGCTGTCGCCGTGGTCAAGGTGGAGCACAATCTGGGGATTGGGGCAGCCGAGCTCTTTGGCATATTCCACGGCACCTTCGGCCATGTAGCGCAGCAGGGTGGGGTTGGCGTAGTCGCGGGCTCCCTTGCTCACCTGCAGGATGACGGGCGATTTGGTCTCAACTGCGGCCTGGATGATGGCTTGCATCTGCTCCATGTTGTTGAAGTTGAAGGCGGGGATGGCATAGCCGCCGTCGACGGCTTTGGCGAACATTTCGCGGGTGTTCACGAGCCCTATTTTTTTGTAGTCTACCATGTTGTATTGTTTTTTATTTGTGAATTCCGAAGCTTGTTTTTTTGATTTTGCAAAATTACTAACTTTATGCGATATGGCAAAAAATATTTTGGAGTGTGGAGGATTATTCGTACCTTTGCAAAAATTCACGACTATAAAAGAACCTTTCTGCTTATGAAAAAGCCATTGAGTTTTGGAGCCACCATGCTGGCTTCTGCCCTTGGGGTGCTGATCGTTTCCGTTGTGGGGGGAATGATCATGTTTCTGATGACCATTGCCATGGTGGCCGCCGTGGCCAAGAGCGACAAGGATACGGTGGCGCAGCCGAAGGCCAATTCGGTGCTGGCTGTCGACCTGGGCGCCATCAGCGGCGACCGCACTTTGTCGGCGCTGCAGTTTTCGGTGGGTGACCAGAAGACCGTCGGCCTGATCGACGCTGTGGCCGCCATCCGTGCCGCCGCCGGCGACGACCGCATCAAGGCCATCTACCTCACCGACCCGGGCACCGGCACCCTCTCGTGGGGGTCGCTGACCGAGTTGCGTGGCGCCCTCGACGCTTTCCGCGCCAGCGGCAAACCCATCGTGGCCTATGCCACCGCCTATTCGCAGAGCGGCTATTATCTCTGTTCGGTGGCCGACCGCGTGTGCCTGCATCCGAGCGGCATGGTGGAATTCCGCGGCATGGGTGCCCAAGTGATGTACTATAAGGATCTTCTCGACAAGCTTGGCGTCGAGATGCAGCTCATCCGTCCGGAGAGCTGCGCCTATAAGAGTGCGGGCGAGGTCTACACACTCGACCATATGAGCGCCGCCAACCGCGAGCAGATTCGCGCCTATATTGCAAGCATCTGGTCAACGGCCGTATCGCAGATGGCGGTGTCGCGCAAGATGTCCGAGGAGGAACTGAACCGGATTGCCGACAATCTGAGCGGATTCCTGTCCGACGATGCCTGCGCCTCGATGCTGGTCGACACGCTCTGCTTCGAAACCGATGTGAAGTCCATGCTCAAGGAACAGCATGGCGGCAAGCAGTTGCTGCCGATAGTGAAGTATGCCGGCTTTGTGAAGAAACAGCCGGTGGCCGCCACCGATGCCATTGCGGTGATCTACGCCGAGGGCAACGTCGTCGACGGCACGTCGCGCGGCTTCACCACGGCCGTCTATGGCGACGATATCGTGAAGGCTTTGCGCGAGGCTGCCGACGACGACAAGGTGAAGGCCATCGTGCTGCGTGTCAATTCGCCCGGCGGACAGGCCACGGCCAGCGAGAGCATGACCCATGCCGTGATCGAGGCGAGGGCGAAGAAACCCGTCGTTGTGAGCATGGGCGATCTGGCCGCGTCGGCCGGCTATGAGATGTCGTGCATGGCCGATGCCATCGTGGCTCAGCCCACCACCATCACGGGCTCGATCGGCGTGTTCGGCACCATCCCCAACCTGAATAAGATGATGCGGCAGAAACTTGGCCTCAACACCGACACGGTGGCCACCAACCGCAATGCCTCAGGCCTCAGTGTGATGCACCCCTTGTCGCCTGCCGCCAAGGCGATGATGGAGCGCAATGTGGAGGATTTCTATAAGGTGTTTGTGGGCCGCGTGGCCGAAGGCCGTCACATGAGCTATGATGCCGTGCACCGGATTGCCCGCGGCCGTGTGTGGACCGGTGCCGATGCCTTGGGCATCGGACTGGTGGACACGCTGGGCGGAATCGATGTGGCCCTGAGCATCGCCGCCGACAAGGCCGGTGTGAAGGCCTACCGCATTGCAGAATACCCTCGCGAGAAAGACACTTGGACACAATTGTCGGAAATGTTCGGAGGTGCGTCGAACGACGACTTGACGTTGCTGGCCAAGATGCGTCTGGCGATCAACTGGAAGCAGGCCAAACACTCTCCGATGATGCGACAGCTGGCGCCAGTCGAGCGCGACCTGCAATATGTGGCCGAGAGCGAAGGCGTGCAGGCCCGTCTGCCTTTTGTGGTGAGCGGCTATTGATTGCTGTCTGGATCAGAGATAACGGCAGGGGGCCGACGCGGATGCGTCGGCCCCCTGCCGTGTGTTTGTTGGTGCTACGGCCTTACGAGCTTGACAGCTGGGCGGTTGCCCACCTGCACCAGATAGGCACCGGCTGCGGGCAGCGGCATGATGCAGACGGCACCGGCGGTGGTTTCGCCAAGCAGGTGCCCCGTGATGTCGAACAGGCGGACTTTCTGGCCGGCTGCACCCTCGATCACGGCCGTCCCGCTCTCCGTTCGTATGGCGGGTGTGTCGGCTTCGACGGATGGCGTCGCTGTGCAGTCCTCGACGATGTTTTCAAAATAGCTCCAATGCGGGTGTCCCCTATAGGCTTCGCCGCTGCCGCAGGGGACGGTGAGCGAGAGGTGGGCATTCATGCCTTCGAACGTGTTGTCGCACACTTCAGGCGGCACCGGTGCCAGTACTTTCATGTTATATATGCGGCGGCAGTCGCCCAAAGCCCATGGCCCGATGTAGGCCAGTCCGGCTGGCAGGGTGATATCAGTCATTTCGTGCAACTCGGCCAATGCCATCTCGCCGATATAGACCACCGTCGAAGGGATGTTCACCTTCTCCAGATGGGTGCACCCGTGCAGCAGTTCGTCGCGGATGGTGTCAAGGTTGTCGGGCAGGTGTATCTTTCTCAGCCTGCCGAGGTAGTTGTAGCAGAAGGCGCGTGGGGCTAGATAGGTGCAGCTGTTGGGCACGATGATGGAATCAATCATGTTGCAGGTGCAGAAGGCATCCCGACCGATGGAGGTCACTCGGCTACCCATGTCCACATCGCCCACATTGCTGTAGGCAAAAGCGCCATTGCCTATGCTGCATTCTGCGTCGGCAATGGTCACCCTTGAGCTGCCGTCTTCCTTGAAGGCGCCATAGAAGGCGTATGTGCCAATCATCTTCACGCTCGAGGGAATGGTCACCGATCCCAGCCGGGGGCATGAGGCAAATGCTTGCCGTCCGATCGTGTCCAGTCCGTCGGGGAGGGTGACGGTGGTCAGCGCAGCAGCGCCAACAAAGGCATAGCGTCCGACGGTACGCACCGTCGGTGGCAGCAGCACCTGGGTCACTCCGGGACGGCATCCGGTGACGCGCGTCCGGGTGCTGTCGCTATAGAAAATCCCCTCTTCCTCATAGGCGTTCACCGCCAGGGCTCCCCATGGGGCTCCGATGGCCGTGCCATGATACACCACATTCTTCACGAGGCTGAATGCGTTGGTGCCGATGGTGTCCACCCCGTCGTGGACAATGAGCTCCACGATGTTGCTCCCGGCCAGCGCCATGCGGCCGATGGCCGTGACGGAGATGGGGATGACGACCGATTTGATTTCGCTGTGGCTGTAGAAGGCACTGTCGGCCAGTGCGGTGACGGTGTACTGCACCCCCTCATGCTCCACCGTGGAGGGAATCTCCAGCGTGTCGCTATAGCGGATGTAAGGCGTGTTCCAAACAGCCTCGTCGCCACGCACGCTGACGTGGTGCTGGGCCGTGTCGGTGATGGTGCAAAAGAGCGTGTCGCCCTGTGGGCTGACGCTCCGGAAATCGTGTGCCACCTCGGCCTGTGTGGCTATAGCCAGGGCCATGGTGACCGCCGCCGAGGCGGCATGTTTCATTGCTGTATTCATACTGTCAGGTGTTAAGGTGTCGTTGTCGTCGACCGCCGGCGGGTTGTGCATCACGGCGCGGATCACGCGGTTGCCCGACGAGCGGTAGAACACCACGGCGTTAGCCATGCGGTCGTATTGCCACACGGTGCTGCCGTGCCACACGCTGTCGCCCCAAGGGAACAGACCGTGGTAGTCCCAGTCCACCTCGATGAGGCTCGCCGACGACGTTTCCGCGCTGTCGCTGTGTGGTGACGGCTCCAGGGTGTCCCGGACGGTGTCGGCAGCACCTCCGCGATGGAACACGGCATGGCGCCACTGCGGCACTACGGCCACCGCAAGCATCGACGTCGCCAGCGCAATCCCCAGCACCAGCAGCGCTTTGCGCAGGAAGGCCACAATGCGGTGCCACCGCTGATAGACGGCCCCGCGGGTGATGCCCATCTCGGTGGCTATTTCCTCTGCCGAGAAACCCTTGAGCCGCATCTGCAGCAGCTGCCGTTCGTCGGCATCCAGCAGCGACGCAATGTCGTCGACCGTCGCTTTCACTTCGGCCATGTTTGTAGCCGACTCGTCGGCCATGTCGGGCAAGCGGTCCATGGATACGGGCCTGCGTCGGCGTGCCGCAAGCTCCAGCACATGGCGCACCTGCCATTCCATCCACGCCCGCTCTTCATGCGGCGTGGCATCGGTCCGCAGCTCACCGATATGCTGCCATAGCCGCAGCGCCACGTCCTGAAACAAGTCGCGGCAGTGCTCCTTGTCGCCGTGGGCTCCGTTGAGGCACATCGACCACACCAACGCGGCATACCTCCTCAACAGACTATCGTAGGTTTCGCGCGTGTCCATACTATACAATATACCCTTGCCGACGGAAATCTGACAAGTTATGAAAAGAAAATTATCGTTCAAAGATGCCGAAGACGGCAGCGCCGCTGCCCGTCATCGACGCATAGCGCGCCCCCTGGCTGTACATCCGCTCTTTCAGCGCAGCGATGGCAGGGTGGGAGGGAAATACCGACATTTCGAAGTCGTTGACGATCAGCCTGCGCCATTCGTCGATGGGCCGTCTGACCGCCTCGCGCAGGTCGGGCCGCGGCTGGCCGAAGCGCTCACTGAGCAGCCCGGCATAGGCCTCGCGGGTGCTGACATGTTCGCCCTCGGGTATCTCGATGGCGATGCGGTAGGCGCTGAGGTCGAGGCTGATGGGCTGCAAACGGTCGCCGATGCCGGTGGCATAGGCGGGACGGTTCTGGATGAAAAAGGCACAGTCGGCACCCAGCTGCGCGGCGCGCTGCTCGAGACCCCTGTTGTCGAGGCCGAGGGCGAACATGCCGTTGAGCATCTTGAGCGTGAAAGCGGCATCGCTGCTGCCGCCGCCCAGTCCGGCACCGAAGGGGATGTTCTTCTTCAGCCGTATGTGCACCGGCGGGATGCCGAACTCGTTGTGCAACAGATGCCACGCCTTCATGCAGAGGTTGTCCTCAGGGGCGTTGTCGAGGGCGATGCCGTCCTGCTCCATCGTGGCCGCTGGGCTGTCGGTCTGCATGGGTGTGATCTCCAGCTCGTCGCAGAGGTCCGTCACCGGCAGGAAGAGGGTCTGCAGGTCGTGGTAGCCGTCGGGGCGTTTCCCGACGACGTGCAGCCCGAGGTTAATCTTGCAGTTTGGGTCGGTCTTGGGCATCGTTCTCTTTCTCTTTGGTGGTGCGCTGCTCCTCGCCGAGGCGGTCGTAGGCGCGGATGATGTCGGTCACCAGGCGGTGGCGGATCACATCGCTGTTGTCCAGTTGTATGATCTCGATGCCCTTCACATCCTTTAGGATCTGCGTGGCCTGCAGCAGTCCGCTCTGCTGGTGGCGTGGCAGGTCGACCTGTGTGAGGTCGCCGGTGACGACAAACTTGGCGTTGCGGCCCATGCGGGTGAGGAACATCTTGAGCTGTGCCGACGTGGCGTTCTGCGCCTCGTCGAGGATAACGAAGGCATTGTCCAGCGTGCGGCCGCGCATGAAGGCAAGCGGGGCGATCTCGATGGTGTTGTCCTCCCAATAGGAGAGCAGTTTCTGCTGCGGTATCATGTCGCGAAGGGCGTCGTAGAGCGGTTGCAGATAGGGGTCGAGTTTGTCGCGCAGGTCGCCCGGCAGGAAACCCAGGTTCTCGCCCGCCTCGACGGCAGGACGCGTCAGGATGATGCGGCGTATCTCCTTGTTCTTCAGCGCCCGCACCGCCAGCGCCACCGCAGTGTAGGTCTTGCCCGTGCCGGCCGGACCCACGGCGAACACCATGTCGTTTTCGCGCACCGCCTTCACCAGCCGCTGCTGGTTCGGCGTGCGGGCCTTGATCAGCAGCCCGTTGCGGCCGTGCACCAGCACCTCGTCGCTCACCTCCGCCTCGGGACTCGACCCGCCGCTCTCCATGATCTGCATGATGGCATTTTCGGTCAGACGGCCGAACTTCTCATAGTAGGTCATCATCGCCTGAAGCTTGCCCTCGAACCATGCTATGTCCTCCTCACTGCCGATGGCCTTCAGCATCTCGCCGCGCACAATCAGTTTCAGTTTCGGAAACAGCAGTTTCACAAACTCCAGCATCCGGTCGTTCTGCCCCCAAAAGTGCGAATAATCAATCTCTTCGAGTGAAAAAATTTTTTCTGTCGACTGTTCGTTCATGCTGCAAATATACAACTTTTCCTCCATTTGTGGCATCCTTTCGCAATCAGTTGTCCCTCAGCGTATTCTCCCAACCCTCAATAGGGACTCTCCCTCTCTGCTCCCCATGCACCCCGTTTCTTGATCGGCTGTTGGGCGACTGTTGTACGAAAAAAGTTCGTACAACAGTCGTACAACAGACCTTCATCAGCCGTACACGATAGGAGGCAGGTGGCGTTGGCGTTGCGGGCGCTCGGGCGGGGGTGTTGATAATATTATTTTGTCACGTGAAACAAAATACGTATTTTTGCAGTCCGTAATGAAAAAGATCTGGATAGCCCTCGTGAAGCTCTGCGGCTGGAAATTCGACCTTCCGGCCGAGGGTTCGCGCCCCGAGTTGAAGAGATGCGTGTTTGCCGTTGCTCCGCACACGGCAGTGTCTGATTTTCTGGTCGGTGCGGCCTATTTGTGGTCGCTCGACACCAACGGCCACATCTTCATCAAGAAGGAGTTTTTCCGCTGGCCGATAGGAGGTCTGCTGCGCCGTTTGGGAGCCATCCCGATCGACCGCGGCAACCGCCACAACGACATGGTGGGCACGGCCGTGCGCCGTTTTGCCGAGGGCGACACATTCAGTCTGGCCATCACTCCCGAGGGCACCCGCAAACCCGTGCAGCGCTGGAAGCGGGGTTTCTGGGAGATCGCCCATAGGGTCGGCGTGCCGATCGTGCCGGCATATATCGATTTTGGACACAAGCGCATCTGGCTGGGCGAGGCGCTGTGGACCACCGACGACCACGAGGCCGACATCGCCGCGGTGCGCCGCGGCTTCCGCTCGAGCATGGCCAAGCGTCCGCGCCAATTTGTTGAAATAAAGTAACATATCAAAACATATGGTTAGAAGAATATACGTAGAAAAGAAGGCTCCGTTTGCCGTACGTGCCAAGGAGCTGCAGAGTGAAATGAGCGAATATCTCGGCATCGAGACCGAGGCGGTGAGGGTGCTGGTGCGCTACGACGTGGAAAACGTCAGCGAGCCCACGTTCCGCACGGCGCTGACCACGGTGTTCAGCGAGCCCCCCGTCGACGATGTCTATGAGGAGGAGTTCCCGCACAAGGCGGACGACTTCTGCTTCACGGTGGAATATCTTCCGGGGCAGTTCGACCAGCGCGCCGACAGCGCCGAGCAGTGCGTCTGTCTGCTCAACGACGCCGAGCATCCCATCATCAAGAGTGCCACGACATACGTGATCACTCCCATGGCCGCCTTGTCCGACGAACAGCAGCAGGCCATCATCAAACATTGCGTCAACCCCGTCGACAGCCGCCGTGCCGACGGCCCCAAGCCCGAAACGCTGGAGGACCACTTCGACGAGCCGGCCGACGTGATTATCTTCGACGGCTTCAAAGACATGACGGAGCCGCAGCTGAAGGAACTCTACGACGGCCTCAGCCTGGCTATGACCTTCGCCGACTTCAAGCATATTCAACGCTACTTCCATGACGAGGAGCACCGCAATCCCACCATGACCGAGATTCGCGTGCTCGACACCTACTGGAGCGACCATTGCCGCCACACCACCTTCGCCACCGAGCTGAAGGATGTGAAGTTCGACGACGGCTACTACCGTCCGCTTATCGAGGGCGCCTTCCGGCAGTATCTGGCCGACCACAAGGAGCAGTATGCCGGCCGCAACGACAAGTTCGTCTGCCTGATGGACATCGGAACCCTTGCCGGCAAGCGGATGAAAAAAATGGGCTGCCTTGACGACCAGGAGCCCAGCGATGAGATCAACGCCTGCAGCATAGTGGTGCCTGTCACCATCGACGGCAACAAGGAGGAGTGGCTCATCAATTTCAAGAACGAGACCCACAACCACCCCACCGAGATTGAACCCTTCGGCGGTGCCGCCACCTGCCTCGGCGGTTGCATCCGCGACCCGCTGTCGGGACGCACCTACGTCTATCAGGCCATGCGCGTCACCGGCGCTGCCGACCCCACCAAGCCGCTCGCCGAGACCCTGCCCGGCAAACTGCCGCAGCGCAAGATTGTCACCACCGCCGCCCGCGGCTATTCCAGCTACGGCAACCAGATCGGTCTGGCCACAGGCCTGGTGAACGAGATATACCACCCCAACTACGTGGCCAAGCGTATGGAGATTGGCGCCGTCATCGCTGCCGCTCCGCGTCGTGCCGTGAAGCGTCTCACCAGCGACCCCGGCGACATCATCATCCTGCTGGGTGGCCGCACGGGCCGCGACGGCATCGGAGGTGCCACTGGAGCCTCCAAGTCGCACACCACCAAGTCGTTGACCACCTGCGGTGCCGAGGTGCAGAAGGGCAATGCCCCCACCGAGCGCAAGATTCAGCGACTGTTCCGCCGCGAGGAGGTGTCATCGTTGATCAAGAAGTGCAACGACTTTGGCGCAGGCGGCGTCAGCGTGGCTATCGGCGAACTGGCCGACGGCCTGCAGATCAACCTGGACAAAGTACCCAAGAAATATGCCGGCCTCGACGGCACCGAGCTGGCCATCAGCGAGAGCCAGGAGCGTATGGCCGTTGTGGTCGACCCCAAGGATGTCGACAAGATGCTGCAGTATGCCGACGAGGAGAATCTCGAAGCCACCGTGGTGGCCACCGTCACCAGCGAGCCCCGCATGGTGATCAGCTGGCGCGGTAAGGAGATTGTCAACCTCAGCCGTCGCTTCATCGACACCAACGGTGCCCATCAGGAGACCACCGTGTCGGTGGCGATGCCGAGCCAGGCAAGTCAGGCAAGTCGGTCTGGCATGACCGTCAAGGACCTCTGGCTGAAGACACTCGCCGACCTCAACGTCTGCTCGCAGAAAGGTCTGGTGGAGATGTTCGACAGCTCGATCGGTGCCGGCAGTGTGGTGATGCCTTTCGGTGGCAAGTATCAGTTGACCCCCACGCAATGTATGATCGGCAAACTGCCCTTGCTTGACGGCAAGTGCGACACCGTCACCCTGATGTCCTACGGCATGGATCCTTACCAGATGAGTTGGAGCCCCTTCCACGGCGCCGTCTATGCCGTCCTGAACAGCGTGGCCAAGATTGCCGCCGCCGGTGGCGATGCCAGCCGTGTGCGACTCACCTTCCAGGAATATTTCAAGAAACTTGCAAGCGATCCCTACCGTTGGGGCGAGCCTTTCGCAGCTCTCCTCGGCGCCTACAACGCCCAAATGGGACTCCATCTGCCCGCCATCGGCGGCAAGGACTCGATGAGCGGCACCTTCAACGACATCGATGTGCCGCCGACGCTGTGCAGCTTCGCCGTCGGCGTGAGCGACTTGCAGCATGTGGTCACACCCGAGCTGAAGAAGGCTGGCAACCGCCTGGTGCTGCTCGATGTGAAGAAGGCCGATTATGACATGCCCGACTATGCCGATGCACTCAACCAGTATGCTGCCTTGCGCCGCGCCATTGAGGCGGGGCAGGTGTGCAGCACCTACGTCGTGGGCTTCGGTGGACTGATCGAGGCCGTCAGCAAGATGGCTTTCGGCAATAAGCTGGGCGTCCGTCTGGAGCCCATGTCAACGGATGAACTTACCGCCAAGAATTATGGCAGCATCGTGGTCGAAGTGCCCGGCACCGAGGGCTTGCCCTTCCGTTGCAAAGAGATCGGCTGCGTCACCGACGAGGCCGCCTTCTGTGTCGGCAACGAGAATGTGTCGCTCGACGAGGCCCTCGCCGCCTGGCAGAAGACCCTCGAAGGTGTGTTCCCCACCCGCACCAACCAAGTGGAGAGTGGAAAGATGAAGGTGGAAAGCCCGCTCTTCAAGGCATCCGCCCCACTAACGCATTCACACATTCACACATTAACGCATTCTGCCAAGCCCCACGTCTTCATCCCCGCCTTCCCCGGCACCAACTGCGAGTACGACAGTGCCCGCGCTTTCAACCGTGCCGGCGCCGAAAGCGAGATTATCGTCTTCCGCAACCAGAACGGCCAGCAGATCCGCGAGAGCGTCGACGCCTACGTCGAGGCCATCCGTCGCAGCCAGATTGTGATGATCCCCGGTGGCTTCAGCGCCGGCGACGAGCCCGAAGGCAGCGCCAAGTTCATCACCAGCGTCTTCCGCAATCCCAAGATCGCCGATGCCGTGATGGAACTCCTGGGCAAGCGCGACGGCCTCATGCTCGGCATCTGCAACGGCTTCCAGGCGCTGGTCAAGCTCGGCCTTGTGCCCTTCGGCGAGATACGTCCGCAGGCTGCTGATGCTCCCACGCTGACCTTCAACACCATCGGCCGCCACCAGAGCAAGATGGCCTACACGCGCGTCACCAGCAACCTCAGCCCCTGGCTGCGCAAAGCCGATCTCGGCGCCACCTACGTCATCCCTATCTCGCACGGCGAGGGACGCTTCGTGGCTCCGCAGGAGTGGATCGACCGCCTCTTCAAGAACGGCCAGGTGGCCACGCAGTATGTCGGCCTCGACGGCCAGCCCACAATGGACGAGGAGTACAACATGAACGGCTCTTACATGGCCATCGAGGGCATCACCAGCCCCGACGGCCGCGTTTTCGGCAAGATGGGCCACAGCGAGCGCCGCAGCAAGGGCAGCGCCCTCAACATCTACGGCAACGACGACCAGCTGATTTTCGAAAGCGGTGTCGAATACTTCAAATGATAGACCGCTTCCACCGGAATCCAAGACGGGAGTGTCCACGGTGGCGCTCCCGTCTTTTTGGGGAGAATGACTTTGACCTCCGTAACCGTCAAGCCTCATAAAAACAATGGACAGAAACAAGCAAATCATTCGCGTAAGTATCGTGGGCATCCTGGCCAATGTGTTGCTGGCCGGATTCAAGGCCCTGGTGGGCCTGCTGTCGGGTGCCATTGCCATTGTGATGGATGCGGTGAACAACCTCAGCGACGCGCTTTCGTCGGTGATCACCATTGTCGGCACCAAGCTTTCCGCTCGCCCGCGCGACCAGAAGCATCCTTTTGGCCACGGTCGTGTCGAATACCTCAGCGCCATCGTCATCTCGCTCATCGTCTTTGCCGCCGGCATCACCTCCCTGGTCGAATCGGTCAAAAAGATCGTCCACCCCTCCACCCCCTCATACACCACCTTGACGCTGATCGTCATCGTCGTCGCCATCGCCGTCAAGCTGCTTCTGGGCCTCTTTGTGAAGCGGCAAGGCAAGAGCCTGAAAAGCGATGCCCTCATTGCCAGCGGCGCCGACGCCCTCTTCGATGCCATCGTCACCCTCTCCACCCTCATCTCAGCCGGCATCATGCTGATATGGGGCGTCAACCTCGACGGCATCTTCGGCACGGTCATCTCGCTGGTCATCATCAAGGCCGGTGTCGAGATGCTTGCCTCTCCCCTCGGCGAGTTGCTCGGCTCGCGCATCCCGCCCGAACTGACGCAGCAGATCAAGGATAAGGCTCTCTCGTTCAGCCCAGTCCACGGTGTCTACGACATCATCGTCAACAGCTACGGCCCCAACACCCTCATCGGATCGCTCCACGTCAGTGTCGACGAGACAATGACGGCCCGCGAGCTACACCTGCTCACCCGCAGCATGGCAGAGGCTATCTACCGCGACTTCGGCATCATCATGACCATAGGCATTTATGCCGACTACACCGGCGACACCACCGAGGCACGACTGCAGCAGGATGTGATGAACTATCTCGCTCAACGCCCCGATGTGGCACAGGCCCACGCCTTCTACTACTATGCCGACCAGCATCTCGTCACCATCGACATCATGCCCGACGACTCCGTCAAGGATGCCAGCGCCTTCGCCGGCACGATGAACAGCGACCTCCAGGCCCGCTTCCCCGACTACCGCTTCAACGTCGTTGTGGATTTCAACTACAGTTGATTTCGGAAATAATGCCTACATTTGCAGTTCATAATCAACCGGCAGTTTATGGAAATATCCCTACAGTATGAAGCAGATTGAAGTGGTGGCGGCAATCATCCGCGATACCGAAGGACGCATCTTCGCAACGCAGCGTGGCTACGGCGAGTGGAAAGACTGGTGGGAGTTTCCCGGCGGCAAGATCGAGGCTGGCGAGTCGCCCGAGGAGGCTCTGCGTCGCGAGATATGCGAGGAGCTGGAGACGAGCATCTCCGTCGGAAGCCTGCTCCAAACCATCGAATACGACTACCCCAAGTTCCATCTGACCATGCACTGCTACCTCTGCAGCGTGCTCAGCGGTGCGCTGACCCTCAAGGAGCACGAAGCCGCCCGCTGGCTTGCCAAGAATCAACTCGACTCCGTCCGCTGGCTCCCTGCCGACCTGCAGATTGTCGACACCCTGAAATCACTTGCCCTTCAATAGAAAAACAGCACCTGATGGTTATAAATTTCAACACAATGGAAGAAGTCGCCAATCCCCATTTCAAAGGCGGCAATGGCGACACCCTCTTCCGCACTTTCAACGACGGCCAGAACAAAATCATGCGTGGCCGACTTGAGCCCGGCTGTTCCATCGGCTACCACAGTCACGACTCCAATAGCGAAATCATCTTCATCCTCTCCGGTGAAGCTCTTTGCCGCTATGACAGCACCGAGGCGCGACTCTTCCCCGGCCAGTGCCACTACTGTCCCCGTGGCCATTCCCACGCCCTTGCCAACGCCTCCGCCTCCGAACCGTTGCTCTTCTTCGCCGTCGTGCCCGAAATTGATATGAAATAATGACGCAATCCTCTTATGATAGACCAAATCATTGCCTATAACAAAGACTTTGTGGCCTCGAAAGGCTACGAGCAGTACCGCACCGACAAGTATCCCGACAAGAAGCTGGCCGTCCTTTCCTGCATGGACACCCGCCTCACCGAGTTGCTGCCTGCCGCCCTCGGCCTGCGCAACGGCGACGCCAAGATCATCAAGAATGCCGGCGGACTCGTCATCTCGGCTTTCGACTCGGCCATGCGCTCCCTCATCGTGGCCATCTACGAGCTGGGCGTCCGCCACGTCATGGTGGTGGCCCACTCGCATTGCGGTGCCTGCCACATGAGCTACAGCCACTTCCACGACGAGATGCTCTCGCGCGGCGTCACCGAACAGACACTCGACACCATCCGCCAGTGCGGCATCGACCTCAACCATTGGCTTGAAGGCTTCAAGGACACTCCCGAAAGCGTGCGCCGCACCGTCGAAACCATCCGTACCCACCCCCTCGTGCCTGCCGACATTGAGGTGCGCGGCTTCATCATCGACAGCGAAACAGGTCTTCTTGAGGAAATTCAATAACGCATTCCCGATATGGCAAGCAATCCCGATTTCGTCCAATATATTGTCGACCAATGCGGCGGCGCAGGCGAGGTGTCTTTCCGCAAGATGTTCGGCGACTATTGCCTCTACTGTGCCGGCAAGCCTTTCGGGTTGGTCAGCGACAACGGTTTCTATGTCAAGCCCACCGGGGCCGGCCGCAAGCTGCTGCGATGCGACGACATGCGCCCACCCTATGAGGGCGCCAAGCCCTATTTCTATATCGAGGATGTCGACGACCGCGACTACCTCTCGGCACTCGTGCGCGCCACCTGCTCCGAGCTGCCCGCCCCCAAGCCCAAGAAAATGAAAGCATAACGATGGCCGCCGCAATCCACACCTACCGCTCGCCCTTCGGCACTATCGAGCTGGCCTGCGACGGCGCAGCCCTCACGGCGTTGCGCTTTGTCGAGGCTTCTGCTGCCGCCACCCGCCCGGCTCCCGAGGCGGTTCGTGGCTGGCTCGACGCCTATTTCGCCGGCCGCAGGCCCCTCTCCTTGCCCCGGCTGGCTCCCATCGGCACGCCGTTCCAGTTGCGTGTGTGGCGCGAACTGCTGGCCATACCCTATGGCCAAACCGTCACCTACGGCCAGCTGGCAAGCCGCATAGGATGCCGCTCGCCGCAGGCCGTCGGGCAGGCTGTGGGCCGCAACCCCATCGCCATCCTCATCCCATGCCACCGCGTGGTGGCAAGGCACGCCATCGGCGGCTACGCCTACGGCATCGCCCTCAAGCAGCGCCTGCTGAGCCTTGAACACATTACCGACACTTTAAACCTTCATTCATGAAAATATCAAACGGCATACTGGCCATCGAGGTATCCACCCGCGGCGCCGAACTGGTGAGCCTCAAGAAGGGCGACCGCGAATATATGTGGTGCGCCGACCCGCAGTACTGGAACCGCCATGCGCCGATCCTCTTTCCCGCTGTGGGCAAGCCCTACCGCAACCAGCTTCATATCGGCGGCATGACCTGTGACATGAAGCAGCATGGCTTCGCCCGCGACAGCGAGTTTGAGGCCGTCGGCGACGGTCGCCTTCGCATGCTCGACACAGGCCTCTACGGGCAGTATCCCTACCGTTTCGCGCTCGAAGCCGATTACCGCCTCGACGGCAGCCGCGTCGAAATCACATGGACGGTCACCAACCTCGACCACAGGGATATGCACTTCCAGATCGGTGCCCATCCCGGGTTCATGCTGCCCCACTACGATGCTGCCGACGATGTGCACGGCTTTGTGCGCTACTACGACAGCCACGGCCTGCCTGTCAGCCCCGTCATGGTGTCGGCCCTCGACGAGGGCTGCCGCGTGCCGCGCACGCCCGTCGTCATTCCGGCCGACATGCCCATCGTTGCCGGCACCTTCGCCCACGATGCCCTCATCTTCGAACAAGGCCAGGTGTCCACCGCCGAGCTTTGCGACAAGCAGGGCTGCCCCGTGCTCAGCGTCAGCTGTCGCCAGGCCGAAGCCTTCGGCATCTGGGCCCCTCACAAGGAGGGGTGCCCCTTCGTCTGCCTCGAGCCCTGGTGCGGCATCTGCGACCCCGTGGGCTTCACCGGCGACATCAGCCTCCGCGACTGCAGCCACAGCCTGGCTCCGAATGATCATTACTGTTTCACCTATATAATTACAATCCAATGAAAAAACTCACCTTCTGCCTTGCTCTTGCCGCACTCCTGGTGGCCGGATGCAGCCATGAAAAGAAAGAATTCACCACCCGACAGCTGGAAGGCCAGATGTGCCTCTACTACCAAGATGCTCCCGACGATCCCTGGCCCATCTACGAAAAGAACAGCTATTCCCTGGCGTGGCCCGCCGACGGACTGCTCTCCGACCATGCGCTCCGCGAGCTGATGATGCTCTGCTTCAGCGACAGCTCCTCCTCCGATGTCGACGCCGTGGCCCAGCGCTGGCTGAAACGCATCTGGTTCACCGACGACGAAACGCTCACTCCCCAAGTGCTCGACACCATCTCCGACACCATCGAATACAGCTACGTCCACCTCGAAAGCTCGTGCACCCAGGACAGCCTCCTCGCCGTGTTCACCGTCAAGACCGAGAGCTACGGCACCGGCGCCGCCCACGGCCTCTATTCGTGCAACAGCCTCACCGTCGACAAACAGACCGGTGCCGTGGTCCATCTGGCCGACCTCGTTGCCGACACCAACATGCTTTGCGAAGCCGTCGCCCGCGCCATTCAGGACCTCGAGGTCAACAAGGACGTCCGCGAATGCCTCTTCGACGAATACGTCAACGTCGAACGCATGCCCATGCCCACCGACTACTTCATCGACAGCGCCCGCAACACCATCGTCGTCAGCTACGGCCTCTACCACATCACGCCCTACGCCTGCGGCATCCCCTCGGTGGTCATGCCCATCTACTGGCTCTCCAAGCACGTGCAGCTCACCCCCTACGCCAAACGCCTCTTCGGTCCCGACAGCTACCTGCCCGAATAGCCCTGCCCGGTCCGATTGTCCGGAATACAGGCCTCCATCCTCCCGGATCGGGGCCTTTTTTGTTTTTGATTCACAGGCATTTGTCCGCTTCCCGCCAGCGTCTTTTCCCGGCCTTTCCCCCAGCCTCTTTCCAGCCTTTCCACCGGCCTTTTTCCCTCTTTTCCCCCTGTCTTTTTCCATCTTTTTCAACATGCTGGTTTTCAACGCCTTCTCCCAAGCCCCTCCAACCCCCCTCCAACCCCTCTCCATCCTTTCTCCGAAATCGGAAGGAGTTGGGCAGGAGGGGGGTTGGAGAGGGGTTGGAGGGGCTATGTGGATGACTACTGGAAATCAACCTGTTGCATAAATGTCGGTTACTGCATACGAAATGCATCCGTTTTCCGTTACGTAAAGAGACATAAAAATATCTAGCATTATGAATATTAATACCATACCCGTACTGCTTCTCACCGGCTATCTTGGCAGCGGCAAGACCACCCTGCTGAACCGTATACTCAACAATCGTCGCGGCATCAAGTTCGCCGTCATCGTCAACGACCTCGGCGAGGTGAACATCGACGCCGACCTCATCGAGCGCGGCGGCGTGGTGGGGCAGAAGGACGACAATCTCGTGGCCCTCCAGAACGGATGCATCTGCTGCACGCTGAAGATGGACCTCGTCGAGCAGCTGCGCGACATCACGTCGCAACGCCGTTTCGACTACATCGTCATCGAGGCCAGCGGCATCTGCGAACCCGCCCCCATTGCGCAAACCATCTGCTCCATTCCCACCATGGGCCCAGAATTCGTCAAGGACGGCATCCCGGTGGTCGACAGCATCGTCACCGTTGTCGACGCCCTGCGCCTGAAGGACGAGTTCGGCGGTGGCCACGACTTGCTGCGCCCCGGCTTGGCTGAAGACGACCTCGAGAACCTCGTCATCCAGCAGATCGAGTTCTGCAACATCATCCTCCTCAACAAGGCCTCCGAGGTCAGCCCCGACGAGTTGGGCCGCATCCGCGAAATCATCCGCGCCATCCAGCCCAAGGCCGAAATCATCGAGTGCGACTACTGCGACATCGACCTCGACAAGATTCTCCACACGGGCATGTTCGACTTCGACAGCGTGGCCACTTCCGCCACTTGGATCGACGAGATTGAAGGCCATCACGACGACGATGATGACGATGATGAGGATGAGCACCATCATCACGACCACGACGATGACCATCATCATCACGAGCATCACCATCACCACCATCATGACGAAGGTGAGGCCGAGGAGTACGGCATCAGCACTTTTGTCTACTACCGTCGCGAGCCGATGAACCTCGGCCGCTTCGACGAGTTTGTGGCGCGTCACTGGCCTGCCGGCGTGGTGCGTGCCAAGGGCATCTGCTGGTTCCTTTCCGAGCCTGACACCTGCTACCTCTTCGAGCAGGCCGGCAAGCAGGTTTCCCTGCGCGACACCGGCCAATGGTATGCCACCATGCCCGACGACGAGTTGCTCGACTTCATGCGCCGCAACCCCGACCTGCAGCGCGATTGGGACGACACCTACGGCGACCGTATGCAGAAGCTCGTCTTCATCGGCCAGCACATGGACAAAGCCGCCATCACCGCCGCCCTCGACGAGTGCCTGTCGAAAAGCGAGGGCTGATTATGAACAAACGATTGACGATTGATTGTTTTTATTGATACGGAGGTAAGTCCCCAAAGCCATAAGGTGCAGGACTACGGTGCTGTCCGTGAGGACGGTGCCGTGTTGCACACGCACAACTCCGAGGAGTTCCGGTCGTTTGTCGGCTTCCATCGAATTCGGAGTGATGGGGCCGGGAGGTTTTCTCTGTGTGCGAAAAATATATTTGTCCGTATGCATGAAAATGCGTACTTTTGCAGTCGGAAATCAAATAAATACATGATACATTATGAAGAGCAACGACATCCTGAAAGATCTTAAGCCCGCACGCGTGTGGCATTGGTTTGGCGAAATCATGCAGATTCCGCGTCCTTCGAAGCATGAAGAGCGCATCTCCGCATGGCTTGTACAATGGGGCAACGACCACGGCCTGGAAACCATGAGTGACAAACTCGGCAATGTGCTTATCCGCAAGCCCGCCAGCAAGGGCTACGAGAAGAGTCCGTGGGTGGCCCTGCAGGCCCACATGGATATGGTGTGCGAGAAAAACAGCGACAAAAAGTTCGATTTCATGACCGACGCCATCCAGCCTGTGCTTGACGGCGAATGGCTCACCGCCGACGGCACCACCCTCGGCGCCGACGACGGCATCGGCGTGGCCACCATCCTCGCCATCCTTGAGGATGCCAAGCTGCAACATCCCGCTCTGGAAGCCCTCATCACCGTCGACGAGGAAACCGGTCTTACTGGAGCCAACGGCCTCAGCAAGAGCTGGCTCAAGAGCGAAATACTCCTTAATTTCGATGACGAAGACGAGGGCGAGTACTGCATCGGTTGTGCCGGCGGCATCGACACCGTGGCCGACATGGACTACAAACTGGTGGCGGCACCCGTTGGCCATAAGGCCTTCAAACTGAAGGTGAGCGGATTGAAGGGTGGCCACAGTGGCGACGATATCAACCGCGGCCGTGCCAACGCCAACAAGCTCATCAACCGCATCCTTTGGGAGGCCACCTACCGCCACGGCATGCGTCTGGCCACCATCGATGGAGGCAATCTGCGCAACGCTATCGCCCGCGAGGCGGAGGCGGTGGTCACCGTGCCCGAGGAGAAGGTACGCGCCTTCAAAGCCATGGTCACCCGCATGGGCAAGGCGATGGTGTTCGAGTTCCGCTCGACAGAACCCGACATGGAGTTCGAGCTTCGCGACGTGGAGATGCCCAAAAAGGTTGTCGACAAAGATGCCCACGAGCGCCTTGTCAACCTCGTCTACGCGTGTGCCCATGGCGTGCTGGCCATGAGCCGCGAGATCGACAACTTTGTGGAAACCAGCACCAACCTGGCCTCCATCAAGATGAAGAACGGTGCCTTCCATATTGCCACCAGCCAGCGCAGTTCGGTGGAGAGCGCCAAGATGGCTGCCGCCGCCAAGCTGGAGAGCACATTCCGTCTGGCCGGTTGCCGTGTGAAGCACAGTGACGGTTATCCCGGATGGACTCCCAACCCCGACAGCCGCGTGCTGAAAGTCGGTGTCGACGTCTACAAGAAGATGTATGGCCGCGAACCCATCGTCCGTGCCATTCATGCCGGCCTGGAGTGTGGCCTCATCGGCGAGAAATATCCCAGCATGGACATGATCAGCTACGGCCCCACGCTGCGCGGTGTGCACAGCCCCGACGAACGCATCGAGATCAAGACCGTCGAGATGTTCTGGAACCAGACCCTTGAGATTCTCCGCCGCCTGAAATAAGCCGATGAACTATTCCGCAACAATAGCCGCCCAGCTGAACCTCGGCCAGCGTCAGGTGGAACGCACCATTGAGTTGCTCGAGGCTGGTGCCACCATACCCTTCATCGCCCGCTACCGTAAAGAGGTGACCGGCTCGCTCGACGAGGTGCAGATTGCCGCCATCCGCGACCTGTTGGCCCGTCTGAAAGAGCTGGACAAGCGCCGCGAAGCCATCGTGGCCAGCATCGTCGAGCAGGACAAGATGACCCCCGAGCTGCAGGCGCAGATTGAGGCGGCCACGACTATGGCCGAGCTGGAAGACCTCTATTTGCCCTATCGCCCCAAGCGACGTACCCGCGCAACCATCGCCATCGAGAAGGGCTACGAGCCTGTGGCCGATGCCCTGATGCGGGGCCAGTGGCAGCATTGGGACGACGAAGCGTTGGCCGGCGCCCGCGACATCATCGCCGAGCGTTTCAGCGAGAATGCCGCCGCCCGCAACCGCGTGCGCAACGTCTTCCGACGTCAGGCCCAGCTCTCGTCGGCACTGGCCCGGGGCGTGGATCCCAATGACGAAAAGGTTGCCAAGTTCGAGTCGTGGATCGACTGGAAGGAACCCTTTGCCAAAGCCCCGTCGCATCGTATCCTCGCCTTGTTCCGCGGCGAGGAGGCCGGGGTGCTGCGCGTGCATGTGCGTCCCGACAACGACGATGCCTCCATCGCCGCCCTCAGCCCGAAAAACCTGCCATCCAACGCCGACGCGGCCCAGCAGATCAGCCTGGCAGTGGCCGACAGCTACAAGCGCCTGGTGAGTCCCAGTATCGAAACAGAGTTCCGCAACCTGCTGAAAGAGCGTGCCGACCGCGAGGCCATCCGCGTCTTTGCCGAGAACCTGCGCCAGCTGCTCTTGGCCGCTCCCTTGGGGCAGAAACGCATTCTGGCCATCGACCCCGGCTTCCGCACAGGATGCAAGGTGGTGTGCCTTGATGCACAGGGCAGCCTGCTGCACAACGAAACGATCTATCCGTTCACCTCGGTGCGCGAGGAGCGTGCCGCCATCAGCAAGCTGGAAGCCCTTGTCGAAGCCTTCCAGATAGAAGCCATAGCCATCGGCAACGGCACTGCCGGCCGTGAAACCGAGGAGGTGGTGCAGCGGTGTCGCTTCAACCGTAAGGTGATCGCTATCAGCGTCAGCGAGGCCGGAGCTTCGGTGTATAGCGCCAGCGACGTGGCCCGCCGTGAGTTTCCCGACTATGACGTGACCGTGCGCGGCGCCGTCAGCATCGGCCGTCGACTGATGGACCCCCTCAGCGAGCTGGTGAAGATCGACCCCAAGAGCATCGGCGTGGGCCAGTATCAGCACGACGTGGATCAAAAAATGCTTGGCGAGAGCCTTGCCGATGTCGTGGAAAGCTGCGTCAACAGCGTCGGCGTCGAACTGAACACCGCCAGCCGTGAGCTGCTCAGCTACGTCAGCGGCATCGGTCCCGCACTGGCCGACAAGATTGTCGACCACCGCAACCGCCATGGTGCCTTCGCCGACCGCCAGTCGCTGCATGATGTGAAGGGGTTGGGCGACAAGGCCTTTGAACAGTGTGCCGGATTCCTCCGCGTGCGTGAGTCGGCGGTCCCCCTTGACCACAGCGCTGTCCATCCGGAGCGATATGCGCTGGTGGAACAGATGGCTGCCAGCGTCGGCACCGATATCGCCACGCTGATGAAGGACAAGAACTTGCGAGCCAAGATCGACCTCGACAGTTTCGTCAGTGACGACTGCGGGCTGCCCACCTTGCACGATATCATGAAGGAGCTGGAAAAACCCGGCCTCGACCCCAGGGCCAGGTTTGAGGTGTTCGAATTCGACAAGAATGTCACCCGTATCGAGGATGTGCGCGAGGGTATGGTGCTGCCCGGCATCGTGACCAACATCACGGCTTTTGGTGCCTTTGTCGACATAGGCGTGCATCAGGATGGCCTGGTGCACATCAGCCAGATGGCCAACCGCCGTGTGAACGACCCCAACGAGGTGGTGCATCTGCACCAGCACTTGAAGGTGAAGGTGCTCGAAGTGGACCTGCGCCGCCGCCGTATCAGCCTCACGCTGAAGGGCGTGGAGTAATGCCGTAGCAATCCGGACTTGAACCGCAGCGGCCCATATTGTACATGAGCCGTTGTTGTTTATATCATTACATACTCCTCGTCTTCGAATCGGATGCGCAAACTGTATCCCTGAATGTCTATAACCTGTCGCATGTGACGTGACTTCCTGACAGAAACCTATTAACTCCTGCCCAACTCCTGCCGCGGTAGGAGTTGGGCAGGAGTTAATAGGGCTAAGGTAGCTGGTTGTAAGCATTTTGTCGGATGATGTATCCGATGGGTGATGATGTTTGATAGCGGTTTGTTTTATTATGTGTTCATGACTAATAATCAGTTATTTGTGCAATTATGTGTTGTTTTTAAGAAAAAAATATATTTTTGTATCGGAAAAAAATGTAATTTTGCATTTTGATAATGGATTACGTACTTATTGGCCAGAAACCGGGATTAATGTATACAAAAAGTTGTAATATAATATTTTAAACATCATTAAAACTAATTTCAATTATGAGAAAAGCATTATTCTTTATTGCTGCCGCATTGCTTGGAATGTCGGTGAATGCGCAAGTCATCTTCTCTGAGGATTTCCAGAGCACAGACGCAGGCTCGATGCCGACGGGTTGGGTGACCTACTCTGACGACCTCGTTAACAGTTCCAATTATGCCAATTTCAACGATAGCTGGCAGGTTGCGCAGGTTTCTGAGGGAGATATGGCAGCTGTGTCGATTTCCTGGACCGAGCCCCAGGGCTACGACTGCGACCGCTGGATGGTCACTCCGGCTATCACCATTCCCAATGGAAGCGGCTATTATTTGACATTCAACACTTTCGGTCGTGACGGTAACTTCCCCGAGAAGGTGAAAGTGATGGTTTCCACCACTGGCCAAGACAAGCGCGACTTCACCACCACTCTGCTTGACGAGACCCTGGGTACCGGCGAATTTGATTATTCCGCCAACTTGGATGCCTATGCCGGACAGACCATCTACCTGGCCTTTGTCAACCATGGCGACGGCTATTATCTGATTGTCGACGATATCATGGTGCAGCAGCTTCCCGCCAGCAGCATTGCGCTGACGTCGGTTCGTACCGGAATGTTCTACTCGATGGAGGATCAGGTGTCGGTTGACGTAACCGTCAAGAACCTTGGCCAGAGCCTCACCAGCTTCGACTATGCCTACTCCATCAATGGCGAAAACGAGACCACCGGCACCATCAGCGGCATCAACCTGCCCTATGCCGGCACCTACACCTTCAATATCCGTTTTGGCATCTCCACGCCCGGAACGGTGGCTGTCAACGTTGCTGTGAGCAACCCCAACGGTGTTGACGATGTTGACGAGAGCGACAATAGCGGTTCGGCCGTTACCACCGTCTACGACCCCGCTTTCACAGCTCCCCGCCATTCTGTGTATGAGCACTTCACCACGGCCCGTTGCCCCAACTGCCCGAGCGGCCATCAGCGCATCGCCCAGGCTATCACCGGCCTGACCGACCGCATGTCGTGGATCGCCCACCACTGCGGCTACTACACCGACGACATGACCATTGCCGCCAGTGAGGCGTTGATGGAATTCTACAATGACGGAGGCAGCACCTATGCCCCCGCTTCGATGATTGACCGCAACTATGAGGTGGCCCAGATGGTCGAGGCCAACCCCGGTCCCGTCTTCTTCCCCGACCAGAGCAACCTGATCCGTAACCAGATGGAAGCCGCTTTGGCATATCCTTCGTTTGTCAGCTGCAACATCAATAGCCTGAACTACAACACGTCGAACCGCAACTTGAGCTTCACGGTGAGCGGCAGCTTCACGCAGGATTTGGCCTTCGACAGCCCCCGTCTGACTGTCTATCTTGTTGAGGACAGCATTGTGGGAACCCAGTCGGGTGCCAACGGACGCTATGTCCATGATCATGTGGTGCGTGCTGCCCTGACCGACGCCTGGGGCGATGCCGATGCCTTCACCAGTACCAATGCTGGCGACACTTACAGCAAGACCTTCAACTTCACTGTGCCCAGCACATGCCGTGCCAACAAATGCCATGTGGTGGCCTTCGTCAGCAACTACGACGCTTCGAACGTGAACAACCGCGCCATCATGAACGGCGCCGAGAGCGAGCTGTTGACCAATGTGGCTATCGACGATGTGCAGCCCGCTGTCCGCATCAACACCTATCCCAACCCCGCCAACCAGTTTGCCTATATCAATGCCGGCAGCATGATCCGTAGCATTGAGGTTGTAAATTCGCTTGGCCAGAAGGTGTTCACGGAGGAGAATGTCAACGCCAACGTGTTCGAGCTGAATGTGAGCAATATGACCAGTGGCGTGTACTTCGTCACCGTGGTGACCGACAAGGGTATTGCCACAGAGCGCCTTAGCGTTGTGAAATAAATTTCCCCAACGCGACTCCTCTCCTTGCTGAGGCAAGGGGACAATACCATCCGGAGGCGGGAGCACAGACGTGCTCCCGCCTCCGGGTTTATGCTACGGGAGGAAAAAATATTTCGGGTATACAATAAATAAAATGCAGTTGCGTTACACTAAATAATAACCGGAAGGTGATCCGGCAATGATGCCCCCTTTCCGGCAACCATACAGGAATCTCTATACAATCAGACAATGAAGAAGATACTCACGTTGGCAGCATTGGTGCTGTGCACTTCGATGGCATTCTCGCAGCAGGTGGCCTCGCGCGCCAAGGCGTTGCGCATGCTGGCTTTCAGCCGCCCCGAATACCAGATCAAGGACATCAAAGTGTATACCGACACGATGACGGTGTATACGCTGTCGCCGTTTGTGATCTATCCCCTTGGTGTTTGGACTTCTGTCGAACAGTATATCACCGACAATAAACTGAAATGGTACCGCGAGACGGGCTATCAGCGATATTACGACTCGATGATGGTGTCGGTGAACCGGATGCGCCGCTACGATGATTCGTATGTCGACATGTACTATTCGATATGGACGAAGAAAGTGGAGCTGCTGGGCGGATATATCGCCGACCGCGAGGTGGCGCTCGACAACGGGGTGCATGTGGGCATGGCGAAGGATTCGGTGTTCAGCGTGTTTTTCAAGAAATATCCGAAGTCGTACACGGCTGATGTGGCAGTGCTGAAAGTGGTGTCGGGCGCCGGCGAGGTGGCCGAGATTTATACCTTCAAGGGAACACGTCTGCGTCATATCAAGATCGAGACATCGTACAAGTACTATTGATCCGGGGGTTGGTCGAGTGAAGCGTACAGCCCTTTTCTTTGGTTCGTTCAATCCGATACATGTCGGTCATCTGATTATCGCCAACACGATGCTGCAGAAGGCCGATGTGGATGAATTGTGGTTTGTGGTGTCGCCGCAAAATCCGCTGAAGGAGAGACATACGCTGCTGGCCGACCATCACCGCCTGCAGATGGTGCGCCGTGCCATCGACGACAACTACCGGATGCGGGCATGCGATGTGGAAATGCATCTGCCGGTGCCGAGTTACACGGTGGTGACGCTGGCCGAGCTTTCTGAACGTTATCCCGACCGCGAGTTTTGCCTCATCATGGGCAGCGACAATCTGGCCACGTTCAACCGTTGGCGCAACTACGAGTATATTCTTGAGCACTACCATATCTATGTCTACCCACGTCCGGGCAGCGAACACTGCGCCTTGGCCGACCATCCGCATGTGACGATGGTGGATGTGCCGATGATCGACCTGTCGTCGAGCTATATCCGCGGCCTCATTGCTGAAAGAAAAGATGTCAAATACATGCTCACGGAGCCTGTGTATCAATATCTCACGGAAATGCATTTCTACGAATGAAGCGTTTTGGCAAAATCGTCTTATGGATTGTGGTGGCGCTGGTAGCGCTGCTGGTTGTGGTGGCGCTGGTGTGCGGTGCTGTGGCCAAGGGCTACGTCAACAGTCATGGCGAGCAACTGGTAGGACGCAAGGTGCAGGTCGACAAGCTGCGCCTGAACCTGCTCACCGGGCATGCCGCGGTGCATGGCCTCACCCTGTATGAAGAGGACGGCACCACTCCTTTTGCATCGTTCGACACGTTAGATGTCAAGGCGCATCTGTTGCGGCTGATAGGCCATACGGTGTATGTCAAACATTTTTCCTTGGCCGGACTCAACGTCAACCTGCTGCAGGATGGCGACCGGTTCAATTTCAGCAGTATAGTGGATCATTTTGCATCGGACGACAAGGACACTACCCCCAGCGACTGGACATACAACCTGAACGATCTTCGGCTGGCCCATGCGCAGGTCGACTACCATGATGTGCGTAACGGTAAGCAGTGGCACATTGCCGACATGAACCTCCGTGTGCCCGGCTTTGTGGTTGGTGGCAAAGAAGGTAGCGAGGCGGGCCTCAACATCACGTTGGCAGAAGGTGGACACATGGTGGTCGACGCCAACTATGATGCTGCGACGAACCATTATGATTTGAATCTGGCGATCGAGGACTTCGCGCTGAATAATGTGAAAGATTATGTGGCCGACGTGCTTCCGGTCAGGATGGTGGACGGCACACTCGCCGCCACGATTAAGGCTAGTGGCCGTGTGGACGAGATATTGAAAAGCCGCATCAGCGGCCCCGTCGAAGTGGTGAGACTGTCGCTTCAGGACAGTGCCCGACAGGAGATTGTCGGCTGCGGACGTCTGGCGGTGCAAGTAAGCGAGGTGAACATTGACGCCAACCGTTTTGCCATAGGAGGTGTGACGGTGGAAAAACCGTTTGTGCGCTATGAGCAGTGGCCCGACCGCAACACCTTCACGCATAGCCCGTCCCGTCAAGAGGACGATAGTGTCGAGAACAAAGGTGTTTCCAAGCCGATACGCCTTGCGGTGGACCGCCTCAGCGTGAGCAATGGAGAGGTTCTGTATGTGGACCATACGTTGCCCGACAAATTTGAAGTTGCCGTGAAGAATATACGCATCGATGGCAACAGCCTGAGCCTTGACGGAAAAGGCTCGGCTCATCTGGCGGCACAGTTGCCGGGTAAGGGACTGCTGGATGTGCAATGGCGCGGGTCATTGCGGCAATGGAAGCAGTCGACCGACCTGACGCTCAGCGTGAAAAGTTTTGACTTGCGCGAACTGAGCCCACTGGCGGTGGCCTATACAGGCTTCCCGATAGAGGGAGGTATGACCACGCTGGACATGCGCACCGTGGTTGAGCGGCATGAGTTGCGTGGCGACAACCACATGCAAATCCTCAATGCCCGAGTGGGGGACCGTCGCAGCGACGTGACACCCGAACAGCGCATTCCTTTGAAGACCGCACTCTATATCCTCAAAGACAAGGATGACCGCATCACCATCGATTTGCCTGTCAGCGGCAATGTCGATGCGCCGAAGTTCAGCTATATCAAGTTGTTGTGGAAGACACTCGGCAATTTCCTTGTCAAGGTAGCCACCTCGCCGTTGCGCCAGGCTGCCGACAAGTTGGGCTTCAAGGGCGCAGACCTTGACTTTATGGCCATCGACCCGAATCAGACAGAACTCACTGACGAACAACGCCTCAAACTCAACCAGCTGGCGCAGGTGGTCCTGTACGACAAATCGCTCATCCTCACGCTCGAACAGCAGATAGCCGAAGGCTACGAGGCTGATTTGCAGCAGATGGAAGCCCGCAATCGCATGGTGGCTGACTACCTGACCGGGCGCGGCGTCCCCACCAGCCGTCTGTTTGTGGTTTCAGCCGACGATTATGCTGACGATGGTCGCAGCGGATACATCATCTCATCACAATCCTCATCATCAGAAGAATAAAGACATGGAAGACAACCTGTTTCAGAAAAATGTGACCCCCGACGACTATACCGACGACAGTATTGTCCATCTTGAAGACATGGAGCATATCCGACTGCGTCCGGGTATGTATATCGGAAAGCTTGGCGACGGCTCCTCGCACGACGACGGCATCTATGTCCTCATCAAAGAGGTGATCGACAACTCAATCGACGAATTCACTTCAGGTTACGGCAAAAAGATTCAGGTGAATATCAATTTTGCCGACCGTAAGGTCACTATCCGCGACTATGGCCGCGGCATCCCCCTCGGAAAACTGCTCGAAGCCGTGTCGCGCCTCAACACAGGTGCCAAATACGACAGTAAAGTCTTCCAGAAATCGGTCGGCTTGAACGGCGTCGGAACCAAGGCCGTCAATGCCCTGTCAAGTTTCTTCCGCGTGCAGGCTTTCCGCGACGGCAGTACCCGCGCTGCCGAATTTGCCGACGGCAAACTGGTCAGCGACACCGGAATTCTGCCCGACACCACCAGCGAGAGCGGCACCCTTGTCGAGTTTGTGCCCGATGCCAAGCTCTTTGGCAACTACCACTTTATCAGCGAATACGTCGAACGCCGCATCTGGAACTACTGTTATCTCAATCGCGGACTGACGATGTATTACAACGACCGCCGTTATTACTCCAAGAACGGATTGCTCGACCTCCTGGAGAACAACCTTCAGGGTGAGCCTCTTTATCCCATCATCCATATCAAAGAGGGCGATTTTGAAGCAGCCTTCACGCACATCAACGGACAGTCGAACGACTATTTCTATTCATTTGTCAACGGCCAGCACACCACTGAAGGTGGCACCCACCAGTCAGCTTTCCGCGAAGGCTATGCCCGTGTGGTGAAAGATTTCATCAAAAAGGACTACGCCCCTGAGGTGATCCGTCAAGGCCTCGTCTGTGCACTCTGTGTGCGTATTCAAGAGCCTGTGTTCGAGGCTCAGACCAAAACCAAGCTCGGATCCACACATCTTGAACCCAATCACGTCGACGGCACCAACGACAGCCCCCTCCTCAAAACCTATATCCTCGACATCCTCAAACGCAACCTCGACAACTATCTCCATATTCATGCCGACACCGCTGAAGCGCTTTTGCAGAAAATCAATGCCAACGAGAAGGAACGCAAGGAGATAGCCGGCATCAAGAAGATCTCGCGCGAAGCCGCTAAAAAGGCCAGCCTTAACAACCGCAAGCTGCGCGACTGCCATGTGCACTACAACACCAACCATGTGCGCCGTCTGGAAAGCACCATCTTCATCACCGAGGGCGATTCCGCCTCCGGATCCATCACCAAAAGTCGCGACGTCGACACCCAGGCTGTCTTCTCGCTCCGCGGCAAGCCAAAAAACACCTACTCAATCAGTAAGGCCGATATCTACAAGAACGAGGAACTCAACTTGCTCCACAACGCCCTCAATATCGACGACGGCATCGAGAATCTCCGCTACAACAACGTCGTCATCGCCACCGATGCCGATGTCGACGGCATGCACATCCGTTTGCTTCTCCTGACCTTCTTCCTGCGATTCTATCCCGAACTGATCCAGACAGGGCATGTCTATATTCTTCAGACACCGCTGTTCCGCGTTCGCAACAAGCAGAAAACCACCTACTGCTATTCCGACGAGGAACGCGTCAACGCCATCCACTCCACCGCCAACGCCGAAATCACCCGATTCAAGGGCCTTGGCGAAATCTCACCCGACGAGTTCAAAAACTTCATTGGCAAAGACATGCGCCTCGACCCGGTGCTCCTGCACAAAGAATTCGACATCCAGACCACCCTCAGTTTCTACATGGGGGAAAACACCCTCGAAAGGCGCGAATTCATCATGAGCAACCTTCGCATCGAGGACGATGAAAGCATCGTCGTGGCCTGACGCATTTGCCTCCATAAAGGGCTGACTGTTGCCTGTCGGTCAGCCTGAAACATCTTTTGCGGACAGGCCACCTCCACCCTTTTGTGGCCATCTTGCTCATTTTCCATCAAAAAAATTTTGCCAAATAGTGTTTTTTTGGTAATATTGCATCAAATTAAAACTACTATGAGCACTACCAGAAAACGCAAGAAGAATCTGATTGTCAGCTATAAAAACCTGTCTGACGACCTCAAGGAATTATTCAAAGAAGCCTACCCCGATGGCCATACCAACCATCTGCAGAAAATCATCAAGCCCAACGGTGAGCCTATTTTTGTGGTTCCGCTGGAAACTGACGACACCGCTTATATGATTAAGTTCGAGGTGAAAATCGACACCCTCGGCGACGATCTCGACAAAGCCCTCTTCGACGAGGAAGACGAAACCAAGGAGGAAGAGTTCGCCCCTTTGAGCGAAGCCATCGACAAGGAAGAGTCGAACACCACCCATCAGGAACGTGTGCTGAAACACGGCTCCTACGAGGATGTGCTGGCTGAAGAAAGCGAGCGCGAAAAAGTCAACCTCGACATCGACACCGAAGGCCTCAAAGAAGCTTTCGCCGACGATGACGACGAAGTCGACAGCTATGAGCGCGACGATGACGAGGACGATGAGATGGAACCTTCCGACGACGACCTGCGCGGCATAGAGGATGAATTCCTTGATGCCGAAAACCCGCCTCTCGACGCCACCATCCCTGACGAGGAACTGGCCGTCACACCAGCCCCCAAACGCACCTCCTCCAAGAAATCTGCCACCGAAAAACCCGCCGCGGCAAAAAAGCCCCGCACCGCGACCAAAACAACAAAAAAGAAATAATTCAAACAACAAATAATCAGTATTATCATGAAAAGTAGTATTGTAAAAGTTCTTAGCCTGGCATGTGTGATGCTCTGCCTGAGCAACGTTTCTCAAGCCCAATTGCGTTGGGGATTCTATATCAATGGCGTGCTCCCCACCGGCCAGTTCACCTCTGATGTCAGCACTGCCGACCGGGCAGCGTTGGTCCCCCTGACGATGAGCGAGATGGGTAAGGGCGCCACCCTCGGTTTCGGAGGCGGCGTGCGTGCCACCTATCATTTCGATGTCGGAACCGGTATGGTTGCTCCCTTTGTCAACCTCGACCTCTTCTGGAACAGCATCGACAGCAAACTCAGCAACGCCTATTCCGACGCCCGTCTGGATGCCCCCAGCTATTTCAACTTCCCCCTCTTCGTCGGTGCCACCTATCTCTATGACGAACTCTGGAACGACATCACCCCGTTCGCCGAATTCGGCCTTGGCCCCGATCTGATGATCATCACCTCCGAGGGCACCGACTCGAAAGAGTTCCGCTACGGATACAAGAACACCACCTCGATGGCCTTCATGATCGGCCTCGGTTCCTACTTTGGCCGCCACGTCAGCGCCGGTATCTACTACTACGGCTTGGGTACGCACAACATCGACTACACCACCCGCACCCTTCGCAACAACGAGCTGGCCGCTGCTCAGGACGAGCTCTACCGTGGTCTCAATCAGCGCGAGCGCCGCTCTGTCGGCGAATTGGCCCTCCGCATCGGTTTCCACTTCTAATCAAGCAATTGTCAAAACACGACGGCGGGGCAACCGTAATGGTTGCCCCGCCGTTTTTTTATCTGCTATATTGGATTTGCAAAGCCTTGTATATCAGAGTTCTCTCCCTATCATCTCCTACCCAACTCCTACCCAACACCTACCCAACTCCTACCACGGTAGGAGTTGGGTAGGAGATGATAGGGTGTTGACTACTGGAAGACAGGGAGTTGCGCCGATGTGAAATGCATGGGTGAAGGCATCGCAGGGACGAGGCGGCAAGGTGGCGTCAGCGCACTTCGCAGGAGATGATTTCAATGCGGCGCGACATGGCGGCCGATAGACCATAGACGGGGTCGGCAGATTGGGTCGGGGCCGAGGTGGCTACGGCGCCGCGCGGACGCTGGCTGATGACAAGGTGACCGTCGGCGATGGCGGCTTCAAGCGCGCCGCCGTGCCACGTGTGAAGCATATTGATGAAGCTGGCGATGCGCCGTTCGGAAAGGATGCGGTTGTAGTCGTCGTTGAACACCGGACTGGCATAGCCCGCGATGGTGAGGGTGATGCTGTCGCCGTGGCCGATCATGGAGGCGATATATTCGAGCAGTTGTTCTATGCGGCGGTAGTTGCCTTCGACGCATGTGTCGAAGAACTGGCGCATCATGGCCGAGTCGGCAGCCGAGGTCTGATGGGCGATATATTCGTTGCGCATTGCGGCCAGCCGTTGCTGGCAAGTGGCATAGTCGGTTGTGGTGGTGGCGGCGCGGCTCATGGGGTCGGGGTCGTCGTTGTGGAAGTATAGGAACAAGGGGAACATGAAATTGGGCCGCGGTGGCGGCAGGTGTTGCAGGCTGTCGAGTGTGCGTGCGGCGGCTTCGTTGCGGGCTTGCAGCCACAGGCTGTCGAGGCTCCACCGGTAGATGTCGTTGCAGCAGGTGGAGTCGGTCATGAAGAATGAGTCGGGCCGGTTGGAGGAGAGATATCCGGCGACGGGCATTCCGGTGACACTGTCGTGGTGGGTGACCACGTAGTAGATGTCGTTCTGTTCGCTGTTGAGGCATCCGCATACGGCTTCGGCTTTCTGCCAAGTGTTGCGCTGTCCGACGGCGCAGTAGATGTCGTGGCCGCCGCGGCCTCCGGCACGGTCGGACGAGAAGTAGAGCACACCGTTGCGTTGGTCGTAGAAGGGGGTGATTTCGTCGTCGTGGGTGTTGACCTGTGGGCCAAGGTTGACGCATTCGCCAGCGGTGCCGTCGGCGACGATGGTGTACCAGATGTCCATGCCGCCCGATCCACCGGGACGGTTGGACGAAAAGTAGAGTATGGTGCTGCCGTCGGGCAGCTGACCAACGGCGGGATGGGTGGAGGTGTAGTCACTGCTGTTGAGCGGACCTGCCACTTTGCGGGGCTTGTCCCATCCGCGTTTCAGCTTGCGGGCATACCAGATGTCGCATCGCAATGTGGGGTCGTCGGCACGGCATCGCGTGAAGTAGAGGTCGTGTTTTACCGGGTCAATGGCCAGGTTGGCGGTGTGATCTTTACTGCTGTTGAGCCCCCAGCGGCAGGGCTTTGGCCGGGCCAGCTTGCCGGTGGAGCGGGAGATGCGCGATTGCAGCAGTTGCGTGATTGATGTGTTGAAATGAAACTCTCGGTTGCCGCGTTCCGAAGGAGGGAGCGAGGAGTAGACGAGCACGGTGTCGCCCACAATGATGGCGCCGGTTTCGCTGCCGGGCGTGTTGTAGGGTTTGCCGAGATGATCCACTTTGTATTGTGCCCATGCCGGCAGGGTGGTGAGGATAAGGAGGAGTGTGATGAGGCGTTTCATGGTGTCAGAAGATGGGGCAGGGCAGGGCCTTTGTTCGACGTTGTTTCTTGGGAATCAGGTAGGTTACGCCCATTTCGAAGGCGCCCAGTGTATGGCTGGCTGAGGCCAGTCGCGAGAGGTTGGCATCGTAGGCAAAGGCGAAGGTCCATGTCTGCCACATGACGCCGAGGTTCACTTCGAGTGCATCGCCGTGACGGCCCATCAGGCCGGCGGTGAAGGCCAGGAAGTCGGGATCATACTCGTGGATATACCATCGCACGTCGGTGCCGTAGACCAGTTCGTTGAAGTTTTTCTGATGCTGGAAGCCCAGCAGGGGCATGAGGCTCACCGACGAAAGAAATCGCCATTCGGCACGGCCGTAGATGTTGTAGCGACGACTGAGGCGGGTGTCGGCCATGCCGAGGTAGGAGATGTTGGGCTGGTTGATGTTGCGCACCGAAGCGCCCACCTTGGTGTAGAGCACGTCGCTGTGCTGATGGAACCATGCGGCGCCAAGGCCGAGGGTGGGGTAGAAGGCGCGGTTGCGTTCGAAATCTTCGGTGGCATCGTCAAGGATGATGTTCTCGGCGTTGAAGCCAATCTGTCCTACGCCGAGTTCAGCACCGACGGAGACGATGTCGTTGCCGCGGTCGCCGAAGGCCTGGTAGTAGGAAATGATGGCCGAGGCGGACGTGGCACCATAGTCGAGCGTGCCTGCACGGTCGTTGCTGAGCCACAAGCCGGCGCTCAGCCCGTTGCGGTTGCGCGAACTGCGGCTGATGCTCCATTCGGCGGTGGCCGAGAAGGTTTGGAAGGGGGTGCTGACGGAGGCCCATTGGTTGCGGTAGACAAGCCCGAAGCGTCCCAAGCCGTCGAAGAAACCGGAGTAGGCAGGGTTGAACAGCATCGGGTCGAGGTCGATCATCGAGAAATGGATGTCCTGGGCCGAGACGCTGGCGGCGAAGAATAGTGACAGGGCTATGAGCTTGGCGCGTTTCATCCGCGGGTGTATGGAGGCAGGCTTAGGTCGGCGAACTCTCCGCGTTGATATTTGAAATAGGCCGCGATGCCGACCATGGCGGCATTGTCGGTGCAGAATTGGAATTTTGGAATGAAGGCCTGCCAGCGGTGCTTGTGGCAGATGCGTTGCAGTTCGCTGCGAAGCAGGCTGTTGGCGCTGACGCCGCCGGCGATGGCGATCTGGTTGATGTGGTGGTCAATGGCGGCATGTTCCACTTTCTTCAGCAGGAATCCGACAATGGTGTTTTGGATGGAGGCACAGAGGTCGGGCAGATGGTGCTGGATGAAGTCGGGATCCTCTTTCAGCCTGTCGCGCAGGAAGTAGAGGAAGGATGTCTTGATGCCGGAGAACGAATAGTCATAGCCGGCGATGTGTGGGGTGGCGAAGCGGAAGGCGTCGGGATTGCCCTCCTTGGCCAATCGGTCGATGACGGGTCCTCCGGGATAGCCGAGGTCCATGATCTTGGCGGCCTTGTCGATGGCTTCGCCGGCGGCATCGTCAATCGTCTGGCCCAGCAGTTCGATGTTGAAGTGGTCGTGCAACAGCAGAATCTGTGTGTGTCCGCCGCTGACAAGCAGGCAGATGAAGGGGAATGTGGGGCGCGGCTCACCAGTGTCGATGAAGTGGCTCAGCACGTGTGCCTGGAGGTGGTTCACCTCAATGAGGGGCTTGCCCAGGGCAAGGGAGAAACTTTTGGCGAAGCTGACACCGACCATAAGCGATCCGAGCAGCCCGGGGCCGCGGGTGAAGCCGATAGCATCGATGTCCTCTTTGGTTATGCCTGCTTGGCGGATGGCGCTGTCGACAACGGGTATGATGTTTTGCTGATGGGCGCGGCTTGCCAGCTCGGGCACCACGCCGCCATATTGCTCGTGCACTTTCTGGCTGGCAATGACGTTGGACAGGATACGGTCGTCGCGCAATACGGCTGCCGAGGTGTCGTCGCAACTTGATTCTATGGATAGTATGGTGGTCATATGAATGGCGTAGTCGTTAATCGGGTGCAAAGTTACGACTTTTTTATAAAATGCATTCTTTCTTTTTTGCTGCAGCACGGCAAATTGGCGAACATGATGTGCAGGATGACGCTGATACAAGGGGTGAGAGTGGTGGCTCAAACTGCTGGTTATTATTGCGTTGGACTACCACGTGTCAGCGGTCATATTGCCAGCCAAGGCGGGGCGAACCATCAAATCATGTATTGTTTTTTCGCTGGTGGAGCAGTGTCCTGTTGTGAGGTTGAAATGTTAAATTTAAGAAATTTTTTGGTTGTATTAAAAATAATTGCTACTTTTGCATTATCGAACATGAACAGTTCGAGGAAGAAAATTTAAGTAACACATTAAAAAACAACACAAAATGAAGAAAATTTTCTTAGCGATTGTTGCAGTTTTCTGCATGAGCACCATGGTGAATGCTCAGAACTGGATCGGTGTCCGCGGCGCCTTCGGTAGCGGATACGGTGCAGAACTTTCCGGCCAGTGGGGCATGGGCGGAAATCGTCTCGAGACTGATCTCGGATGGGCTTCCGGTACCAACTGGAGCTACATCAACCTGACTGGTATCTATCAGTGGACTGGTGCTATCGCTGGTCCTTTCGGTTGGTTTGCCGGTGTTGGTGCAAACCTTGGTCTCTACAGCGGCAGTAATGCCGACTATAACGGCTTTGGTCTTGGTTTGGCTGCTCAGGTCGGTCTCGAACTGAATCTCTCGATTCCGCTGCAGTTCACTCTCGATTTCCGTCCCCAGTGGGACTTCATCGGACACAGTGGCTTCGGCTATGGCGGAGCCCTCGGTATCCGTTACCGCTTCTAATATTCCGAGCGAAATAGGATATATGCTATAATTCGGGAAACCGCCCACATCGTGGGCGGTTTTCTTTTTGTGTGGCCGTGGAAATTATTTTTTTGCCATGTGGCGAAATATGCGTACTTTTGCATTTTAATTTAGAAACAAAAATCATATATGAAGTATTCTATTGGAGTGGATATGGGAGGCACCAATACCGATATCGGATTGGTCTCCGAGAATGGAAATATTGTGCAGCGTCGCAATATGCCGACGTCGGCTTACACCGAACTTGATCCTTATGTGCGCGACATGATGCACCTTGTGGACGAGATGGTGAAGGAACAGGAGATGCTCGATGGCGAGGCCATCAACCTTGAAGGCATCGGCATAGGCGCCCCCAACGGCAACTACTATACCGGCTGCGTCGACAATGCGCCCAACCTGACGATCAAGGGCGTGCTCGACTTCGGCAAGGAGATCCGGAAGTACCGTATGGTGCCCGTGGTGCTCAGCAATGACGCCAACGCGGCTGCCTATGGCGAGTATGTGTATGGCGGTGCCAGGGGAATGAAGCATTTCATCATGTTCACCCTCGGCACTGGCGTGGGCAGCGGCATTGTGGTCGACGGGAAGCTGGTGCATGGTTCTACAGGGGCAGCCGGCGAACTGGGCCACAATATCCTCATCCCCCATGGTCGCAAGTGCTCGTGCGGTCGTGAAGGCTGTCTGGAAACCTATACCTCGGCTCGCGGCATTGTGCAGACCTATTGCGAGCTGAAAGGCTGCGAGGTGACTCCCGAAATCACCAGCATGATGATTGGCAATCTGGCCCATGAAGGCGATCCTACCGCCCTCCGCACCTGGGAGATCGTGGGCGACCAGCTCGGCTTGGCCATGGCCAACAGCGTCACCTTCTCGGCACCCGAGGCCATCTTCCTGATGGGAGGCCCCACCAAGGTGGGCGAGCCGTTGCTGAAGCCCCTCCGCGCCGCTTTCGACAAATATTTGCTCAATATCTATGCCGGCACCTGCAGCATCCGTATGAGCGAGCTGCATGCCAACGAGGTGGCCATCCTAGGCGCCGCCGCATTGCTGAAGATGAAAGAATAGCGCCATGAAACGTTTGCTTGTTGTTCTGACTGCGGTGTGCCTGCTGGTGTCGTGCGCCGACAAGCCTTTGACTTCGTATGTCAACCCCATGGTGGGCACCGACGGCCACGGCCACACCTTCCCGGGCGCCATTGTGCCTTTCGGAATGATCCAGCCGTCGCCCGACACACGCCTCTCGGGATGGGACGGATGTTCGGGATATCACTATTCCGATGACACAATCTACGGTTTCAGCCAAACCCACCTCAGCGGCACCGGCTGTGAGGACTATGGCGACGTGCTGCTGATGCCCTTCGCCGGACAATGGCCCGACCAGGTGGTCGAGTGGCGCGATGTCTACAAGAGCGCTTTCCGCCATAAGAACGAGACCGCCAAGGCAGGCTACTATAAAGTGCTGCTGGACCGTGACAACACCATTGTCGAACTGACCGCCGACCGCCGTGTGGCCTATCATGCCTATACCTATGCCGGCGATCGCGGCAACAGCTTTGTCATCGATCTCCGCCATCGCGACATGCTGCTCAGCGGCCGTGTGATATGGCGCGACGGCATGCTTGTCGGATGGCGCGAGAGCAGCGCTTGGAACCCCGACCAGCACCTCCATTTTGCCATCCGCCCCAATGTCGACTTCAAGGATGTTGTCTTTGATGCCGACTCTACCAGGGCGTTGGTGATCCTGCCCGACGGTACCAAACGTCTCGAACTGCAGGTGGCCATCAGTGGTGTCGACATCCAGGGTGCCATCAACAATCTGGCCACTGCCCAATATTCCGACTTCGAATCTGCCCGCCGGGGCGCCGACCGCGAGTGGGAAGATGCTCTGGGAAAACTGAAGGTTTCCGACGGATCGAAAGAACAACGCCGCTGCTTCTACACCGCCCTCTACCACTGCATGACGTCGCCCTATCTGTGGAGCGACGCCGACGGCCGCTACCGTGGCACCGACAACAAGATACATGCTGCCGACGATGGCCGCGAGGTGTACACCGTCTTCTCGCTGTGGGACACCTACCGCGCCCTGCACCCCCTGCTGACGCAGATCGAGCCCGAGCGCACGGTGGATTTTGTCTACACCGCCATGAAGAACTTTGAGCAGGGAGGCGAGCTTCCGATGTGGGAACTTGCCGGCTACGAAACCCACTGCATGGTGGGCTATCACGCCATACCCATGATGCTTGAAGCGTATGTCAGCTTGGCCAATGCCGACGGCACTCTGGCCGGCTACACCCCGAAGCAGATGCTGGCAGCCATGGTGGCCACCAGCAACCGCACCGAAGCTCATCGCCAGTATGGCCGCCAGGGCTATCTCTCGTCCGAGATCGACAATGAGAGCGTTTCGAAGACCCTTGAATATGCCTACGACGACTGGTGCATCGCTCAGATGGCACATATCGCCGGCGACACCGCTATTGAGCGCGAGTATTGGATCCGTAGCCAGAGCTGGCAGAATATTATGGACACGAACGGCTTTATGCACGCCCGTCGCAATGGCGGATTCGTCACCCCCTTCGACCCCACCGAGGTCAACAACCATTACACCGAAGCCAACAGCTGGCAGTATAGCACCTATGTGCCTCACGACATTGACGCTTGGGTGGAACGTCTGGGTGGCCGTGACCACGCGCTGGCCTTCCTCGACAGCCTCTTCGAAGGCCGCAATGCCATGAGCGGTCGTGACCAGGCCGACGTGACGGGCCTGATCGGCATGTATGCCCACGGCAACGAGCCCAGCCATCATGCCGCCTACCTCTATGCCCTTCTTGGCCAACCCGGAAAAACTGCCACGTATGTCCATCGTATCCTCGACCAGATGTACACCTCCGCTCCCGACGGCCTCTGCGGCAATGAGGACTGCGGACAGATGAGCGCATGGTATGTGTTGAGCGCATTGGGCGTCTACAGGGTGTGCCCCGGCAGCGGCCAGTGGGTCCGCACCGAGCCGACGCTCACCTTGGAGAACCCCATCGACTGGAAGAACAACACATCCTGGCTCACCCCTTGTCCCGACAGCCTCCGGATCACGCCCGTGCCGTACTCCGACGATTGGCGCATGCAGTATCGCGGCGATGCCCGTTCGGAGCATGAGGTGGCTCTTGCCGTGCCGGGCGACACCAACGCCAAAATCTACTATGCCCTCCTCGACCGCAAGTTCCACAGCGAGCCCTACACCGCCCCTGTCAAGACGCGCACAATGCTTGCCGCCTATGCCCAAAGCGAAGGCCGTCTGCCTAGCCAGGTGGTCGAAATGCGCTACGCCCAGGTACAGACCGACAAACTTGTGACCTACACCACCCAGCCTTCGCCGCAATACACCGAAAACGGTCCCGAAGGCATGGTCGACAATGTCTTCGCACCAACCAACTATCGCATCGGCGGATGGCAAGGGTGGCAGGAAGATATGGAGGCTGTGGTCGAACTCGACCATGTGCAGACCATCCACACTGTCGGCGTCGATTGCCTCGAGAACATGCGCAGCTGGATTTTCTTCCCCAAGAGTGTGCAGGTGGAATATTCCACCGACGGCCAGACTTGGAAACCCTTCGGTACCGTCGAAAACAGCCAGTTTGCAGCGGTGCACGAGCGCCAGGAGGCTACCACTTCGCACACCTTCTCCGTCGACGGGTCGGCCCGCGCCAAGTTTGTGAAAGTGCATGTGGCCAACTTCGGCGCCCTGCCTCAGTGGCATGTCAGCGCCGGCGAACAGGCTTGGCTGTTTGTGGACGAAATAATAATCAAATAAACATTATACGAATCATGACTAAAGCAAAGAAAATCATCCTGTTGGTGGCGTTTGCGGCCTCTACGGCGCTGGTGTCGGCCTGTGGCGACAAGCTGTGCTACTGCTACACCATCACTCCGCAGCAGGTGTATGAGGAGGCTGTCTACACCAACTACGACACCCCCTGCAATGCGCTCAACAATTCCACCCGCTCCTGCGTCGAGGAAAACGAGCGTATGAATCCCGGCGACATTGCCCACAAATAGGCCCTGGCCTTTTGTTGCCGCCATCATTGTTTGAGCCCTGTCACATAGCAGGTCAGTAACACTAACGCATCAGCGAATCGCCGCTGATGCGTTTCTTGTGCCTCTGGTCGCCGCCTGATCGCCGTTTGTTGTACGACTGTTGTACGAAAAATGTTCGTACAACAGTCGTACATCAGACGTGCATGCAGCGGTGATGTCGGGGGGCGCTAGTGTGCCGGTCGGGGATCACAGCAGCAGGATGGCGTTGGAAACGGGGCGCTGCCCCTCGTGGTCGTGACGTTGGTTGTCCGATGGGTAGTTGATCACGCCGTCGTGGGGCATGTCGTGGATGTACATGGTGGTGCTGCCGCCGCCGTCGAGGTTGATGGCTTCGGTGCAGCCAAGCCATTGCATCACCATCTCCAACTCGTTGAGCGACAGACCTTCGGCACGATGGCTGAACCGGCCGTCGGCAACAAAGAGCAGCGTGCTGCCGTCAGGCTTGATGCCGAGGGCGGTGCGGTTGTGGCGATGGGTGACGAAGGTGCGGTCGTTGCGCTGCGGCACACGCTGGCCTTTGTAGAGCAGCATGGGTCCGGCCGTCATCACGTTGCTGTCGGCCAGGCTCTCCTCCCAGCGGCGGTTGCTGTCGGGCAGGGCGATTGTGGCGCGGCCGTTCTGCAGGCGCAGCGTGGCGTGCTGGTAGTATTTCCGGTTCACGGTGTCGTGTCGGCCGGGCGTGTTCTCGCCAAGCGTCTGTCCGTCAATCTTCAGGTAGCACACGGGATTGCCCCGGCTCATGTCAAAAAACGACCCGTTGATGGCGGCAAAAGCATTGGATTTTTGCGCCAGCTGCGACACCGTGGCGCGGATGCTGTCGTGCGAGAAGGCCAGCTTGCGGTGCGACCGGGCCGGGATTTCGATCACGCAGAAATATTGCGCCGAACAGAACAGGCTGCCTTCGCCAAACTGGTAGCGTTTCAGGTAGAAGCCTTCCAGGGTGTCGGTGCGCCATTCGGCATTGACCACCCGCAGCGAGTCGTTGCTGTAGTCGACTTGTGCGTGTCCCTTTTGGGGTGAGGCCACACCGGCGACGAGCAGTAGGGCGAACAGTATGTGCTTGGCTCGGGTCATTGCAATGATGAGAAACGCTGCATCACTTCGGGCGCATAACTCTTCGACACGGGGATGTCGTTGACGCCTTCAGCGTCGATTTCGGCATAGATGCCGTCGTGCTCTTTGCGCAGCAGCTTCACGCGGTGGAGGTTGATATAGTACGACCTGTGGCACCTCACCAGCGAGTGGCTGGCGCACAGCTCTTCGATATTTTTCAGGGTGTTGCGCAGACTGTAGCGCACCATCCGGTGGTTGTTCTCGTACAGGATGGTGACGTAGTTGCCGGCCGACTCGATGTACACCACCCGGTCCACGCTGACGATGAGTTTCACGTTCCCTTTGTCGTCCACAAAGCGCAGGGTGTTGCTGCCGAGCGTGTCGTTGCCGTGGCGCAGCTCCATGATGGTCCGCTGTGCTGCGGCGATGCGCAAGTCGCGGTCAATGCGTTCGATGAGGAGCCAGTAGATGGAGTAGGGGAAAATGGCCACCGAGATGTAGATGAGCAGCGTCAGGGGCATCAGGTGAAAGTAGGCAAAGTGGAAGTAGAGCGACAGGAAGAGGTTGCAGAACAGGCCAGTGACGGCCACTTCGGCCAGTTGCCACAGGAAGTATTCGCCTTCGTGGATGCGGGCATTGCGGGTGGTCAGCAGGAGCAGCGTGCGCGAGATGGCGACGGTGCCCAGGATGATGGCGCAGCATATCGAAAGGCACAGGCCCTGGTGGTCGTACCACAGGGTGACGGCTTTGGCGCCGACCGTCAAGTCATCCGCCTCTTCGGCAAGCCCGTAAGTGGGTGTGTAGGTGATGGCGAACAGCATCACGAAAGCCACAAGGCACACCACGAATGTGATGTTGCTCTTGATGGTGTATATCGATTTGGGTATCTTCATAATGGCCTACTTCTTTTTCTGTTTGTTGCCCTTGAACAGGTCGCTCCAGCGGTCGAAGTCTTTTGTCAGTTTCAGTCCTGCGCCCTGCTTGTAGGGCAGGTCGATGCGGGTGTAGTCGTTGGTGTTGGTGCGGTTGTACCCGTACAGGTGGATCACCGGGCTGAGCCGGTAGCCTATCAATGCGTCGATAATGGCCGTCGGAGTTCCCGTGCCTTGCAGCTCGCGGCTCTCTCCGCCGTAGCCGAGAGTGCTTTCCAGATACCACCGGCCCCAGTCTTTGCTGATGTTCAGGTCCACCTGCTCGTTGGTCAGGTCGGTGGCGGCCTTATAGTCGACGTCCACATCGACGAACTGCACGATGTTGCCCACGGCATTGCCCACGGCGTTGCCCACGGTTGAGGCCACACTGGTCAGTCCGTTGTCGAGCAGTCCGTTGCCATTGCCGCTGGCGTTGTAGAAGTTGCCTGTCAGCAGCAGCGACATGGTCTGGTTCAGCATGTCGCGCTCGCTGCTGCGGTCAATGTAGGCAAACACCTCTTCCGACACGCTCTGGTCAGCATTGGGCAGACGGATGTCGAAGCCCAGCTTCGGGTCCTGAAGCGTGCCCGAGATGGCAATGACATCTTCCACCTGGATGTATTTCTGGGTGTTGTCGACCGACGACAACGAGCCCGTGAGGCTCGACATGTTGACGCGTTGCGAGTAGATTGCCCTCAGGTCGAACCGCGCGTCGGGCAGGCTGCCCTGGAAGTTCAGGCTACTGCCGTTTTCGATGGTGAAGTTCTTCTCTATCAGCGACAGGATGCCTAGCTTCATAGTGCCCGACGAGATTTCGTAGTTGCCCAGCACCTGCGGCGTGTTGATGCCGTCTATCGTCATGTGCAGATCGCCGCTGCCGGAGGCCCCCACCGTGGCGCTCACCTCCGAAAAGTCCATCGGCAGGTTGAGCTGCACATCGGGCGTGATGGCAAGGTCCAGCTCCACATTCATGTTTGTCGTCGAGGTCTTCCGGCTGCTGTTGCGCTTCGTGTCGATGGGATCGTCGTTCACAAAGCTGATGTAGCTCTGCGCCCGTACCTCCTGCTGGTTGCTCACGGGCACCGTCAGCGTGCATCCGGGATTGGTCCGTGCCCTAACCGAAATGTTCAGCCTGTTCAAGTTGCCCTTCACCGTTCCGTCGGCCGAGGCCAGCAATGTCCCGTAGAATTGTTCGCCGCTCTTTTGGTTCAGCACCAGTATGTTGTCGGTGCTCAGCTGGATGTCGATCCCGATGTTCGAAAAGTCGCGGTAAAGGATATTCCCGTCTATTGTGGCATCGTTGCCCAATTGGTCGCGCAATTTGAAGTTGTCCAGATTCAGGCTGTTGTTGGCGAACCTCACCGTGTCGGAGAAGTAGTAGGTCACGTTGGTGACATCGACATGCAGTGCGCCGTTCTCCACATTGGCTTCTCCCATCACAATGGGGTGGGCGAGGGTGCCGCTGAGGTCTATGTCGCCGTGTAGCGTTCCCTCGAATCGGTTGGTGAACGATGCCATCATCGGCTGCAGCACCGCCAGCTCCATGCCCATGAACGAGGCGTTGATGTTCATGTCAGGATCCTCCCGGCCTAGCCCTATCCAGCCATTGGCGTACAGCTGCTCTCCGCCCACCTGCAGGTTCAGAATGTTCAGCTCGGCATTCCAGTTGCTCCTGACCGACAGCTCTCCCAGCTCCTGTTTGTTCACCACACAGCTGTCGATCGTCAGGTTGGCGTTCAGATAAGGCGTCGATGAGATGCCGTATATCGAGAACCTGCCGCCAATGTCGCCGGCAATGTCCAGCGGACTGTTCTGCAGCAGTATGTCGCATATCTTGTTGAGCTTGAAGTGCTTCATCTTTAACTCAACAAAGTCGTTGTCCTGTTTCGCCAGGCTCATCTGGGCCTTCAGCTCCTGTTGGCTGCTTTCCAGACAGATGTCCTGCCCTGTCAGTTTCAGCCCCGACGTGTTGTCGATGGTCATGTCGCCTATCCGCAACTGCCACGGGTCTTTCCCGATGTAGAGGTCGGGTTTTTCCACGCTGATGTGGTGGTCCTGCATCCGCAAGGCGATGTCGCCGTGGCTGGCCGACGCCTCCTCGCCCCATATCAGTTCCATCTTGGTGGTGGACGCATTGCAGTCCATCACCACGTTCACCTTGTCCAGCACCTCGATGGCCCCGATCAGCACATCCTGCGCCTCGATGTCGATGCGGTAGCCTTCTTCTGCCGACCTGCCGCTCATCCCCACATTGTCGAGCACCACCGACCCCAATCGCAGCGAGTCGCTGCGCATCGCCAGCTTCAGCTGCTCGCGGTGGTTGTAGATGCCTTCCAGACGGCTGTTCATGGCAATGCCTATATTGGGGGCTATCGCCCTCAGCAGGTTCTTTTCGTCGATCCATTTCACCCTGAACGACAGTGTCTTGTCCGCAATGGATGCAATGGCAGTGCTATCTACCGGCTCCATCGGGTTGAACTCCGCGGGGAGCGTCTGTTGGCAGAAATAGCGCACCATCAGCGGCAGGTCGCTGTAGAGGAACCGTCCCTTCACCACCACGTCGGCTATATCGCTTTCCAGCGTGAAGTGCTTCTGCCCGGCATTTTCGGCGCCCGGCTCGCCAGCGTGTATCCTCAGGCTCTCCAGCCTCAGGTCGCCCCATTGTGTGTATTCTGCCACAATGTCGCCCGTCATCTCTTCCAGCGTATTGCCCTGAAGGTTGAATGCGATGTTGCTCTGCAGATACCGGTCCTCGTCGTTTCCGCCTTTTTTCTCGAAGAAACGGTCAAGGTCCAGTCGCTGTATGTCGATGTAGGCCTGATAGTTGTGCAAGCTGTCGGCAAGATTGGCCGAGGCATCCGCTGTGAGCAGCGCAAGCGAATCGGTCGAGGCCAACGTGGCCGTGATCAGCCCCTCTTCCATCTTTCCTCTCAATGTCGTCGAGGCCAGTTTGTTGCCCCTCACCACGCTGTTGGTCAGCGCCCCGTCAAAGTTGGCTCTGATCTGGGATATATCCTTCAAGTCGCCGAATTCGCCATCCACGCTCAGCGCAAATCCGCTGTGCGTCAGCCAGTCGCTACGCAGCCCCGTCAGCCCCAGCCCGTCGCTGTTGGCCTCCACGTCGAAAAGGTGCTTCTTCCCTTGCTGTGCAATCTTGGCATCGGCCCTGATCTCTCCAATCTTGCTGGCCACCTGTACGTTGGCCGTCGCCTCTCCGGCGATTCCGCCGTGCACCTCCGCCGTCATGTCCACATACTCCACTTCATCCAGCCTGGCGCGCGGGATCTTGACGGCAAACCGTGCCGTCGACGAAGGGCATCTTTCGTTCACGACAAACCCCAGCGACTCCACATCCTGCGCCGTCGTCCACAACCGCTCCACGTTCGCATCCACCCTGAATTTGTCCATATCGGGCAACCCGCTCACCACACCGTCGACCATCAGTCCCGACTCCCGTCCCCAATGGAACGACATGCCCTCGGCTCTCAGACCGTCAATCTTGCCGTAGGCGTGGCCCTCTGCCTCGATCTGCGCATTGATTCCCAACAGCACAGGCGCCCAGTAGGCCACATCGCTCAGCGCCACCGTCGTTCCCGGCTTGATCGTGGCGTCGTGGTCCACCGTGTGCAGGTAGTCCGACATCACCTCCCAGTCGTCGTATGTGATTCTCGAATCAAGCAGTATACGGCTGTTGGCCGTCTCCACCTCCATGTTCAGCGTCGTGATGTCCTGGTGCCCCACGTGCACGTCCCCGCTGATGTCCTTCACCGTGAAGCCGCTCGCCTCAGTCGTGCTCAGCCTCACAATGCGGCACGTCACATCGTCGTTCACCACCGTCAGGTTCTTTATCTTCGCCCTTATGTCGTAGAATTCCATGTGTGGAATCTGCACTCCCTCCTCAAACACCGTCTCGCGCTGGTCCGGCAAGTCCATCTTGTAGTGTATATGGCTCAGCACCACGTTGTTCACCTTCACCGTGAACGGCTTGCTCGGCCCATCCTTTTTCGGACCCTCTTTCTTGTAGTGGTCGATGATGAAATTCAGGTTGATATCGTGGCCGTAGCTTTCAAAATGGTAATAGGCATTCCGCAGATACACGCTGCTCAGCTCCAGCTTGTTGTCGCTGTACGGGAAGCGCTTGAAGCGCACCCGCAATGTCTCCGCGTCCAATATCGTGTCCCCGTCGGGCGCCACCATCAGTATGTTGTCCAGCAGCAGATGGTCGAAAGGCATCGCATGCAGCGACCCGATCTTCACCTTCGCTCCCCACTCTTTCGAGAAATAGTCTCCCGCCAAACATCCCAAATACGACTGCACAACTGAGTAATTCGCCAGTGCTACAGCGATATACACTATCAGCAGTAGCCCCAGTATCGTCTTCCCCAATATCTTTCCTACAGTCTTCAGGTCGCTATATATTTATTATATATTGTATCTATGTTTATCTTACATTAACGCTCCTCCATCGTTTTTATTTTGCCCATCACCATCTATTTTTTTCTTTTTTCGGGTTCCATCAGCAGCACCGATATTTTCCCCCATCTTCCATGCCCTCATCCCGATAACTTGAGTCTCCCTTTTTGCCTCTGATACACAACTCATTTCCAACAAGTTAACCTCTCCATCGGCTCCGTTCCATGACGAATCCTTGCAACCCCCTGATAACCAGTCTCTTCACCAGAGCCACTCCAACCCCCCTCCAACCCCTCTCCATCCGGTGTCCGGAAACCGCCGGAGCGGGGCAGGGGAGGGGATGGAGTGGGGTTGGAGGGGGTGTGTCGAGAGCGCTGGCGCACAGCGTGTTGCAGCGGTCGGTTGCCTGCTGCCGCCGCGCATGGCCTCCGTCTGTGTGCGCGGTGCCCTGTTTTTATATGTCAATACGCTGATACACAATGCCATGCAGCGATAATCTCCTGTTTTTGCTCAAAGATGTGTTGCGGAGGCCGAAAAACGGTGTTTTTTTTCTGCCTGTGGCGGTGTTTTTGCGGGCCCGTTTCGGGCATGCGGTAATTTTTTTTCTTTTTGCAAACTGCTGGTTATCATCGGTGTTGTGCGTGTCTGATGGATTTTTTTGAAAAAATATTTTGCCAGAATGGAAAATGGTTGTATCTTTGCACTCGCTTTCGACGGAGAGGGGGCGTGCAGAGTGCAGAGGGAGGCTGCCGGAAGCGAGCGATAATTGAAACGGATGAGAGAGAAGAGATAGCGTG
>CAKZZD010000012.1 GCA_937886715.1 uncultured Bacteroidales bacterium | reverse complement strand
CAAACCTTGAGGGCACCTTCAAGGTGGGCATCGTGTTGAACTTGTACCAGGGATCGCCATACCGCACCGTGTCCTGAGCACATACATACGATGAAAGCAATATGGCCATTATTCCGAAAAAGATATTTTTTTTCATCTTTATTTGTCTTTTATTGTTCCGAATAATTTATTTGTCTTTTATTGTTCAGAATAACATACTTTGTTCAATATGGATGAAGACGAAGCCCCTATGATTGAGATGCTAAAATACCCTGAAGTTGTATAGAGCGGGTTGTTAAGAACGGCTATGGGTAAATTGGGTAGGGGTTCTATAGGAACTTCGTATTCACTTGGGCAAAACGGATCAGAAGCAGGAAAAGATATCGAAGGGTCTTGCAGATACAAAAAGGGACCACTTGAAGCGATGAACATCTCTTCATTGAGACAACGCACATATTGATAGTCATTTCCATTGGATGGAGACAAAATGGTGGATGTATACGATGAACTATAACTGGGAAACCAACTTGAAAAATCGTATGGGTTGTTGTAGGACTGTAGCATCTCGATTTGTCCCTTTTGGGGCAGATAGTCTATCATGATAGGGTCTATCTTGTCGGGTCGGATCATCTGTTGCGAGTTCACATTGTCAGCGACGTTCAGGTCAATGATTCGCAGACGTGTAGAATAACTGAAGGATGAGGCATTCCAGTTCACATACGATACTGCAATGAGGTTGTCTTCCAAGGCCGTTGAGGCTACCCGTGAATTGACTTCAGAGGGCACTGGCATGAAATATACATCCTCGATCATTGCAGAAAGGGGAGGGTGCGATCTTTCAACCATCCGGTAATGCAGCATGTCGTTGAATGGTGGCGAGTAGTTGTGACCCACAAAGACGACATAGTCGTTGGTGAGCAACACGTCATAAAGATACTCTTTTTTGAAGGATGCTGAAGCTGGCAGCCATTCAATGTGGTATTGGATAGGAGTGGGGGAGAGAATGTCGGCTATTTCCAATATTCCTTCCCATGTATAAGTAGCGCCAACAGCAGGGTGAATGACGTTCTCTCCGATAGCATATACTCTGAATTCGCCTTCAGTGTTGTACGCAACAATTCTTTTCAATCTTTCAATTCCGGGAATGATTCCACAATGTAATGTTGCTGATCCGGTAATTATGTCAGGTAAGTAAACGTATCCTACAATTGCCTGATTGCCGGCGCTTATGCCATATACATATCCGCAGAAAAAGGCATAGTCGTTGGCCACATAGATGTCAGTGATTGTCGTATTGGTGTCGGAGTAAGGATGCATCAATGTGGTGATATGCTTTTCTGTGATCACAGGAGCGAAACCTGTCGACGGGGCGAAAAACGCCGAATGGTCGATCAGCGACAACCCGATGGCAGAGGTGTCGCCGACAACGCCCACGGAATATCTCGAGTTCCAATTACGTATGGGTCTTGGATATCCTTCGGGAGTGGACAGCGCCGTTTGGCTCACGATGGCGGAAGTGTAATGGGGCTGCGCCGAAGCGGGCCATGCCGCCAAAATCATGGCCAATCCCAATGCCATTTGTCGGAAATAATGTTTTTTCATAGTCTTATTGTATTGATTTATAATGATCAGGCAATTTTGTTGCCAATTTTCTCACCTGCAAATATACGGCTTTTCCCCGAAAAATGCAAGTGCCGTCGCCATTTTTTGTTCTTTTGGCCAGTGGTGGCTTTCCCGTAGGCCTATCTCACCGATAGGCGTCGGGTGGCCATGGCGTCCTTGGTGGTGAGCTGCAGCAGGTAGAGGCCGGCGGGGAGGCCGCCGAGGTCGAGGGAGGCTGTGGTGGTGCCGGCATGCACCGCCATGGTGGTGAGCGTGCGGCCGAAGAGGTCGGTCAGCGTGAGGGTGCCCTCGGTGTCGCCGTCCAGTTCCACGGTGGCCGAGCCGGAGGCGGGGTTGGGCTGGATGCCGAAGTGCAGGCGTCGGTCGGAGGCGGCATTGATGCCTGTGGAGGCGGCCACGATCACGGGAGCGCTCCAGTCGCTGGCCACGGTGTCGGAATAGCCGCTGGTGGTGTAGGAGCAGCGCTTGCGGAGGTGGATGCGGTAGGTGGTGTCGGGCGAGAGGTGGCCGAGGGCGGTGGAGAGACCGTTGGCGGGGATATATCGCACGGCGTCGTTGGCGGGCTGCTGCGTGGTGTAGCACACGGCCACCTCATAGTCCTCGGCGTTGGAGTCGGCCGGCCACTGCGCCACATATTCCCCAGCCTCGTTTTGCGCCACCTGCAGCCCCCTCGGTGTCGTGCACCGCAGCTTCACAATCGGGAAGCATACTCCCCAGGTTTGCGATGTTCTACTAGAAAAAAAATATGATGGATTCAAATATTGATGTCCAGTACTAGTACCACCACCTAGAGGGAGGAGGCGAAACCAGCGGATGCTGTTTGAAGTGTCTTGCGCGCCTTCGTATGCCAGCCGGATTTCAGATGTGAAGTTCTGTTTTACCCACCCGGCATAGAAGGTGTCCCTCTCCATCAAGACAGGGTTGTCGAAATACACTTCCACACAGTCCACCACTTTGTTGTGCGGTGTGGGCAAGGCAAATTCGTATTCATATTTGCAGAATTTGATCAGCGAGGAGTCGATATCGGCCAGCGCGGCAGTAGTGTCACAGAAGGGGAATCCCCAATATAGCAGCGCTTTCCAGTATGGGTCAAGTTCTGGATGTTTTTGAAGGGATAAGTAGTGGTTGTAATAGAAGCCCGATCCTGTATAGGCTATTCCGTATATGAGCAGTTTCTCCTGATCGTTATAATATTCTTGAGAAAAATTATCACCTGAAACAGCTTCTAATATAATACTCCATGACCCGATTGTATTTGAAAATTCCTGCAGAGCAGGCATCGAGTTGAACTTGTACCAGGGATCACCATAGCGCACCGTGTCCTGAGCACATACATACGATGAAAGCAATATGGCCATGAAATATAAAGCAGCAATCTTTTTCATATCATGAGAATTGTTTATTGTTCAGAAAGTGACTTTCCCGTAGGCCTATCTCACCGAGAGGCGGCGGGTGGTCATGGCGTCCTTGGTGGTGAGCTGCAGCAGGTAGAGGCCGGCGGGGAGGCCGCCGAGGTCGAGGGAGGCTGTGGTGGTGCCGGCATGCACCGCCATGGTGGTGAGCGTGCGGCCGAAGAGGTCGGTCAGCGTGAGGGTGCCCTCGGTGTCGCCGTCCAGTTCCACGGTGGCCGAGCCGGAGGCGGGGTTGGGCTGGATGCCGAAGTGCAGGCGTCGGTCGGAGGCGGCATTGATGCCTGTGGAGGCGGCCACGATCACGGGTGCGCTCCAGTCGCTGGCCACGGTGTCGGAATAGCCGCTGGTGGTATAGGAGCAGCGCTTGCGGAGGTGGATGCGGTAGGTGGTGTCGGGCGAGAGGTGGTCGAGGGCGGTGGAGAGGCCTGTGGCGGGGATATAGCGCACGGCGTCGTCGGCGGGCTGCTGCGTGGTGTAGCACACGGCCACCTCATAGTCCTCGGCGTTGGAG
>CAKZZD010000011.1 GCA_937886715.1 uncultured Bacteroidales bacterium | reverse complement strand
CTCGGTGCTGCGCACCAAAGTGTTCATGTTCCACTATGAGCCCACACGTGTGAAAATCAACCGCCTATGGAATCCCACACTCGACCCCACCGGAGTGCAGTTCGCCGACCCACTCGACGCCTTCAACGGTGCCTACTACCTCAGCAAAGGCATCCTCGGGCAGGTACACTACAACCTCTTCCCCACCCTGGCGGGCTCGCTCGACTGCCGCATGCAACCCGACATCCACTCCGGCTATGCCAAGCGCCCCGCCAACGTGTGGTTCCACCACACCCTCACCCCCTACTCGCGCCTCAGCTACGGCAGCTCGCTCAACAAAGACTATCAGGTCAGCATCGCCCACAGCCAGAATATCATCCCCGGGTGGAACGCCAGTTTCGACTACCGTCTCTATGCGCCTGAGGGCAACTACAGCGGATCAGGCGTCAAAAATCACTACCTCGACGCCAACACCCACTATTTTTCGCGCGACGCCCGACTGCAGGCCCTGGCCGGCATCATCTGGCAATCCTTCGACATCGACGAAAACGGTGGCTTGGCCGACGACAGCTACTTCACCGAGCAGTATCAGAGCAACCGCGCCGGCATCCCAGTGCTTTTCAGCAACATGGGCACACGGCAACGCGAGCTTGCCGCCTACGGCCATGCCAGCTACAACCTTGTCCGGCAGACGGAACGCTACCGCGAGCGCGACTCGCTGGCCTTGCGCACCGTCGACAGCATCCAACGCCTCGACACCCTGCGCATCATCGACACCCTGCCGGCACCGTCGCCGCGCATCTTCAACGCCGGTGTCCTCGCCATCGACATCCAGTACGACCGCCGCAAACGCGTCTTCGCCGATTCCACCCGATGGGTCGAACGCAGCGCCACCCTACATTGGACCAACGACGCCTACATGGACCATCGCTGGCACAACCCCGTCATCGTCACACTTGGCCTACGGCCACAGATGCTCACCGCCATCGTCGATGCCGACACCATGACCGCCGCCTCCTGGCTCAACCCCTTTGCCCGACTGGAGCTCTCGGCAGGCCATCACAACCTCAACGCCGAAGCCGAGCAGCGCACCGCCTTCAACAACCAGCCTACCCACCGCTACAACGCCTCCTATATCTACGCCTTCGACAGCCTGCGCCAATCTCGCCTGCTGGCCGAAGCCACCGTCATGCGACGCCAGGCCGACGCCCGCATGCTCCACGACTACGACGGCACCCTCGCCCCCATCGACATCCAGCAGCTGCATCTGGCCTTCAACCGAAACGACCGCTTCGACCTCTCGCTCATGGCCACCCGCCTCAACCACCACACCTGGTACGACTCCACCCTCGCCGTCCGGCAAGGGCAGTCGCCCTTCTGGGTGGCACAGGCAGCTTTGACCCTGCGCCTGGCTTGGGGTTGGATGCACGCCGACATGCAGCAGCTGCTGCAATATTCGTCCGATGCCGACCAGCTGCCTCTGCCTTTGTGGGCATCAAAAAACTCGCTCTATGCCGACCTCCAGCTCTTCCATCGCGCCCTGCGCCTGCAAGCCGGCGTCGACATCCGCTACCACACCGCCTTCCTCTCCCCTGCCTACGACCCCTACACCGGACTCTTCTACCAGCAGAGCCTGCAGTCGGTCGGCAACTACCTTTGGGGCGACGTCTTCATCAACATCCAGGTCAAACGCGCCAGCATCTACGCCAAGGCCGGTCACCTCAACGCCCTCTGGGAGAGCCACCCCAGCTATTTCCTCCTGCCACACTATCCGGGACAGAAATTCGGCCTCTTCTGGGGCATAACATGGCACTTCTTCGACTAAGGCAATCAACCATTTAAACACCCATACACCATGACTCTTTTAGAACAGATTCGTGCAAAAGCCAAGGCCGCCGACATGCGCATCGTGCTGGCCGAAGGCACCGAGGAGCGCACCCTGCGCGCCGCCGACATCATCCTCAACGAGGGCCTCGCCCGCCTCATCCTCCTCGGCAATGCCGACGAAATCCGCCGCCTGGCTGCCGAATGGGGACTCAAGCACATCGACCGCGCCACCATCATCGACCCCGTCGCCCATCCCAAGAAGGAGTACTACGCCCAGCTGCTCTGCGAAATCCGCAAAAAGAAAGGCATGCAGATGGACGAAGCCATGCGCTTGGTCGAAGATCCCCTCTACCTGGCCTGCCTGCTCATCAAAAACGGCGACGCCGACGGCGAAGTGGCCGGTGCCCGCAACGCCACCGGCGACGTGCTCCGTCCCGCCTTCCAAATCGTCAAAACGCTGCCGGGCGTCAGCGTCGTCAGCGGTGCTTTCATCATGATCCTCAAGGACAAAACCTATGGCCAGGACGGCATGTTCGTCTTTGCCGACTGCGCCGCCACCCCCTGCCCCACCGCCGAAGAACTGGGCCAGATAGCCGTCGTGTCGGCACAGACGGCACGGACCATCGCCGGCTTCGACGAGCCCCGTGTGGCCATCCTCAGTTTCTCCACCAAGGGCAGCGCCAAACACGAACTCGTCGACAAGGTGATCGAAGCCGGCCGTGTGGCCCACGAACTCGACCCCAACGTGCTTCTCGACTGCGAGCTGCAGGCCGATGCCGCCATCGTGCCCAAGGTCGGTGCCTCCAAGGCTCCGGGCAGCAACATCGCCGGACGCGCCAACGTGCTCGTCTTCCCCGACCTGCAAAGCGGCAACATCTGCTACAAGCTGGTCCAGCGTCTGGCCGGGGCCGAAGCCGTAGGCCCCATCATGCAGGGCATGGCGGCCCCCATCAACGACCTCAGCCGCGGCTGC
>CAKZZD010000010.1 GCA_937886715.1 uncultured Bacteroidales bacterium | reverse complement strand
CGTTGATGTTGGTGTTGAAGATGTTGACCTCCCAGTTGGCCTCCTCGCCGCCGGCGGTCCAGCTGGCGGTAGCGGTGTGGTAGTCGATGTCGCTGATGGCAAGGGCCGTCGGCTCCATGCAGGGCACATCTTCGGTGGTCACCGTGGCCAGCGTCCAGTCGGAAACGACGCTTTCAGCGCAGATGGTGCGCAGGCCGATGGTGTAAGCGGTGTTGTAGATAAGTCCGGTGAAAGTGTAGGTGTTGCCCGAAACGATGGTGCCAGTGGTCTCACTATTCCACACACCGTCGGTGATGGCTACTTCAACCACGGTGTCGGCGGTGAAGTTGACCGTGATGCTGTTGTCGGTGGCGGCAGTGCCGGTGACGACAGGAGCGGCACAGCCTACAAACGAACTGGTGACGTTCACATTGTCGATGGCTACAGAGTACCACGACGAGGTGTAGTTCCAGTGGAAGACGATGCGGGTGGCGTTGTCGGGTACCGAGTCGAAGACCACGGTGTCGGTTGCGAGTGTATTCCGGTCAGCCGGGGCAATCGTCTTCACGGCAACGAAGGTGCTGTCGAACTGGTCGCTGGTGGCGTATCCGACGGTCAGATTGCTGCCGTTGGTAGTGCTCTCGAAGGCATAGTCAAACGACATGGTGAGGTAGTTGATAGGATCGGCCATCGGAGGCAGGGCGACATACACGTCGTTGCCATAGCTGTTCGGCTCGCCAGCCACCATCCAGATGAAGTTGGTGGTGTCGCCCCAGGTGAAGTAGGCGCTCGTGCCGAGCGTCACTTTAGGAGCATACGACATCGAGGTGCCGGTGTAGATATAGTCCCAGCAGCTGGGCATGGTGCCCTCGTTGCCGTAGCTGGTGGCTTCGTCGTTGTTGAAGTCGGTGAAGTAGGGCAGCGGGAAGAGTTCGCAGCGTGTCTTGAAGGTGGTAGTGTTGGCCACCGAAGTGTCACCTGTCGGGCAAAGGGCGCGGATGCTCACTTCGTAGGTGCTCGAGGTGTTCAGGCCATTGAGGGTGTAGGATGTGGAACCGGTGACCATGACGGTCTGCCATGTGGCGGCTCCGGCAAGACGGTAGCTGAACTCGAATTCGGAGGCAACGGTGTTGACCCACGAAACGGTGTAGCTGTCTTCTTCCTCGTCGTAGGTGGTGGTCAAGTCGAGGGCACGACGGCAGGTGCCGGCATCCTCAACACGCAGGTTGGCGAGATAGCCGTATCCGTAGGTTTGGGTGGCATTATTGAACATGCGGAAGGCTACGTGGACGGAATCGGTGATGGTCAGCATGTCGGTGAAGATGTCGTAGGTGTACAAATTGCCGTAGCCGGTCACTGTGTCGATGCAGACGAAGGTGGAATCGTTGTTGGGATCGGTCATGATACCCACCTCAACGGATGCATAGGAGGATCCGCTATAGAAGGATCCGTCGAAGGTGATGCGCAGCTGGTTGGCTGGGCAGTCAAGCTTGGGAGTTACCATCAGGTTCTTGGCGTTGACGCCGCTGGTGTAGAAGTAGAGGGCCGGGATGTCGCCGGTGGAAGTATAGTAGGTGGTGCAGTAGGGATAGCGAGATCCTGAGTTATAGCTGTACAGACGGTTCCAGCACAAGGGCGAACGGCTGTTGTCGTAATTGGTGAAGTCGGCAGTCCAGGGCACGCTGTACGAAGGATAGCACTCGGTGCTGATACCGACGGTGGTCATCACGGCCGAGTCGCCATCGGCGCAGATGCCTGTCACTCCCAGGGTATAGGCCATAGCAGGGGTCAGGCCGGTGAAGGTGTAGCTGGTGTTGGTGGTGCTGCCCACATAGACACTGTCGAGATAGAGGTGATATGATTCGTTGCTACCGCTCCAGCTGATGGAGATGGAGGTGAGGTCGGACGAGTCGAGCACAATGTCGGTGACCGACGGGCAGCCGACGCAGAAGTTGCTCAGCGTGTCGAGGGTGATGATGTCGCCGGAGGAATAACCGGAGAGGTCGCCACTTTCAACGACATAGACCACCACGTGATTGGTGTTGGTCACGGTGAAGCCCACCTCGCTGACGAAGGAACCGACCTCCATCTTCATGGTGATGGGGCTTTCGTCGCAAACCATGACGGTGGCCGTTCCTGTGGCGCCGTTGTCGATGGTCATCGAGGCAATCTGGATGGAATCGTACTGGTAGAATTTCAGAATGTTGCCATTCCAGCCGTCGCCATATCCGTCGGTCATGTTGACGGTGAGGGAGCAGCCGCCTTCAGCACAGAGGGTGGTGAAGGGGTTGAAGGCGCGCCAGTCGGAAACGCTGCCGCCGCAGTTGGTGCGTACCCAGGCATAGTAGGTGGTCTGGGCGGTGAGGCCAGTGAGGGTGACAGTGGTGTCGGAGGCCGTGACGGTCTGCACCGAATCGGAGTTGATGTCGTTCACGCTGGAATAAGCCACCTCGTAGGACGAGCCTTCGGCCGAGTTCCAAGTAAGGGTAGCGCCGATGTTGGTGATGTCGGTGGCATCGAATGCCACAGCGGGACGAGTGCAGTCAGACAACTGGTTTATGCTCACGTTGTCAATTCTGGCATAGCAGTTGTAGCTGCCGTTGCCCCAATAGTAGAAGGCCAGATAGAGTGTGTCGTCGGCATCAATTGACTCGATGGCGGCGGTGTTGAATTCATATTCCACCCATTCGGTGCTCTCGGTGCCGACAACTTCCACCATGGGAATGAATGTGCTAGTGTCGGTGGGGTCGGTCATCACGCCGGCAGCCATGTAGTTGCCATTCTCGTTGCGGTCATACACATTGGCCACAAAGGAAATGGCGATCTCGTTGGCTGGCAAGGGAATGGCTGGCGAAACGGCCATATTGTATCCGGTGTCGCCATAGTATGAATCGCCACCCAAGAATTGCAGGTTGTTGCCGTAGATGCCGTCATTAGAAACCAAGGGGTAGATAGTGGAATAGTTAGAGTAAATGATGGGGGTGCTCCAGCACAGCGGGCTGCTATATGGGTCGGTCGACTCAAAGTCCTCAACAAACGGGATGGGCATCTCGGCCGCGCACGGGGTGTTGCAGTAGCCGCAAACACGCCAGCCGGTGGTGTCCTCGCAGATGGTGCGGATCCAGAAATAGTAGCGCTTGTTGCCCTGCAGGTCTTCGATCCAGAGGGAGGTGTCGGTGATGTCGGTCAGGTGGATGGCGCTGGGGCTGTTCACGTCGTTGACGGTGGAATAGACCACCTCATAGGTCTGGGCATCGCTGCCGCCGTTGTTCCATACAAAGCGGATTGAGTCCTCGGACACGGCCATGAGGGTGTCGACCGTAGGACGTCGGCAATCGGTCAGCTGGGTCACCGACAGGTCGTCGATGTAGTAATACGAACTGTTGCCGGTGGCTAGTAAGCGGAAGGCCACATAGACGGTGTCGTCGGCGGTCATGCCGGGCAGTAGGTCGGTGTAGAACTCATATTCGGTCCAGTCGCTTGGAGCAGTCGAAGCCGACAGCGTCAGCATCGGGATGAAGGTGCTGGTGTCGAGCGGATTGGTCATCACGCCAGCCTCCAGGTCGCCGCCACCATACGAAGAATAGTAGGCCCAGAAAACCACATCCATCTCGTTGGCTGCCAACCTGATCTTGGGCAGCACCACATAGTTGTCGGTCTGGTAGCTGTAGAAGTAGAGCGACTGGTTGCCTTCATGCGACTGCCACCCATATATGTAAGGGTAATACACTGAATAGTAAGAGTAGTAGTCGCCGCTGAGGATGTTCCAGCAGGAGGGGTTGGTGTTGGTGGGGTCGTCCTCAAAACCATTCACGTAGGGCGCGTTGAAGTCGCCGCATGAGGTTCTGGCCGAGCCGAATTTGGCTGCGGAGGTATCCATGCCGCAGATGGCGCGCACGGAATAGTTGTAGACGGTGTTGGAGGCAAGTTCGTTGAAGGTGTAGGTGGTGTCGCTGATGGTGAATGATGTCGAGTCGTTGATGGTGATGGCATATTCGGTGGCCCCTGTCGAATTCCATGTGATGGTGAACGACGAAGTGGTGGGGGCACTGGCTGTCAGGCCACTGGGCGCGTTGCAAAGCGCTCCGTCGGTCCAACCGAAGGTGCATTTGGGCAGCTCGTCGGTTGTGCTGATTGTGGAGCTGTACGAGTAGATGCCGGCTCCGGTACGTTCAATGCCTGAAAACGTCGCACTGCTGTACGTTGCTGCGGTGGTCTGCACATCGATCAGCAGGTTGCCGCCAGTGTAGGGAAAGGCCACATCGAAAGGAATCTCCATGGTGCTTCCAGTGGCATTGCCAGTGAAACTGGCCACCTCGGTGACGCCGGTCAGCGTGGCGAGATCAATCAGACTCGAGCCTATGACCGAATCGGCCACCGTGGCCAAGCGGATGGTGATAGTGTTGTTCCATACCGAGGAAGCGGGAGATGACAGATAGAATGTCATGCGGATGATGTTGTGCGACGTCAAATCGCCCAGCATGCTGGCAGGATAGATAAACTGGTTGTGCTGTGCTGCGTCACTCCAGTAACCGTAGACTGGCAGGTGGGAGCATGAGGCAGTACTATCCGCCACCGTCACGTCGCCGGTTTGTGCCGACGCCATTCCGGGCAGCATTGCAACGGCCAGCATCACGGCCGCCACAAACTTAATAATAGTGTGTTTCATGGAAAATGAAATTTGATTAATGATATGTATTTATATTATAAGTGTTTGTGTCTTTGGTATTTGCGTTGATTCTATTGGAAAATAAGCCGAGACAAATATACACTTTTTTTTTATTGTCCCCGCTTTTTATCAACAAAAATTTGTTAACAAACCCGCTGGTTCCGGCCTAGACTTTTGTGCAGCAAGCGATTGCGGCAAAGAAAATAAATCGCCCCCTCCAACCCCCCTCCAACCCCCCTCCTTCCGGTGCACGTTTGTCGTACAACAGTCGGCCAACGGCAGTAGGGGAGTGGGAGCGGGGCGGCATCCCACTTCCGGCGGCTCAAAATGATGAGGCGTACAATAATCGGTGAAGGATGCCGTTAATGGTGAACCAACAACGGAAAACCACAGGAATGGATACAAACAGGACAATCTATCTGGCAGCGGGCTGCTTCTGGGGCGCTCAGCACTATCTGGGACTGATCAACGGCGTGGTGACGACCGAAACCGGCTTTGCCAACGGCCACGGCGACAGCCCGACCTACGAGCAGGTATACACCGACACGACGGGCTATGCCGAGACGGTGCGCGTGGTGTACGACCCGCAGGTGCTGTCCCTCCGGACGCTGGTGGAGCTGTATTTCAAGAGCATCGACCCGGTGTCGGTGAACCGCCAGGGAGAGGATCGCGGAACACGCTATCGCACAGGCATCTACTATACCGATGCCGCCGACCTGCCTACGATCCGCGAGGTGGCTGCCGAGGTGCAGCGCCACTATGCCGAGCCGCTGGCGGTGGAGATTCTGCCGCTGGAGTGTTTCTGGCCTGCCGACGAATATCACCAGGACTATCTGGACAAGCATCCCGACGGCTATTGCCATCTGCCCGAGGCTCTGTTTGAAATGGCGCGCAAGGCCAACCGCAAATAGAAAAAAAGTGACAAAAGTGGTGCAAAATAAAAAAATATGTGTACTTTTGCACCGCGAAAAACGGGCGGATATGGCGTAATTGGTAGCCGCGCTAGACTTAGGATCTAGTTCTGAAAGGAGTGGGGGTTCGAGTCCCCCTATCCGCACCAAATATATGAAAGACAACACCATGTCGTTGAGACAAAGCACGAGTGACCACCATCGGTTGCCGGCTGCCCTGAAGAGGCTGTCGGCAATGCTGGCGTTGTTCGTTTTTTTTGTCGCGCGGGCGCACGCAAGTTATATTGTAGTGCCGATGGACGAGGTGCAGAAAAACCACCTCAAAGCCTATGGTGTGGCCTACTGGGCGCTGGAGCGCGAGGCCGAGGTGACGTGGCTGCTCAACTATCGCGGCGGGTCGTTCATGACGAAATATGCCGAGGGCATCGAGCGTGAGTGCCGACTGCGCGGGGTGACCTGCGAGGTGATTGCCGACGGCCAGTCGAGCGCCATTCTCAGCTATATTGCCGACCCCGGCGTGAACATGGACGCCGTGAGGCTGCAGAAAGCGCCGAAGATTGCCGTCTATTCGCCGAAAAACAAACTGCCGTGGGACGACGCTGTGACGCTGGTGCTGACCTATGCCGAGATTCCCTACGATGTGGTCTACGACGAGGAGGTGATGGCCGGCGTGCTGCCCACCTACGACTGGCTACATCTGCACCATGAGGACTTCACGGGGCAGTATGGCAAATTCTGGGGCAACTACCGCAACCAGCAGTGGTACATCGCCGACGTGAAAGAGCAGGAGGCGCGTGCCGCGAAGCTGGGCTACAGCAAGGTGAGCCAGCTGAAACTGGCTGTGGCCAAGCAGATACGCGACTTTGTGATGGGCGGCGGATTCCTGTTTGCCATGTGCTCGGCCCCCGACAGCTACGACGTGGCTTTGGCCGCCGAGGGGGTGGATATCTGCGACGCCATGTTCGACGGCGACCCGATGCAGCCCAATGCCCAACAGATGCTCGACTACAGCAAATGTTTTGCTTTCAAAGACTTCCAGATTAGTACCAATCCCACGGAATACGAGATCTCGACCATCGACATCGACGACCGCGCCCACATGAAGGCCGTCAACGAGAAAACCGATTTCTTCACCCTGTTCGATTTCTCGGCCAAGTGGGACTGGATTCCGACGATGCTGACGCAGAACCACACGCGCATCGTGCACGGCTTCATGGGGCAGACCACCGCCTTCCGCCGCGCGACGGTGAAGAGCAGCTGCATCATCTTGGCCGAGAACCGCGAACTGGACGAGGTGCGCTATGTGCACGGCGAATACGGCAAAGGCACATGGACTTTCCTGGGAGGCCACGACCCGGAGGACTACCGCCATTTTGTGGGCGACCCGCCGACCGACCTCTCGCTGTATCCCAATTCGCCCGGATACCGCTTGATATTGAACAACATACTGTTTCCTGCTGCAAAGAAGGAAAAACATAAAACCTGACGAACCCAACAGACTATGAGAAAGAGACTGATACTGACGCTCGCCTTGGCGGGCATTGCACTGGGTGCCGCAGCCCAAAACGGCACATGGACCATTTTCAACACCAAGAACTCGGAGATCGGCGGCAACAACGTGTCGGCGCTGACCCCTGACAAGAAGGGCGTATGGGTGGGCACCTACCAAGGCCTGTGCAGGCTCAACGGCGCCTCGTGGCAGGATTATGCCATGTTCAACGAGAAGCTGAAAAACCAGTCGGTCAACTGCCTGATGGTCGACAAGCGCGGCATCCTCTGGATCGGCACCGACGACTATGGCGTGATTGAGTTCGACGGCACCCACTGGACCGAGCACAATGCCGAGACACGCCGTCTGAAGATGAAGTTCGTGAAGGAGATTGTGGAGGACCTCGACGGTGTGATGTGGATCGGCGTGACGCTGGGCGGTCTGGTCAGCTACGATGGCCATGTGTGGGAGAAATACACGCCCGACGACTGCGAGCTGCTGAGCGACTTTATCCTCGACCTGGCGGTGGACCGCGCCAACCGCAAGTGGATCACCACCAACGCCGGCGTGAGCGTCTACAACGGCCGCCGCTGGACGAACTACACCGAGGACAATTCCGGCCTGCCGGACAACATCGTGCCTGCCATCAGCATCGACAAGAACAACGTGAAGTGGTTCGGCACCTTGAGCGGCCTGGCCAGCTACGACGGCGAGACCTGGAAGGTGTGGAACACTCAGAACAGCCCTCTGCCGAGCAACCAGATCAACGATATCGCCATCGATGCCGACGGCCTGTTGTGGATAGCCACCAACAGCGGCGCTGCCGTATTCGACGGCGTCGACCGCTGGGCGGTGTTCACCCCGAAGAACTGCCTGATCCCTTCGGGCAACATCTACAAGGTGATCAACGACAAGAACGGCAACCACTGGTTCGGCAACGACACGAAGGGCCTGGCCCGCCTGAGCGGATTCCGCATGCCCGAGAAACAGGCTCCCGTGGCCGATGTGCCTTCTTCGCGCAATGCCGAAAGCGACGAGACGCCCGTGAGCAGCGGTCCCTCCACCGAGCAGGTGCGCATCAACCCCCACCTGAACGACGGCTTCATCACCATCTCGATCGAGAGCCCGACGGCGACGGTCACTTTCACCAACAGCGCAGGCAAGGTGGTGAAGACCATCACCAACTACCGTCACAATCAGAAAATCATGATCAACCGCATGGCCAAGGGCATGTACATCGTGGGCGTGAAGACCGTGCGCGGCGAGAAAAAAATCAAGTTCAACCTGAAATAAGACGACTCCTATGAAGAAGCTGGCATTATTGCTGACGGGCATCATACTGCTCTGGGTGGCCCAAGCCCAGCAGCTCGACCCGGTGAAATGGACCTACTCGGTGAAAGAGACCTCGGCCACCGAGGCCGAACTGGTGTTCAGCGCCAAGCTGGATCCCGGCTGGCATCTCTATTCGCAGTACACCGATCCCAACGGCCCGTTGGCGATAGAATTCACTTTCGTCGACAGCAAGGACTACAAGCGTGTTGGCAAGGTGGCCGAACCCAAGCCGCACGAGGAGAAGGACGAAATCTTCCAGTGTGTGGTCAAGTCGTTCAGCGGCAATGTGGCCTTCCGACAGAAGATACAGCGCCTGAGCGATAAGGATTTCACCGTCAAGGGCACGGTCAGCTACCAGCTTTGCAACGACGGCAGCTGCATAGCACCCGAAGATCACGATTTTGCCTTCAAGGTGCCCGGCGCCAAGGCTGAGGCTGCCGAGGAGACGGAGGCTGCCGACACGGCTGCCGCGGCATTGGCCGAATTGGCCGACACCACGGGACAGGATAGCCTGGTGGCGACGGTGGAAGAGCCCGCCGAGGACTCCGTCCCCGAGAAGAAGAAGCAGAGTCTGTTGGTGATATTCCTGCTGGCCATCGGCGGTGGTATCCTCACCATGTTCACGCCTTGCGTGTTCCCGATGATCCCGATGACCGTCAACTTCTTCATGCACAACAGCGATGATAAGCGCAAAAACCGCCGTCAGGCTTGGCTCTTCGGCTTCTCGATAGTGTTTATCTTTGCCGTGCTGGGCGCCGTGCTTGCCCTTATTTTCGGACCCGAGGCACTCTATTTCATCGGCACCCACTGGCTGCCCAACCTCATCTTCTTCGTCATCTTCTTCGTATTTGCGCTGAGCTTCTTCGGACTGTTTGAGATCAAGATGCCTGAGAAATGGATCAACAGCAGCGACGAGCAGGCCGACAAGGGTGGCTGGCTGGCACCGTTCTTCATTGCATTGACCACGGTGCTGGTGTCGTTCAGCTGCACGGGTCCCATTCTGGGCGCAGCCCTGGTGGGCCTTACCACCTCCAGCACCGACCGCTGGGTGAGCCTGGTCACCATGCTGGGCTTTGGCATCGGCTTTGCGTTGCCGTTCACGTTGCTGGCCATGTTCCCGCAGGCGCTGAAGAACATGAAGAGCGGTTCGTGGCTGAACACCGTCAAGGTGTCGTTTGCGTTCCTTGAGCTGGCTTTCGGCCTCAAGTTCCTGCAGATGGCCGATCTCTACTGCAACTGGGGCCTCCTGCCGCGCGATGTATATCTTGCCCTTTGGATCGTCATCTTCGGCATGTTGGGCTTCTATCTGCTCGGCAAGCTGCGTTTCAAGGGCGACGACGAGGTGAAGGAGATAGGCACTCTTCGCCTGTTCCTGGCCATCGGAGTGCTGTCGTTCACGGTGTGGATGATCCCCGGTCTGTGGGGTGCCCCGCTGAAAGGCATCAGCGGATTCTTGCCGCCGATGGAGAGCCAAAGCTTCAACATCGAAAAGATCGTAGCCGAGAACACGCCTGTCGTCAGCGCTGGCACCGTGCAGGTGGGTCAGTTGCCGGCCGACCGCAAATATGCCGACAAGTTGCATGTGCCGCTGGGTTTCGAGGCTTTCTTCGACCTTGAAGAGGCCAAGGCCTATGCCCGCCAACAAGGCAAACCGGTGTTCATCGATTTCACGGGCAAGACCTGTGCCAACTGCCGCGAGATGGAACACTATGTGTGGACCGATCCCGAGGTGAAGCGCCTGCTGAACGAGGAGTTTATCATGTGCTCGCTCTATGCCGACGAGAACACTATCGAGCTGCCCGAGAGCGAGTGGGTGACTGACCAGAAAGGCCATGTGCTGAAGACGCTCGGCCGCAAGAATCTCAACTACCAGAAGACCGCCTTCAATATGAACGCGCAGCCCTACTATGTGATCGTTGATGCCGACGGCAAGGTCCTCACGAAGGAGAACTACAAGTACGACCGCGATGTGGATAAGTTTGTGGGCTGGCTGAACGAAGGCATCGCCAACTACAAAAAGTAAATAGGTACAATAATAATATAATATCAGTATTTTAGATTTATGAAGCGAATCCTCATCGGCATTTTGGTGCTGATTTCCCTTTCTGCCGCACAAGCCAACCCAGTGTCGCCCTCGACGACATTGCAGGTGGCAGTCAATTTCTGGAACACCTACCGCCCGGCCAGCGTGAAGCCGGTTGCCCCCTCTGACCTGACGATGGTGGCAGGCGCCGCTTTCCCCATGATGCACATGTATCAGGCTGCCGAGGGTGACGGATTCATCATCGTGGCGGCCGACGATTGTGTGCAGCCTGTGTTGGCCTATTCCTTCGACAGCCGTTTGGTGAAGGAGGAAATCAATCCTGAGCTCCGCTACTGGTTGTCGGGCTACAATGCCCAGATTGCCGAGGCGGCCCGGATGGGATTGACTGCCGGAGACAATGCCCTCCGCCAATGGCGTCAGCTGCTCACCAGCCCTGTGCCTGCCGAGCCGTTGATGCTGACATCGATACCGGCCATGTGCCAGACGCGTTGGGATCAGGATGCCCCGTTCAACCAGTTGTGTCCCTACGACAGTGCTGCAGGTGCACGCACAGTAGTGGGCTGCGTGGCCACGGCTATGGCCCAGGTGATGAAATACTGGAACCATCCTTCGACAGGTACCGGATACCATGAATATGAATATAACGGCTACCGCGCCGGCACTTCAACGTATGGCATCGGCGCTGACTTTGGTCACACCACCTATATCTGGGAATATATGCCCAACCTGTTGACCCTGGGGTCGCCATCGAACTATATCAATGCGGTGTCGCTGCTGTCGTTCCATTGTGGCGTGGCTGTCGACATGATGTACGGCACTTCCGGTGCCGGCGGCAGCGGAGCCTATTCGTCGTGCGGATTCTGGGCCTCGGCATGTGCTGAACATGCTTTCTACGAGTTCTTCAAATACGACTCTTCCACCATCGTGTTCCGCGATCGCGCCGGATATAGTGACAGCGATTGGATCGCCATGGTTGACACCAATCTGCTGCTGGGACAGCCGATGTACTACAATGGCAGCGACAGCACCGGCGGACATGCTTTTGTGCTCGACGGAGCCGACACGCAGTCGCGCTACCACTTCAACTGGGGTTGGGGTGGCTACGGCGACGGATTCTATGCCCTCAACGACTTGGCTCCACGTGCTGGCGGCACCGGTGGCAATGCAACCTATACTTTCAACCGCCACCAGGGCGCCATCTTCGGTATCCGCCCGCTGGAAGAAACCTTCGACACGGTGGACTATTACGACACCATCTGCACGGGTACGCGCTATTATGTTTTCCACGACTACCGCTTCCGCATATATAACGACTCCTCGTTCACGGCCAAATATCTCGACACGGTGTTCCATCTGCACGTCAGCATCGTTGACAAGCACAACGCCTATTTCAACCCCAACGGCGGTGAAGGGCGCGTGATGGCACAGCAATATTGCCCCGCGGAAGGGGTCGTCATGCCTGAGTGCGACTTCACCTATGAGGATCATGTCTTCCGCGGGTGGAGCATGAGTCAAAGCGAACGCTCCCGGATCTATAGGCCAGGCGATGTGGTCAAGATCTACAGTGCTCAGACTTTCTATGCCATGTGGCGCGATACGAGTCACACATCCCATCTGGACATTGATCCGGCTGATGACAATAGAATGGTGGTGTGGCCCAATCCCACCGACGGCAAATTGCACATCTCGACAGGCTGTGATGACCGCGTCGAAGTGATCCTCTATGATGCTATGGGCCGTGTGGTGATGCGGAAAGAGATGCCTGGACAAGGGGGTGAAATTGACCTTCGGTCGTTGCCTGCCGGAACCTACAACGTGCATGTGGACAGTCCAAGCGCTTCCTACAACAGGCGTATTATCAAGCAATAATAAAAAAGTTGTAAGAAATATTTGGTGGATTCGGAAAATGTTCGTACTTTTGCACTCGATTTCCGCAAGGGAATAAGAGAGTGCGGGGTAGAGCAGTGGTAGCTCGTCGGGCTCATAACCCGGAGGTCGTCGGTTCGAATCCTTCCCCCGCTACCTAAATCAAAAGTGAGCAGGACGGCAGTCCTGCTTTTTTTATGCTGACACCCCAGCGAAAGTTTGCTTTCTGGCTGGATTGTCAGCATAAAAACAAGAGCCGCGAAGCGGTGCTTACTTTTGATTTAGGTAAGCCCCTCTTTCAACGGAACGCGGTAGCTACGGAAGCTGAGAGAAATGCCGAACTTGTTCGGGCACTTCCGAAGTGTAGTAGCATAGACGAAGTCAGCTGTATGCTCGCAATCTTTCCCCTGCTGCCAACATCAGAAAAGAACAGGACATCGGTCCTGCTCTTTTGGTTTCCTGTCCTGGACGGTCTGACTCCCCCTGCCCGGCATGCTGAAGCGTATGAAGGGAAAGGCTAGGAGAAGGAGCGCCCGCTATGCGGAGCCATCCTGCCTTTACATCGTCAGGTCGAAGAAAAAGAACAGCGCCGCGTACCTTACGGGCACGCCTTTGGCATGGCCGATGATGCGGTTGGAAGCATCGCGTACGGTGCCGTCCGAAGCCACCTTTCCCACCACAAAAGAACTCTTGTCGCGCACGGTACCGTCGCTTTCGATTTTCCCGATGCGAAAGTTGCTCTTGTCGCGCACCGTGCCATCACTTTCAACTTTGCCAATCAGACGGTTGCTTTTGTCGCGCACCTCGCCCTTGTCGTTGATGCGGCCTACCTTGAAGTTGCTCTTGTCGCGCACCGTGCCGTCGCGTTCAATCTTCGCCACGACGGCGTGGCTACTGTTTCTTAATTCCTGCGCCAGCCCTGTTGCGGCAAGGCATATAAAGAAAAGCAGTAGTGTGAACAGACGCTTCATGGCATTAGGTCATTACATCAGTTTGGATATCCATCCGAGCGGGTCGGAGATGCTGTCGGGGTTCACTTCCGGCGTGACAAACGTCTGCTGGCGCGGAATGTCGCTGTCGATGTCCACGGTCTTCTCGTTCTCGTCGATGAAGCGCAGCATATCTTTCTCCGAGATGTTCATCAGCTTCATGTTCATTTCATTCAGGTAGCGGAAATAATGGGCAAGGTAGCGGTAATAGTACGACCGCACATGCAGGCGAGCCATATTGGCGCGGTATTGTGTCGACAACAGATACTTCGACGATTCCGACTCGCCGGGGTGTTGGTCGGGATGCTGCAGGATGTCCATGCGGATGCTGTGGAAGCCGTTGATGAAATCGTTGTAGTCCTGCTCGATGGTGTTCATCGAGGCGAAGCATTTTCCGACATTGTCGATGAATTTGAAACTGCCCATGTTTTTCCATGTCTCGATTGAGTTGGAGAAGACGCTCTCGACAGTCTTGTCGTGCGTCAGCATTGAGAACGAACCGACGATGTCGATCGACGGCAGATATTGGTTATAGGGCTCATTGTCAAGCGAGTCGGTGGGGAAGTTGAGCAGCAGTGTAGCCAGCGTGTCGCGTGTGGCCAGCTGGACGGAGATGCTCTCCAGCGAACGGGCAAATTTCTCCACATTTCCGATCACCATCAGAGCCGACATCTTGCGGTCTTGGGCTTTGCGGTAGGACTGGATCAGCTGGCTGGAACCGAATGTCAGCAGGATGGACAGGGTAGTACCGAGGAAGGTGTAGAGCAGGTTTTTCCAAATGCTGCGGTGTTCGGTGACAGGCGCGGGGCGCGGCGCGGGCAGTGGGTCTTTCTCTTTCATACAATTGGTGTTGTTATGGTGCTGAATGATTGCCGTTTATGGTGTTTTCCGTTGAGCGGATCATGCTACAAAGATATACTTTTTTTCGATTCTTGTCGTCATCGTGGGCTTTTTTTCGTCGTACATCGTGGTTTGGCGGATAGGGTGATATATGAATGATTGTCGTCGGCCCGAAGGCTGGCAGACAAACAGTTGGCCAATTCACAATAAAGTGACGAGAGGGGCGGGGAGGGTGGGAGCGATGCTGCTTGTGGCTGATACATAAGTAGATATATTTGAATGTTGAAAAATAATTATAACTCCCTGACGCGGGTTTTGGTAAATAGATGTATATTTGCAACTGATTATGGAACAGCAAAAAGAGGTTATCGGTAGAAACTATATCGACGTCAAGCGCATGGTCGGTGCGAAGGGCGTGAAGTTGCCGCCGTTGGCGGTGCGGCTGCTTGAGCGGCTGCTGCATGTGAAGGAGCTGAACGACGGTATCTATCTGAACCGCGAATATTTCGGTCTCGACTTTGTCAACAAATTCATGGAAGGCACCGACCCTCAGGATCTGCATGTGACCGTGAAGACCATCGGCGACGAGCGTATCCCGCTCGAGGGCTATCCTATGGTGGTGGGCAACCATCCGCTTGGCGGCCCCGACGGGTTGGCGCTGATGGGTGCCGTGGGCAAACGCCGAAAAGACATCAAGTTCCCGGTGAACGACTTCCTGCTCTACCTGCCCGGATTGCGCGAGCTGTTCGTGCCCATCGACAAGGTGAACAAGACCAAGGCCTTGGCCAACCTGGAAGAGGCCTTTGCCGCCCCGACGGTGCTGCTCTACTTTCCCGCCGGTGCCTGTTCGCGTCGCCAGCACGGCGTGATCCAGGACCTGGAATGGAAGCCCACCTTCATCAAGAAGGCCGTGAAATATCAACGCGACCTGGTGCCGGTTTTCACCGATGCCCGCAACCGTAACCGTTTCTATACCCTCGCCAATATCCGCAAGCGGCTGGGCATCAAGTTCAGCCTCGAGATGGCGCTGCTGCCGGCCGAGATGTATGCCCAGCGCGGCAAAACCTTTTCCATCGTTTTCGGCAAGCCCATCCCGTGGCAGACCTTCGACAAGAGTCGCACCGCCGCCCAATGGGCGCAGCTGGTGAAAGAACACGTCTACCGCCTGCGCGAAAACCCCGATGCCGACTTTGCCGACATGCTGAAAGGATAACAGCCCACCCCGAAAAAAAACATTGACTATGACAGACCTGAGTTATATCGCCCCGCGCGTCGACCGTGAACTGATCAAGAAGGAACTCAAGCAGAAGCATTTCCTCCGCAAAAGCAACTACGGCAACAAGGAAATTTATGTCACCACGGCCCACCTCTCGCCCAATATCATGCAGGAGATAGGACGCCTGCGCGAGATCAGCTTCGCCACTGAAGGCGGCGGCACCGGCAAGCCGGTCGACATCGACGAATACGACCTGATGGACGACCCCTACTGCTGCAAGCAGCTCTTTGTATGGAGCCCCGAAGATGAGGAGATTGTCGGCGCCTACCGCTTCATCCATGGCTGCAATATGCTTCGTCGCGAAGACGGCAGCATCGTCACCCCCACCGCCGACCAGTATCAGTTCAGCGAGGAGTTCATCCGCGACTATCTGCCCTACACCGTCGAGTTGGGCCGCGCCTTCGTGCAGCCGGCCTATCAGCCCGGCAACAACCTGCGTAAGGGCCTCTACAGCCTCGACAACCTGTGGGACGGCTTGGGCTCCCTTGCCCTCGAAATTCCCGAAACACGCTATTTCTTTGGCAAGATCACCATGTACGGCGACCTCGACCCCAGGGCTCGCGACCTGATCATGTATTTCTACCAGAAGCATTTCCCCGACCGCGACGGACTGGTGTGGCCCTACGAGTCGGTCAGCATCGGCACCGACTACAACGAGCTGGTGAAGCATTTCAACGGCCGTAACTACAAGGAGGACTACCAGATCTTGCTGCGTTCCGTGCGTGAATACGGCAGCACCGTGCCGCCGCTGATCAATGCCTACATGAACCTCTCGTCCACGATGCGCTCGTTCGGCACCTGCCCCAACCACCATCTCGCCGGCACCACCGACACCGGCATCCTGATCACCCTCAGCGACATCTTCCCCGACAAGCGCAGCCGATATATGGAAAGCTACGAGGAGAAGAACCAGAAGCTCGACCGTCGCCGTCTGTTCAAGATCGACATGCGTCGCTTGCCGTGGTGGAAAAACAGCTCCGACGACGAGACCGAAACCCTGCTCGAGCTGAAGGCCATGAAGGAACGCATCAACCAGGCCCACGAAACCCTGCTCGAGAAACGCAAGGAGCGCCGTGCCGCCAAGCGCACCAAACACGACTAAACACCCCTCCGACAGATGAAAATCTCCAGCGCCGAATTCTGCATCAGCAGCCCCAGCTACCGCAAATGCCCCACCGACGGTTTGCCCGAATATGCCTTCATCGGACGAAGCAACGTCGGCAAATCGTCGCTCATCAACATGCTCACCGGCATCAAGGGACTGGCCAAGACCTCCGGCAGACCGGGCAAGACGCAGCTGATCAACCACTTCCTCATCAACAAGGAGTGGTATCTCGTCGACCTGCCCGGCTACGGCTATGCCCGCTCGTCGAAGTCGTCGCGCGAGCGTTGGAGCACCATGATGCGCGAATATTTTCTGCACCGTGCGGCGCTCACCAACGTCTATGTGCTGGTCGACAGCCGCATCCCCCCGCAACGCATCGACCTCGATTTCATCGAGTTCCTGGGCACCAACGGCATCCCTTTGACCATCGTCTTCACCAAAACCGACAAGGAAAAGCAGCGCGAGGTGATGGCCAACATCAAGGCCATGAAACAGGCGTTGGCATCGTCGTGGGACCCCCTCCCCCCGATGTTCCTCACCTCGTCGCTCACCGGCTACGGCCGCGACGCGCTGCTCGACAATATTGAATCAATCAACAACAGCCTCAAACAGATATGAAGAAAATTCTGCTCACCCTCGTCCTGATGTGCAGCGTCGTCGCCGGCGCGCAAACCACCGCCGACCTCGAGAAGCTCATCTCCGAGACGCGCCGCGAGAGCGGCATGCGCCACGGCACTTTCTCGGTATGCGTCTACAACGTGACGCAAGGGCGCATGCTATATGCCTACAACGGCGAAATGTCGATGGTGCCGGCATCGGTCAACAAGCTGTTCACCACCGGCGTCGGCTTCGCCCGTCTGGGCTCCGACTTCCGCTTCAACACCAAGATCGGCATCCGCGGCAACATCGACCGCGAGGGTGTGCTCCACGGCAATATCTACATCACCGGCGGCGGCGACCCCCTGCTGGGCTCCTACCGCTATCGCCAGACCACGCCCGACTCGCTGTTCAGCGGCTGGACCACCGCCCTCAAGAAGAAGGGCATCAAGCGTGTCGACGGCCGCGTGTGCTTCAACACCTCCATCTTCGACGAGCAGCCCCTGCACGACACCTGGCAGTGGGGCGATCTGGGCAACTACTACGGTGCCGGCGTCAGCGGCCTCAACTTCCACGAGAACATGTATTTCGTCTATTTCAACCCCGGCAAAAAAATCGGTTATCCGGCCTCCTCTGTCCGCATCCATCCCAAAAATCTCAACATCCACGGCACCTCCGAGGTCACCACCGGCGCCGAGAATTCGGGCGACAATGTGACCATCTACGGCAGCCCCTTCAACAACGAGCGCCTCTACCGCGGCACCGTGCCCGCCGGCAAGAACGACTTCGCCGTGCGCGGCGCCATGCCCAACCCCGCACGCAACTGTGCCGACCTCTTCTCGTCCTATATGCGCACCCACGGCATCAGCATCTCCTCCAACTCGATGCAGGTCTATTCCGCCCCCGACAGCCTCCGCCCCGTGCTCGACTACTACAGCAGCAACTACTACACTATCGCCCAATACACCAACCTGACCAGCAACAACGTCTATGCCGAAAGCATCTTCAAATATCTTGGCTACGCACGCTTTGGAAAGGGCACCTTCGAGAACGGCTCACGCGCCGTCACCGAATATTTCAAGGAGCGCAACCTCGACTATAGCGGCGTGCGCATCGTCGACGGCAGCGGTCTGTCACGGCTGAACCACGTCACGGCCGACTTCGTGTGCCGCTATCTGATGGCCATCGCTCGCGAGCCTTTCTACGACGAGTTCTGCCATTCGCTGGCCAAGGTGGGGGAGAGCGGCCCCGTGCGCAACCTCATTCCCAATCTGCCCAAAAACGTCACCGTCAGGCTGAAGACCGGCTCTATGGACGGCGTGAAAGCCTATGCCGGCTACATCACCACGGCGCATGGCGAAACCCTCGCCGTGGCCATCATCAGCAACGGCCACGAGTGTAGCAACAACGCCGTGGGCGAAAAGATGGGCAAGATCCTCTACCGCATCGCCACCATGTACTGATTTATTGCGGCGGCAGCGCATGATGCCGCCGCGTCAGCACCACCTGCACCAGAAACAGCACCCCGATACCCATCGCCACCACGTAGGGCGCGTTCACCGTGCCCAGCGCGTCGGCCAGCGGCCGCACCACCAGCGGCGACACAAACTGGCCCAGGTACAGCGCTGCCGAAATCAGCGGCATCACCGTCGTCGACGCTTCGCGGCCCGCCTTGATGCTCGCTATGGTGTTCACATACGGCACGCCGGCACCGTTGGCCACGCCTATCAGCACCGATCCCACTATCATTGCCGGCGCCCCCACTCCCCACGACAGCACCGCGAAGCCCGCCAGGAAAAACAGCGGCGCGGCATATTTCATCTGGCGGCGGAAACGCTTCATCAGCCGCGCGAAATACAGCCCCACCACAAACGCCACCACGTCGAGCAGCACCATGATCAGCGTCGTGGCCAATGGCGAGACGCCCTGTGCCTGCGCCGTCAGGGCAAAGTTGGTCGGATATACGAAAAACAGCAGCATGATGAAAAACATGGCCGTCACCGAAGGGTGGAACCTCACCAGCGTCGACGCCTTCACGCGGCTGCCCTCGGCCATCAGCCGCTCGTTGGGCAGCCACACCGCCACCAGCACCATCGCCAGCAGCCCTGCCAGATACACCAGGAAGGCATAGTTCCACTGCACCGACGCCAGCACGCCCGCCAGCATCGTCGCCACCACGCCGCCCAGCTGGTTCATCGCAGCCGACAGCCCCATCAGGCGCGACTGCTTCTCGGGCGGAAAATAATAGTTCAGCAGTCCCGTCGACAGCGGCATCACCATGCCCACGCTGATGCCCAGCAGCGCCCGCAGCACCAGCAGCAGCGCGATGTTGTCCACCAGGTAGGCGCCCGCACCCGCCACCACATACAGCGCCAGCCCCGCCAACGCAAGCGTCCGCGTCTTCATCCAGCGGCACAGCTGACGGAAGGCAAAGGTGGTCACGATAATGAACAGCGCCGGCAGACTGACGATCAGCTGTATCGTCATCGCGCTGCATTCGTGGAAATGGTCTTTCACCGCCCCCAGCGCCGGCGCCATCGCGGCACCCGCCATCACGGTGAGCAGGCTGATCGACAGAATAGCCAGAGTCAAGCCCCGCATGTTTTTCTTCTTCATCAGGAATCCTTTCTTTCCTAAAAGTGCAACAAATAAAGTATGTGGAGTTCGGCTCTACCAAGCTGTTTCACAGATGTTTTCTTGCATACAGGCCCATCTGTTTACGGCTGCAAAGATACGACATTTTCTCCAACCGGAGCCCATTTTTTTTCCTCACGCCCCGCCTTGTCCGTCCCCAGCACCCCCTCTCCAAGCCCCCTGCTGCCGCCTATTGACCCCATTCAAGTGAAAAAACACCCTAACTGCCTGACTTCTACAGCCCAACACCCTATCAACTCCTACCCATCTCCTACCATAGTAGGTGTTGGGTAGGAGTTGGGTAGGAGATGATAAGGAGAAGATATTGAAAACGAGCGGTTTGCAAAAGTGTTAAAAATGGCGGTTTTTTATCGTTTTTCGATAAAAATCGTGGCGCAAGAATGGCCCATGTGCGTTGCGGTAGCAATGTCGTTTAGGGTGCGCCGAGTGGCTACTTTTTGTCGGAATTGAAAAAAATTGTATCTTTGCAGTGCGAATAAGAGGACATTGATAATTGACACTCCTGATGAGCGTTGTGCGGCGGCAGTTTGCCGACAAAGTGCAAGAAATGCACGCCCGGGCGGACTAAACAGACAAGAAAGGAGATAAAAAAAGTGGTAAGGATTTACGACATAGACGGCAACCTGATAAAGGAATACCCGGAGCTGGAGACGCTGGCGGGTGCCGATTTGTCGTATGAGGAGTTGATGTTCGCCGATCTGCGCGACCTCGACCTTACCGATACCGATTTCCACGGTGCCGATCTGTTTATGGCCGATATTGAGGGAGCTATTACAGACGGCGCAGATTTTTCCAACACATACTTTGAAAAGGTAGTCAGTTATGGTGGCGGAGGCCATCATGAAGACATTCGTGGATACTGAGGTTGTGAATTGCTTAAAAAGAGGACATTGACATTGATAATTGACACCCCACGTACAAGAAAGGATGGGTGAATAGTACTAAATAAAAAAAGGATGGAGGAACGCAATGGCAAGAACAATAGACATAAAAGAAAAAGACAACGAAATCCTCGGTTTGACGTTTGAAGAAGCCAAAGCCAATGGCTATCTTGACTTGGATCCTATGAAGGTTAGGATAATGGGAATGACCTACGACGAGGCTAAAGAGAACGGGCTTCTGGATACGGCTATTACGGACGACACGGAAGAGGATAACAGGCGCCCGTCCTGGATGGCCGCCATAGGTATATAATCCCTGTCCACGCTTTATTTGTTCACCCTACGTATTTTTGTGCCATAATTCTGATGGATTATGACACAAAGTATTAATAGAAGGGTTACAATATATATCAACGGAAGAGAAGTTGAAAGCACGCTAAAGTCACTCGAGGGTGAATTGGCAAAATTAAAAACAGAGCAACGTAATGCAACAATAGGTAGCGAAGAGTATATTCGAACCTCGTTGAAGATTAAAGAACTTAATAGTGTTATCAACGAACAAAAAAAGGCTGTACAAGGATTAGGTGACAGCTGGAAAGAAACCCGCACCAAGCTGGCTGACTACTCTAACATGATTATGGGTGTACAATCTATCTTCCAGATGGCTGACTTAGGAGTTGGCAAACTGAAAGACTTGGCCAAGGATGCTGCAGCTCTCGATGATGTGTATGCCGACGTGATGAAGACCACGGGCCTTACTCACGAGCAGGTGGAGAAGCTGAACGAGGCGTTTAAGAAGATGGACACCCGCACCAGCCGTGAGCAGCTTAACCAGCTGGCTTACGAGGCTGGAAAGTTGGGTATTAACAGCGCGGAGGCTGTGGCGGAATTAGCCTTCGTTGGGATTAGTCCTCGCTGAAGCCGTCTTCGCCGGTGCTGCCGCTGCCCAAAACCTGATTTTCCTGTTCCAGCTCCTGCCGTGCGCTGGCTATCATCAGCATGTGCTCCGTAAGGTCAAAATAAGCCTCTGCCATAGTTTTATGATATTGAGTATCCGTGAAATAAATGATAATGAATCCGACAAAAATCGTGATGCAGAGGTACGAATAATACATCAACCTCAGAGTGCGACTTATTAACAACCGGGTGCAGGCAGCCGCCATGTAGTTATGGCATAGCGGATAACGTCAGTCGAAAGCTCGCATGAGCATCCGCCGCCAGTCGCTCATGGCCTGAGGAGGAGGAATTTTGCCATATGGCGAAAAATTCGTACCTTTGCAGTCACATTATATAAATTATTGTACTATTGCAATGGCCAAACGATCAATTATAAAAGAAGACTCACTGAATCTTGACAACATACTGTTCAAGTGCAGAGACATATTAAGGCAGGCCAAGAACTCTGGCTCGTTCTTTGAAAAACGTGACATGATGCTGACCCTCGTATTCCTCCGGTTTATCGGCGAGAAATACGAAGACGGCGTGGAAGTGTTGCGACAGAAACTGATTGACGAAGGGCTGGACCCAGACGACGAAGAGATCATCAAGGCGTTCTTCGATGACGCCACGTTTGCCGACGGCACATTCGATTTGCCCGTAGAAGCCCGCTGGTCGACCATCATCAATACGGCGGCACCGCAGCTGAATGTGGCACTTGACACTGCCTTGCGCAGCATCGGAGAAACCAACCCCACGCTGAAGGGCTGCTTCGTGGAGGGTACGTTCACCCAGCGCAACCTGGGAGCCAACGACATGAAGAAGATTGTGGACGAGGTGAACAAGATCAGCCATAAGGCCTTTGGCGAAGAGAAAGACCTGATAGGCCGTGTGTATGAATACTTCCTGAAGGAGTTTGCCGTCAATGCCACGAAGGAGGAGGGCGAGTTCTATACGCCCCACGATGTGGTGCAGCTGATAGCCACCGTTATTGAGCCGTTCGACGGAACGCTCTACGACCCCTGCTGCGGCTCGGGCGGCATGTTTATCCAGAGCACAGAACTGGTGAAGGCCAAGCAGGGCGACATCAGCCGCATCAACGTGTATGGGCAGGAGAAGGAGGCTGCCACCTACCGGCTGGCCAAGATGAACCTCGCCCTGCGAGGCATCAGCCACAACCTGGGCCCGGAGAGCGATTCCACCTTTACCAACGACCTGCACAAGGGACTCTATTTCGACTACATCATGGCCAATCCGCCCTTCAACCTGAAAGGCTGGTGGAACGAGAATCTGAAGAACGACGCGCGCTGGACTGACTATGCCACCCCACCTGAGAGCAACGCCAACTACGCCTGGATTCTGCACATGCTGTCGCACCTGAAACCCCTTTCGGGTGTAGCCGGATTCCTGTTGGCCAACGGCGCCCTTGGCGATACCGATGCCCTCGAAATTCGAAAGAAACTGATAGAAAACGACAAGGTGGAGGCCATCATCATTCTGCCGAGGGAGCTGTTTATTACGACTGATATCAGCGTCACCTTCTGGATTCTGAACCAGAACAAGAAAGGTGGCAAATATCATGGTCGGCAGCTTCGTAACCGGGAGAACGAAATCCTCTTTATGGACCTGCGCCGTTGGACGGAAAACCCGGTGAAAGGCGAACAGAAGAAAAAAGTTCAGCTCGTCACCGAACAGATTCAGCGCGTGGCAGACCTCTATCATCAATGGCAGAGTGTCGGTACCGACGGCACACATTTTGAGGAGCCAGAACTGTACCGCAGCGTAGGCATCGAGGAGATTGAACAGAACAACTGGACGTTGGTGCCGAGCAAGTATATTGAGTTTATCGACCACGATCTGGAAATAGACTATCCCAAGGAGATGGCACGCATCCAAAAGGAAATGAAAGACCTAATGCAGAGGGAGAAAGAATCGCAGCAGATGCTCGAAGAGGCGTTTAAGGGTATTGGATATAGCATCAATTAGAAAGGAGTACTCGTTATGAAGGACATCAACGCCATTCTTGAAGAATTCAAACGACTTGGCATAGGAGAGCAGATAGATTACGCCAAATACTATCTCTATTCCATCATTACCCACTCCACCGCCATCGAGGGCTCGACGGTTACGGAGATAGAGAACCGCCTGCTGTTCGACGAAGGCATCGGTGCACAGAAACCCCTAATTGAGCAGATGATGAACCTCGATTTGAAAGCCGCCTACGAGCAGAGCATTGTCTATGCACGCGAACATACCGACTATACGGTGGAGCTGCTGTGCGGCCTCTCGGCATTGGTGATGAAAAACACGGGGTCGGAATACAACACCATGTTGGGTCGTTTCTCTGCTGCAAAAGGTGAGTTGAGACTTTTGAATGTGAGTGCCGGAATAGGTGGAAGGTCATATCTGTCGTATCAGAAGGTACCCGGTAGGCTTCAGGAATTCTGTCATTGGCTCAATACTGAACGGAAAAACTTAAATGTCGCAGATGTTGAAGCCGTCTATGGCTTGAGCTTCGAGGCCCACTACCGGCTTGTGAACATTCACCCTTGGGCTGATGGCAATGGGCGAATGAGCCGCCTAGTGATGAATATGATACAATACGAGTTTGGCGTAGTGCCGTCGATAGTGAAGAAAGAGAAACGCAAGCAATACATCTCTTCCCTTGAACAAAGCGAAGAAGCAGAGGATTCAAAGACGTTCAAGACCTTCATGCTCCAGCATCATTGTGACAATTTGCTGAAACAGATTGAGGAGTACAAGCATAGTATGGGCGATGAATCTCATAGTGCCAAACAGAAAGGCACTATGGATGGCACTATGGAACTAAGGATAATGGAAGCCTTGCGTGCTGAGCCGTCAGCCACGATGGACAATCTGTCCAACACCCTCGGAATCCCCAGAAGAACGCTGGTGCGATATATGAACAGGTTACAGGAAGACAACAAGATAAAACGAGTGGGCGGCAGACGATACGGCCACTGGGAAATTGTAAAGGAGGGGTAAGAAATTGAAGTTTGCAACTAACAAGAAGGGACACAAATTATGAGTAAGGCAATAACCATCATTGACAAAGAATACAGGTCGTTAAAAGAAACTTCAATTTGCCCCCAACTTGAGGGTGAATTTCTGCCAGTGGAAGAAACCATTCCAACCATTGAAGAAATCGAGGCAAAACTAAACCAAGAATAGCACTATGGGATTGAAGAAGTACAAATTGGGGGAGCTCATCGAAATAACAGATGAGAGAAATTATTCGGGTAGATATTCATTGGATAGTGTTAAAGGCATCTCTACTGAGAAATGTTTTATTGACACTAAGGCAAATATGGACGGCGTCTCTCTTGATTTATACAAAGTAGTAAATCATGGTGAATTTTCATATGTGCCTGACACTTCTAGAAGAGGTGACAAAATTGCGCTAGCTTTTAATAGTTCAGTGGGCTCAGTTCTTATTTCATCAATATACACTACCTTTAGAATCTTTCGAGAAGACTTACTATTACCAGAATACCTTTACATGTTTTTCAACCGTCCAGAGTTTGACAGGTATTCCCGTTTCAATTCATGGGGCAGTGCTCGAGAGACTTTCTCATGGGAAGATTTCTGTGACATAGATATCACTCTCCCAAACATTAAGCAGCAACGCAAATACGTGAATGTTTATCTGTCGCTCCAAAACAACCTCGCCGCCTACCAAAGCAAAGTGGATGATCTGAAACTCGTCTGTGATGGGTTTATGGATAAATTGAAAGCCGAAAATGAAAAATTGAAAATTGGAAAGTTCATTGAACAATATGAAAAAAGAAATGTGGATGACCAATTAAAACTTAATAGCGTTAAAGGAATATCAACAGAGAAATCATTTATTGATACCAAGGCTGACATGAATGGTGTCAGTCTTACATCATACAAGGTTGTAGAAGCAAACACTTTTGTATATGTTCCTGACACTTCAAGGAGAGGTGATAAGATGGCTATTGCTTTGAATCGTGGAGAAGAGCCATTATTAGTATCTTCCATATATACTACTTTCAAGAGTAAAGATACATCAAAACTTTTACCAGAATACCTTTTTATGTTCTTCGACCGTCCTGAGTTCGACCGCTATGCACGTTTTAATTCTTGGGGAAGTGCAAGAGAGGTGTTCACGATGGATGATATGAACGATGTGGAAATACCAATCCCAGACATATCTGTTCAACGCGAGATAGTCAACATTCATAAGTGTTATATCGAGCGTCAACGCATTGCTTCTCAATTAAAAGAACAGCTGAACAATCTCTGTCCCATACTTATTAAAGGTTCACTTCAAAACTAATCAAAGTATTATGGCGCAACCAAAACTGAAACAAGTGGACGGCCATTTCGTAGAGAGCGACTATGAGAACGCCCTTATCATCTTCTTGGAAAGAGAAGGATGGCAATATCTGTTTGGTGACTCTATATCCAGAGCCAACAGAAAAGAGGTGCTGAATATGGACGACCTGCTTCAGTTTCTGAAGGACAACCACGAGGATGTGAAGGAGGATGAGCTGCAAAGAATAGCCGACAACGTCAGGTTGGTGGGGGCCGACACTGATTTTGCCACCTTGCATAAGGTATATAAATGGATGGTGGATGGCCTGCCTGCCATAAACAAAGACGGTCAGCCAACGACGGTCAACCTTATAGACTTTGAAAATCCCGAGAAAAACATCTTCCGCGTTGTCAACCAATTCACTGTTGACTATATCAATAATGGGGTTACGAAGAACCGTCGGCCCGATGTGTTACTCTATGTGAACGGTATGCCCGTATGCGTGATAGAGCTGAAAAATCCCGCCGACGCCAATGCAACCATTGAGGATGCCTGGGAGCAAATCAACATACGCTATTGGCGCGACATTCCCAGTCTGTTGCACTATTGCGCCTTGGCTTGCATCAGCGATGGAGTAAAGACTCGTCTCGGAACTGTCCGCACCCCTTACGAACACTTCTACGCATGGCGCAGGGTGGAAGACGGCGACAAGGTCTCGACCATGCCTTTCGAGGAGGTGGAGACGATGGTAAAGGGAGTCTATCGTCCCGAACGTTTCTTGGAGATATTCCGCGATTATGTCTATTTCCAGGACGAGAACTACGACGGCGACGAGAAGGAGATTGTTTGCCGCTATCCGCAGTTCTTCGCCTCCCGCTTGCTGAGGGAGAGCATCGTCCAATCGGTCAAGACCAAAAGCGGCAAAGGTGGCACCTACTTCGGGGCCACAGGGTGCGGAAAGACCTACACGATGGCTTTCCTCGCCCGCCAGCTCTCGCTCCGATGCACCAAGGAGATAGGTTCACCCACCATATTGATGATAGTAGATAGGGACGACCTTCAGAAGCAGGGGGCCAAACTGTTCACCAAGAGTACCGAGTTTCTGGGATTGGGCGAAGTGTCGGTGGTAAAGAGCCGCAGAAAACTACGCGAAGAACTGGGGGCACGCGAGAGCGGAGGTTTCTTTATCTGTACCATCCAAAAATTCTGCGACCGCAAGGACGACCCCATCGGGCTCATCAACACTCGTTCCAATATCATCTGCTTCAGCGACGAGGCTCACCGGACGCAGATAGAGGGTTCGAAGCGCATCAAGTTCAGCGACGATGCCGACGAGAATATGAAGGCCATGATTTCCAAGCCCTACGCCAACGTGCTGCGCGAGGCGTTGCCTAATGCCACCTTCGTGGGCTTTACCGGCACCCCTATTGCAGAGACCTACCAGACCTTCGGCGATGAGATAGACCGCTATACGATGGATCAGGCCGTTGCGGACAACATCACCGTGCCCATCAAATATCATCCAAGAATAGCAAAGGTTCTGCTGAACGCAGAGAAAGCCAAAGAGATAGAGGCTTACTATTCCAAGTGCGCTGAAGAAGGTTCGACGAAAGAAGACATCGCCAAAAGCAAAAAGGCCATGAGCTCGTTGGAGGTGATATTGGGCGAACCTGACCGCTTGGACAGATTGGCCAAAGACATCCACGACCATTATGTCTCCTCTGTGGCCAACGACCCCGACAGGGTGCAGAAGGCCATGATTGTCTGCTCTAAGCGCGAGATTGCCTACAATCTGCTGTTGAGATTCAAGGAGCACTATCCAGAATGGTTTGTGGAGCGCAAAACACCGGAAGGAGTTGTCGCGACACCCGAAGAATTGAAGAAATTGGAGAAGATGCCCACCATCGCTATGGTGGCCAGCGTGGGCAGCAACGACGAGAAGGGGATGTACAACTATCTGGGCGGAGTGAAGAACGACGAACGCTCGGACAAGCTGGATGCTGCTTTCAAGCAGGAGAAATCCAATTTCCGCATCGTCATTGTGGTCGATATGTGGATTACAGGCTTCGATGTGGAATGCCTCACCTATATGTACAACGACAAGCCTTTGCAGAAGCACTCGCTGATACAAACCATCAGTCGTGCCAATCGCAAATATCCCGGCAAGGAGTATGGCTTGATCGTGGATTACATCGGCATCCGCGACCAGATGATGGAAGCGCGGAAGATGTATGGCGGCGACAACTCGGTGGCACTCACAAAGGACGATATTGAGCAAGCCACCTTCCTCTTCCGTGAGCTGTTGGATGTTTTGAAAAACATCTTTAAAGATTATGACCTGACGCCCTTCCTCGATGTCAATACCGATCCTGCCACGCGTTACATTCTTCTGGCGAAGGCTGCAGAACAGGTGTTCAAGTCGACCGAGAGTTTCAGTACCCAAAGCAATGACGGAAAGAAGACAAAGAAGGTGGGCTTCAAGACATACTTCCTGCAATACGTCAGGAGAATGCGAAAAGCCTATGACCTTTGTCAACCCTCTGGCGAACTCGACGAAGAAGAGTCGGCATTGGCACAATGTTTTATGGCCATAGCGGGTATGGTGTATAAGATGAATGGCACAGATGCACCAGACACCGACACCATGAACAGGCGTGTGGCCAAGATGGTGGAGGAAGCCCTGAAGTACAACAATGTGGAGAGCATTCTTGAAGATGGCGAAGAGATGGACATCTTTGGCCCCGAGTTTACCGAGCGATTGTCTGACATCAAAATGCCTGCCTCCAAGTTGGAGATGCTTGTCAAGATTCTCCGCAACCAGATTTCCGAATATGGGAAGACCAACCAGATAGCCTCGAAGAAATTCCAAGAAATGCTGGAGGCAACCATCAAAGAGTACCACGAAAGACGCAAGTTCCTTTCTGAACAGGAAGCCGGAGCGACACAAGAAGAGACAGCAGAAAGCATCATTCAAAAGGCGACGGAGCAAGCCCTGAACATCCTCAAAGGGATGCAAGCCGACAGGGAGAGTTTCCGCAAATTGGGCCTCACATTCGAGGAGAAAGCATTCTATGACATTCTGATTCATCTGAGAGACAAAAACAACTTCGTCTATGGCGAAGACAAGGAAATAGATGGCATCGTAATTAATGAGAAGTGCAAAAATTTAGCCTGCAAGATACGCGAGATAATCGATGCCAAGTCTTCATTTGCAGATTGGCTAAACAATGACAGGGTAAGGGAACAACTGAAGTTGGATATCAAGATTTGCCTTGTGAAGAATGGCTATCCCCCACAGTACACTCCTGAGGTATTCCGCGAGGTGATGGAGCAGGTGGAGAACTTCAAAGAAAATGACCTAATTCCGCAGCACCACGACATACGCCCCTACGCCGCCATCGACGACGAGGGGGAGATGCTGCCCATGGCAGCTGAGGGCTACGAATGCTACCGCTGGGACTACGAATTGTACCCCGCGGGGGGCACAGGCACCATCCTCGTGGGCTGCTACAAGGACCGCAAGCATCTGGATTGGATCGAGCAGCAGGGGCTATACAATATCCGCTTGGGTGCCCGCAAGGGGTCGATGAGCGGCGAGACGGCGCTGTTCGGACGGACGTCGCACCTGGTGCTCTACGATGTGAATCACCCCGAAAGGCAGAAGGAATACGACATCGTGTCGTGCGCGGAGATGAGTGGCGCACAGCTGAAGGAGACGGGTTATCCCACCCGTAAGCCCGGCAAGACCTACATGACCTTCCGGCTGAAGGAATCGTCGCTGAGCGTGCAGGAGCCAACCGGCCAAAGCCTGATAGAGCAGGTCGCGGCCTCGCACCCCGAGCATGTGAAAGGCACGCCGGTGTTCCTGGAGATGTGAATCGATAATTCTCCCGAACCGCCAAAACGCAATCGAAAAGGCTATCCGCCAGCAGGAAAAGACAGGTGGCCGACGACCGCCGCATCATCATCGGGCCATGCCGGCTGATTGACCGGAATGCCGGGTCGGATGTCCCAGCGACATTTTTGCCGATGCTTCTTCAGGTATGCGCCGATGATGCCCATGTGCCTGGGCAGGGTGTTGCGGCTGCCGTGGATGAGGTTTCGCAGGCGGGGGGGTATGTTCGAGTTGTGCGGTGAATTCGGCCGGTATTAACTATGGGAGGTCATAAAGAGCACCATAGTTGAAGGTGATGTCGTGGATGAAGCCGTATGCTGCGCTGCGTGGAAGATGTGTGCCGATTGCGGCATGCGGTGGTGTCGGCAGGGTGGGGCATTGGCCCTTGCCATACAGATCCTGGACTTTACGCATAAGCCACATAAAGGCCCCCGAATAGGCAAAGGCTATCGGGACACCAATCATACGCAACGTTCCGATAAAGGATTCTTCAATATCACAACAAGACGAGGGTAAGCCTTCTCCGAAGGAATACCGGTGTTACCATAGGCTTGCCACGGACCGTGGCAAAGTTTGATTAATTTTTGAGTAAAGGGGGAGTAAAACAAAAAGCAAGTTGTAAATCTTCGAGCGACAGGGCGCGTTATCCCACCTGCCAGCGACGGCGTTTGGAGTCTATAACGCGAGCTTTCTCTCGATGCAGGTCAAGGTCTATGCGTTTGGACCGACGTTTGCATTCAGCTATGACAAGACGCTTGTCGGCCTCGTCGACGGCGATAAGGTCTATCTCGTCGGCATCGCGATGCCAGTAGTTGCTGACAATGTGTATAGTCCAGTTTCTGTATACTTTTTGGCGGAAGTGGAGTTCGGGGATGAAACCCGAGAAAGTGTTGTGGCCGGCTTGGGCCACGCTCCTGCCGTAGGTGGGAGATAATAGGGTGGGGACGTTGAGGTTGGAGGCGACGTTTGGCGGGAAGGGATTTTTGATGTATCTTTGCACGCTGAAAAACGTTTCGGCCATGGCCGGAAGGTGTGGTGATTGAAGCAATTACAGAAAATGAAGATATATCTTACAAGGCACGGCGAGACCCTCTGGAACCAGGAGGACCGTGTGCAGGGGATGACAGATGTGCCGCTGAACGATCGGGGACGGCAGCAGGCTGTCGAGCTGGCGGAGCGGATGGCGGGGGTGCATCTGGATGTGGTGTACACCTCGCAGTTGCAGCGCGCGATGGTCACGGGCATGGCTGTGGCCGACAGACACGAAGGCTGCCGCTTCGAGGTGCGCGAGTGCCTGAACGAGATGAATTTCGGGAAATATGAGGGCTGCGTCCGCACCGACGCCGAGTACCAAGAGGAGAAGCGCAAATATTTCAAGCGCTACGAAGGAGGGGAGTCATATCTAGATGTGGCCGCCCGTGTGTATCCTTTCATCGAACAGCTGAAGGCGCGTGGCGAAGATGCGCTGGTGGTGGCCCACAACGGCATCTGCCGCGTGTTCACCAGCCACTTCGTGCCGATGGACAACGAAGAGTTCGCCACCTATGCCCTGGGCAACTGCGAGGTGCTGACATTCGAGCTGTGACGCGGGCCCGACCGTAACATTGTCCAATGCAAAAACCGATTGTGCCAGACAGTTGCGCTTTGGCAGCCGGAATCAGCGTCCGTGCCATTTGTTCTGCGGCTGACACAAGATGGTTTTGCCGGTTCGATTCTTTTTTTGTATCTTTGCACGCAAATAGGCTTCGTCGCCCAAATGTACTTTTGCAGCCGAAACCCACACTAACGCATTCCCGCATTCCCGCACTAGCGACCCAACGCATTAATACCCTAACGCATTAACACCCTAACGCATTAACACATTAACGCATTAACACATTCCCGCATTCCCGCATTCCCGCATTCCCGCCCTAGCTACCAGCAGAAGATGAAAGATGACGAGAAGCAGATCCTCGGCGAAGCCATGAAGCTGCTCGGCCAGTTCGACGGGCTGCCCCACCTCGACCGCCTGGAGGCCCTGCGTGTCGGACTCGACATCCGTCCGTCGCGCCAGATCATCTCCTTCACCAAAAATCCGCTTGGCGACAGCACCCTGCTGGGGCAGATCTTCACCCTCATCTCCAATCGGGTGGTGATTGACCTGCACTATCATGTCTTCGACGTGCCCGACGAGCACCGCAGCGTGGTGGTGCACCCCTACATGCTCCGCGAGTACAACCACCGCTGGTACCTCATCTGTGCCGCCGCCGACACGGGCAAAATCCTCAACTTCGCCCTCGACCGCATCGAGCGCGTCGAGCCGCTGCCCGGCCGAGTCTACCATCCCTATGACGGTGACCTGAACGAGCGTTTCGAGGACATCATCGGCGTCACCCTCTACGACGACCGCC